>PBSY01000026.1 GCA_002726915.1 Verrucomicrobiales bacterium | reverse complement strand
TTTCACATCTTTTCCCAAACGGCCCGTTTCCAGCGCACTGCCCGCTCTTCACCGCCTCGGAAATCAAATCAAGATTTCCGGGCAGTTCGACTTGCTTATTAAAAGGGATTCGGACGGCCGACATACTATGAGAAGGTGAATTCTAACATGACATGTCTCCAGTAAAAATCTCGATCCTTTGCTAATAACGACCTGTATTGTTGATTGCAACGTCAAATGAACTGCTTGATCTTTCGCTTGAGTAAGTCAAGATCCACCACTCTGCATCGCCACCTGAAAGCTCACTGTTTTATCACCCCATGACTTCCGAATCGAAACTTCCGACGGGAATTTTGTGGGGCTTGTTGAGCCTCTGCGTCGTTTATATAGCGGTTCTATGCACTTCTCCGATCAAAGACGGGGATATCTGGTGGCAGATGGCTTACGGCAAATATGCGATCGATAATGCAACTCTCATTGCGGACCATGGCGCCTTTACTTGGACTCCGACCGATGGCGGGATCATCTATTGCTGCTGGCTAGCGCAGATTTTCCTCTTTTTTCTCCATTCTATCGGAGGAGCAGCGCTACTCTTCGCATTCAAATACTCTTCGGCTTTATTGTTCCTCGCGACCTTTCTTGATATCGCACGACGGGAGAAACTGCTGCGCAATCCGCTCGTTTGGGCCCTCTGGTTGACAGGAATGGCAATGGCCAACCATTCCGGTGCCACTCTCAAACCTGAAATCTTTTCGTTCATCGGCATGATTGCTCTGAACTACCTTTGGTATCGAGTAAGACTGTCTCCTAGCAAGGCTTCTAAGTTACCCTACTTCTTCCCCCTGATCATGCTTATCTGGGCGAACAGCCACGGGGGTGTCATATTTGGAGCCATTTTCGTTTCATTAATGTGGCTCGGAGAGGTGATGAATTCTCTCTTCAGCCGAAGTCAAAGGCTTCCCATTGGCACCCGCCGACACCTTTTTATTGGCTCGATTCTTTCAGCGGCAGCCCTATTCATCACTCCATACGGCGCTGATTATCCAAGGCAGCTAGGCGAAACCTTACTGGGATCAAGCGTAGAGGAACTGAAGACAATTTCAGATTACCAAACCGCGTTTTCGAGTCAGGGCAAACTACTGCACCTGCCTGAATTCTTTTTCCTTGGGGCCTCTTTTCTCGCCATACTCTTAATCTCGGTTTTCAGGCGTCAGTCGATCAATTGGGTCTTTGTGCTCACTAACTTATTCTTCGGCTTTCTCTATTGCTACATGCTTCGCACCACATACTTCTGGGGCGTCACTTTGGCGTTCACGAGCGTCTACACACTTTCCTTCGCCTCCGCATCGCTAAGGTCACCCACCGGAAAACTGAAGCTGAGCTATCTCGCCGCTCCATTACTGATTAGTGCTTTCGTCTCGATCACAATCCTCCGCGAGAAAACGAGTCAACCTGTTCTCAACCGCTGGTTCGGCTACGGGATGTCGATGACCAATCCGGTCGAAGAGGCCCACTACATTCGTGACAATCTTTCCGGGTTCAAGCTTGGTAATGACTACGACTCGGGAGCCTACCTGTTATGGACGCTCTACCCCGATCAAAAACACATGATCGATCCCAGATATTTCCCGTTCAAGACTTGGTATGCAGAATACTACAACGCCCTTAAGGGCAACGGGACACAGCAGTTTGTAAGCAAAATGAACTGCGATGTTTGGTGCATTGGTTTCCTGCACCGCGAAGCTGTCGACTGGTTCCAAAAGTCGACCGATTGGAAACCTCTCTTTTATGGAGCACGGGCTGTCGTTTTTGGGAGAAAAGATCTCGACTTCGAAAATACCGGTTCTCTCGGTGGCGAGGAAATAGAAAACATCCGCATCTCCGGGAGGGCGCTCCACGTCCTCACGTTCGCGATCAATATCAATGACTGGGAAAATGCGAACCGGATCTATCGCGGGGCGAAAAACAACTTTCCTGAGGAGAGAGCCGTTCGCGATTCCAAGCGGGTTCTCGAAGGCCTTTACGCCTACAACAGTCGCGATTTTGAATCTGCCGCGTCTTATCTCAATATTCAAGAAGAAGGAGCTTTCTTTAGGAGTAACGGAATACTCCTGAAAACCTACCTGCAACTCACCGTGCAGAAATGGAACGAGAAATCAGATACTGAAGCTTTTACCTATGCCCAGGCAGCCCTCTTGACAGGAAACAAAGATATTCTCGCCCACTACAACTATGGGGTGTTAGGAGGCTACCTATCATCGTCAGGGCTAAAGCCCCAAGTAGCCCCCAACCTTCCCTCGTGGGAAGAATCCTTAGGATTCTTTCTCGAGAACTACCAGAAGGTAGGCGGAATTCCCTCTCAAACCGCAGACATCGCCCGTTCAATGTTAGGTGATGGCATTAAGGTAGCTCCGTCATTAATGAATCCTTCTCTGCCCCCCGAAGATAAAGTTGAGACTTTCAAGCAACTCCTTATTGAACTTCGCGAGGAATAGTAATCCTTCGAATTATGTCAGAGCCATCCCCCGATATTCATTCGCCATCGAACAGTGATCCGATGCTCTATGGCGTTTTGGGAGATGATCAAACCACATCTCTAGAGAAGCTTGAAAAATACACTGGGATCGTTGAGTGGAGCTACCTCAAACCACACTACAAAAACGAAGCACTTATCTTCGTAGATCTGTCGCTTTCAATCACCGAAGTCGGCGAAGCCCTCTCCAATGACGATACCGATAAGGTTTCGCTCTGGCGCTCAGCGGGCGATATCATCACTCCCTCTGCACCTCACGCTTCTTATTGGGAAGAGAGCCAGACAAAGTTCAAAGCTCTTGTCGTCTCACCGTTTGTTTTGATTCAGCCGATTCAATCCAAATGATTCGTTAGTTCGCAAGCCGTCCTATTGATTTATCGGATACCCGGCCGCACTCCAACCGTTACTCCCTGCTGCAAAGTGATAAAGTTCAGTAAAAGGCAATGACTCGAAAAGTGATTGAGCCTGCCCACTACGGCCACCGCTGCGGCAATGAAAGACCGTGGGAACACCAGCATTAAGCGTGGCAATCGCTTCAGCAAAACCTTCTCTCTGGAAGTCGATATTGACCGCTCCTTTGATGTGGCCCCCAGCAAACTCTGCTGGCGTTCGAATATCAATAACCACTAGTTCGGGTTTTTCCTTCAGTAAGTGAGCCAATTCCCTCGGTTCTACCATTACCGCCTCAGTCTCGGCCGCCGGCACCACCTCAACAGAACTATTATTTCCTTGTTTCTTTTCACAGCCAATGACTCCGAAAATTGCAACTATAACGATAGCCCAGTATCTCATAATGAGAATCTGCCAATCTTATCGCTTCTTAGCAATCCGAATCACACGCTGGAAAAAACGCTTCCTCAGCAAAGACTTATCAGCAAGTGAGGCGAAGGCGTCTTCTTTGGCACGCATTAAGCATTCCAAACCGGCGACCGGGGCGAAGATGCAGAGAATGAAAATTAGCAATCGTCGAAGCGTGTCGAGTAGCCAAGATTAAAACCCACCCACCGTTTCAAAAGTAAACCCTTTCAGGTATCGGGTTTCAGGCAAAGTCGCAATGACGGGATGATCCCTCCTCTGAGTATGACTCTTGATCACTCGAAGGGTTCGCTTTGCGTCGACCGAAGCGTCACAAATCACATCGAAAAATTCCTTTTCACTTACATGGTGACTGCAACAATAAGTGGATAGAACGCCTTTCTGATTGAGCAATTTCAACGCTCTGAGGTGGATTTCCTTGTATCCCCTCATCGCCCCGGTAACTCCTTTTCGATTTTTTGTGAATGAAGGCGGATCCAGAACGATCAGATCGAATTTTTTCTCCGCCATTTCGGCCTCTTTCAGGAAATCAAAAACATTGGCTTCGACAGCCTCGACCGACAGTCCATTCCTTGCCGCGTTGGCATGGGTTGCTTCGACGGCTCCTGCACTGATATCGACTGCGACCACAGACTTAGCCCCTCCTTTGGCAGCATGAAGTGCAAAGCCCCCCTGATTGCAAAAGCAATCCAATACCGTTCTGTCTTTTGACAACTGGCCCACTGCCGCATAGCTGTCGAGTTGGTCCAGATAGATACCAGTCTTCTGACCCTCCAATAGATCAATCTTCTGGCAGATTCCATTTACCACGATCTCGAAAGGGCCGCTCCAAGTTCCCAAGAGAACCCCGGTCTCGACCGCAAGCCCCTCAGCCTTCCGAACCGCAGAATCGTTGCGCTCGATAACGACGATTTCGCCGAAGACTGCTGTCAATGCCTCTACAAGAAGAGCTTTCCGCTGATCCATAGCCAGCGTCAAGGTTTGCAGAACGAAGTGATCCCCATATCGATCAATCACCACTCCAGGCATTCCGTCCGCTTCGCTCCAGACAAGGCGGTAAATGAGTTCTTCGAATCCCATCCCTTCGCGCAACTGCAGTGCACGCTCCAAACGACGTTGAAAAAAGGAAGCATCGAGTTCCTGCTTTCGCCTCGAGATGCGACGAGCCACAATCTGCGAAGATGGATTGTAGATAGCAGTCCCGAGCGGGCGATCTTTGAAATCTTTCAACGAAACCACATCCCCCGGTTGGGGGTCGCCGAAGGCTTTCTGCACCTCACTGGCATAAACCCAGTCGTGGCCATGAAAAATACGGGATCTGGGCTTGATAACGAGACCGGGCATAGCGCGATTGTCGCTCAACTTGTCAGTCACGTCAAAGCCTCGCCCTGAGTGCCCGACCGATAAAAAATCTAACGCGAAATGACCATTTTGTTGTGCTGACATCCGAAATAGCCATCAATTCGGGCAAATCGCATACCATGAACCTTTTCAGCGCGCGGCGAAATTGATTTGGTAATGTTAAGCATCGCCTTCAAACGCCTCTGGATGACGGCCTGCCTCAGTCCATGGGGGACCATCTCCAAACCTTTGGAACAGAGGCGCTCTGCGAGGGCGGTGCCCTAGATCTGGCCTAACGATTTAGCCACCAGTAGCCCGCATTGAGGTAAGTGGCATAGCCAACCCAGATGGCGTAGGGAATCAGCAGGCGGCCCGCCAACTTATCGGCGCTGCGTATCTTGATGATAGCGTAAGGCAGCAGGAGCAGCAGCGCCGAAATAATGATCAAAGCGACTCCCATCCAATGGAGCCCGAAAAATACAGGCGACCAAGCTAGGTTTAAAATCAGCTGACCCAGGAATAAGCCCAACGCCCACTTCTTTTGGACTCCCGGCTCTACCCGGTGCCAGATAAGAGCCAGCGAAATGCCCATCATCGAATAGAGCGCGGTCCAAACGGGCCCAAAGACTGCATTCGGAGGTACGCCTGGGGGTTTCTCGAGAGTCGAGTACCACCCCTTGATCGCCGGCGTCGTCACCACGGCTCCGAGACCACCCAGAAGGACGATCAACGGCACGCAGATCAAAATCTTTACCCAAAATTTCATGCTAAAAGCTAAAAATGGCGAGAACATATCCGCGATACGTTCCTCGGCGTTTTCGATGACTGAGAAGGATACGCCCGATGCCGATGCCGATGCCGATGCCTGTAGAACCTTTTGACGCTGCTCCTCGCTTATGCCAAGGACTCTGAGCCGATTCGAATCAGCGGCTCTAAGTGTTTCGACGAGTGTATCATTTCCTCTGGGAAGTATTCTTCGACCTCCTCCAGTAGCCCCGCTACTACGGGAAGCGTCAGTTCGTTCTTCTCCGTATCGAACATCCCCGCCAGAAGTTTCTTCTGCGTCGGCCCCAATTTTTCCAATCTCTCCTTGGGCCACGCCTTCGCGACTATCTCTGACAATTGTTGCTTCTGTTCCGATTCCGTCATGGGACATAAATGCCACGGGTGGAGTCTTTGTCTAGACTCATTCCACCCTTGTGTTTGTCATACCTGCGTCCGTGCCTGGTACTACTCCGCTTAGCATCGGCGACTCATTCTTTTAACTTTTCGGGTGAAGGTTCGTCAGGCTCCGATACAGTTTCATCTGATGACTCTCACCGAGTTAGGATGGAATGACGCCTTTGAGCGGGAGTTCGCCCCTTTTGCCAAAAAGGGGTGGAAACCGGCGCGCCTCATTCGTGACAACAAGATCACCTACGGTGCCCTGCTTGAAGGCGGTGAGGAATACGAGGTGATCATGAGCGGCAAAGTGTATCACGAAGCCGAATGCGACGCAGAGTTGCCCGCAGTCGGCGACTGGGTCGCGCTTGAAATCGGCACGGGCGATCTTGATACCGTCATCCGTTCGCGACTTTCCAGACAAACCTGCTTTTCACGCAAAACACCTGGAAAAAGCTCCGAAGAACAGGTCATAGCATCTAATGTCGATATCGTCTGCGTTGTCACCGATGCCGATACGGATTTCAATATTCGTCGAATGGAACGCTACTTCACGCTGATCGGCAGGAGTCGGGCACAAGCGGTTGTCATGGTCAACAAGTCGGATTTATTTCCCTCCGAGCAGAACGAAAAAGCGGCTACCGCCATTCGTGAAATTGCTCCTGAGGCGGAAGTCCTCATTACCAGTGCGGCAGATGGCCAAAATGTCTCTGCGATTGAATCCCATCTAAAAACGGGAGTCTCTATCACCTTCGTTGGATCGAGCGGGGTCGGAAAGTCGTCGCTTATCAACGCTCTGCTCGGAGAAGAATGGCAGGACAAGGGCGAGGTTAACGAAGTCACCGGAAAGGGACGCCATACAACCACCGCACGAGAGCTTATTGTCCTTGATCAGGGTGGCATCCTCATCGACAACCCCGGGATTCGCGAAGTTCAAATGTGGACGGACGAAACCACACTCCGCGAGCGTTTCGCCGACATCGAAAAGCTCGCTGCTCAATGCCAGTTTCATGACTGCAAACACGGCTCTGACAAAGGTTGTGCCATCCGTGCGGCGGTTGAAAACGGAGAACTTTCCTGCGACCGCTATGAGGGCTACCTAAAGCTCGAAGAAGAAATCGAGCACCTCAAGAAGCGTCTCAAGAAACGGAGGATGACGGTGGAACGCCGCAACAAACGCGATCACCGAATCAAAGCTCGCAATCTGGCTGACCGTATCGACCACGAGCGAGAACTGAAGCCCAAAGTTGATGAGTTTTTTACCCATGAAGATTAGTTCCGCACGCTTTGCCACTAGCGCCGCTGACTACCGCGACAGCCCTCAGACCGAGATGCCGGAGTTTGCTTTCATCGGACGCTCCAATGTGGGCAAGTCGTCACTGCTTAATATGCTGTGCAACAAAAAGGCACTCGCCCGGGTTTCACAGAAGCCCGGCCACACGCGGCTCATCAATTTTTTTGTCGTCAATGAGAGCTGGTGCCTCGTCGATCTGCCAGGCTATGGCTACGCCAAGGCTCCCAAAGCGGAAAGAAACCGGTTCAATGATTTCGTGGCTGACTACCTCGAACACCGCGATAATCTGACACACGTCTTCGTGCTCATCGATTGCCGACACGAGCCCCAAAAGATCGATGTCGACTTTGTGACGTGGCTGGTCGAGTGCGAAATCCCCTTCTCTCTTGTCTTCACCAAGTCTGACAAGAATAAACCGGGCCGAATCAAGACCAACCGCGACCTGTTCCTCGAGGCGCTCACCGAATATGTCGATGGAGAGCCTCCCTCTTTCATCACATCATCGAAGAACAATGACGGACGCCCTGAACTCCTTCGTGCTATCGGAACAATGATAGATTAGGTTGTCGGCTACTTCAGCCGCGCTTTTATTTCGGGAGCAAACGTGTGGAGCCGTAACGCCCAGTCTTCCTCTAACCATTTTTCGCGAGCCACCGCTTCCGGACATTGCCCGCATTCACAGATGCCCTCCTCCTTCCAGATTACGGCAGCCTTTTCTTGATATCGCTCAAGTTTTTGGAGGTCCTTGATTGGAGCGGATCCTAACATTCGAGTCAGTCGCAGTTCCAAACCCTGCCAGTGGACCAACTTTCCCACCAAACTTCCGGTCAACAGCCACCCCGGAGCGAGAAGGCTGTTGAAGTGTTCCCGAGCATCCGCCAAAGACTCTTCATATCCAGGTTCAGAATTCTCCAGTAACCCGTTGATCGTTTCAACGACCCTGAGAATCCTTCTGACCGTTCCACAGAGATTCGACAAGCGCTCAAAGAGTTGAGCTTCGGTCCGCCTTTGTGCTTCGTTCCATTCGTGTACTTCCAGCGGCTCACCGATGAGATCATTAAGGGCCCGCCTCAAGAGATCCTCTTTATTGCGAGACGGATCAGGACCGATATTTGAGAGCAGCCAGCTTTCACCTGAAGCGAGATACTGGAGATCTGAACTCTTGGACTTAGGGGAAGGGTTCGGAGCCGTCTTTCGCGATGGCGCCTTACTCGTTTCGCCAAATGCCGCAGCAAGCGAGCCAAATCCGCTTGATGGCGCCACCTGAGGTTTGGGCTGGCTCGGCTGAGGAACCGGCGACGCTTCCTTTCCACCAAAAATGACGCTCTCCAATCCATTCACCGGTGTTTCTTTTTCTAAACGAAACAACTTCGCTGCTCCCAGCCGATGCTGAAAACCCGCACAGACAGCACTGGGCCAAAGCTTCATCGCCACGGCCCCCGATCCGTCGTCAAACAGGCGAGGAAATCCCTTTGTATGGCGATCGAGTTCCACCTCTGACGGAAGATCACCAAAATTCCATGCTCTGATGCCATCGCGTTCAAACCTGCCTTGCGAGACCTTCTTAAAGCGATCCCTCAGCTGCCCCGAGAGGCGCTCCTGCAATTCAGAGAGATCGCGCCCCGCTGCGATCACTTTTTCCTGATCGTCGACAATCGCATACCGCATCTGCAGGTAACTGGGCAGGCGCTTAAGGTCGAAAGCTTCCACCGTAATCTCGACCCTGTAGTTTTCCCTGAAGAAATCTACGAGCGCTTCCAAGAGACCACAGTGAGGCTCGTAGCCCTCCCACGACCCCACAAAACCCTCCAAGACTTCGCGATTGGCAGGCAACAGTGTGCGCGTCTCTTTCCGCAGGCAGCGCAACAGCGAGGCCACCTTTTCATCGAGCCAACCAGTGACAAGCCACTCTCCAAACCACGCCGGTAAATGGGGCAGCTCTACTAACGGAACTTCAAGCGTCATCCCGTCAGCTTCTTCCGAGGGATTGTGGAGATAGTATAGACTTAACTCCGTTGCACCATCGACAGAGAGAATGGAGTCAGGGTAGTGCTCAACGCGTAGCGGCTCCACTTGTGGGAGCAGGCAATCGTCTAGGGTAAAATCGATGACCCCGGGATTCTCGCCAGCCACCCACTGCGCAAAGTCTTTTTGGGTGCAAATCGCTTCGGGAAGCCGCTCTTCGTAAAACGACACGATTGCTTCCGGATGAACCAATCCTCCATGCCGACGCATCTTGTGTTCAAGCCTTTCCGCCGCCGCGATGGTTTCTCGATTGCGGGCCAAAGCTGGGATCGGCGCCCGTGTGTTGCCATTAACGAGGGCTTCTAACAAGAATACCTCACGAGCCACCTTTCGATCAATTCGCCCGTAGTGGACCGGTCGTTTATCAACCACCGGAAGTCCAAACGCGATGACCCGTTCCTGCCCGTAAACGGCACCTTGGTCTGGATCCCACTGAGGATTGCTATATCTGTAGCGACAAAGATGCGGTGCTACCTGCTCCACCCAGCCCGGGTCAAATATCGCCGCGTTCCGCGCATAAAGTTTGGCTGTCTCCACTATCTCGAACGCCATCGTCCATGACGGAGAGGTCTTGAATACCCCAGAGCCGGGAAAAAGATAAAACTCTGAGTTCCTCGCACCCTTGTAACCTGGCTTTTGGCCATTCTTTATCCCGATTTGGGAGGGAATCGCCGCAAGAACGGCTCGATGCAACGCCTCAGAATAAGTGTCCTCAGGATCGGCTAATACCCTCTTCGCCGCGGGCAGTCTCCATTTCATTTCACGAAGACAGTCCCGCAACTCCCGATGCAGATTCATCCATTCTTGGACTCGTCGAAAGTTGAGAAAGTTCTTTTGACAAAAGCGCCTCAACTCGTTGTTCGACTTTTTGCGAGCTTCATGTATCGCAAACCACCACCTTAACCAGCTCGTAAAATCAGACCGCTTATCCTTGAACTGCCCGTGAGCACTGTCAGCAGCTTCTTGCTTCTCCTTGGGGCGCTCCTTGGGATCCTGTACCGTCAGCGCACTTGCCACAATAAGGCCTTCTTCAAGGCAATTCTCTTCCTTGGCAGCAACAAGGATACGCCCCACCCGTGGGTCCACGGGAAGCCGGGCAAGTGACTGTCCCGTTTTGGTAAGTTGAAATTGACTTCCATGCTTTTGGATCGCCCCGATTTCATCCAGCACCCGGTATGCCTGAGCGACTCGCTTCGGCTGCGGCGGATCGACAAAAGGAAACTCCAACGGATCTCCGAGGCCAAGATGCTCCATCTGCAGCACCACCCCAGTAAGGTTGGATCGTAGAATCTCCGGATCCGTAAATTCTTCTCGTTCATTGAAATCCTCCTCCGAGTATAACCTGACGCAAACGCCTTCACTGATTCGTCCGCAGCGCCCCCGACGCTGCCGAGCACTGGCCTTTGAAATTGGTTCGATCTGGAGCCGCTGAATGCCGGAACCCGAATCATGACGACTGACGCGTGCGATTCCGGAATCGACCACAAAGCGGATACCGGGAATGGTTAGTGACGTCTCAGCCACATTGGTTGCCAGAATGAGGCGCCGTCTCATCTCCATGGGCTGGAACACGGCCTGCTGCTCCTTGCCTGCCTGCCTTGCAAAAAGAGGCAGAACCAGCGTGTCAGCATACTTTCGTCCCTCAAGGAGGTCGGCGGCGTCGCGGATCTCCCGCTCCCCAGGAAGAAAGACGAGCGTATCTCCAAGCCGATCTCGTTGCCCCAGTTCCTCCACCGCTCGCGCCACCTGCTCCGACAGTCGTTCTCGATCATGCAACGGGTTCTGGTATTCGTCTTCAACGGGAAAGGTCCGGCCTTCCACCTCGATCACTGGAGCATCTCCAAAGAACTTAGAAAACGATCCGGCATCCAGAGTCGCCGATGAAATGACGATCTTGAGATCTTTTCGCCTCTTCAAGGTTCGGTACAGATAGCCGAGAATGAAGTCAATGTTGAGCGACCGCTCGTGCGCCTCGTCAATAATCAGGGTATCATACTGCCGTAAATCGCGATCATGCCTGCTCTCGGCTAGAAGAACCCCGTCGGTCATAAATTTCACGGCAGTGCTGTTACGCTCAGTACGATCCTCAAAGCGAATCTGGTATCCCACCTCTTTTCCCAGCGGCACTTCCAATTCCTCCGCCACTCGGCGAGCTACAGATGTCGCCGCAATTCTTCTCGGCTGGGTGCAGCCGATCCGCTTCCCGTTAACACCACGCCCCATCTCCAGGGCAATTTTGGGCAACTGGGTCGTTTTTCCCGAACCCGTATCACCGCACACGATCACGACCTGATGCTTTGTCAGAGCTTCACGAATATCATCTCGCCGGCGCGAAACCGGCAAAGCATCTGGAAATGAGATTTTCACGGACAATTCAGCTCCCACAGCCATGCCATCGGGAGAATTGAGTTTCAAATTCGTTTACGATGCCGCCTTCGAATCGTATAACTGTCTCGATACCATGCTCAACGTCGAGAAAATCAAATACACCATCTGGGCTGCGGACTCGGAACGAGCTGCCAACTTCTACCAATCTGTCTTTGGAGCAACCCTCGTTCGCCAGAATCCACACATTACCGAACTCGATATCGCTGGCGGACTTATCGCGATTCATGGTGGCGGTGAAAGCAAGAAAACGTGGACAGGAATAACACTTCAGGTCGCTGATGTGGTGGAGGGAGCTGCCGCCGTTCGCGCTGCCGGTGGCCAGTGTCCCCGCGAACCAGAGCCAGAAGATGGGAAGCCTCCGCACCTTGCCATGTGCGTTGATACTGAGGGTAACGAGATCATGCTCACACGTGATCGCGGGCGCTGATTTAACCCGACTAATTCTACACAACCATTTCGCACTCTGACGGTTTAAAAGACATGCCGATCTTCGCCGCCGTAATTTTCCTGAGCGCATTTCTTCTTTTCCAGGTTCAACCAGTTATCGCCCGCTACATTCTTCCTTGGTATGGCGGCAGCCCCGCCGTCTGGACGACCTGCCTTCTCTTCTTTCAGTGTGGCCTGCTCGGTGGCTATGCCTATGCCCACGGTCTCGTCACTCTTCTTCGTGAGAAGCGTGCGCTTCAAGTAGGGATCCACCTTGGGCTTCTGGCTCTCTCTCTCTATTTTATACCGATCACGCCGGATGACGCCCTTCGCCCCGATAGCGTCAGCGAGAACCCAGTTGGTGGTATCCTGAAACTACTCTCTCTTACTGTGGGTTTCCCCTACCTACTCCTATCCGCTTCGGGGCCTCTGCTTCAGCATTGGTTCGCTGAGATTTATCCTGGGAAGTCCCCCTATCGCCTCTACGCAATTTCCAACGTCGGCTCCATATTGGGTCTGCTCACCTACCCCTTCGTATTTGAACCGCTCATGGGCGTAACGCACCAAACCATGCTTTGGTCTGTCGCGTTCGCTGTCTACGGCATTGGTGCTATCGCTTGTGGAATCACTTTTTTTAAAAAAGCTAAGACGACCACTCCATCCGAAATTCCTGCCGATCAGGGCGAGGAACGTCCCTTTCGAATACTCGACTGTATCCTCTGGATCGCCTTTGCTGCCTGCGGTTCCATGCTGCTGTTATCGCTAACGAATCAAATGTGCCAGGACGTCGCTGTGGTTCCGTTTCTCTGGGTCTTACCGCTCGCACTTTATTTACTGACCTTTGTCATCACCTTCGATCACTCTCGCTGGTATAAGCGGTGGGCAGCTATTCCACTGACGATTGCTGCGGTTGGCGCAGTGGTCTACCTAATCAAACAGCAATTCGCATGGGAAGAAATGCACATCGGCTGGCAGATCACCATCTATATGGGTGCGATCTTCTTTGGCTGTCTCGTCTGCCACGGCGAAGTCGTGCGGATCAAGCCTCCGGCGCGGAACCTGACAGCATTCTACCTCGCAATTTCACTAGGTGGAGCCCTTGGAGGTATCTTTGTCAGCCTTATTTCCCCACTCATCTTCGACGGCTACTGGGAATTACATTTATCACTCGTTTTTCTCGCCTTTCTAATTTCCTTCCAGTTGATCTACCAACTCAAGGAGAAGCGAACTTCGCGAATCTTCATAACCGGAAGCATCGGTTGGACAGGACTTATCGCCGCTCTGCTATGGGGACTGAACGCCCACATCAAGGAAACTAAACTAGGCTCAAGAGACTCCGCTCGCGGATTCTATGGAGTTCTTCGTGTTTATGACGTCGATCAATACAGCAGTGACTACTTCCGGGCTCTCTACCACGGACGCATTTCTCATGGTCGCCAATACATCGATGAAGAACTGAGCAAAATAGCACCCACCTACTATTCTGAAAGAAGTGGTGTCGGTGCCTTTTTCTCATCGTATTCATCGCGAGTTCAGCCTAAACCAATGCACGTTGGCGTGGTCGGTCTCGGCATCGGAACCATTTCCGCCTACATGCGTCCAGAGGACCGTATCCGTTTCTACGAGATTAATCCGCAGGTCGAAGATCTCGCGAGAGAGCACTTCTCTTATCTTTCAGATTGTCAAGGTGACGAAGCAGTTGTGCTCGGTGACGCAAGAATTTCCATGGAGAATGAATGGAGAGATGGCGGCTCTCAGGAATTCGACATTCTCTTGATCGACGCTTTCAGCGGTGATTCCATTCCCATTCACCTGCTAACGGTCGAAGCTCTTGAGCTCTACGACAAACATCTAAAAGAGAAAGGCGTTATCGCCGTTCACGTCAGTAATCTCCACCTTAATCTCAGCGATCTCGTTCACAATCTTGCTAACCAGACAGGTTGGAAGGCGACACGGGTTGAGTTTGACCCGAATTACGAGCAGCACATGCTCTACTATTCCGATTGGATCCTGCTGAGCAAAGACAATAGCTTCCATAACGCACTTGAGCAGGATGGTTACTCGTCTTACTGGTATGACGCACTGCCGAAGGATCTAATCTGGACAGACGACTACAGCAATTTGTTCGGTGTCATTGACTGGGAAGATTGACTTTCTTTTCTCCTTATTTTGCCTCGTAGGGCCACTGGGCTTTCGTCCAGAGACCGCCATCGACGTAGACGGTTTGGCCAGTGATAAACTCCGCTGAATCACTGGCGAGGTGAACCACCATATTCGCAATATCTTGCGGTTTCCCGATTCGCCCCGCCGGCGTCAACGGTGACCAAGTTCCTGCGTAGTCAGGAGATTCATCGCGTGTTCGTTCAATCTCGATCGCTCCTGGGGCAACGCAATTAACCCGAATTCCATACTGACCGAGCTCACAAGCACTCACCCGGGTCAGTTGTTCCAAACCACCCTTGGAAGCACAGTAATCAACAAGGTTGAGAAACGGTTGCTTATTCGCGCCTGATCCAATGTTGATGATTGCACCGCCCCTCCCCTGTTCCTTCATAACCCGTCCTGCAATTTGAGTGCATAGAAAACTCCCCTTCAAGTTCGTTCTGATGGTCTTGTCCCAATCTTCTTCGGATAGTTCAAGCACTGAAGCAAACGTCTGCCGCCCAGCATTACTCACCATGCAATCCAGACTCCCCAATTCTGCAGCAACGTCAGAAATCATCGCCTCGACTTCTGACTTCGCCCCCACATCCCCTTTTACAGTAAGACAACGGCAACCCTTCGACTCAATCACGGATTGAGTCTCCTCCGCACCGGCCTTATCCGAGTAGTAATTGACAGCGACATCCCAACCAGCATCAGCAAAACCGTAGGCTATTCCCCGGCCGACCCCTTTGCTGGATCCTGTGACTAACGCAACTTTTGTATTCATAGCAGCAACCCTTCCAATTCAGCAGGATGAAGCTCGGTGTCAAAACCATTTGTCTTTAGATTGCACCGAATCCAGCTTGCAATGGACGTGTTATCGCTTAAAAAGCTACCTGTTTTGAAAAGAATTGCCACAACTCTAGCACTCTTTGCAGCCGTCTTACTCACGGACATTCAATGGAGCGCCATGCAGTCTGTGACGTGGGTTAAGATGGTCTCAGAGGGTGATCGTGCTGCGGGATTGGTTGAACGAATCATACAGACGATTTCGGCCAGCACTCCCTGCGATCACTGCGTAGCACTGGAGAACGAACGTACTTCTGAGGAAGAAAAAAACCTCAATTTGCTGACCAAGTTTCAAGTCTTAGCGCCCATCGGCAGCGACTCCCTTCGGTTTTCTCACCCAGGCGCCCCCCTTTTTCTCATCGAGGATTCCAATCTGACTCCGGCAAAGGTTACGCCGGAGGGCATTGATCACCCTCCACGGGCCTGACGGTCAAGGTCCCGCCACCTTTCTAGTGGCCACTCACTCAGATCCTCTCGGATCTTGAGCATCTTTCTGTTTTATGAATTTTGACGGAAAGATTCTGGGCTCAATCCAACCCAGTCTGATTTCCAATTCAACCAATTCAACCAATTCAACCAATTCAACCAATTCAACCAATGAAATCACTCCAATTTACTCTCGTCATCACCCTGTTTACCGCCCTTTTTGCCACTCTTCAGGCCGACTCCACCGTGCCAAAAGAAATTGTCAGCGAACCGCATGGTTCAACCATCCCATGGGACGCCAACCGCGTCGATAGTCACGCCCCCATCGGCGTCATGGGAGACCATACGCACCATACCGGTGAAATCATGTTGTCCCATCGCTTCATGTACATGGACATGCGCCCAAACTACGTTGGTAGCAACAAAGTATCCGCTAGCTCCCAGCTCAGTATGCAAGGTTCAGGTCCCTTCCAGATCATGCCGACGAACATGCAGACTCAGATGCATATGTTTGGCACCATGTATGCCCCAACTAACAGGCTAACCCTCATGGCGATGATCCCAGTGATTGACAAGCAAATGGATCACATCGTCGCCAACGGTACCACTTTCAGCACCGCCACAAACGGCATCGGAGACTTTAAGTTTGGCGGCCTTGTCGGCTTGTTCGAAAAGGGCAACACCCGCGCCCACCTCAACCTGATAATGAGCGCCCCAACCGGCTCTATTGAAGAGACCGGTTTTGTTCCGCCTGCCGCCGGAACAATTCGTCTCCCTTACCCAATGCAACTCGGTTCAGGAACTTGGGACTTCAAGCCCGGTATCACCTGGCTCGGACAAGGCGGGAATCTCTCATGGGGTGCTCAATTACGCAGCACCATCCGAATCAATGACAACGGAGCCGGATACAGCCTCGGCGACGAAGTCGGAGCCGACATTTGGGGTGCCTTTCGTCTCTCCGACGCCATTAGCACCTCACTTCGTCTCAGCGCCAATATCTGGGGAGATATTGAAGGGCGCGACCCTATGATTATGGGACCGGTTCCCACCTCTGATCCCAACAATCAGGCTGGGGAACGAATCGACGTTTTCGCCGGGTTGAACTACCATTGTCAAAACGGTTTTTTCAAAGGTCACCGACTCGCTATCGAAGCGGGAACACCGATCTATCAGGATCTCAATGGCCCCCGACTCGGAATGGACTGGATGGTCATTGTCGGCTGGCAGAAAGCTTTTTAAGGCGGTCCCCATATCACGAAACTCATCCCACCTCTAATTCCTAAGCGGGGTTAGGTCCGAGACCTAACCCTGTTTGCTTTTTCGGTCAGATAAATTCTTCAGCGGCACCGAAGAAGGGAATCGCGGCCAGCATGCCCTCGGACTATTCACCCACCGCAAAGTCAAAGATGATCTCGGGATTTGCCATCTCGATATCTTCAATCGAATCAGGAAGGATCCCGGAGCCACCCAGCATCACGACAGTAAGCTCGGCGAGGTCAGCAACAGGAGCGATATCGATTACCTGACGGCACTTAACCAGGCTGAACTGAACGAGGCTCGTAAGCTGTGAAACTTGCTTGATCTCTTTGAGATTCCGACACCCCGTCACATCGAGTTGCTCTAACCCTTCGCAGACTTCTATACCCGATAGGGTTTCCAATTTGGGACAATGGGTGAAACCAGCATACTGAGACACGGAAGAAGGAATACCCTTGATAGAACTAAAATTTAGACACGCTTCCAGATGAATTTCTTTTAGGCTGGATAATCCTGACAAAAACTCAATTGAAGTAATTGAGTCCTGCCCTCCCATCCGCAAAACTCTCAGGGCCGAAAGCTGTCCGATCTCGGAGAAATTCGGGACTTCAACGTTACGAATATCGAGAACTATCAAACTAGAAAGTCCGGAAACGCCTTCCAGACCAACCAGTGAACTGGCATTGCTGACATCAAGATCCGTCAACTGATCCAGTTGCTCCAAACCTGCTACCGATTGAACCCGAGAGGCCCCATCAAGGAACAACTGCTTTAGCAATGGCAGCGAGGAGACATCGAGGCTCGTCAGCTTGCGGCAGCGACTCAAATACAGATTCTCCAGAGCAGACAGCCCTCCCAGATCAAATTTCTCTAGAGAGATTGACCCGGTGAGATCAAGCGTGACGAGCGAAGGCAAGCTGCGTATCGGAGAAGCATCCTCCAACTTAGCCGCATCCATCACGATAAGTTCCGCGAGATTAGGATGACCGGACACTCCGTCAACAGACTCCAAATTGGGGCAGTCAATAACAACTAACGAAACAACTGAAGTGAGCCTCTCAAATCCATCGAGCGATTGAAGATTGGGAGCACCCGTTAAATCAATAACTGTTGGCTCCCCCACCCGTTTGACAAGAGAGGCGAACTCGACCAGATCAACGAGCGCTTCACCATCGCAGCCAATGAAAAACTCATTATCCCTTTTCACCACCTGCGCGTTGAACTGAGTTCTTAGTTCCTCCAGAGCGGCTTCGCGATCTGCTCGTTCCCACAACACCAAGACCACGACTGCAATGATCGTAGCCGCCGCGATTACCAGATAACGAGTCGCACTATTCATAACTGAGGGAAAAACTGCGCCGAGCAGCCACAAAGCATACCCCAGCCCAATGGATTCCGCCAAGGTAGATTCTGATGATACGCGGCTATGGTACTGGAATGCGATCGAGAATCGCACCAATGATTTCTTCACTCGAAATTTCCTCAGCCTCCGCCTCGTAGCTTAGAAGGATTCGATGCCGCAGAACATCGTGCGCAAGGTCCTTGACGTCCTGCGGTACGACATAACCTCGGCCTTGGAGAAAGGCGGCTGCCTTGGCCGCAAGAGTCAGATTAATCGTGCCTCGAGGTGAGGCGCCCGCCCGCACCAACGGCCCAAGTGCTGGGTCAACTTCGCCGGGTTGGCGGGTCGCGCGGATCAAGCTGACGATATAGTCCTTCACCCCATCATCGACATAGATGTAGTCCACTAGCTTGCGACTCGCGATGACCGTCTGCGGCTCCACGACCGCATTTGTCGTTGTTTTCGCTGATGAAGTGGCCATGCGATCGAGGATAGCCCGCTCCTCATCCAATGTTGGATAGTCGACGAGCACCTTGACGAGAAAGCGATCAAGCTGCGCTTCCGGGAGCTGGTAGGTACCTTCCTGATCGATCGGGTTCTGAGTTGCTAGGACGAGGAAGGGATCTGGCAGTTTGTAAGTGGTGTCTCCAATCGTCACCTGGCGCTCCTGCATGGCTTCAAGCAGTGCGCTCTGCACTTTGGCAGGGGCGCGGTTTATCTCGTCGGCCAGAATTAGGTTCGAGAAGACTGGCCCAAGTTTGGGAGAAAACTCGTTCTTCTGCGGGTTGAAGATCAAAGTCCCTAGTAAGTCGGCAGGTAACAGGTCAGGTGTGAATTGAATCCGCTGAAATTCAGCTGCCAACGACCCCGCCAGCGAATTTACTGTGAGCGTCTTCGCCAACCCGGGAACCCCTTCAAGGAGAACGTGACCGTTGGTAAGTAATCCAATGAGTAGGCGATCAACCAATTGATTCTGCCCCACGACTACCTTGCCCATTTCGGACTTTACGGCCCCCACCCAGGTTCCGTGGCGATTGATTTCTTCGGCGAGTTTATTGGTGTCGACAGTGTGCATCAGGCTAGGCGATAGGATGAAGCAGATTTGCTCCCGTGCAAGCCCCCAACTTACGCAAGCGACGGTTCTTCCCGCTCATTGTCACCAAAATCCTCGTTGTCTTCAGTAGCAAGACGCTTTTCAACAACAGGCTCAAGGCGCTTCTCCCAAATGTAACGCACAAATAGCACCTTCACTGAGGCTGTAAGTGGGACGGCGAGCAGTGCCCCTAGCAATCCACCGAGAAGCAGCGACCAGAACAGGACCGAAAAGATCACCGTCAGGGGGTGTAGCCCCACTGAATCGCCGACAATTCTCGGAGCCGTGACAAGTCCGTTGATCTGCTGAAGAATGACAAAAATAGCGAGCACAATGAGGGGATAAGCCCACACATTGGGCAGCCAATTCCAGGCGTTCACGCGAATCTCTGCTCTCCCGCCGTCATCCAACACTTCACTGACGACCTTCGCCCTAACCCGAGTCTCGCCGTCACTGTCAACAAATTCGACCTTGGCCACCTTTCCAACTTCGGGCGGATCATTACCGACTACAGTTCCAACTTCAGTGGCCCCAAAGTGGGCAATCGCGATAATGATTGCGGGAATCATGACGAGAAGATTCCCGATGTAGGGAATCAACCCAAGGATCGCAAGGAAAGCACCTATGAGAAGTGCATACGGCACTCCCAGCAGCGATAGAGCGATAGCAATTAAGGCACCATCGATAAGGCTGACCACCATCTGTCCACGGAAAAACGAAATCAGGTAGCCGTTGATTTCGGTCAGGGTTCCCACCACTTCGTCTTTAAAGTGTGAAGCGCGAAGCGGGACATAGTCAGCCCAAGTTTGGGAAATCTTACGGCCCTCTTTCAGGAAATAAAAGAGGTAGATCGGGACGAGGAGAAGCCCGAGGAGATAGCCAAAAAATCCAAACGCACCACTTAGGCGACTCCACAACCATTGGCCGATCTTTGAAGCCACCGCCGGCCCTTCGTTACCAATCCAATCGATCCCCTTGTCGTAATACTCCTTCGTGATACCGGCACTCACGTAGGGCTCGGCCGAACTGGCTCCTTTTTTCAGCAGACCAACGACGTCCTCCCGTATCTGATCGGAATTTTCGAGGACCTCACTCGCTTGCCCGAAGGCTGGGACAACCACCATCACCATCAACCCGGCAATCAACGTAAGAAAGCCAACAAAGACGACCATCATCGCTCGCCGATCCGGCCAGCCACGCTTCCGAAGCCAATCCACAATCGGCTGAAGCAGATAGGCAACAATTCCGGCCAAAGCCAGTGGTACGAGAACCGGCTGCAGATATCCGAGGACCATGCCAATAAGCAAAATGAAGCCCAAAACAACGGCGCCGATAACGACGATAGAAGAAGCCGTGATCGCGCTCCAAAGGGTCCGCCTTTGAAATCGAGACGGATACTCCATCTTCGGCTTTTTGGCAGTTTCAGTCTCAGTCGATTCCATCAATGAACTATTTCCCAATATTCTCTCACTGGCCTCACACAGGCAATTACAAAATACCTGACGGGATGTAATGCCACTTTTTACACGATTAAAGACTCTGTGAATAATCCTGTGAATAACTCGAAGTAATCCCGATTCAGATAGAGAACCTGTGAAAAACTCCCGCTGGTTGACCCAATCGATGAACTTTCATTGCCACAAGAGATACAATTATTGCTCAAAACGTAGACCTAATTTTCACTTAGCAACTAACACTACCCTATTCTACATAACCCATTGACCATCAACGTTTTGAATTTTCTTTTACGCGAATAAAGAGACTTTATAGTCATCCCAAGTCATTCAAAATTAAAGCATTAGGGCTTTTGTGTCTAGTTACATTGGCCCGATGAGAGACGCTTAAGATTGTTCACATTGAACGCCTCTAGTGTGAATAACTTGAAGAACAAGTCTGTGAATAACTCGTGAAAAACTGGTTAAAATAGAGGCCCCCACATTCATCTGGTTTTCAATCACTGCATTTCCGTGCTATGGATTGCGGCTCAGGGTCGGCAAGCTATCGACAGTTCTTGACCTTTTCTTTCCATCACGTTGCTTCCATGTTTGTTGACCATATAAAGATTTTTGCGAAGGCTGGAGACGGCGGCCACGGCTGCTCCAGCTTTCGTCGCGAAAAATTTGAGCCAAAAGGTGGTCCGGACGGCGGTGATGGCGGTCGGGGTGGCGATGTGATCCTTCAGGTCGATCATCACACAGATAACCTGAAAGCGTTCTTCTACCGCCCAAACCAGAAAGCCGAGCGCGGCATGCATGGGCAGGGTCAGCGAAAGACGGGTAAGTCTGGAAAGAATCTTGTCTTGAAGGTTCCACCAGGAACAATCGTCTACCGATCAGAGCCCCATCACCTCAAGAAGGAAAACGATGAATTCGAAGAACCCGACCTCTCTGCAGCTGATTGGGCGGGAGAGTTCATCGAAGATGAGGAAGGGCAAATGGTGGTCATGGATAGAACCATGCCTAAAGAGGAGGAGGAAACAGACGATAAGGATTCCGCTCGAACAGAGGAGGCCGAAGCTACCGAAAAAGTCGCCAACGAGCACGCCGAAGAGGAAGGCAGCAGCGAATTCTTTGTCGATGGCGAAGACGCCGAGGATTTCGAGCTTCCGGCAGAAGAATCACACCCCTACGGCGAATTGATAGCTGACCTCACTGAAATCGGTCAGACCTTCAATCTCTGCAGCGGAGGAATCGGCGGCAAGGGCAATTGGAACTTCCGAACCGATACCAACCAAGCTCCTATTGAGTTCACCATGGGCGAGAAAGGAGAGGAAGACTGGTTTTACCTCGAGCTTAGGCAGATCGCTGACGTCGGCCTCGTTGGTTTTCCTAATGCAGGCAAGTCGACCTTGCTCACTACACTTTCAAATGCCACGCCAAAAGTGGCAGCCTACCCGTTTACCACTCTGAAGCCGATGGTTGGAGTGGTTGATTTTCCGGGTTTCTACCGTGCCACGGTTGCTGATATTCCGGGACTGATTGAAGGTGCCCATGCCAACGTCGGGCTGGGTCACGATTTCCTGCGCCACATCAGTCGATGCTCGATATTCTTATTTGTCGTCGACACCGCCGCAGTCGACCAGCGCGATCCCATCTCAGATATCCAAATTCTTCGCAAAGAGCTTTGTCTCTATGACGAAGAACTGGGTGAGCGCCCGTGGTTGATCGTCCCCAACAAGATCGATCTCGAAGAGTCGAGCCTTTACCTTGAAGCCCTTAAAACCCGATTCCCCAAGCAAGAGGTCTTTCCTATTTCTGCTGAGAACGGAGACGGTCTCGACGCATTAAAGAAGCGCCTCTGCGAGCTCGCAGGTAAGCGTCCCGTCTAAGCCAGCCAGAAGGGAATAAGGCGTTGCGTTCGTAGCAGCTTGCATTAATTTCATACTGGCATGGGAACGGAAGGCTACGGTTTCATCTCCACTATTATTATCGCAATCATTATTGGCTGAACACGCCTCGTGATTGCGAATCGGTCTAATCCACTCCTCTTAGCTGCT
This sequence comes from Verrucomicrobiales bacterium, assembly GCA_002726915.1. Classification (GTDB taxonomy): domain Bacteria; phylum Verrucomicrobiota; class Verrucomicrobiia; order Verrucomicrobiales; family DEV007; genus Arctic95D-9. The sequence continues at coordinate 20,667 of PBSY01000026.1, read as the reverse complement.
AAGAGACAACCGAATCGGGATCACCCCAATTCCGCGACTTGTTCCCCTCATTGAACCCGTTGATCCTCTGCCTTTACCCTTTTGAAATTCATCATGAGCGACCATCCCGAAGTGAAACTCTACGACACCACCCTGCGTGACGGTACTCAGGGCGAAGGTGTGAATTTCAGCTCCCTAGATAAAATTAGGATCGCCCAGGAACTCGATGACTTCGGGATGCATTACATTGAGGGTGGCTGGCCCGGTTCAAATCCAAAGGACGTCTCTTTTTTCGAAAAGGCCGCTGATCTCGATTGGAAAAACGCCAAAATCGCTGCCTTCGGAAGCACCCGCCGCAAAAACATCGCGGTAGAGGACGATCCACAGGTTCAGTTGCTCCTTGAGGCAAAAACACCAGCGATCACCTTCTTTGGCAAGAGCTGGCGCCTTCATGTCAACGAAGTTCTCAGCACTACCGAGGAGGAGAATCAGGCGATGATTCGCGATACAACGCGCTTTCTTAAAGAAAACGGGCGCGAAGTCATCTATGACGCTGAGCATTTCTTTGATGGCTACAAAGACTCTTCTGAACATGCGCTAGCTACACTTTTGGCGGCCAAAGAAGGAGGCGCTGACTGGGTCATTCTCTGCGACACGAACGGAGGCACCATGCCTCATGAAGTGGCCAAAATCACGGAAGTGGTGATGAAAGAGGTCGGAATACCGGTAGGGATTCACACTCACGATGATACTGGCGTCGCGGTCGCTAATGCACTCGCTTCCGTTCGCGCCGGCGCGACTCAAATACAGGGTACTGTCAACGGCTACGGAGAACGAGTGGGCAATTGTAATCTCACCACGGTCATCCCGAACCTGCAGCTCAAGATGGGTCGCCCTGTCATCGAAGATGTCGGGCAGCTGACTCACCTCGCCCATTTTGTTGATGATCTTGCCAATTGCGCTCACAATATTCGGGCACCCTACGTCGGCTCGACTGCTTTCGCCCACAAGGGTGGCATGCACGTTAACGCCGTTCAAAAAGTGGCTCACAGCTTTGAGCACATTGAACCCAAGACCGTCGGCAACCGCCAGCGGATTCTCGTTTCAGAACTCTCTGGGCAGTCCAATGTACTCATGAAAGCTGAGGAACTGGGCTTGCCGATCGACAAGGGTAGTCCTGAAGCCATTGCGATTCTTGAGGATCTGAAGAAAAAAGAAGAACAAGGCTATGAATTTGAGGCTGCTGAAGCATCCTTCGAGCTGCTCATTCGACATCACCTCGACACCTACAAGCCCTTCTTTGAGCTAAAGGAATACCACTGCACATTTCGCCGTGACGGTGAACAGGATTACCAAACTTGTTCCGCGACAGTTAAACTCGGCGTCAACGGCAGCGAAGAGTATCGGGTCGCTGAAGGAGACGGTCCCGTAAATGCTCTCGACGGTGCCCTCCGCAAAGCCCTGCGCCCCACCTATCCGGAGATCGATGAGATGGAGCTTGAAGACTATAAGGTTCGCATCATCGACAGCCATATGGGCACTGGCGCGAAGACACGTGTCCTCATCCTTAGCAGCGACGGACAGGGACAATGGGGAACAGTTGGTGTCAGCTACAACATCATCGAGGCTAGCTGGCGGGCTCTCGTCGACTCAGTGGAGTATTTTCTCGCCAAGAAGCGAAGCAACTGACTCTTCTGCCAACGCCTAATCAAGCCTGGCCCTACGCACACAGGCGACTGTTTTTCGTATCGGGGATCAGTGATTTGTGACAGAAACATATCTGTTACTAATTCTATTCATGTTATTTCCGAGAATTTTCCTGTTCCTGCTAGGCTTCACCGTAATTACCTCCGGCGCCGAGCGTCCAAATATCTTACTGATCTTTACCGATGATCAAGGCATCAATGATGTCGGATGTTACGGCTCCGAGATCCCGACTCCAAATATTGATCGAATTGGAGCCGAGGGCATCCAATTCAGGAATTTCTACTCCGCATCATCGATCTGCACTCCCTCAAGATTCGGGTTACTGACGGGGCGTAATCCAATTCGTTCTCAAGACCAGTTACTGAGCGCTCTCATGTTCATGAGTGACGAACACAAAGGATATAGCATTAAATCCCACGAAACCACCATTGCTGAAGTCCTCAGGGACAAGGGAGCCTATGATACAGCACTGATTGGAAAATGGCACCTCGGCCATGGCGATGAATCGATGCTTCCTCATCACCGCGGCTTCAACACTTTCATCGGACACACGGGCGGGTGCATCGACTTCTTCACCATGACCTATGGGATCATCCCTGACTGGTATCATCAGTCGGAAGTTGTCAGTGAGAACGGCTATGCGACCGAACTCATTACAGAGGAAGCGATCGCGTTCATCAGTAGACGCAATCATAAGAGGACAGAGCCGTTTTTCCTCTACCTAGCCTATAACGCCCCTCATTTCGGAAAAGGTTACAGCCCCTCTGATGAGGCTCCGGTAAACCTGATGCAACCGCAAGCAGCAGAACTCAAGCGGGTTGATTTTATAGAAGACAAGATTCGCCGCGAATTTGCCGCCATGACTGTGAGTCTCGATGACGGGATCGGGCGGGTCCTTGACTGCCTCGAAGAACATAAGCTTAAAGAAAATACACTGGTCATCTTCCTCACAGACCATGGCGGTGATCCAACCTACGGTGGCAGCAACCTTCCCTTGCGTGGCGACAAGGCGACGCTCTTTGAAGGAGGGTTGCGCGTTCCCTGCCTGATGCGCTGGCCGGCAGGCATCAAAGGAGGGCAGGAATCAAGCGCAGTTCTCACCTCTCTCGATCTGTTTCCAGGGTTTTGCCAACTGGCAGACATCACGCTACCCAACAACTGGCCACTAGACGGACTTAGTTTTATTCCCTACTTGAACGGGATGAGCGAAGCCACTGTGACACGCGAATTTCTCTGGCAAACCGGAAGCCACGCAGAACTCGGCCGAAAATCGTGGCTTGCTTATCGCGCTGGGGATATGAAATACCTCAACAGCCCACAAGACGGTGAGTTTCTCTTTAACTTAGCTAACGATCCAAACGAGAAAAAAAATCTTAAGGAACAGAAGCCGGAACTCTTTGAAAAGATGAAACAGGCTGCCCTCGACGGGGTGGCCGTCATGCGAGAGTCTGCTGTCGCTCCCTAGTTGCCGAACAGCTTTTCGAAGAAGGACTTTGTCTTTTCGGGGGTAGCCGCTGTTACATCGGCCTCGGCCTCGATGACTTCGACCAATTCTTCTGGCACTTCAGGGCGGACCGTCGAACCCACCATCATCTCCGGCACCTCGATTACATCCGTGAATACCTTATTCGGATTGCTCTTAAGGAAGGTATTAATCGGCACACGCATGAGACGGTTCTCGAATCTGAGACGACGGTGTGCTTCAATGAAAGTCCGGGGGCTATGGTAGGTGGTGTAGGTTTTTGGATAAAAGTCACGGTGCATCCCCACACGAAGATCCTTCCGAATCTCAAAGTGCAGATGAGCGGTATACATACGATAGGGTCCACGTCCCATGGTGCCCACCACCTGGCCACGGTAAACCTGCTGCCCCAATTGGACAGATCGCACCTTCAGGTGCCCATAGAGCGAGTCGACAAATTCGATCTGTCCAGATTTTCCTCGGTAGGCATGACGGATGATCACCACATTGCCCCACCCTGCCTTATAATCCTCTGAGAAAACGACTATCCCATTAGCGATAGAGTAGATTGGGTCACCCTCATCACTATTTCCTCCCCCGTCTCCGTTCCAGTCCTCTCCTAGGTGACCGTTTTGCGTGAACCCTCGGTAAACGTAATAACCGTCAGCGTCCGGTTTCCCGACGGGGTAATCAAAGCCATCCGCCAACCGGGCCGAAGTATAGGACTGCGCATGAACAATACCCGTGCCTCTCTCTACCAGCAGGCATGAGCAAGCGAAACAAACAAAAGCGAGAAGTCGCGACGATGTATTATTGGTAAACACGATCGTAAAAAGACACCAAATTGGTTTAACGCATTCTGAGACGGTTCAACACGGGGTAAATTAGGTAGCGATAAACTGAAAATACAGAAAAGCGCTGGCTCCGGCAATAAGGCAGTAGATGCCGAAATACTCAAATTTTCCTCTTCGGATCGAGGCTAAAACGGTGTAAATGGCAATTAGGCCCGATCCAAAAGCGACTCCCGCCCCGGCCATATAATTGGTCAAAAGGTCTTTTTCCCTAGGCAAATGGTCCAATTCAAGGAAGGCTGCGGCGGCAATTGCCGGAATTGCCATAAGGAAAGAAAATTCAGCGGCTGCCGAGGATTTGGCCCCCGCAAGCATACCAGAAACGATGCTCGACCCGGATCGCGAAACCCCGGGTAAAATAGCGAACGCTTGGCCGATTCCCATCATGAGAGCCGACTTAAAGCCCACATCACCCCTCTCTTTCTGTCGTTTGGTGATCAACCGCGGAAGAAAGAGAATCCCACCGGTGACCATGAGCAGCAGTCCCACAACCGAGGGACTCTCGTAAGTCCCCTCAAATACGCCTTTCAACGGAGAAAACCCCACGATGGCGGCAGGTATGCTCGCCAGAACGAGCAGGACTATCATTTTGCGCTCGCGGGCGAGTTCCTCACGAAACGGAGGCAGAATGCTTAACAGCATGTTCCAGAGAGTTCTCCAAAAATAGATTACCACGGAGAGGAGCGTCCCAAAATGGACCATCACCTCGAAGGTCACACCCTGATCTGATACCCCAAGCAGATTCTGGGACAATACTAGGTGCCCTGAGGAAGAAACCGGAAGGAACTCAGTCAGCCCTTGAATCAGCCCCAAGATCATGGCTTCAAGAAGACTCATGCGCATTTATAGTCCACAACGATGAATATACCAGAGATCATTCCTGCGGTTTTGATAGGCTATCAAAACACACTATTTGTGAGACTCTGCACTACCCCAGGCACTTGTAAAAATTCTTAACCATCATTGAGATTGTGCCACTTACGGCGAGGCGGAGCACTACGGGAAATTTCATGCTTTCGCGTGTTTATGGTCATTTCTAACTCCTTTATTCCTGCAAACTCTCACCAAAGACTCTCAAAATTGAAACTATTTCTCATTTATCACTTGTCATCATACTGAAACTGGCCACAATTATTAGATCCGGTGCCGCTATATACTGGAATTGTGGTTTTTATCTTCCTTACACAAGGATCTAGAGCAGCAACTTCCGGCACCAAACACGAAACTCGACTGAAGACTATGGCAGACGAAGAACCACCCGAACTCATGACTGTTAAGGAAACCGCAGCGTATCTGCGCATTCCTCTCCCAACAGTTTACTACCTTGTCCAGCGCGGCCAACTTCCAGCGATCCAAATAGGTGGCCGCTGGCGAATAAAGCGCAGCCTGCTGGACCGAGACATTCTCAAGACGGACGAAGGCGGTCAGCCCACAGTGCTCGTTGTCGACGACGACCCAGCCCTGCAGACCCTGTTCAAGCAGTTTCTCAAAAAAGCCGGCTTCGGACGAATTGTTGTTGGGACAGGTGCAGAGGCACTCAGCTATGCTGAAAAGCAGCGTTTCGATCTCGTGTTTCTCGACCTCAAACTTCCCGACATACCTGGAGATGAACTTTACGAAAAATTGAAAGACCTCAATCCAGACCTTCCGATCGTGATCATTACCGGCTACCCTGACAGTGAGATCCTGACCAAGATTCTCGCGAGCGGTCCTGTCACCGTGATCAAGAAGCCGATTGAATACGACCAACTCAATCGCACCGTGAAAATCCTCGGGCATAAAGGCACCGAGGCTGGTTGATTTTACGATTACCCAATTTGTTCAAACATTAAGATTTAAGAGAGACTCTTCCGAAAGGGAGAGTCTTTTTTATTAATAGATCAGCGCTCTCATTACAATGGGATGTCTCCGCCGCTTTCTTCTTTTAAAGGACTCGTTAGAGCCATTGGTATTACTCGCGCTCCAGTGGGCCCCTGTCAGATCTAGAAATAGCTGCTAAGGCGGCATCTTAAGAGACTTCGCGCGCGGCCGGCCAGAACCGAGCTGGCCAGAACCGAGCTGGCCACAAAAAAGCCGACCCTCACAGAGGCGTCGGCTTTTCAAAGATTTTCCTTAAAGAGAATTAACGGCCTCGCAGGCCAGCTTTGCCCCGAAAAACAAGGAATCCGTCCTGGTAAAACTTTGATCCTCGGTTGAACGGTTTAAGAGCTTTGCCATCGATAGTTTGAGGTGCCGCACCTGTGATTGCAGGTGAAGAACCTGCTTGAGACTCCACCACGGCAGCGGCAGTCGATGGGTCTTGCGCGGGGCGATTCACCGTTGCGCGGCCCTTTTGCTCAATCGCTTTTAGACGTGCCTCGACTTTCGCGGCGCGAATTTTCGTCTGGACCAAGCGACGATTCCTCAACCGCTCGATCCAGCCCACCTGATCCGGAGTTCTGAGGTCCGGCAAAGGAGCTAGAATGCTCGTGTCAAGATGATCAGTGCAGGCGCCATTAGTGGGACTGCCCACGATCATACCCGCCACTAGGACCGTTGCCGCAAAAAGCGTACCGCGGGAAAAGCTACGAATTAATTGTTCCATATCGTTTGATCAGAAATCGAATGTTTGAGATTTAAATCCTATATTACTAGTGCACTGGAATCCTTCGGACTAATCGATGATACCAACGGTTGCCTGAGGAACGCCAAAGACTCGCAGACTGGAGTAGCGATTTGTGTCAGGATGGTAAGTGTAAACAGTGACTCCGCCGAAGGAAGGCGAAGCGGCGCGCTTTCTTCGAAGCAACTCTTCTGCCTCTTCGCGCTCAATAACCTCCAAGCTGAAAGGATTATTACCAACCATAGCGTCGAGAGCGTCCTCAGCGAAAGTGTAGTAATAACGCTCGCTATCTTCGTAGATGACTTCCTCCAATCCGACGCCAACAATGTAGAGACTGCCGTAGGCATCGGTGTAGTAAACGTAGCGCTCACCATCCTGATCACGCTCTCCGGCAACGCCTAAGTTCAACAGGTTATTGAAGAAAAGCTGCTCAGTTGGAGTGAGAAAAGTCGGCGGTACTGGTGGCTCCGGGGGAATTGGTGGATTGGCGGGATCAAAGAAATACAAATTGTAAGCGCCAAAACTATTGGAGGGGTAGTCTCCCTGAGGAGTAAATAACCCGGTCGGCTCACCAAACGCGCCAGTAGCCATAACGAATTCAGTTCCTAGGTTTTCGTCGTTCCGTCCGCTACCGGGTGCCGGAGTGCGAGTGTAAGCAGACCCGTTGATAGAACTCCCTTCACTTATCTGATTCCCGTCTGCATTGGTGGTATAGATGCGCGTCTGACCCGAACCCAGACCGAGGAAAGAGGAAGTGATGCGGCCAACCGCTCTATTCCTGGGATCTCCCTCGGCGTCAGGATTTTCTGCAAGGGTGAGAACACCAGCCCCTGCTTCAGCAGTGGCTCGCCCAACTGCAATGAAGGTCTCCCCGTTCAAAGAACGTGTGATCCCATCAAGGTTGTTGGTCACTCCATCATTATTCGTGGGATCAGCGTGACCAATCGCCCCGCCGATGCTTGTGATATCTCGCCCGGCCTTCACGTAAATATCGCCATTCCAGATGCCCCCACTTTTACTTCGAGTCGCTAAGGCTGAGGCGTTACGCTCACGGCTATTCGTGTCACCGTGACCAATCTTGGCCCAGTTGCGAGCGGACGTATCGAGAGGTCCAATCAGCATAGAGCTGTTATCCTTTAGGAAGATGTCATTTCCAGCCGTGACATCAATGTCGCCCGTGAAATTTCCGTTGGTTGCTCCATTAACGCCATTGAGGCCACCGCCCTGTCCCATGCCACCATGTCCGATATGAGCGTAAGCGTCTCTCATAGCGGCATTTTCACCCGCCTTCGCGCCAGTGTAACCTCCAAAAGAAATATTGGCAGCGAGGCCCCGTTCGCCCACTAACAGACTGCTGCCGTCACCGAAACCACTCTCGACTCGGAGGTCATTGGAGGCAGCAACGGTAATATTGCCGGTGATATTAGCATCCCGACCCAAGGCACCGTGGCCAATCTGAGCCCACTGGAACTGCTGGTCGGCCGGGTTGGCCTCGATGTTATTACCAAAACCACCCATCAAACTGAGATTGCCTCCCGAAAGCACAGTCACCGATCCACTGAAAGGCACGGTCGCACTGGAGCCATTGATATTCACCCCGGCTTGAAACCCTCCATGACCGACCCTCGCCCAGTCGAACTCAGCGAGTCCACCCTGAATATCAACATCCCCACCTGCATTAACGAAAACATCACCGGTATAACCGGTCTCGTAATTGTGACCACCATGTCCAATCTGGGCCCAGTTCTGCTCTAGGTAGTCGACGCCAGTTGGGGCCGCATCCTTCGAAGAGATTTCACCGTTGCTCCCTTCCAAAGTGACCACATCAATTTGGGGGAGTTGACTACCTTCAACTTGCACAGTGCCTCCAGTCGTGATCGAAATGTCACCGACGGTCGTTGCGGTGCGATTAATCGTGCGACTTGCGTTTGCGTCGCCGAGACCGCCATGGCCCACGTGAGCCCAGTTCTGCTGCGCCCTTACGTTTGGATCACGAACCACGGTTGTATTGGCAGCAGAGAGAGTATTCTCATTTTGAGTCGTCTGGAAGAAAGCGAGATCCCCGATTTCCTGGACGGCAAATAGTTCAAAATTCCCTCCGGCCGTGATCGTAATGTCGGAGCTCGTGTTAGCAACGTTCCCGATACCGTTCTGGCCGCGGTTACCGTTATCAAGGAAACGCCTACTCCCGTTGTTGGTGCGAGTGTCTCCCACTCGGAAGAGCCCGGTAAGTAGGCCGCCGTGACCAATTTGGACAAAGTTCTGTGCCCCGGTCTGGGCGCCGTTGTAGTTATGAGCGTTGACATTGTATTCCTCATAGCCACCCAAACCAGCGTGCGCAATCACATCACCCTCCAGGGCACTTATCGTAACGTCTCCCCAGTGGTCACCCTTGGACTCGTAGCCACCATGCCCAATACGGGCCCAGTTCTGGTTGTTTGGAAACGTGGCGCGGACAGCGCCGTCGCGAGGTTTTGCCTTAACGATGACGCTTCCACCAGCATCCAAATCAATGTTGCCATGGTGTCCCCATTCGGTTTCCGCTACCACTGTATTATCAAGGCGGTAATCGGCAGTGCGGTTGTAGCCACCGTGGCCGATCATCGCGTAGGATCGGGCATCGCGGCTGCCAGCGTAGGCTTCGATATTTTCGCCAGCGGTGATTGAGATGTCACCCGAAAGAGTGGCATGGCCGTTATCGGGCGAAAGGGCGCTTGAGTTCTGCGCGAAATTAGGTCGATTAGTCCTAACCTGGTTAGCCCCTCCATGCCCAACTTGACGGTAGGCCTCCTCACCTTCGCCAGCCTCCATGACGAAGAAAGTCCCTGCGGTGACGTTAATGTCACCGCTGTATCGTCCCGCTGCTCCCCAGCCGCCAAGACCGATTTGACCGTAGCTACGATCCGCCACTCCAATAGCTGTAGGGTGCGTGCCACGCTCCATGCTGATACTGGTTCCCGCGATAACGGTGATACCATCCTGTAAAGTCGCAGTCGTCTGGGCTCCATCACTGACCATCGCTACGCTGTGGTTACCGTGAGCGTTATACCCGCCATGCCCAATTTGAGCAAAGCCTCGACCTCGAATTCCAGGCGTGAGAGTGACGTCACCCACGCGAGCTTCCACGTGAATTGCTCCGGAATGGCCAGCCAAATCCGAAGCAACCGCGCGACCATCCTCGGAGCCGTTCAAGTCGCGAGTCACGCCCCCTCCAGCAACCGTCGCGTTTCCGCTAGCGTTGTAGACAGTCGTGAGTGAACCAACGTTGAGATCTAGATTTGCGTTGTTAGTCCAGTTGTGTTCGAAGGCGCCCACAACACCACTGCGATATCCGCCGTGGCCAATTTGGACGATGTCACCCTCGCTACCGGCCGGGTTTGTAAAGCTGCCACCACCACCGATGCTTTCGAGTCCAGAAGCGCCTCGAACGTAATTGTCAACTAACACCGAAATATCACCACTGAACGTTCCGATCATCTCAAGAACGCCACCGTGACCGACACGAACTCCGGCGAACTCTTGGTTCGCCGCAGAAGAACTGCCCAACATATCCAAAAACAGGCTCTCAACGGTCACATCACCGGATAGGTCGCCAAAGCTCTCCATGCCGCCATGACCAATCTGGTTGAAACTACGGTTACCTCCACCACGCATCAAAATGCCACCGGACTCAGAGATAACAGAAATATTAGCTCCATCCACTTTGATCGTGTCGCCGATGCGATTGGCTTGATTGGCATTGTTACTTCCACCGTGACCAATCATGACGTGGGCATCTGCCGCGCCTGTGCCTGTCAGACTAATCAAAGACTTGGCGCGCACATTGATGTCACCGGTCGCTGTATTGGCTCCGTTAAATCGGAAATAACCAACCTGGGTGAATTCGTCTGCTCCATTGCCAGCGCTGGCAAGAAGCACGCTGCCAAACACATTGGTCTCGCCGCCAGCAGACCCAACAGCCACCTCACCAAACGCCCCTGAATTGAGCAAAACCGAACCACCTTCGTTGCCATAATCGCCAAAGTTGGCAGAGTCAGTCAGGATGGTAAATGAGATCTCGCCGTCCGTTTCTCCTCCTAATCCGGTCGGATTGGTGGGATCGTAGGCAAAGCTGTCAGCTCCAGTGCCGTCCCAGCCGGCAAAAATGTTAATGTTACCTGCCCCATCGTTCTGGATATTATCGTCAACAATCACGTTGCCGTGAGCAAAGAGGCTCAGGTGGTTTGCCGAGTTATAGAAGAGGTCACCGCCACCGTTTTGGACAATGATATTCCCGGACTCTGCTTCATCGGAACTGGTGTGAATCACGACATTACCATTGGCTAGTGCGTTCAGGAGAGCATTCTTACCAACGTCTGATCCAATCGTGACATCGCTCGGGTCCAGCAGTAGCGTTCCAGAGCTTCCGCTGGCCGAGAGCGTGGAAACGAGACCGTCAAATTTGAGATTGCGTCGCCCGGAAACCTCCACGAATCCTCCGTTGCCGACTCCATAAGCCTCGGCACGAATCTCTCCGTTGAAGGTTGTATCGCCATCCGACCAGACAACGACGGAGCCCGCGCTGCCTACTTCGCCGTCAGCAATGACGAGTGCACCCTGGGAAAACTCAGTCACGCCGGAGTTCGCGAGTCCAGCGTCATTCCCTTGAAAGCCGCCTCCGATTCTTACGTCGCCGCCGTCCAATTTGCCGGATGCGTTGATCGTTGAGGTTGAATCGACAGAAACGCCGGCACCAGTCACATCAACCGCCCCTCCGTTACCGACGGATCCGGAAGCATTAACCGTCCCTGAAATCGCGGCTGCTGAGGCTGCAATAAGAGATGCAGTTCCCCCGACCGAGCCACTCACGTCGACATTGGCTTCATCACCAACGACAACGTTGTTGGCATTTACCCTAACATCACCACCCACTTGACCATTGATGCCGGCGGCATCGAGAGCACCAGCCTCCAGAAGGACGGACCCTCCATAGACATCAATCTGTCCACCACTTCCGTTCTGATTACGCGCACTGATCGTGCCGGTGTTCATGATGGCCCCCTGGCCACCAGCGCTCAACATGACGCGACCACCGCGAACGCTAGCGCCTGTCGCACGAACGATCCCCGTATTTTGAATAGCAAGGCCGTAGGCATTACCAGTCGTTTCAAATTCCACTGCCACCGCATCGACTGCGCCCGAATTACTGATGCCCACTGCACCACCAGGAGCAGCGCCTTGAACCGAAATACTTGCCCCTGAGATGCCCTGCTCCACCAGTATGTCGCCACCGGACCCAAAGGCCACCGTACCATCCGGTGCGCTTACTGATCCAGCATTCTGAAGGAAGTTACCCAGAAAAACCACATCACCGCTGGAACTGCTGACCGCTCCGTAGTTTTCGATGCCGGTCCCTGCGCTTCCCTGAAAGCGATTGGAACCACCATTGAGGAAATCACCGTCGTCGACGTTAAGAGTCGACATTGCCAACATCCCTGCGACATCGACAACACCGTTAGGCCCTACTACGATCCCGTTTGGGTTGACCACCAGAATAGAACCGTTGGCGTTCAGTGTTCCGTAAATAGCAGATGGATCACCACTCACAACCCGATTCAGTGCCACCGAGTTTGCTCCCGGTTGGTTAAATGTCGTCACCTCTCCCGGCGAAATTGAAAAACCTTGCCAGTTAATAATTGCCGTCTGACTGCTCTGATTAATATTCAGGTTGGCCGTCCCAAGCCCCTGGAAATTAGCGCCGCCGGCTACCACATTTGGACCAACAGGATTGGCCTTGAGGGGCACGGGAAAAGTGGAGAGCCCAGGTAGAAGGGCCGCCAGAATCAGAGCCTTGGTTTTAAGGCTTCTGCGAAGAGTGGGTGCGATTGGCTTCATTATAATTATCGGGGGTAGATAACGCTGATGGTCAGGTTTTCACCAGACGACATCTTCCTAAACAGTATAAACCGTAATGGAATGACAGCATCTAGGGAGGTTGTAAATCCAAAACTCAGGATTTTTAACTGATTTCTAACTCTTTTTGTCACTCAAGAGTGGGACGTGACATTGGTTCGAATCCTTTTTCGCCGAGTCACCATACTAATTAATTCTATAAGCCACCCTAAAATCTTATAATTCTGGAAATTTTGACCTCATTGAGGCGACTCTACTCCAAAATCGCTTCCTTTATATTTCCGAAATATTTTTTGCCTCCAACCCCGAAACACCTATTTGCTTTTTTTTCCAGCATAAACGCTGCTGATACCTCCAAATTGAGGATACCAGTCGGCAGAATCAAATCCATTACCGATAATCAAATCCTGCATCGCTTTCCCTGAGGGAAACCGCTCAATTGATTCCCCAAGATAGGCATAGGCTTCTCGATTACCTGTCAACCACCCCGCGAGAACAGGCAGAATCCGATGAAGGTAAAATCGATAAGGTCGATTCAGCATTGGGCTGGTCGGTAGCGAAAAATCAAGAACAACTAGCAAGCCGCCAGGTTTCAAGACTCTCGAGAACTCGGTGATTGCCGCAGCCCAGTTCGATATATTCCTCAGGCCATAGCCGATCGTGAGAGCATCGACCGAATCATCCGGCAATGGAAGCGCGAGACCGTCAGCAACAATTAAATTTTCCAAGCCCCTTTTCCGGGCTTCGGCTAACATTGGCGCACAGAAGTCAGCGCCAATGACACGAGCCTCCGGTGAACCTTTTTGAACTTCGGCTGCCAGATCTCCACTCCCTGTCGCAACATCAAGCACCACATCGGGACATGTTTCCGCCACGAATCGCGATACCTTCTTACGCCAAATTATATCAATCCCGAAGCTGAGCACATGATTCGCAAGAACATATCGCTCCGCGATCGAAGAGAAGGCTCGATGGACAAACAACGGGTTCTGGTCTTGTGACTCGGAGGCCATCTGATGCCGCGCCCTCGTGCGCGAAAAATGAGAAGTGCTCACGAGAGGAATCGAACCTCCACGGGTTTAACCCCACTAGAACCTGAATCTAGCGCGTCTACCAATTCCGCCACGTGAGCAGCTAAAAAATCGGGGCGCAAAGAAACACCGAAAACTTTCGATGACAAACGCTTTTATTTGCCGTTCCAAAGTTTAACTGAGAGAATTCAGGCATCAAAACATCGACAGTGACAGAATTGAAACTTCCTGCCATCCGCTTCTGGTTAGACACCGAATTTCGGTCAGCACAGGAGCAAATGTCACTGGACCAGGCCACCTTTGAAATGGCTCGAAAATCGCGGGTCGCTACGGTTCGATTTTATCATTGGAACCAACCTGCAACAACTGTCGGATACTTTCACCAGTTCTCTGGAACTGAGGGATTGGAGCCTTTTCCAATTCGCCGTTTCACGGGAGGCGGCTTAGTTGAGCACGGGGAAGATGCCACATTTGCTCTTGTCATACCTCCCAACAGCGCCATCTCACAACAACGAGGGGAGGAACGATATCGATGGGTGCATACGGCTCTGGCTGACGCCCTGCTCGAGGCAGGCGTCGGAGTCAAACTCGAGTCTTCTCCCATGCCGCTATCTACTGGGCCCTGCTTCAATACGCCAGTCACATGGGATCTTATTGACTCAGAAACGGGAGCCAAACTTGGTGGAGGCGCTCAGCGACGTTCTTCGGGATTAGTCATGCATCAAGGAAGCATTCGCCTACCCGCTGCTCTGCGCCGACCTCACTCCGCGTGGATTCAAGACTTCCTCCTTTCTCTGGCGGATACCATTGAACCTCTTCATCAAGGAGAAATTGAGCAGTTGATCGAAGAGTCACAATACTGGAGGTGCAAGCGCTTTGCTACCAGTGAATGGAATCGCTGGCCTGATCTCGAAGAAGTCTGAGCCACGTCAATTTTGTTGTGTGACATCCTCCATTTTGTGGTAATAGGAAATTTCGGCGGAGTTAAGGGTCGCTCTTTTAAGACCCCCTTGATCAACTCCTCCGCTCACTGAATTAATTCATGCAGAGCAGTTTTACGTTTGAACTTGATGGAGAAGACTGCCGAGTGGAGAGGGAAAATACCCATCGCACGCTCGCCGGTTTTCTCTCGGAGTTGGACCCTTGCTTCGCTCATTTTGCGACCGATGCTTCATGGCGTGGCGGCCACTTAGTGGTTCTGGGAGATCTCGAAGGAGATCGTCAGCGTTTTCGGGCCGTCGATGCTCAATTACTCATGCTACCTATGCTTGAGGGGCGGCAAGTTTGGACTCCGGAGGGGATTCGAAATGCAGAACCTGATCACCCTGTGAACCTCGCTCTGCAAAACAGGCATCTCGAATGCGGGCAAGCTCGAGGCGATGCTATCGTCGCTCTCATGTTCGAAGGATATTACAGGCCCGATCTGCAGCGGCACGTCCAGTCGAACGATCAATTCGATGCCATCGTTACTCGCAGTGCGAACATTCCAGCAATACGAGAGGTCGCAGCGCAGGTATTTGCCTCCGGCGCACAACTTCGCGATGAATATGACAACAAATTCACGGAATTGGAAGACAGGAGCACCGAGGGGCCAGGAAACAAAGACATCTTTGAAGACCGGTTCACCAAAAACTTATTCAAGATTAAGCCGCGGGCTTCCCTCTCCTACGTCGATGACTCCAAGCGTCGATTTCATCAACCTGGCAACTTGGTCGAACTGCTTAAGTTGAAGAGGGAATATCCGGACGCCCAATTCGTCGCTGGCGGAACAGAACTCGCCCAACAAAGCGGAAAGGTATCATGGGGTAACCTAATCTCGCTCGAAGGCGTGAAAGAACTCAACGACATTATCATCACAGAAGGCTCTTGGGAGATTGGTGCTGCGGTGCCTCTCACAGAAATCGCTGAAGAGATGGGAAGTGAGTGTCAGGCATTCAGTAAAGTCATGTGCCGCTTTGGTTCGAGGGCGATTCGCAACCGGGCAAGTCTCGGTGGCTACCTCGCCACAGCGTGGGAGGCCGGGCAGCTAACCCCACTGCTCATGGCGCTGCAGGCCCGAGTTATCCTCCTATCGGAAGAGGGCGAACGCGACGCCCCGATTTCCAACTTCTACACTGATGGAGGAGGTACAATCCTGAATCCTAATGAGGTTATCAAGAGCATCATCATCCCACGATACAGCGAGCCCTCGTTATCCGATCGTGGGGTTACCGCTCGCCTCTGCAACACCTACACGGTAGCGCCAAGGCGAACACTCTGCCAACCCTACGTAACCGGCGGCTTTGCCGTAGAACTTAGAGGGAAGGAAGTCACCAAGGCCTGGATCGCTTACTCCGGAATCAACCAGCACCCCGTTCGAGCACGCGAAGCCGAACAGTTTCTTACCGGCAAGCAATGGGGTGAGAAAACAGTTTTCGAGATGCTTCCCATTCTGGTTGACACCGTAAAAGTGACCGATCACAGGAACGAAATTGCTGAAGCTGACTACCGCAAACAACTGGTAGTAACACTATTCCAGAAATTTCTTTTTCACCACCCCACTCCAGAGAATATTCGGCCTGAGACTCTCACGGCTACCGTTGATTTCGCAAAACTCGACCAGCCCTTTTTTGAAGAGAGATCTGATTAGGCTCTTACACGCCAACGCCCTGATAATGAGTGGATCCGACGACAAAACAATCCAATTTCGGCTGCCGGAGAACAAATCTACGGGTGAGTCCGAAACCTTTGGAGAAAGGCTTCGAAGGCGTCGCCAAGAATTAATCGATGCCGAAATGCCTCCAGCCCTAACTTGGCAGTCTAAGGCCCGCAATCTATCTGCTATTGTTGTTGAAAGCCCCCACGCCTCCGCCTCCATCGCTCGAAAAAGCGCAGAAGCGGCCAGAGCACTTGGAGGGGTCTCTTGCATCCTCTTTGCTTCTGATCTCCCCCCGTTCCAAAACGCACTTGGAGCGGAATACTCAAGCGAACCGCTCCTCGCCGAAGATGAAGTGCATTTCCGCGGGCAACCTGTCGCTGTCATTGTGGCAATCGACCTCGCTACCTGTCAAAGGGCGGCGTCACTGATCGAAATCGATTATCACGTCACTCCCGGAATACTCACGCTCGATCATGCTATCACAATGAGTAGCTTTCATGGGGAAACAAAAACCTGCGAACGTGGCGATGCATCTAAGGCAATCAATCAGTCAGCAAAAAATCTGCGTGGCTCGCTCTCGATTGCCCCGCAACGGACTTGTCTCGAAGGAGGCACGAAAATTACCGTAAAACCACTGCTAGATGGCATAGGTTTTACCATTCATGCCAGTTGCCTTTTGCCAACAGCAGTACGCTCCGCCGTCGCTAAAACCACTGATGTGCCCGAGTCTAACATTCATATCGAACCGGTCGACCTGCCTGGCCCAATTGGTTCTCTTGAAACCGAACCTGTTAGGCTCGCATCTCTCGCCGCTCACGCCGTAAAACGCTGCGGGAGTTCGGTAACACTTCATGTCACCTCCCCACACTCGCCACTCGCCGGAGGAACCCGACATCGCACCAAGGCGCAATATGAAGTCGGCTTCGAAAAAGACGGGACGATCAACGGCGTCAAGATGGATCTTACTCTCGAAGGTGGTTGGTATGCGGCAAACTCTGAGAACGCGGTGGATCGGGCCCTGCTGCATGCAGATTCTGTCTATGATTTTCCGAACCTCTCAATCAGTGCGAAGCTCTGCCAAACAAATCGTACTGTTTCCTCATCTCTTCCAGCAGAGGGTGCGGCACAGGGAACATGGGCTACCGAAGACGTGATCCAACGCGTCGCCGAGGCAACCAACCTTTCCAGTCGCGAGATTCGGGAAAAGAACTTCTACACGGAAGGCAGTCAATTAAAAACCACCCCTTACGGCCAGCCTGTCGATACGGAAGCTATTTCACGAGTATGGAACAAAGCCTTGGACCGGAGCAAATTTAGAGAGCGCGCCAAAGCAGTCACCGAGTGGAACACGAAGAACTCTTGCTACAAACGTGGCATTGCTGCACTACCCATCAAATTCGGCATTGGCGACCCGAGGTCTGATCGCAACGCTGCCGCTGCCATAGTCCAAATTCTAGCTGATGGTTCTGTCATTGTTAGGGTTGGATTAGTTAATACTAATGATGGCCTCGACGCACAGATCAGAGAAGAAGCCGCTAACTTGTTGGGGGTTGAGGAGGAAGCGATACGGGTCATTCTCAATGACTTTGACTCCCTGCCTCGCGCAACGTCCATTATTGGAACAGATGCTTCCGGGCTTATCCTGCGTGCACTAGAAGATGCTTGTGGTCGACTAACGAAGCGGCTTAGAGAGGTCGCCTTTCAGATGTTCGCTGCTCGCGGCCAGACCGAGATCGAAATGGAGGCAATTCGCTTTTCACGCGGTGCAGTCAGAACGGATTCCACGGGGAACGCCCCGCTGCATTTTAAGGAAGTCATCGAAGGAGCGCTGCGCAAACGCGTCAGTTTGATTGAAAATGGATACCATCGCACCCCGAATCTTTGGTGGGATCCAGAACTTGGAGCCGGGTGGCCATTCACCTCATTCACCTACGCCACAGCTGTTGCTGAAATCCAATTGGATGCTTTCACCGGGGAGATACAGATTCTCCGTGTCGACATTGCCCACGAAGGCTCACCGTCAGCCAACCAAGGAGACCGCGATTTTGCCCAGTTAATGCGAGCCTTCACGCTTGGTTCTGGTTGGATGTTGTCCGAGATCGCAACCGACCCCGAAAACGAGCATGCGGATCTTTGTCCCATCGAGGAGAGAATCCCTGGATTCGCTGATGCTCCATTCCAGATCGTGACAGATCGACTGCGACCACGCGGCTCACCTAAGACCGCGCCGGGAGACCCGTGCGGCGAGGCGCCGGTCCTTCTGGCAGGTTCCGTGCGCGAGGCGCTTTTAGAGGCCCTTCGTTCAATTGGCTTCAATACCAATCTCAACATTGATCTACCTCTCCCAGCCACTCCCCCCCAAATCTTGACCCTGCTGAAAGAGATCAGCAAGAAACAGGACAAAAAGGATGCAAATTAGTGACCGAGTTACGCAGCCCGAGCAAAGCTGCCACCCTACTGCTTCTATATTCTTGATTCCCGAATACTCGATGCTTGGCAACGGCGAGAGTTGCGAAGCGGCACCGTCGGTGCTCTCTTGATCTAAGATGGTTCTAGCTGCCACCGAACACTCCGAAGTCTGGGAAGTTCTCTTCCAGCTGCTAGTGCTACTGGGTGCTGCTCTGGTCTTGGGGATGATCTTTGAGCGCTTTCGCCAGTCCGCGATTGTGGGCTACCTTCTCGCGGGAATGCTTCTTGGGCCCGGCGTATTCAACGTGATCAGCGGCGACTCGGGGGTCCCTCTCATCGCCGAACTTGGCGTCTCGCTCTTACTCTTCGCCATCGGCCTTGAGTTCTCTGCTCGGCGATTACTTAAACTGGGTCGGGTAGCGGGAATTGGTGGAATGTTGCAAGTCAGCCTAACACTCGGGTTGGCAGCGCTGGTCTGTCTTGTCATCGGCTTGGAAATCAAATCGTCTCTTGCCGTTGGAGCGACCGTGGCGCTCTCTTCTACGGCCTGCGTACTCCGCCTCTTGACCGAACGAGCCGAATTGGATTCCGTTCACGGACGCACCTCTCTCGGTATACTGTTGCTTCAAGATGTCGCCGTAGTCCCCCTAGTAATCTTCGTAACAATGCTGGCCGAAGATGGCGGCATGACTCAGGTCGGTATTGGGCTGGCAAAAGCCTGTGGCCTCATCCTCGCACTCGTGATCTCCTTTCTAATTCTCTCTCGCTTTGTTCTTCCCGGGATGATGAGACAGATGAGCCTCGCTCGCGATCGGGAACTTCTCGTCCTGTTGGCTATCGTTCTTGCTATTGGCTCCGCTGTATCGGCTCACGCACTTGATTTATCGCCGGCCTTGGGAGCCTTCCTCGCCGGTATGATGCTAGCGGAATCGCCCTTCGCCACCCAAATTCGCTCGGATATCGGTGGATTAAAAATCATCTTTATCACCCTGTTTTTTGCCTCGGTTGGTATGCTTGGAGATCCTGTATGGATCGCTCAGAACCCCCTCCTCGTTCTAACAGCCACGCTGGCAATATTGCTGGGTAAAGGCTTAATCATCACACTCATTGCGTTGCTCTTTCGGCTTCCCCTCAGACACGCTGTCGCTAGCGGGATTGTCCTCTCACAGGTAGGTGAGTTCGGCATTGTCATTGGAGGCATTGCCTACCAAGGCGGGCTGGTATCTGAGGAGATCACCCAGCTTATCGTCTCGTCCACTCTCCTTACCCTCTTCGCCACGCCGATGCTCGTGAAGTTAGCTGCGCCTCTGGGATACAGAATTCACCGCCTCACTCAGCCCAAAACAGCCGCCGACAACACATTAACCCAAATGGCATCCCCGGAAAAAAGAAATCTGGTCATCATTGTAGGATTTGGGCCTTCTGGACAGAAAGTCGCCGAAGAGATTCAAGCTCACGACAATATCGATTGTCTCGTTATTGATATACGCGCAAACAACGTGGACTTGGCAAGATCGATAGGCTTAAAAGCCGCCCTCGGAGATGCTTCCAATCTCGATTTCCTTCTTCACCACGGACTCTCACGGGCCAGAGCCGTGGTGATCACTATTCCCGATCACCGCACTTCCATTCGTATCGTCGAATCTGTCCGAACTCTGAGTGATCGAACAGCTATCATCGTAAGAGCGCGCTATCACAGCTTTGTCGAAGATCTCGAACGCGCCGGGGCTACCATTACCGTCGACGAGGAACATCATACGGGTAGCAAGCTCAAGGAGGCCACCAGCGAGATCCTTGCGGCCAAGCCCGATAACTAGCCTGTCGAAAATGTCAGAGAGCCCCGGTTGAAGCCGAGCCCTAGTCAGGCATGTGTCCCAAAACCCTGCAGCTTCGCCTGTTCTCATACTCCCGACAATTCTCATCGCCCTCGCGGCATCGCTCATCCTCTTACCTGCTCTAAATTTCTTCAGCTATCGCGTCAGGGGCGCGATCATCCATAATCGACGAAAGAAATGGGATCTCAACATCTGCTGCGGCCGAACTGATGGAGGCAGCGTCAATGTCGACATCGTCAATCATGCCGACGTTCCCAACCT
>PBSY01000025.1 GCA_002726915.1 Verrucomicrobiales bacterium | reverse complement strand
CGTCAGCTCGATGCCATTGATCGACTCAAACCCTTTTAAAAATTCAGCATGCCCTACTGGATTCGAACCAGTGACCGCCGGATTAGAAATCCGGTGCTCTATCCAGCTGAGCTAAGGGCACCTTTAAAAGGCTGGTATTATCGCCGAACTTAGGTGATTCGCAAAGTGAAAGGAGCGTTGCGTCAAACCTTCCGCAACTGCCGCTTCAGAGTTGTGTGTAGAAGAAAGAACGCTCCAACGACGAAGGTAAACATGGCGATCAAGTTGAGGTGCAGTGTTTCTACGGTGATGACACGGGATTTATCATCGGGGGCCATTTTCTCGGGGTGAGGTGCGTAGCGGAATCTTCGCTGCTGGCCGAAGAAGACGTTGGGGGGATTGTTGACGCGGCGATAATCCTGGCGTTCGACTTCGGCGCGGTTGTAAAGGTCCTGGACCTTTTCGTTCAGGTAAAGCTCAGTGGCTGTGTAGGTGGTTTCGCCGTCCTCTGATTTTGCGAAGTAAGGCTCAGGTTCAAAGGTCACCTGCTCGAGAGAATTACGGATGGCCTTAAGTTGCTTACTGACACTGCGTGGAGTCTCGCCTTCGAGGCCATGGGCGACGGCGAGGGCCTGCTTGAGTTGAGAGAGGCGTTTGGATTGTTCCCCGGTTAGTTTCTGATCGAGCGGGATCTTGCCGAAGAGCTGGATTTCATTCTCGATGTAGTTAGTGAGGGTGCTGGCGGGGTTATGTTCGGCATGCTCTATGATGACCGACTCGTAGCTCCAGCGCAGAGGCATGAGATGACAGACGGGAGGCACCTTGAGCTTGCTCGCTTCTTCATTTTTTGCCCCGAGGAAGAACTGGGCGAAATTCAGGCTACGGTTCATCTCGTCATACTTAATTAACGCTCCCCCGAGAATGATGTTGGGGATGAGGATAAGTGGGATGATATTAATCGCCGTTTTTGGACTGTTGACGAGAGAGGAAATAAAGAGTCCGGCCGCAACTCCGACAAAGGCGGTGAGGAACATCCAAAGCAGGTTCGAGAAGAACATTTCCCTGATCCCCAAAATAGCGTCACCGATAATGAGGTAAATAACACACTGAATCAGGGCAAAGAAACCTAGCGAGAGATACTTGCTGATAATGTAACCGGTCACCCGAAAGCCGTGATGTCGCTCCCGCATGAGAAGAGCCCGGTCTCGGATAATTTCCTCGGCCGAGTTGGTCATGCCGAGGAAGAGGGCGACGACGAGGCTGAGGAAAAGGTAGGTGGGTATGTGAAAGGCGCTGGCGAAATTGTAGTCACCGTCCTCAGAGTAGCGAAGCACCATTGCGATGAGGAAAGCGAGTAGCGGTGCTTCGAGTAGGGTAGTGGCGAGGTTGGCCCGATTTCGAAGTTTGCTGAAAAAAGCGCGCTTGAGCTGGTTCAAAAAGCGGACGGTGTCATGGGAGAATTTGCGTGGGGGCGCCTGCGGCGTTTTCTGAAGTGAGGCGACAGATTGCGAGGTATCGGCTTCGAGTTCGCGCAGGTTCACCTCTTCGAGGAGGCGGTAAGTCTGGAATCGGTCTGCCCAGAAGGACGCGTTAAAACGCCGCGCTGGGATGAGGTTGTCGCGCGTGTCACGCTCGTAAATGATGTCGCCACCGAGGTCTCGCAGTGGAGTCTCTAGCACGTCGAATACGAAGTCAGGGGTCAAGCTGATGACTGTATCAGGATCGACATCAGGCAGGGATGAAGTCTGGATGCCTTCCTGCTTCCGAGCCTCATTGAAGTATTCCAGCATTTGTGAGGGCGTGCCAAAAAAAGCAAGCTTGCCGCCTTGGTCTAGCAGGATGGCCTTATCAAACATGTGGAACAGGCGGCTGCTTGGCTGGTGGATGGAGACCAGGGTGATCTTATTGTGGGTAAGGCCACGGATCATGTCGAGAACGTGCTCAGAATCCTTGGAAGAGAGGCCGGAGGTGGGCTCGTCGAAGAGGTAAACGTCAGCGATGCCGATCATGTCCATGCCGGCGTCGAGACGTCGACGCTGACCTCCGGAAAGGCTTTTGGTCTGGCTATCGCCAGCGAGGCGATGACGAATTTCGTTGAGGCCGAGCTCGATCAATTTGGAGTCGACGCGTCGGCGTCGCTCTTCGATAGGAAAGTGCGGTGCCCGAATTGCTGCAGCGGTGTCGAAGTTTTCTTCAACGGTCAGCAGCGGATCAAAGGTCTCGTCCTGTGGGATCAACGCGATGTAAGACTTGAGGTTATTGTGCTCGACGTAAAGGTCGACGCCGTTGAGATCGATGCGGCCGCGACGTGGCTTTAGCTGGCCACCGAGCGCCTTGAGTAGGGTGGACTTTCCGCAGCCAGAAGGACCCATAACGCAAACCATTTCACCGCGCTGGACTGATAGGGTGATCCCGTCAAGGGCAGGGGTGCGTCGGTCAAAGCTGTGACTAAGGTCACGGGCTTTAAGCGTGGTGATAACGTTACGCTCTTCCTCGATGATACCGTCAGAGAAGTGGCAGCGTAGGTATTGTCCTCCACTCAGGGAAATGACGGCCCCATCATTCAGTGTTGCGTTGGATTTGACCGACTCGCCTTCGACAGCGATAGCGCGCTCAGATTCGATGATTTCGAGGTGGCCGGTCTTGGTGGCGTTGTCACAGCGGATGCGAAGCAGCACGTTCCCAGAGACGCCCGGTGTAAGCAGGATGTCACCCGGGTTGAGTTGGGAGGGGTCGTTGGAAACAAGATAAACGGATCGGTTTGGAGCGAGGCTGAATCGGCCACCAAGTTCGCGGGCTTTGCGGCGCAGAACGTCGAAAGAGATTTCGGAGTGATCGGTGAAGTCGATCGTGTCCTTCGAAGTAACCTGAAATCGTAGGCCTTTGGTTAGAGTTCGATCCCCGACGACGGCACCAACGTTGTTGAGGACCTCGACTTGAATATCGAGACCAAAGGAAGCGCGCAGGTAGCTCTGTTTGGTGCGAGATTTCTCGATGAACTGGTTGCCGTTGCTGTCCTGAGCGAGATAGAGCTGGACCGAGGAAACGTTCTTCTTGGAGTTGAAGTAGAAAACGAGGTCTTCAAAGGCGAGAACTTCCTCTCCTATGAGAATTCGCTGCCCTTCGTAGACCCGACAGAATTCTCCGGTAGCAACTTTTCGACCCCGAGCAAGGATGGCACCGGGTCCAAGATTTTTGATAAGGATTAGATCGATGAAGCGGAAGGCGACGACAGAATGGGCCTCATCACTCGAGGTTACGGCGACATCACCATTCGTTGCGGTCGAAAGGACGAGTGATTCGAGTTTGTGGGCCTCGCCGCCCTCGGCCGATGGTGCGGCGGAAATATTCGCGCCGTCTTCGAGCTGTGAGAGCTCGCTCGTATTGAGCTGGTAGACAATATTGATGGCCTCGGATGCGACACCAAGGGTGGTCATAAACTGATAAAAAGTAATTAGGTTCTCTTTCGGCAGCCCGGCCCGGCTAATGAGTACGTAGAGTTGCACTCCGAGAAGGACCTTATCTTCGAGCGGGAGCTCACCGGCGAGGTCAGTAGCAATAGCCTCGAGGTCCTGCCGGCGGTGCAGAGACTTCATGAAGAGTTGGCGCAACTCGGTGTAAACAGTCTCGGGAAAATCGTATCGCAAGAAGCCCAGAATAGAATCGATTTCCGCAACCATGACTTGGCCGTCGAGCTTGGTGAAGCCGGCGAAAACCTCAATCAACATCGGTAGCATCGATTCCTCAGTATGGGGGGTCTCGCTTTTGAAAAGGCTGCGATGGAGGCGCTTCCAGAGTCGCCTGCGGGTCCGGGAAAGGCCGGATTCGGGGCGATTTTTTTTCCCCAGAGAACCGATTTCTGTTACAGGCTCCCGGAGCGTGGAAGGTGATTTCGCCATAAGCAGGATTTAATGTCTATCCTATACCATCTCACGTGGGGATGGACAACGGGGAAGGCAAGCTGAATCCGGTCGATTTAACTCGCGTGATCGCATTCGGTGCTGATCTCTTGCTTGCCTGTCGATGAGGTTGATTTCTTATCAAGCCTCTGGTTGGCGTGCTATGCAGGG
Source organism: Verrucomicrobiales bacterium (assembly GCA_002726915.1). Classification (GTDB taxonomy): domain Bacteria; phylum Verrucomicrobiota; class Verrucomicrobiia; order Verrucomicrobiales; family DEV007; genus Arctic95D-9. The sequence continues at coordinate 34,605 of PBSY01000025.1, read as the reverse complement.
ATGGTCCAGGCTAATTTTCGGAGGAGAAATTTACGAAGGCCAGGGCGCTTAAGTTCATTTTGGTAGCCAGCTTTGGGCGGAGCCGCTAGGATTGGGGAAGATGGATCTACTCTCTATACGTGATCTCAAGCGGGTGGCTGGACCTGTGTCGCAATCGGTTGTTTTCAGAGCCCAGTTGGAGAAGTGCCTCCAGAAAACGACGAAGACAGGCAACCCGTTTTACGAACTGACCTTTTCTGATTCGGAGGAAAGCCTTGTCCTGCGTGTCTGGAACAACTCGCCCATGTTTGACCTCTGCGGGCAGCTGAGGAATGGTCATTTTGTGGAGGTGTCAGGTGAATTTGGCCTAGGTAACGACGGTCGATCTATCGACGGTAAGACTTGGAAGGCACGCGTGCTTAATGAACTGGAAACAGCTGAAGTGTTGGCTGGTTCAGAAAGTCTGCGGGCCAAACAGGAGGAGGACTACAGCTTTATTGAAACTTCTGTGGCGGTGATCTTGGACCCCCGACTTGCTCGGCTTTGTGGTGGTTTCCTCGAGCACTACGGGGAACGCTTTAAACGCACCGGCGCGGCGAGGGATTACCATCACGCGCGACGTGGAGGCCTCGTCGAACATGTTGCCCAGATGATGCGCTCAGCAGTGCGGATCTGCGAAGCTTATCCGATGTTGAATCGTGATCTTCTTGTTGCGGGTGTTCTCTTCCACGACATTGGCAAGCTCTGGGAAAATGTTTACGAGGAGAAGGGATTCACGATGCCCTATACCGAGATCAGTGAACTGATGGGGCACATTCCCCTCGGTATGGAAATCGTGAATAGACTCTGGCGGGAATTACTCGATGAAGATGACCTGAGGAAGGAGTGGGGGGATCTGGAGCCGGCTTCGGAACGGGTGCGGTTGCACTTGCTACACCTCATTGCCTCTCATCATGGTGAGTTGGCTTTCGGATCACCAGTTGTGCCGAAGACGCCGGAAGCGCAGGCGCTTCATTACATCGACAACCTCGACGCGAAGATGGAAATGTATGACCGCGGTTACGAGGTGGCCCCCGAATTGGGCAAAAATGTATATGAGCGTGTCAGGCCGCTACCAGGCCGATTGATTGCCCCGTTGCAAGTGTTTGAACAGGGTAACAACGCCTCATCGGAGGAATAGAGGGTTTTGTCTAAACTGGAGATCGCGACTGAGGATTCGGACGACCAACTGAATTTGTTTTGATCAGCTCTCGGTTTTGAGCTCCAACTCTACCATCAGGTCGGTTGCGATCTCTTCGATGCTGCAACGCAGATCGGAGAGATCTACGGAAGCGGGCATGTTTAGCTTTGCGGTGGTGTGGAAGAGTCGTTCGCCAGACATTGGGGCGTTGCGACAGTCGGTCGCAAGTTCGATTACGTTAATGCCCTGATCGGCGAGGACTTTTGATATGGTACTGACAATGCCGGAGCGATCCTGTCCCACAACTTCGAGCATGATAGTCGTTCCATCGTTGGTTTCGGTGTCCTGTTCTCCAGAGTAAACTGAGGTGACTTTGAGCCCCGCGTCTTCGAGTGTGGCGAGCTGATTTCTGAGAGCAGGCAGTTGAGCTTCGGGCAGAACGACCTGAACCATTCCGGTAAACTGGCCTCCAAGTCGGCCGAGGCGACTACCTTCCCAGTTGCCTCCCGCTTTGGTGACGGCAGCGGAAAGTTGTTCGACGAGTCCGGGGCGATCGCTACCGATGACACTGACAATGAGTGAAACCTGCATGTGGGGAGTCTACTATTTTAAAGTTCGGAGGTCAATGAGTGGAGTCGAGTGTCAAGTCGCGGGAATGACACGTTGAGCCCCAAGGGTGAGAACAAAACAACCAAGTGCGGTGACGGCGGCGCGCCAGTCAGCGAAGGCAAGTATGGCCGCATCGTAGAAGGCGATCCCAGCTATGGCGTAGGCGATGCCGACAGGGATGTGCTGCTTGATCGAGGAACGGATGATGGAGACCCAAGCCCAAATCCCAATGACACCGACGATGACAAGGGAGATAATGAGCAAGTCTTGCGGCACATTGTGGGAACCGAGAAGGGGAAAGAGCACCGGCAGCATCAACATAAGGCGCGGAAGAACCCCCAGTCCGGCGTGGGCCTTGAGATGTTCGTTGCGAGCTGCAAGGGTGAGTCCAGAGATGTAAATCACGGAGACGCCGGCGACGACCCAAACGAGCACTGGGACCTCAATCCCCGTCGTGTGAACGGCGACAGCACTGCCGGCGCCGGCGTAAACAAGGGCGCGGCAGACGCCCATAACAAGGACAGATCCGGCCCAGTATTTGTGAATCCAGTTGTAGAGCAGGATCGCAAGGACGAGACCGGTGAGCAGGACGGGGTGAAAGGAAGTGAAGGCGATTAGCAGGCCGATGCCGACAGCGAGTTCTAGCCCGCCGACGGCCCAAACCGCTCCGAGTGAAATCCTGCCCGAGGGGATAGGTCGCTCGCTCGCGTGCTTGCCGTCCCACTTTGCATCGAAGGCGTCGTTCAGTGTCATGCCGGCGACGTAAAGCAGACTGACGCCGAACACGAGCCAGATAAATTCGCTTTGCCAGCTCCCGCCGGAAAGAAACCAACCTACGCCAATATTTGTCCAAACCGTTGGCAGATTAGAAACGCGTCCGAGGATGAGAAGAGTGCGCAGGCCGCTGATCATAGGATCGTGGGTTAGGCGTTCAGAGCGGCAAGACGACCGGCTCGTTGAATCGTGAAAATGTGGCAACCCCGCATGGATTCGAACCATGACAAACAGAACCAAAATCTGTTGTGCTACCATTACACCACGGGGTTACGCGGGACGGGAATTTACTCGGTATTTTGCAGGTTTCAAGTGAGGATTTTCGCTGAAAGCGGGCGATTTTGGATGCAGAAAAAGATCCAGTATTTGGAAACTCGATACCTGCTAGCAGCTTTCTCTTAAGCCTCGATTTTCTCGGCTTCGTCGTGAAAATATTCCCGTGGTTTGTACAGTTTTGCTACCACCATAAAGAGCAGCGCCGCCGCAAGCATCAGTCCACTGAAGAACCAGAAGTAAGAAGCACCCTCCAGCTTTACCTGTCCGCCTACAAAGTAGTTCAGAGAGACAACTGGCCCTGACTCGGCGAGTTCAGCTTTGGTCGGTAGGCCCAACTTCTCCTTGCGGGACTCAAGCCAGCTCTTCTCCGGTTGCAGCTTACCGACGATCCATGCGAAAGCACCGGGCTCATTTGATGACGGTCGGGTAATGGAAAGGATCGCGCCTTGGTCCCATTGCGTCTTGTCCTTGCCGTCGGGGCCGAGGCTCCAGACGCGGACTTGGTTCTTATTCACGAGACGGTAACGGAATGGATTGCCCCAGGGATCGTTAACCGCGCCCGCGACGGCTTCGCCGCCTGCGTTGTCGGGTGCGATGTGATCATTCTCAGTGATAGCCTGGTTGATTAGGTCGAGGATATCATCGAGCGACTCGCGGGCAGCGAAACTGATGTCAGCTCGATTGCCGTCGCCGTTGAACATCACTTTGATGTCATCCTGAGTGCCGGCCATCTGATCAAAACCTTCCAGCGTGACCTCGTTGCCAGTCGCGGTGAGCTTGGCAATTGGGTTTGGTATTTGGATGAAGTGATTGATCTGGGCGGTGATCTGATTGCCTAGCGAAACGGCGAAGAGAAAAACGGCCATTATGACCGATTTCATTGTCTTAGGTGCCTGAGTGTAGCTGAACTCGAGACAGACGATGGAGACCATGACTTCTGCCGCGGTAAGAAAAACATAGGCAACTAGCTGCCACGAAATGGAGGGGGTTTCTCCGGCATCGATTTTACCCTGTGCTATAGAGACGAGGACGAAGGAGATCACCATGATGAAAAGACCGATGCTGATCTTTCTCAGGGGTGTGAGCGGGAATACCTTGTCTATCGCTGGATAGACAAGGTAGGAGAACAGTGGAATGAATGTCAGGATTAGTATCGGGTTCAGGGCTTGGATCTGGCTGGGTAACCATTCCACCCCAAGCCAGTTGCGGTCCATGTTCTCTGCCTGCAGAACCCAGGAAGATCCGCTCTGGTCGAAGAGTGACCAGAAGACAGCCACAAACACGTAGATGGTGGAGAGCTTGAGGATGGCTTTTAGACCCTCACCGCTGAAGAGCTCCTTAATGAATGGTGCTCCCTTGCCGGGGATATGAATAAACTTCCAGCGCCCCATCCAAAAAATCAGTGTGGCGAGAGCCATAAGTACGCCTGGCACACCAAAAGCCCAGTGAGGTCCATGCCATTCCAGCAACCAGGGTGTGAGTAGGGTGGAGAGAAAGGCGCCTAAATTAATGGACCAGTAGAACCAGTTGAAAATGCGTGGCAGAAGGTGCCGGTTCTGGGAACCAAACTGGTCACCGACGTGAGCCGAGACACAGGGTTTTATTCCGCCCGAGCCGACCGCGATGAGCCACAAGCCCATTGTCAGCCAGAAGGAGGCTTCACCAAATGACCCCATAATCGCTAGGGCCACGTGTCCGAGACAGTAGACGATAGAGAGCAGGACGATGACTCGGTATTTCCCGAGAAAAATATCAGCCAGCAACGCTCCAGCGATGGGCGTGAGGTAGACGAGAAAAACGAAGTGGTGAAACTTCGCCACTGCTTCGGAATCGCTCATGCGTTCCATCGGTGAACTGCCCATGAGCCAAAGGTAGTTCACCATGAATATAGTAAGGATGGTCCGCATCCCGTAGAAACTGAATCGCTCAGCGGCTTCGTTACCGATGATGTAGGGGATGCCAGGGGGCATCGTTTTCATCTGGCGGGCGGCAGTTTCGTATGAGCGGTCTTCCATGAATGTTTTCGGAAAATTACGCGTGGACAGGGTTAGGCTTCAAGCTTCTTCCGGGCCCAAGCGGCGCAACCCATCACGCCAGCATCGTCTTCGAGTTCAGCGGCAACGATCGTGAAGCTGTCGCGGTAGGCGGGGAGGACCCGATCTCGGACTGACTGCCGGACGGTACCGATGTAAAGCTCAGGCATTGCTTCGACGAGCCCACCGCCCAGGACGATGACATCTGGTGCCATGAGGTGAACGACCGCGGCGACACCACAGCCTAGCAAAGTTGCCGCGCGTCTTACGATGTTCTCAATCTCGATATCACCTTTCTCGATAGCCGCGGCCAACTTACCGCTGGTGATATTAGACATGTCAGTTCCGCAAGCCTGAAGCAGGTTGGGAGCCAGTCCACGGTAGGCAGCACGAGCGGAGTCGGACGCAATCTTGAGACGAGAACACTCCATTTCGAGAGTGGAGCCGCCTTCTCCGTGGCCGGAAGTTTCCGGAAAGAGAGGAATGTGTCCGAGCTCCATGCACGAGAGGGCTGCTCCCTGCACGAGATTGCCGTCGATGACGGCTCCTGCTCCGATCCCGGTGCCGGGAAAAATACCAACAGCGCAGCGTGCATTGCGGGCTGCACCCTCTTCATACTCGGCGTAAACGCCTGCATCGACGTCGTTGCAGATGGTAACACGGCAGTCGAAAGCGTCGCCAAGATGATCTTCGATGGGAACATTCTTCCAGCCGAGGTTGGGCGCTTCGATAAGCACGCCAGTTTCGGGATTGATAGGGCCGGGGCAACCGACTCCGATCCCGGCGATCTGTTCGGAGCTGACGCCGGCATCGTCGAGGGCTTCATCGATGACGGATTCCATGCGTGAGAGTCCCGATTTGGCTCCCTTATTGCCCTGTGTTTTCTGCTTCGCCCGGCCGAGGGTCTGGTAATCATCATTGAAGACCTTGGCCAGCATCTTGGTGCCGCCGAGGTCAAACCCAACCCAGATACGTCCTTCGTATCGCCGTTTCTTCTTGCTCATTAGATCAGCTCACTTGCTTTGGCTCGGGCTTGTAAATCGGCATCAATAATTTCATCGAGCCCCGGTTGGTTGATGGTATGGTGAGAGGCCATGGTTGCGCCCACCATTTCCCAGATTTTGGGAAATGGAATCGACTCGCGCAGGAACGCGCTCACGGCGACTTCATTGGCAGCGTTCATCACCGCAGGAAGCGTGCCTCCTTTTTCACCAGCCTCTTTGGCCAGACTAAGGGCGGGGAAGTCTTCCCAGCGTGGGGCTTCAAATTCCAGCTTAGCCAGTTCGGAAAAATTAAGTGGTGGCAGGGTATTGGGTACTCGGTCAGGCCAGGTTACTGCATATTGAATAGGAAAGCACATGTCCGTCGTGCTGAGCTGGGCGAGGATGGAATTATCGATAAATTCGACCATGCTGTGAATGATGCTCTGGGGGTGCACAATGACGTCGACCCGCTGCATTTCAATATCAAAAAGCCAACGGGCCTCGATCATTTCCAGCCCTTTATTAAACAAGGTCGCTGAATCGATCGTGATCTTCTGGCCCATCTCCCAAGTAGGGTGCTTTAGGGCCTGAGCCTTGGTTACGGAAGCCAGCTCGTGGGAAGGTAATTGGCGGAACGGTCCTCCTGAGGCAGTAAGGATGAGCCGTGAAACATCTTTCGAAGATCGGTCTTCAAGGCATTGAAAAATGGCATTGTGTTCCGAATCGACAGGGAGAACTCGAACCCCTTTCTTGCGGGCGGCCGACATGACGGTTTCGCCGGCCATGACGAGAATTTCCTTGCTAGCAACAGCGATATCTTTGCCGGCTTCGATCGCGGCGAGGGCGGGTCGGAGCCCTGCTACACCCACGATGGCGATGAGAACCATGTCGGCCTCTGGCAGTGTGGCAAGCTCAATGAGACCATCTTCTCCCGAGTGGAGGGTGACATCGTCACCAACATGGCTTTTCAGCTGATCCAACCCCCTTTGGTCATAGAGGCAGCCTTGTTTAATATCGAATTCAGCGATCTGTCTGGCGATAGATTCAACACTGTTGTTAGCGGCGAGAGCGATCACCTTCATACGATCTGGGATATCGCGTGCGACGCTGAGGGTGCTTTCACCGATAGAGCCGGTGGAACCGAGAACGACGACTTTCTTCGGAGCGGAAGTTTCGGCCATCAGGATAAGATCAGCAGGTAAAGATAAAAGAGGGGAGCGGTAAAGATGAGGGAGTCGATCAGGTCAAGGAATCCACCAATACCTGGCATAATTTGGCCACTGTCCTTCACCTCGACGCTGCGCTTGATTATAGATTCAGCAAGGTCACCGAGGACTGCCACAAAAGCTAGCAGGATGGCGACTACGACGGCGTGGAATGGAGTCAGCAGGGGAATCTGATCTCCTAACGTGAAGTAGATTACAAAGCTGCCACTGATGGCGAAGATAATGGCTCCACAGAAACCCTGCCACGTTTTACCGGGGCTAACGTGGGGAACCATCTTGTGGCGTCCAGTAAGGGAACCCACGATGTAGGCACCTACGTCAGTGAGTTTAGTCACAGCGACTAGGTAGATTAAGTAGAAATGAGTGGAGGACTCTCCAGCAGTGTTCTCCAGCGGCAGCATGAGCAACTTCGGAATGAAGGCCAAGAGTAGGACGCAGTAGATGAACCCGAAAACAGTCACAGCGATTTCGTCGAGAGTGCGGGACCCCTCAAGGGGGAATCGTAATCGTTCTAGGATGATCCAAGTTAGCAGCGTGGCGACGGCGAGCCCCTCAAGCTCTATCAGCCAGACGAAATCGAATCCCCAGAAGGGGGAGGAAAGCAGAACAAGGTAGGTGACGCTGACCACGTAGGTGTGCCAACGGAAACGGCGGAAGCCGCGGATAGGAAAAAGGCGAAAGTATTCGATCAGTGAACCGATAGAAAGAATGCCGGATAGGACAGCGAAGAGCCAGTCCTTCGAGAAACAGAAAACGGCTAAGAGGATCCCGATAAGAATGACAGTACTGATGAGTCGAGACTTGAAAGCTCGCTTCTTGGCAGAACCTGGAGAGGTCTGCTCGGGAGCTTTCCCAGCAGTCGAATCCGGGGAATCAAGTGAATCAGAGTCGGTTTCTTCGGGCATTACGCTCGTATGATGACATCCATGAAACAGTCAGGCGCCGAACTTGGCAATGAATAATTCGATAGAAAACCACGGAAATCTGGTATCAGAATTCCGTGAAGTAGAGCGCTTAAACGGAGTGTTGGCTGCGACTCATTGAAAAAGTTGCCAAAAGGCGATTACTGCCCGATTACTGCCCAGTTATGGCGAAGAAACCAGTTGTATTAATCATTCGTGACGGGTGGGGCGATAACCCCGGGGGACCGGAAGCCGCGGAAGCCGCAGGTGATTGCCCTCGCTTGGCGGACACACCCTTCACAGATGAGATGCACGTAAAATACCCGACGTCTCACATTTCTTGCAGCGGTATGGACGTCGGTCTGCCGGAAGGCCAAATGGGTAACTCTGAAGTGGGGCACCTTAATCTTGGCGCCGGGCGCATCGTTTACCAAGACTTCACCCGCATCAACAAGTGCATTGCCGACGGCGAGTTGGGCGCTAATGAGGTACTTGAGGATGCTTTCGCCAAGGCCGGTAAAAGTCGGCTTCACCTCATTGGCCTCGTTTCCGATGGTGGAGTGCACAGCCATCAGGATCATCTTTGCGCACTAGTTTCGACGGCTAAGGCCGCTGGCGTGAATGACATCATGGTGCATGCTATCACTGATGGTCGCGATACTTCACCGACGGGTGGAAAAGATTATCTAAGCTTTTGCGAAAACAAACTAGCCGAGTCCGGGGCCCGAATCGCGACAGTGATTGGTCGCTACTATGCAATGGATCGCGACAAGCGCTGGGAGCGCACTGAACTTGCCTGGAATGCGATGGTGAACGGCATCGGCGAAGAGAAAGAAATTCCAGCTTCTGAAGCGATAGCTCAGAAATATAAAGAAGACCTCACTGACGAATTTCTCAAGCCGATGGTTTTTGGTCACGTCAATGAGACGCGCGTTCGTGACGGTGACGTAGTTCTCTTTTTTAACTTCCGAGCTGACCGCGCCCGCCAGCTAAGTCTCGCTTTCCTCAGAGATGACTTCGACGGATTTGAGCGCGAACGCCCTAAAATTGAGTACTGCACCATGACAGAATACGATGAGACCTACAGTTGTCCCATCGTATTCCCGCCGCAAGAGTTGACCAACACACTTGGCGAAGTGGTTTCGGTGGCAGGCATGACTCAGTTACGGATCGCGGAGACGGAGAAATATCCTCACGTTTCTTTCTTTTTTAATGGTGGCGTCGAAGAGGAAAATCGTGGTGAAGATCGCCAGATGCTCCAGTCACCTAGGGATGTAGCGACTTACGATGAGAAGCCGGAGATGTCTGCCGAGGGGGTAACCCAAACGATTCTGGAACGCATTGAAAACTACGATATGGCAATCATCAACTTCGCCAACCCCGACATGGTCGGTCATACTGGCAGCGTGCCGGCAGCGATCAAGGCAGTTGAGTGCGTTGACGGCTGTGTGCGCCGTGTGGTGGAGAAGGTCCTCGGGCTCGGCGGGAAACTGCTCATTACGGCGGACCACGGTAATTGCGAGGTAATGATCAACTTGGATGGATCGCCGCAGACGGCCCACACCACGAACCTTGTTCACTTAATTTTCGCAGCAGATGATGCCGATCAGTATTACCTGGCGGACGGTAAACTGGCGGATATCGCCCCAACGATTCTGGGACTCCTTGGGCTGGTCGCTCCTGCGGAGATGACGGGGACGCCTCTTCTAACGCGAAAGTAGAGACAGAGACAGAGACAGACGGGTAATCGTTTTAAATCGCGGTTGGTCGTAAATTGACAGTGATGGCTCGCGTTGTATTAGTAACTGGGAGTCGATAAATCGTCCGGATGACTTGCGCCAAAGTATAACTAAAGTGTATGTCAGCGAAAAAAAAGGTCCTAGTCTGTGGAGCCGGTGGTTTTATTGGCTCCCATGTGTCAAAGAGGTTGAAGAGTGAGGGACATCACGTGGTTGGAGTGGACCTTAAGCCTCCGTCCTTCTCGGAGACTGTTGCTGATGAATTCTACCTTCAGGATTTGACTCAATTCACCGAGACCTTGGAATTGTTTCGAAGAGATGCGTTTGATGAGGTGTTTCAGTTTGCAGCCGACATGGGCGGTGCGGGCTACATCAATACGGGGGAGCACGACGATGAGGTCGTCTGGAACAGTATGGCGATCAACCTGAACGTAGTGAAAAGCTGCGTCCTGACAGGGGTGAAGCGAGTTTTCTACGCTTCGAGCGCCTGTGTGTATCCCGAGCATGACCAGTTGGAGGAATTTAATCCCGGACTCAAAGAAGAATTGGCTTATCCCGCTGACCCTGACAGCGAATACGGTTGGGAAAAGCTCTTCAGCGAAAGACTCTACGCGACTTTCGCCCGTAAGAATTCCCTCGAAGTGCGGATCGCCAGATTCCACAACATTTTTGGAGAAGAGGGCACCTGGGATGGCGGGAAGGAAAAAGCGCCGGCTGCGGTTTGCCGCAAGGTCGCACTAGTTGAGGATGGAGGCGTAATGGCTGTCTGGGGGGATGGAAAGCAGACTCGAAGCTTCCTTCATATTACCGAAGCTGTTGAAGGCATTTTCCGCCTCATGCGGAGTGATCATGACCAACCCTTGAACATCGGGAGCGATCAATTGATTTCGATCAATGAGCTCTATGATTTAGTGGCTGAATTTGACGGGAAGCAATTCACTAAGGAACACGATCTTTCGGCGCCCCAGGGAGTGAGAGGAAGGAATTCTGACAATACTTTGGTTGAATCAGTCCTAGGTTGGAGGCCATCTAAGCCGCTACACGAAGGGTTAAAGACAACCTATGAATGGATCAAGGAGCAGATCTTGGAAAGGGGGAATTGTGAATCTGAGGAAACCTGTGTTAGTCAGGCTGATTGAGACGGAATACTCCTTTGGGATGAATGTCGCCGACGCCGATGAGCTTCGGCGAGCACTTCTCAACTCATCGGGTGTCGAGAGTGCCTACTGCGGGAAGACCCGAGCCCGTCTGCTGGGGGGGCTACTGAAGTTGAGGAGTCGATTTTCGCCTAGGAATAACGGGATTGTGCAGGGAAAGGTGACTTATTTTTCTGTATTGATGGCGGGGGTTGGATTGAGCCGGTCTCCCCAGTTTCTCTTCGCGAAGAATCGTGCCGTCTATTTATTTGATTGCTGGCCTGAACATCGTGAAAGTATTTGCCGGTATTTGTCTGAGGCGGGAGTGCAGGATGTTATGATCAACAGCCAGCGGTTCGTTTCGGAAATTGAATCGATGGGACTCAATCTTCGAGCTCATTATGTGCCTGAGGCAGTGGATACCGAAGCGTATTCAGTTCTACCTTTTGAGAGAAAAGACATTGATGTTATCGAGTTTGGCAGGAAGCATCCTGACTATCATCGAAAAATTTGCGCGAGTCTCGAATCGAACGATCGAAAGCATCACTATGAAATCATTAATAGTAGGGATGCATTCGTGGAAAAACTGGCGAGATCGAAGGTTTCCATCTGTTTTCCACGAACGATGACGACACCGGGTTTGAATCCGGAGTTTGAGTTTTTCACGATGCGTTACCTCCAATCGATCGCATCCAATTGCCTTGTCGTGGGTAGGGCTCCTGCCGATCTAATAAAACTTTTTGGCTACAATCCAGTGATCGAAGCTGACCTTGAATACCCAGAGGAACAAATGGAGGCTATCCTCGATAACTACGATACTTACCGGGATTTAATTGAAAGAAATCGCAACACGCTTTGTGCTAGTCATACCTGGCAGCATCGGGCTGCCGATATCCTCGCTATTCTAGCGGAGAACCGCTGAAGGCTGCTGATCGTTTTTCTTGGAAAAGATCAGCGAATACCAGCGTTCATGAGGGGTTTGCTCTTTCCCCTATTGCTGCGCTATACTTCTCCGTGCCCAGCGACGCAAAGCCAGACCTTCAGAAGAAACTGCGGGATGTTCCGCATAAGCCCGGTGTCTACCTGCACCGGGATCGTCTCGGTACGGTGATCTATGTCGGTAAAGCGCGTGACCTGCGAAAGCGGCTGGCCTCCTATTTTACGCCATCGCGACAGCGCATGGCGGTTCATAAGACCCGAGCACTGATCGAGAGTATATGGGATTTTGATATTCACGAAGTGCGCAACGAACAAGAAGCACTTTTGCTCGAGGGCAAGTTAATCAAGGAATACCGACCTAAATACAATATCGCCTTTAGGGACGACAAACGATTCCTTCTCGTAAAAGTTCATCCCGAAGAACCTTGGCCGAAGTTTCAATTGACCCGATTGAAGAAAGACGACGGGGCTCGCTATTTCGGTCCCTTTGCCCATTCCGGGGCGCTGCGCCAGACGATCTCATGGATGAATAAGGAATTCGGTCTACGCAATTGCCGACCCATGCGACCAGGCGAGAGGGATTATCAGCATTGCAACAACGACGTCATCAAAAATTGCACAGCTCCCTGTATCGATCGGATCACGCGGGAGGACTATCTCGTGAAGGTCGAGCAGGCTTGCCAATTCTTACAGGGGCATTCCAAGGATTTGATTCGGTCGATCGAAGAGGAAATGGCCGAGGCGTCGGCGGCGCTCGATTTTGAGCGCGCAGCCCAGCTGCGTGACATGATCGACAACCTTAAAAAGACCCTGCGGCCGACGCGCCAGTTTCGTAAGCGTGGTGTTCCGGGCAAGGCGATTAATCCGCAAGCCGACTTGAAGGAGTTGCAGGAATATCTCGATCTTGATCGCGAGCCGACGGTGATGGAGTGCTTCGATATTTCTAATATTTCCTCAAATCACATTGTGGCCTCGATGGTTCGTTTCACAAATGGAGTGGCCGATAATGGTAATTACCGCCGCTACCGCATTAAGACGGTGAAAGGGCAAGATGACTTTGCCAGTATGGCGGAGGTGATTCGGCGTCGCTATTCTCGTATTCTTCTCGAGGCTCGAGAGCGAGTAGGCGAGGAAGCTGCTGATGCGACGCAGGAGAATCCTCTGGCAGCGATGCGTCGCATTGAGGACGTGGAAGCTACCGCGGTTAAAGACGGAGAAGAGAAGCGTAAGCCTTTCGTGCGATTGCCGGACCTTGTCATTGTGGATGGTGGCAAAGGGCAGCTCGGTATGGCGGTTAGGGAACTCAATCGGTTGGGGCTGCATAATCTGCCTGTGATCGGCTTAGCTAAGCAGCGGGAGGAGGTGTTTAGACCTGGCGAGTCAGAGCCACTTTTGATCCCCCACGATAGGGGGGCACTTAAATTACTGCAGCGAATAAGGGACGAAGCGCACCGTTTTGCCAATGGTTATCACCAACTGTTGATGAAGCGTCGAGTCGAGGAAAGTATTCTCGATGACTGCCCTGGCATCAGTCGGGCGCGGAAGGAGCGCCTCCTCACGAAGTTCGGGTCGGTAACCCGCCTAAGAAAAGCGACTCCCGAACAAATCGAGGAGGTGACGGGAATTACCCGCAAACTCGCTCTGGAAATTGCACATTTTTTGAAAACTCATTGAGGAATCTTACGTATTCGCATTGGGCGCGGCTTGCAGTTCGTGCTAATGTTACCTTCATCATCTTGTCACGCATGCTCACTCTAACCCGACGGGTCACATTTTCTATTCCCGTCGTTTTGATAGCGGCCGGGATGCTGGCTTCGGCCGAGGCGCAGGATGCTGCTGCCACGAATCCCCTGCCGTTGGAAGAAGAGGGGGCTCTTAACTCGTTGGCTGCGCCGGCTCAAAGTGACACCAATGCCAATACGGTTCCTGATTCTATCTCTATACCGAAATTTGAAGATGAGGTGTCGGAAACCAATGCTCCAGCGATGCCGGATGACGGTGCTGCCTCCAACACTGGAGAGATGGGGGAGGGTGATATCGCGGTTGAGATTCCTGCCGAACTCGCTCCTGGAGCAGGGCAGGAAGACAAATCCAAGGAAGAAATCCAACTAGCCGAAGGCGCCACGGTTGAGGAGGAAGTAGCTATTGAGGATTCTATTGTGAAGAAGATTGAAGATGCTCCGCCTTCTTCCGTCATGATTAATGCCAAGGATATTCTGGCGAAGTCCCAGCAGATAAACCGCGACGGTGACAAGTCCACTTTGGCGACGCGAACGGAAGCACGGACATTCACCTTTTCTATACCCGCTCCGCGAGGACAGTTGCTCGATCGTAACGGCTACCCGCTCGCCCAATCACGAGTCGCCTATTACGCGGCGATTAATTTCCCCTTTTTAGGTGACGAAGTCTCTGATGCTGAGGTTCTTCGTTATGCTGGTGAGCGCATCGTTCATGTGAACCGTATTCTTGGATCCAAGTGGGACTTGCCGGGACGTACCGTTATTAATCACTACAAGGAACGTCGTTGGGTACCATTGACGTTTTCCTCTATCCTCGACGACGAGCAGGTGGCTAGCATGAGTCGCCAGCAGATGGAGGGATTGAGTTTACATCCGATTTATTTGCGGCATTACCCGCAAGGTAAGACCCTTGGACACGTGGTCGGTTATGTGGGTAAGCGTCCGCCGCGTCTCACGGGTCCAATTGTCAATGATGAGAACATGTGGCGTCAGGGTATGGGTGTAGATGGCCTTGAGAAAGCGTTTGAGACTGATCTTCGTGGTAAGCCGGGTCGGACTAATGTTTTGTTTGAGGCTGACGGTAGCAAGGTGAAGGAAGATGTCCTCTCTCGCCCCCAGCCCGGTTACAACGTGGTGACCTCTATTGATCTGGAGATGCAACGGATTGCTGAGGAGTTGCTTGAAGAGAAGGTTAAGCGTGGAGCCATGGTGATAATGGATTGCCGCACCGGCGACATCATGGCAATGGCGAGTAACCCGTCCTTTGATCCAAACCTGTTTATCCCTGAGATCAGTCAGGAACAATATTCTGCTCTCGTCGAAGATCCCGACAAACCGCTTTATGCCCGAGCCTTTCGCGCCGCCTACCCGCCGGCATCGATCTTTAAGATTCCAGTTGCCTTAGGTTTTCTCGAGAGCGGCTACATTTCCGCTGCCGATGTTTATCCGTGCCCTCCAGCATGGCAGGTGGGTAACGTGGTGATGCGGAATTGGAGTAAAGACGAGGAAGGTTACATGAACGTTGTGGGAGCAATTACTCGTTCCTGCAACACTTGGTTCTATGAAGTGGCGACGCGCGCAGGTGCTGATTCCATGAGCTACATGGCCACTCGTTTGGGGCTTGGTCAAAAGACCGAGATTCCTTTGAATGAGAACTCTGGGTTCATTCCAAGCAACCGCTATTGGCTTGATGAATACGGTTATCTCATGTCCGACGGTGAAGAAGCAGTGATGAGTATTGGTCAGGGTAAAGTGGAGACAACGCCGCTCCAGATCGCCCGAATGATGGCAGCAATTGGGAATGGTAGGGAAGTGCTTAAGCCTCGTCTCGTTCTTCAGATTCAGGATCTTAACCATGAAATTATTCGGACCTTTCCGACTGAGGTAGTGAACAATTTGCAGGTGGACAACTATTCACTGCGCTCGGTGCAGCGAGGTATGTATGACGTGGTGAACGCCGGCAACGGAACCGGTCGTCGCGCTTCGCATAAAATTACTGTTTCGGGTAAGACCGGAACCGGTCAGTGGAAGATCGCCAATAAGCAGAACATCGCCTGGTTCGCTGGATACTTTCCTTCGAAATACCCGGTCTATTCTTTTGCGGTGATTTACGAAGGTGAGCCCGGTGAAATCGTGGGTGGAAGCAGTAAGGCCGCACCGGTAGTGGGAGAGTTCCTTGAGCGCTATCTGACTGAGGAAAATTATAATGAGGTTCGTGATGTTGCGACTGAGTTGAAGGAACTCTATGGCGAACCCGATGGGGAGTTCTCATACCGTGGGCCGGTCCAGTCCATTTTTCGTGCTGGACCCGAAGAGTTACTTATTGATGGTGAGCTTACCCCGGTGCCGAACGATCCTACGGCAGTTCCCCGGACTTCCCGTGACGGAAATGGATTATTTGACGGGATATTCCGAAGGCGCCGTCGTTGAAATATCGGTCTGACCGAAGTGCAGGCGCGCCGCTCCCATGGTCGGAATCTCGGCGTTACTCTGATACTATCGCCTAGCTGGCTCATGATTCACTGGTGCCAACCGTGACGACGCTGGTGAAATGCCTCTGGGTATCGACTGGTTTTTTGAAAAATGAAAGGGAGTCATGCGTCTAAACGTAGAGACACTCATGAAATACTTTTCCCTGATTCTTTTCGGCGTCTGGGTGCTGGTGGAGATGCTGTCAGCGCGAGGCGCATCAGTTGCTGTGACAAAAGAAGAATTTTCGGAGCGGTTGGTTGGGGCGGCACTTTTTCGAACCACCCAGAAGGTTCGATATGATCCTGCCTACGTCTCGATGGTCTATCCAGGCGGTGATGTGCCAGCGGATACCGGCGTCTGTACGGATGTTGTGATTCGATCTTATCGGGCGTTGGGAATTGATCTGCAGAAGCTGGTCCACGAAGACATGCATACCAGTTTTTCTAACTACCCCGCGCTTTGGGGACTGTTGACAACCGACCGTAATATTGATCACCGAAGGGTGCCTAACCTTCAGAAATTTTTCGAACGCCAGGGGTCAAAGGTGGAAGGGAAAATCCAGTCAGGGGATCTCATTGCGTGGGATCTTACGGGCAACGGGCTGTGGCATATCGGGGTGGTCGTGGGACCGGATACATTTGTTCACAATATGGGTGCCGGTCCGGTCAAAGATTCGGGAATTGATCAGTGGAAGATTGTCGGCCATTACCGGTTTCACCCGTTCAATCCGTGACCCGCTTCATGGCAGCGAGCAGATGATGACCTTGCAGTTGCTGCACGTAGAGTTCCGCCTGTTCGCGAATGCCGGTCCAGACGACGGATTGGCCGTCTTGATGCACTTCGAGCATGAGGGATTGCGCTTTTTCTTTCGGGTAGCCGAAAACGCGCTGGATGATGAGCGTCACAAAGCTCATCAAATTCACCGGGTCATCATAGACAATAACGTTCCAAGTCGACTCAAGATCGGTCTCGGTCTTGATTTCGGTGATGGTGATTTCGTCGATATCCGAAGACATAGTCAGCTGGAGGTATCATATCACCCGTAGGTTCCCAGAGCTGCTCTCCTGACCGCCATTTTCCCTGACGGCGGTGGAAACGTGAACCAGCGCTTCCTCAAAAACAGTTGAGAGTTCAGAGAGGGATTCACGGGACAAGTTCTTGGGAAGCCCAGATTGGAATTCGAACCATATGTAGGCGGAAAGGGCGGAAGCGAGGGGAAGGTGGTAAAGGGCAGACTGGAGCGCAAAAATGACTGAGACGTGCCCGGGCGACTGACCTTTCTCGACCCGATCGACGTATTTGATCCAGTCCTTGTTTCCCTTCATTTCGTCTTTGCCTTCGAGAAAAGGCTTCCCGGCGGCAATACTGCGTTCGCGGAGTTGCTCGGTGAGATTGACGTCGAGAAGACTGTCGACGGCCTGGACTTCATTGATACGGAACTGGGAGCCGCATTCGTAGGCTTCGACGAAGTTCGGAGCAAGATGTGGAGCCAACCACTTATTTTGCCAGAGTTGCCAGGCACGGGGGAGATCTCCACGGTTATCAAATAGAAACGTGGCCGCGACTTCCGGTGTCACGCCGAGAAGCGAAATGGCGCGGGCAAGGGAAACTTCCTCGAAATCTCCCGGTTCGGCAATGTGAAGGGTGTCAGGCATCCGACACCGTTTCTGCCAAGAGGACTTAAATAAGTCCAGCTTTCTTGAGGGTATTGTAAGCGCCGTTCTTGTCGATGGTCTTGAGTCCACGGGCACTCACTTTCACGCGGACGTAGCGCCCCAGCTCAGGAACCCAAATACGCTTCTGACGAAGATTGGGCTTGAACTGGCGTTTGACGGTCTTCGTTACGTGACGGCCGATTCCTCCCTTTTTCTTCGCTTTACCACTGCGGTGGATGCGACGTCCGGAGGTAACTTTTGCACCAGTAATTTTACAAGTTCTAGCCATATAAACGGTCCGTTGAAGGTTCGTGTCCCACATTTTGGGGCTCGCCCGAGCGAGGGCGGGCAATTTCATCGAAAAACCGTTGAGGTCAAGGGAAAATCGGGTGTTTGAGCCGCATCATCGGCAATTGACGATTTCAGGTCGCTCGCTGGGCCTCTTAAATACTTTCCCCTTGCGGATGGGGTGTGACGGCTATGTTGTTCCGCATTTTTAAAATCTGAACTATGAGCGACGCAGCTTCCGAGAAAAATACGGTCCTGATGGAGAAAATTGTGAGCCTTTGTAAGCGCCGCGGTTTCATTTTTCAATCTGCTGAAATCTACGGCGGGCTCAATGGCTGCTGGGACTACGGTCCGCTTGGCGCAGAGCTAAAGCGCAATCTCAAGGAGTATTGGTGGCGCAAAAATGTGCAGGAGCGCGAAGATATTCTCGGGATGGACGGATCTATCCTCACCCATCAGGAAGTGTTGAAAGCATCCGGACACGTTGGTGGATTCTCGGATCCGATGTGTGACTGCCTCCTGAGTAAGGCGCGCCTGCGTGCCGATCAAATCGAGCCGCAGGATGGAGTTGTGTATTCCTACGCTGGAGCATTTCACGAAGAATCAGGATGGTCGGTCGATCGCGGCTATTCCGTGCTCGTGACCGAGGGGCAGGACGAGAATAAAGCCCGCAAGACAGCTCGCCTTTACTATGCGCAATTTCTGACTGATAAGCAGATTTCTCCCAAGAAGCTCGAGTTGGCGGACGAGTCAACTGAGAAGGTGGCGGGAACGACCCAGTTTAATCCCGAAAATGGCTCGCTGCTGACCGAGCCGCGTGAGTTTAACCTCATGTTCAAGACCCACATGGGAGCCTCGGCTGAGAATGGTGATGAAAGTAGTGTCGCTTACCTGCGCCCAGAAACCGCTCAGACTATCTTCACTCAGTTCAAGAATGTGGCGGAAACGAATCGCGTGAAGTTACCTTTCGGTATTGCCCAAATCGGCAAGTCGTTTCGGAACGAAATTAATCCGCGGAACTACACTTTTCGCTCCCGTGAGTTCGAGCAGATGGAGATCGAATTCTTCTGCCGTCCTGATGAAGGCATGGACCTCACTGATGAATGGCTCGAACTCCGTCTCAAGTTTTACGAGGAGATCGGTATCCCGCGCGAACATTTGCACATTCTCGACGTGCCGGACGGCGAGCGGGCACACTACTCCAAGAAGACCTATGATATCGAATACGAATTTCCGTTCGGTATCCAAGAGCTTGAAGGGGTGGCTTATCGGACCGATTACGATTTGATGAAGCATAAGGAATGCAGTGGCAAGCCGCTTGATTTCTTTGATGACGAGACCAAGGAAAAGCTGATTCCTCACGTCGTGGAGCCAAGTGCTGGGTGTGATCGAACGATTCTGGCATTGATCTGCGAAGCTTTCGACGAAGAGACGGTGACTGACGAAAAAGGTAAGGAGGAAGTGCGTACCGTAATGAGGTTCTCTCCCCGTATGGCTCCGATTAAGGTGGCGGTTCTTCCGTTGCTTAAAAACAAACCCGGGTTGGTTGAGAAAGCG
This sequence comes from Verrucomicrobiales bacterium, assembly GCA_002726915.1. Classification (GTDB taxonomy): domain Bacteria; phylum Verrucomicrobiota; class Verrucomicrobiia; order Verrucomicrobiales; family DEV007; genus Arctic95D-9. The sequence goes on along the minus strand of PBSY01000025.1, from coordinate 15,118 downwards.
CGCAAAATACAGCAGATGCTGACCCCATTCATGACCGTTTTTTATGATGAGACGGCGGCAATTGGACGTCGTTATCGTCGCCAGGACGAGGTTGGAACTCCGTTCTGTGTCACGATTGATTTCGATACTCTCGGTGAGTCAGGGGAAGAGCTTAAGGACACCGTGACTTTGCGTCATCGCGATTCCATGGAGCAGGAGCGTGTCTCGATCGCAGAGTTGCGCAATTTTCTGCTCGACCGGATACACTGATTCCGGTCAATGCGGGAAGATTCATAAGTCACACTTTGATGAGGTTCATTGACGTGATGATTCTGAAGAGGTGATCTTCGTTGTCGCAGACAAGGCTTCGCTGGCAGGGGCCGAGACCTGATTTCATTCTCTCACTAAATAAAGGCGGCCTTGCCTGCTGAGATAACGACTGACTTAAATTTTTGACCGAGCTTCTGCCCATGGAAGACTCCGGCTAATCCACCACTGAGGATCACAAGTTCGAACTCACTTCAATAGGGTTGAAGTCCTCTATAAGCTGGGTTTCGAGTGATGCCATGAACCCACTCAAACAGCGAGTCTTATGTTGGATTCATGTGCCAGTTTTTAATTAATTAAAAACAAAGACGTCGGTGAGATAACAAGTAATCATGGCAAGGGCAATGAGAACGCGGATGACAGTTCCCGCAATACCCCCGACCACGGTGCCGATGGTTGAGCTGGAGGCCTCCTTCACTTCTTTCTTGGCGAAGATCATTTCAAAAAGAAAGACTCCTAGGATGGGTCCAATTAACAGTCCGGGAATTCCGAAGAAGAGTCCAAAAAGGGCGCCGATTAGAGCCCCGGCGATACCCCATTTACTGGAGCCAAACCATTTTGCTCCGATGGCTCCAGAGAACCAGTCGATAATGATCGAGGAAATATAGAGTAGAGTAATGACGACGAGGCTTTGCCAAGTGAGGCCGGATCCTTCCATTTCGAAGCAGAAATAGTGCATCACCATGGCGGTGAAGATCAGTGTCGTACCAGGAATGATGGGAAGGATTGTTCCGAAGAATCCAATCACAATCAGCAGAACAATTATGCCCCACATCATGACATCCACAGTAGCTCCCCAGTCGATGCTGTCGACGATGCCAGCGATATGTAACATTGGGTGTTTTAGAAGAAGTTGCGGGCCGGGATCGTTTCACGAGGCTGGCAGATTCGATTGATACAATGATCAAAGCTTTCTTCGTTGCTGAGGATACCGATTTCGACTCGCAGAAAGTAGATAGGAACATCCATACGCCCGAGGCGGGGGAATCGCACCGCGTCTTTCTCCGTTGTTACAATCATATCGACACCAGATTCGATACAGCAATTAATGAAAGAAATGATTTCTTGCTCGGTGAAACGGTGGTGGTCAGTAAATCGGCAAGACGCTTCAATATTGGCTCCGAGCTTACCGATGCCATCTTCAAAACTTTCGGGAACAGCAATAGCGCTGACCGTTCCGACCCTGGTTCCCTTTAGATCGGAAAGTGGTCGCGTTTCGCGGGTTTCAATGTGTTGCAAATATCTTGGACGGTGTTCGCACTCGATGATTTCCGCGGTGCGGTTGTAGAGACGAATACGTTCGATGAGTTCATTGTTAGGCTCACCGTTACATTTGGTGATAAAAATGTAGGACGCTCGCTTCAGATTGCGTGGAGGTTCGCGCAGGGTGCCCCGGGGAAGGAGGCGCTCGGTTCCAAAAGGATGCCAGCGGTCGATGAGAACGATATCGAGCCGATGCTTGAGGCGCAAGTATTGGAGGCCGTCGTCAAGAATGAGCGTATCGCAGTTTAGTTCAGCGATAGCGTGCTTACCGCTTTTTACCCTGTCCTTGTCGACGACAACAGGAACATCCTTGAGGTTAGCAGCAAGCATGTAAGGTTCGTCGCCGGCGGTTTTGGAATCGAGGAGTAGAGATTTGCCGTCGCTGACCACTCGCGGAGGATCGATCTCGTTCTTGCCTTGAATCTTACCGGCAAGACGCTTGAGGAAAGGCTCCTTTACCGATTTGTATCCGCGGCTGAGAATGGCGACGCGCCGGCCTCCATCTTGGAGTGATCGCGCAAATTTCTCTACGACCGGAGTTTTACCGGTGCCACCGACGGTGAGGTTGCCGATACTGACAACGAGACAGCCGAGGTTTCGCTCTCGGAGAAGCCGGTTTCGGTAAAGCCAGAGTCGGAGGTTTACTACTCCGACGTATAGCTTCGACATGGAAGCCAGAAATCCCCTTAGCATGGAGGCACGAACACCCTTGCGACGGTCAAGAATGACGTCGATGGCGAACTGTTCCAGTTTTTCCGTGGTTTGCCCCATTTGAGAGGATCTCGCCGCAATTTCGCGAAGGAGATTTATGGTGAATGAATTGTGCCCAGAAGCAACTGTGAATGTGAACGGTTGCAATTTGGTCGCTATTAGACCAATTCCTTAAGCATGAACAGAATTGATGGCCGCGCCAATGACCAACTCAGGGAAGTCTCCTTCCAACTTGATATTGCACCGCTCGCTCATGGCAGTGTGCTCGTGAGCTTCGGAGAAACGCAGGTAATCTGCAGCGCAATGCTTGAAAGGGGAGTGCCGCGCTGGATGATGCATCAGAATGTTGCCGGTGGTTGGCTGACGGCAGAATATAGCATGCTGCCTTATTCGACTCTACAGCGGAAACCGAGAGATATCTCGCGCGGCAAGTTGGATGGTAGAAGTTCTGAGATTCAGCGACTCATCGGGCGGAGTCTACGAGCTGTAGTGGATTTAAAAAAATTGGGCCAGCGTACTCTTTGGGTGGACTGCGACGTGCTTCGTGCTGACGGGGGAACCCGAACCGCCTCAATCACCGGTGCATGCATTGCCGTTGAAATGGCTTTTCAGCGTTTTGTGGCTGTGAATAAGCTCGACGCTTCACCGATGGATCGTTTGGCGGCTGCTGTGAGCGCGGGTATTTGGGAAGGGGAGAGTCGCCTCGATTTGAACTACCATGAAGACAAGGATGCAAGCGTTGACTTCAACTACGCGATGACCTCGGACTTTGAGCTGATTGAGATGCAGGGGAGCGGCGAGGAAGCCACTTTTACAGAGGAGCAGATGCTGGAGATGCTTCGCTACAGTAAGCAGGGCATCGCTACAATCGTCGAAAAGCAGAACGAGGCGCTGGGCCTATTCGACCCAACAGCCAATGTTGATTTGTTGACGCGTCTTGAGTAAGGCGTCCTCTAGGAGTCGCGGTCGATTTGAATCAGGCAGGCTTGACCGTCTGGCGCAACTTGGCCAAGCCGCGTCTGACTCGTGCTTTGACGGTGCCCAAGGGCTCCCCGAGTTGATCGGCGATTTGTTGTTGCGTGAGCCCTTCGAAATAGACCTTTTCGATTGCCTCTCTCTGGACGTCGGTGAGCTCCATGATCGCTGAACGAACATTCTGGCAGGTATCCCGGCGAGCTGCCGCTTCCGGTCCGCTGATTCCCGCAGCTCCTCGAGGGATGACGACGATTTCGTCCGTGTAGGCAGACTTCAGTCGGGCGAGTCGCTGCTTGGATCGGAGTCGGTCGATCGCTCGATTCCTGGCCATCGATGCAAGCCAGGTGACAGGGCGACCACGAGTCGAATGGTATAAATGAGCTTTGCGCCAAAGAGATCCCATGACCTCCTGGAGAACCTCCTCAGAGTCTTCACGACCGTTTAATACTTTGTCGATCGTGGTGAAGAGGAGACCGTCGTAACGGTCATACAATTTCCGAAAACTCTTGCGGTCTCCGTTAGCTATTGCCTGCAATAGGGCTGCGTCTGCCGTGTCGTCATAGGCAGGTTTGGGTTGGGGTAACGCCTTCATATAAACTTAACTTATACAGGGTTAAATACTGCTCAACAAAAAAGATAATTAGAATTTCTAATAAAAAGCAGATTCGAAATAAGCAAGGCTCACCTGAGACAGCGTCTCAGTAAGGGGGCTCCATTTTTTTGAATAAAATCGCCTTTGAGCCAATGAGACCCTTGCTTCGAACGTAACCTTTAAAGAAGACCCTAGAACCGGCCATATGCTGACATTGCGTGCCTCACAGGCGTGTGTTAAGTTTGCCGGATTGGGCTGTCCAATCCCACAAATGCTTCATTCCTCAACTGACCGACTCCATGCAAAACGAAGAGCCCGACAATAATAATCAGCGCCAAAGCGGCGGTGAAGGTGGATTCAACTGGAAAGGATTGATTCTGCTGTTTGTGGCAATGGGGCTGTTTGGCCTCGCGATCTGGTCAAAATCAGCTGCCGATTCGTCTCGCCTAATTACCTTCGCCGAATTCAAGGATCTGCTCGCTGACGACAGGATTCACGTTGATTCCGGTCTGAAACCTCCTCACGTTTTGAAGCTGGTGCAAAAAGATGGCAGCGCTAAGCAATACCTTGAGGGCTGGTATGAGGTCGAAAATCCGGACGAAAACAGTGGTGAGAAATTTCGGTCTTTTTCCGCTCCCGTCATTCTCGACTACGTGGGCGATGATTTAAAATCCGCGCTGGCTGCCAAAAATCTCGAGATCGCCGACCTCCCTACAGAGAGCGACGGTCTTGGTATGATGCTAATGTCCTTTTATCTCCCTGTTTTCTTCCTTCTCATTCTTCTCTACTTTCTCTTCCGTCATCAGATCAAAGCCGCTGGGAAAGGGGCAATGAGCTTTGGCAAGAGCAAGGCCAAATTGATGGCTATGGACAAAAAGAAGGTGACTTTTAAAGATGTCGCCGGTGTCGAAGAGGCAAAAGATGAGGTTTGGGAAATTGTAGAATACCTGCGTGATCCAAAGAAATTTCAGCGCCTCGGGGGGCGTATTCCGAAGGGTGTGCTTATGGTGGGACCTCCCGGGACGGGGAAGACGCTTCTCGCTCGTGCTATTGCTGGCGAGGCCGATGTCCCGTTTTTCTCGATTAGTGGTTCTGACTTCGTTGAGATGTTCGTTGGCGTGGGAGCTTCTCGCGTTCGCGACATGTTTGAGCAGGGCAAAAAAAACGCTCCCTGCCTGATCTTTATCGATGAGATCGATGCAGTAGGTCGTCACCGCGGTCATGGCCTTGGCGGTGGACACGATGAGAGAGAGCAGACCCTGAATGCTCTGCTTGTGGAGATGGATGGATTCGATACCCAAGAAGGGGTCATTATTATTGCGGCAACAAACCGGCCGGATGTCCTTGACCCGGCCCTGTTGCGCCCGGGCCGGTTTGACCGTGAAATTACCGTAAGCCTTCCGGATGTGAAAGGCCGTGAGGAGATCCTCGGCGTTCACGCGAAGAGCGTGAAGCTTGCAGAAGGAGTCGACATGGGAGTGATCGCCCGTGGAACGCCCGGTTACTCCGGCGCTGAGTTGGCCAATGTGATCAACGAGGCAGCCTTGCTGGCTGCTCGAAAAGGGTTAAAAGGCATCACCACGGCCGAATTGGAAGAGGCTCGTGACAAAGTGCGTTGGGGCAAAGAGCGGCGCAGCTTAGCCTTGAGCGAAGATGAGAAGAAGCTCACCGCCTACCACGAGGCCGGTCACGCGCTCTTAGGAATGGTTGTCAAGGACACTGATCCCGTTCACAAGGTGAGCATCATTCCGCGTGGGCCTGCTCTCGGGGTGACGATGTATTTGCCGGTGGAGGACAAGCACAGTTACAAGAAAAAGTATCTCCTTGACCGGCTCATTCTCATCATGGGCGGTCGAGTTGCGGAGGAACTGGTTTTTGGCGACGTGACTAACGGAGCAGCAGGAGATATCCGACAAGCGAGTGAGATCGCCCGCAAAATGGTTTGTAATTGGGGAATGAGCGAAAAGCTTGGCATGATTGAATATGGTGAGGGGCAAGGCGAAGTGTTTTTGGCAAGAGACATCTCCTCGCCGCGAAACTATTCGGAGGCCACGGCTCAGCAGATTGATGACGAAGTGCGGAGCCTAACGGACGAGGCTTATTCTGAAGCAACTCGTCTTCTTACCGAGAACCGCGATAAACTTGAAGCGATCGCTCAGGCTCTTCTGGAGTATGAGACTCTCGATGGATCTCACGTAAATGAGATTATGGAGCATGGTGAAATCCAAAACCCACCGACGGCTCCAACTCCTCCAGACTTGCCCGAAGAAGCTGATTCGAAGCAACCTCAGGTTAGCGAGGAAGAGAAAAATCACGGAGATGACTTTCCGGGTGAATTGGCCCCGGCCGGCGCCTGAAAGGTGAGGTTAGCAGACTGCCATCGACCTGCTCCATCGAGAGGTCGTTGGTGGACGCCTGGCCTCAACGAGGTTTCTTGACTCCGAGAGCTTAAGGGTTCCTTAGGGAACGATGGGTCAACCTTTGCCGTCCGTTGCAAGCAACTGAGTGACCGTAACGAATTGATAGCCCCTCGCTAGTATCTGGTCGACGGCGGATGGGATGGCATCGATCGAGGGAGCGTGAATGTCGTGAACGAGTAGGATTCCTCCCGGTGACGCTCCCCGTACTAATCGGCTGGTCACCACTGAAGAACCCGGTTTCTTCCAGTCCTCGGGGTCCACAGACCAAAGGATAGACGGGTATCCGAACTCCTCGCGTATCCACTTTTTCTGAGCAGAGGTGATTGCACCGTAGGGCGGACGCATGGTGCGGGGCGCGACACCAGTTGTAGCGACGATACTTTCATGGGCATCAATCAGTTCTTTTCGAACGCCGGCTGCTGACATCGTAGTAAGATTACTGTGAGTTACGGTGTGGTTTCCGATCTCATGCCCCTCAGCAATAATGCGACGCATAATTTCGGGATAGGCGCGAGCGTTGGTTGCTACAACATAGAAAGTTGCTTTTATGTTGCGCTTTTTGAGGATATCAAGGAGCCGCGGCGTGTTTAAAGGATGCGGGCCGTCATCAAAGGTGAGAGCAATGAAAGGTAGGCTAGTTTCTACCTTGTAATAAGAATCTCTGAACCCCACCGAAGCGGGTAGATTTCTGCTTCCCGCGCTATTCCAAGAGGGTGCAGCAAGGCCCGCGGCATTGCGTTGAGGGCTTTCAACGTGAGCTAGCGGATTTTCGCGTCCTTTCTTCAGGCCCATCGGCGTTTTACAGCCGACAATTAGGAACCCGGCAATGGCCAGGATCAAAGCAAAGCGGTTCTGGGGTCTGGAAGCCTTCAAAGAAATTACGGGGTGAGATGAACTTTAACTTAGGAAAATTTTAAATTTCCGCAATTCCGCAACAAGAAATTACTCAACTATCAATAAACCTTGAAAGGATGGGTTGCAGTGCCTTGGCTGTATTGGTTGGCCAGATTTCGCGCGGGGTAAAAAGAGCGTTGTCCAGAGAGTTATGTTCAGGCCAGTCCGGGTCGGTCGGGATTTGTGGTATCAATTCCTCGAGAATCTCTCTGGCACTGACGGCATTAGCCTGAATATGCTCGATCACTGAATGAGCGTTCACGTTATGTTCCTCTGCTTTCCAGCAATCGTAATCGGTGACCATTGCGATGGTAGCAAGTGCTATTTCTGCCTCCCGGGCAAGCTTGGCCTCGGGTAGATTGGTCATTCCGATAAGGTCAAAGCCCAGTTGACGATTTGTTTCTGACTCTGCCCTAGTTGAAAACGCAGGTCCGTCCATATTCACATAAGTCCCGCCATTATGGACCGTTTTACCGAGTTTTTCAGCAGTCTCAAAGAGCAGTTCTCTAAGTTGTGTCGAAATGGGGTCCCCGAATTCAACATGTGCAACGATACCATTGCCAAAGAAGGTATGCTCCGCGCGTCGGCTTGTCCGGTCATAGAATTGGTCAGGCAGGACGATGTCGCGCGGACGGTATTCTTCCCTGAGTGAGCCGACAGCAGTCACCGCAATTATCCAACGCACGTTGAGAGATCTGAGGCCCCAAATATTTGCGCGATGGTTAAGTTCTGAAGGCAGAATGCGATGGCCGCGACCGTGGCGAGGTAGGAAGCAGACCCGACGCCCTCCAAATTGGCCCGAAATGAAAACGTCGGACGGTTCTCCAAATGGGGTCTCGACTTTGATCTCTTCGATATCGGTAAGGCCTTCCAGTTCGTAAAGGCCTGAACCGCCGATCACTCCGATGGCGTTGTCGAGAGTAGTAGCGTCAGTCATGTGGCGAGATGTTACGAAGGGAAGGGTAATTGTCCAAGTGGCAAATGAAGCAAGGCTTTCTGACAGCAGTTAACCAAAAACATTATAATGACTTGAAATTTAAGAATTACTAACTAATTTTTTTTTTAAAATGTTTGCCCGTTACTTTATTTCTTTTCTTCTCATTGTTTTGGGGATCGCGTCTCCATGGCTAGTTAGGGACTTGTTGGAGTGGCGATCTCAAGATGGGGCGTTAATGGGTGTTTACCGCAAGCTCTCGGATTTCCCAGAAGTGATTCGAGCTCGCTTACGGGGTGAAGAAGGCCGGTTGGGTGGTGTTTCAAACGCAGTCCATGACTCCTCAGGCGAAGTTGAGCCATATCCACTGGCGAATAGAACCATGCGATTCTTCGAAGGTTTCCAGCCGTCGAAAAACCGTGGGTCGGCAACTCAGCTTTTAGACGCGGATCTTTCGCTGGCCTATTCCGACTGGAGTCCGGAGGTGCAGGACGGTTTTAATGATGAGTTAAATTCCTTGCAACTTAAAGCAGGGGATCCGGTTTTCCTACGTTTGTTTAAGGAGGAGAACGAGCTGGAATTTTGGATGCGTGGGAGGGGAGTTGAGCATTACACCCTCTATAAAGTGTATCGGCTGAGGGACTGGTCAGGAAAGCTGGGCCCCAAGCTGAAAGAGGGGGATCGTCAGACTCCGGAGGGATTCTATTATGTCGGGGCTTCACGACTCAGGCCAAGGTCTCGCGACTTCTTGGGTATCGATGTGGGTTTTCCTAACGAATATGATAATTATCGTGGCCGGGCTGGAGGCGGGCTCATGATTCATGGTGGCCGAAGTCATGACGGTAATTTCGTACTTTTACCGGAGGATATGAGGGAAATTTATGCTCTTTCGGAAGCTGCCTTGAAATCCGGTCAGCAGATTTTCCGAGTGCACATCTTTCCCTTCCGCATGACGGATAAAAGAATGGAGCAGGAATGGGATCAGCAGCCCGATTGGATCGATTTCTGGGCCAATCTAAAGGAGGGTTATGACTTTTTTGAAAACGCTAATTTTCCACCGGATGTGTCGGTCGCGGCAGGAGATTACCTCTTTGGATTTCCGAGATCTTAAAATTTGAGTTTTAAGCGTTTTTTTCTTCACGTGCCCGAACAATTTCTTTAGGTTCCCACGACACCGCTGTTGGAGCGTATTCGCTCCAACTTGGTTTCTGCCACATAAGTTGACAGATAATTGCCGAGAACCTCCTTAACACCACATCAGTTTTGTACGCGAACGAACCTTACCTCCTTGAACTCTTGCAGGAGGCGCATCTGTTCGATGCCGCCGCACTGGAAGACGTAAACCATAAGAAAAAATCAACGGAGTCAGAACTCGACGCGTTGATTTCACTGAACCTCATCACGGATGAAAACGTGGCCGAGGTATTGGCAAATAATGCCGGCATGGAATACGTTGATCTCGGCAAGATGGAGATTGATCCGTCGGTTTCATCCCATGTTTCGGGAGATAGTGCGGTTCGTTTTAAAATCGTACCGATTGCTGAGTCTAATGGTGGTCTGGTGGTCGCGGTAACGGATCCTCTCGATTTTGACACCTTGGACTCGGTGCGCCACCTCCTGTCCGTCGAGCCTGAGTTTGTTGTCGCGTCGAACTCGGCGATCAAGCAACGACAGTTGGACTTTTACGCTTCTGAGTTAGACGCTGACCAGATTGGAAAATTGGATGGTGAAGCGATTGCAGTAACCGAAGGGAGCGAGGGCGAAGGTGGTGATGCTCCCATTATTAAGATGGTTTACCAGATTCTTCAGGAAGCCTATCAGAACAAAGCATCCGACATTCATATCGAGCCGCTAGAGGGTGAGCTTCGAGTTCGTTATCGTATTGACGGATCTTTGCACAAAGTCCAAAGCCATCCCCTGCGTCTCCTTCCTTCTGTAGTCAGCCGAATCAAGATCATGACCGGAACCATGGCCATCGCTGAAAAGCGTGTGCCTCAAGACGGTCGAATTCAGGCAAAGTTCGGCAGTGGTGACCTTGACCTTCGTGTTTCGACAGTTCCGACGAGTTGTGGTGAGAGCATCGTGATGCGTATTCTCGATCGAAGCTCGCTTTCAATCGGTTTGCCGCAGCTCGGCTTCTTCTCGGATGATGAAGCAAACTTTAACGAGCTGATTCGTCTTCCCGATGGAATTCTCCTGGTGACCGGGCCGACCGGTTCCGGAAAAACAACCACTCTTTACGCGTGTCTAAACGCGATCAACAAGTCGGACCGAAAAATAATCACCGTGGAGGATCCAGTTGAATACCTTCTTTCCGGTATCAACCAGGTGCAGGTCAAAGATGATATCGGCATGACGTTCGCTGCTGCTCTTCGCTCGATCCTTCGACAGGCGCCAAACATCATCATGATTGGTGAAATTCGGGACCTTGAGACCGCTTCAATTGCGATTAATGCTAGCCTTACAGGCCACCTTGTATTCAGCACTCTCCACACGAATGATGCGCCGTCTGCTGTCGCTCGAATGGCGGATATTGGCGTTAAGAAATTCCTTATCGCCAGTGCGGTTCGCTCGATCATGGCTCAACGACTGATTCGGAAGATTTGCCCTGATTGTATTACCGGGGGTCAGATCTCTGAGAAAGAGATCCGAGCGCTCCGATTGACTAAGGATCAGTTGGCTAAGGCTGAAATTAAACAGGGCACCGGCTGCCGGAGCTGTCGTATGACAGGGCACAGAGGCCGGATGGGTCTTTTTGAGATTTTCAATATCAGCGAAGAAGTCCGACTTATGATCAACGGAGACGAATCGAGTTCTCAACTTCGCAAGCGTGCGAGGGAATTGGGGATGCGAACACTTCGAGAAGATGGAGTGCGGAAAGTACTTGCAGGAACGACGACCCCCTCTGAAGTGATTCGGGTAACTATGTCGGATTCGGATTAATCGTCCGTTAGGAGAACATTAAATAGAATTTTTATGACGGTTGAAAGTGTAATCGATCTCTTGATCTCGAGGGGATTAATTGACGATTCCCAGCGCGATGAATACATAGTTGCTGGGAATGAGAGTGAAGTGGATATCACTCAGGCGGTAGAGCAGATGGGTATCATCCAGCGTGATCAATTGTTTCAGTTGGTTGCGCAGGATATTGGCGGAGAATATTATGATCTGAATGAGTTTGAACCGGCTCAGCAGGTATTGATGGCAGTTCCCGCAGGAACGGCAAAGCTTTACCAAGCATTTCCAATTCAATTCGTAGATGGGGGCCTGCAGGTAGCGATTGCTAATCCATTAGAGCCTCAGAACTTGGAAGAACTGGGCTTTTCTCTTAACCAGACCATTATTCCCGCGGTAGCTCCACCCGAGCAGATTGCCGAACTGATTGAACGTTTTTATTATGGTGGGGGTGGTGCTGGTGAAGGCGGTTCCGCAGGTGCAGGCGAGAGCGATGCTTTGGCAGCAATTCGAGCCGAGGTAGAGGCTCTGTCAGGAGAAGATCTCGAGGAGGAATCCAATTCCGCGCCTATTATTCGTTACGTCGATCTAGTTCTTTACCAGGCGATCAAGGAGAAGGCTTCCGATATTCACTTTGAGCCGTTCGAGGACGACTTCAAGATTCGTTACCGGGTCGACGGTGCCCTATATGAAATGGCGCCGCCACCGCAACACTTGAAGGCTGCAATTACCTCCCGAATTAAGGTGATGTCAGGACTGAATATCGCGGAGACTCGGCTTCCTCAGGATGGGCGGATCACCAAGGAGATTAACGATAAGCCGGTTGATATGCGTGTGTCGACGCTGCCGACCGCATTTGGGGAAAGCGTTGTGCTTCGTGTTCTTGATCGGTCGAATGTGAACCTTGATCTTGAAACGCTTAATCTCGAGCCAGAGATTTACGAATACGTCACCGACACGATTGAAAAGCCGAATGGAATCTTCATCTGCACAGGGCCGACCGGTGCCGGCAAGACAACTACGCTCTACGCCTGCTTGCGAAGAATAAATACCGAAGAATCAAAGCTGCTAACCGCGGAAGACCCTGTTGAGTATGACATGGATGGCATCATGCAAGTGCCCGTCAATGATGGCATAGGGCTCACTTTCGGAAGAGTCCTCCGTGCCTTCCTGCGCCAAGACCCTGATAAGATTCTTGTCGGTGAGATGCGTGATTTGGAGACTGCTCAAATCGCGATTCAAGCCTCGTTGACCGGACACCTAGTGCTGTCCACGCTGCACACAAACGATGCGCCGGGCGCTGTGACCCGTCTGATTGATATGGGTTGTGAGCCTTTTCTTGTTGCGGCCACGCTCGAAGGAGTGCTTGGACAGCGTCTTCTGCGTCGCATTTGCCCTGATTGTCGGGTGGCCTACAATCCGACAGCGGCCGTGCTGGCTCAATTAGGGTTGAATGAGGCTGATACCGGAGGGCGAGAGTTTTACACGGGCCAGGGATGTGATTCCTGCAATGACACTGGCTATCGCGGGCGTCAGGGTCTCTTTGAGTTGCTTGATATGTCCGATCCCCTTCGCGAATTAGTGGCGCAGAGAGCTGCAACGGTCGTCCTGCAGCAGAAGGCCAAGGAGTTGGGAATGAAAACGCTCCGAGAGGATGGATTAAGGAATATTTTTGACGGAATCACTTCGATCGAGGAAGTGCTAAAATACACCTGAACAAAGCCGCGGATGCGCTTTTTGCATCGACATCGAGTTCGCGAAATCGCTAAGCTACAGAAACGAATTTCACAAAAGCAAACTGCATAAGAAAAATATATGGCAAACTTTGAATACATTGCCCTCGACGCGAAAGGGGAAGAAACAACCGGGTCTATTTCGGCAACAAACGAGAAAGATGCTATCGAGCAACTTCGAAAAGGCGGTCTTTATCCGACACAGGTTGTTTCTGCCGGTAAAGGTGGAGTTTCCGGCAATGCAAAGCGTCGGGCCAAGAAAGGACAGAAGGCGAAAGGGAAGACGGGAGCAGGAGCCGGTGGCCGCGTGAAGGGTAAGATCTTGATGATCTTTACTCGCCAGTTAGCCACATTGGTGGACTCGGGCCTTCCGCTGCTCAGGGGGCTTTCAGTGCTTGGAAAGCAGGAGAAAAATAAGGTTATGGCGGGAACCATCAACCACCTCGCAGACGCTGTTGCTGGAGGGTCCACTTTTTCAGAGAGCCTTGGCCAGCATCCGCGAATTTTCGACAAGCTCTACGTCAATATGGTGAAAGCCGGTGAACTCGGCGGTGTTCTAGAGCTGGTTTTAATTCGTCTCGCGGAATATCAAGAAAAAGCACAAAAGCTGAAAAACCGAATTGTTTCGGCGATGGTTTACCCAATCATCGTGATCGTAATCGCGATAGCGATTTTGATTTTCCTCATGGCGGTGATCGTTCCTCGGTTCGAGCGAATCTTTGCCGAAATGCTCGGTGATAAACCGTTACCCAAGATTACCCAAGTGGTCATTGCCATCAGCCGATTCGTGCAGGATAACCTGCTAGTGGTGGTGGTTGGAGGAGGTTTGCTCTATGCAGGGTGGAAGCTCTTCGCAATGACGAAGGGTGGCCGCAGGATTATTGACCGCTGGAAACTCTACATACCTGTTTTCGGTCCGGTCGCACTCAAGGGCGCTATTTCACGATTCACTCGTACATTAGGAACTCTCGTGACCAGTGGTGTGCCGATTCTTCAAGCGCTGAACATTACCCGCGATACAGCAGGTAATGTGGTGGTTGCCGAAGCGATTGACAAAGTCCATGAGGCCGTCCGAGAGGGCGAATCTGTGGTCGCCCCACTTGAAGCGAGTAAGATCTTCCCGCCCATGGTGATCAGCATGGTCGACGTGGGTGAGGAAACGGGCCAGTTGCCTGACATGCTCCTAAAGATTGCTGATGTTTATGACGACGAAGTTGATAATGCCGTTGATGCGATGACCTCTATGATTGAGCCGATCATGATTGTTTTTCTTGCCGGCATAGTTGGAACCATTGTGATTGCCTTGTTCATGCCGATGATTACGATCATCACCGAAATGAACAACGCGGCAGGCTAAGCGTGAAATTTGAGCTGTGTCGATATTTACAATGTATTGACACGGTTCATTGCCGACTGTTACGATTTAGACTATGAAGTTTTCTGTATCCAAGCGCGTCGCTTCCGGCTTCAGCTTGATCGAATTGATGACCGTGATTTCGATCATGGTCATTCTCGCTGGTCTTTTAATTTCTGCTTTGCCGGGAATCCAATCAAAGATTAACCGTGGGAAAGTCGAGCGAATGATGGCTGAGTTGGCAGACGGATTGTCCAAATACCAGCTTGATCATGGTATCTATCCCCAGAACCCTCCGAATGGCGGGGAGCGCGATATTATTGGGATTGATGGCTCGTCAATTCTTTACAAGCATCTTTCCGGTGACTGGAACGAAGATGGAGAGGTTGATTTCGAGACTGACGAAAAAGTTTATGTCCCGAGACTTTCCTTTAAGGAGAATGAGGAATCGAAAGATCCGAGGGTAGGAGTTTCTGGCGACGGTAAGTTTGTGATCCTTGACGCATATGGCAACGAGTTCCGCTATCTAGCGCAGCCTCCGAATATTGACCCGAACGAGCGCGAAACCTTCAATCCGACGTTCGACCTCTGGTCTATCGTTGACGCTGATCCCACTTCTGAGGACGATCAGGCTCGCCACATCACAAACTGGCAGTCCAACTAAGCGTTATTATCTCGGTATCGGGATTTTGAAACCTTAAGTGAGTGATACCAGCGAAACGTCGTATCACCCCTTAATGCGAGTTGTCTCCATTGAGTTATCTAGCCAGTCAAAGTGTCTTTGTTGCTTGTAATAGCGGAAAATCTAACGCATTAAGGTGATGAAAGAGCGCAGACTGATCTAATGGGCTGAAACCATTTTTAGGAGGTGGAGTCTCTGCCGCGTTCAAGGTTTTTGGCATTTCGAGAGAGGGCTTTGAGCCCGGCTTTGCTGTCCCTTCATTGCAGGGCATCGGCTTCACGAGGTTCAGCGTTGTCTTG
>PBSY01000024.1 GCA_002726915.1 Verrucomicrobiales bacterium | reverse complement strand
GTTTGATCGGGCGGCCTCACAGCATGCTTTATAAGTCCAGTATGCTTCCCAAGCGATCAAGATCAGCAGTAGTAAAATCATTTATCCCCCAGTGATATCAGTAGCATCAGCGGTTCTGACAGCACATTGCGCAGTCAGCTTAAGTTGGATTTTCCCGAACGCCAAAGAAAAGCGTAAACTTTTACCAGCAATTATTTTACGAGTGGTGTTGGGAGCGTGTGGTGCCTGATATCTTCAAAAATTGGTTCTTGGACTCTGGCTGGCGGTCGTTATGAGTAATCCCGTGGAACAGCGTGCATTGCTGGCGCTGCAGCAAGGGCGTATCGCCGAGGCCTGTCAGTTGTTTGCCAGCATCGCGCCATCGCTGCGGGCGCGAACGTCTTTGTTTGCGGCTGCGGTTGCTTTTGCGTCTGCATCGCGCTTTGCGGAGGCTCTAGGTATGTTGCAGCGATTCGATGGCGGCCAACAACCGGAGGTCGAATCGTTGAATTTACGCGCCGATATTTGTGTGCAAATGGGCCGTAACCGCGATGCCGCAGCAATTTACAGTGAGCTGTTGCAACGCGGCCAGTCAGACGACGCTTTACACTACAAACTCGCTCAAGCGCTGTTTGGCGCAGGCGCGGTTGAACCTGCTTATGAGGCCTTGGATCCTGCTCTGCGGGCCAAAGCTGCGCGGACAAGGACACAAGCCAAACTTTTAAAGGCACGCTGTGAGGCGGCACTTGGGCGTCTTGATCAGGCCCAATCGCAGCTTGAAAAATTGCAAAAAAATGGCGAACTGAAAGACGTTGCCCAGTATCGGCTGGCCCGGCTGGCCTTGCATCGTGGTGATTATCCGAAAGCGGAGAAACTGCTCGCAGCGTTTTTACGCAAGGAGCCTAATTCTGAGGCTGGGCAACAGGCCATATTATTGGGCCACATCTACGCTGGCCAAAGGACTAAGGCACAAGCTTTGATTAAACAGTTACCTGAGCGCGCGAATGATGTTGAGACTCTTGCGATAGCTGGCGACTACCTGCACGAAATGGGCTTGGCGGATGTATTCGAATTTTGGCAACGTGCATGGGCGCGTCGCCATGACCCTGCCGTATATCGAGCTTATATGACGCGGTTGCTGGCTCGCGCAGATATCGACGGCGTTCGCGCATTATTGGATGAATACGCGAGTGCTTATCGACACGATGGCCTGTGGGAGTGGGGGCAGATGAATTGCCTACGGTTAACCGCAGACCACCAATCCGTCTTAGATCTCGTGTCTGCATCGAAGGTGCCGGAGTCGCACCATGAGTCGTCTTGTCTAGCCCACTTTGCGTTGGGGAATTACGGTGACGCTCTGAGCGACGCAATGGCTCTGAATAATCAATTCCCCGGTAACCAGTACTTTATTGCCATGCTGTTGACGGCGTTACGTTGCCTTGACGATCCTCGGTACCAACAGTTGGTGAACTACGATGCCATGCTCTATGAGATTGACTTAACAGCATTGGAAAATGATGGCGGTGTGGCGATCGACTGGGCTGCGCTGGCTACGGATGTCGCGGCGCTGCACACGATGCAGGACTCTCCTATGCTGCAATCGGTTCGATCCGGCACTCAATCCTCGGGTAATCTGTTCACCGCAAACCGGCAAGGCGGGATCGCGCAGTTGGCCACATCGATTGAGCAACAGGCGCGCCGAGTTTTTGCCCAAGTGAGTGAGCTTAATCAGCCTCAAGAGCACCCGTTGCGGATGTTCCGTCCACGACAACCAATGATGCACGCCAGTTGGTCCATTAAGGCTGCAGCGGCCACATATCATGAGTCTCATGTGCACTCAAAAGGCTGGTACAGCGGCACCTGCTATGTGGATGTTCCGTCACAGCTCTCGCGCACCAGCGCCGATGGCCAGTTAATTTTTGGTGAGCCGCCGTTTGAGACTAAGGATCAATTGTCCGCGCAAGCTCAAGTGTTGCCAGAAGTGGGCAAATTAGTATTGTTCCCGAGCTACTTTTGGCATGGAACTCGACCATTCTCCGGTTCAGAACGCCGACTAGTGGTGGCCTTCGACTTTGGTGCTCCGGATTGTTTTGTTTGAACGCAAAACGTGTTCAGATCGATTCCGTCAGGTTTCAGGGCAATATCGCGTTACAGTTTGTAAGGCAATGTTAGAGGGCTATCGAGCTATAGTCCTGCAGGCCAGGCAGAGTTAATAGACCACAGATCAGCAGTCACTACGCAGGAGGAGCGTTATGAAGCCATTAGAGGGAATCACTGTTTTAGAATTTTCTACCATGATCACGGCATCGTTTGCGGCCATGATGATGGCGGAGCAGGGCGCACGGGTAATTAAGGTAGAGCCGATGAATGTCGGCGATCCCATGCGTTATATCGGCGCAAACAAAGGTGGCATATCGTCGCTGTTTGCCAACTGTAATCGCGGTAAACAGTCTATTCGCGTTAATCTGAAAGAGCAGGCTGGCCAAGAACTTATTCGTGAGTTAGTGGCCGGTGTGGATATCTTTATTCATAACTTTCGACCCGGCGTCATGGACAAATTGAATCTTGGCAGTGAAGTGCTGCGCGAATTGAATCCTCGGTTAATTTACGCCGCGATCTCGGGATTTGGTAAAGAGGGGCCTTTGGGGAGCGCTCCCGCGTACGATCCAATTATTCAGGCTCATGCGGGATTAACGGCAACTCAGGGTAAAGGCGGTGAGCCTGCGTTTTTTAGAACTCTGATTTGCGACAAGATCACCGCTTATACTGCGTGTCAGGCGGTGACATGTGCATTGTATGTGCGCGAAAAAACCGGCGTTGGTCAGCATATTGATCTGTCTATGCTCGATGCGGGGCTGTTTTTTGTTTTCCCTGATGGGTTTCAGAACCATACGTTGCTGGATGCCGACCACGAGCCCGGTCCATTTTTAATTGATCTACTGTATGAGTTAACCGCCACTAAGGATGGCGCAGTCACAATTTCTGCGGGCACGGATGAGATGCAAATGCGTTCGCTCATTGCCATAGGTATGGAGCATCTGCTCGCCGACGAGCGGTTTAATTCCTTTGAGAGGTTGGTTGCTAATCTAGAAGATTTTAAGTCATTAGTGGCTGCGGCTTATTTAGAATTCACCACGGACGAAATTATTGAAAAACTCAAGGCTGCTGATGTGCCTTGTGCGCGCTGTCTTGATCATGACGAGGTATTAGCTCAAGAACAGTTAGTGGTTAACGATTCAATCGCGGTATTTGATCACCCGATTATGGGCAGTATGCGGGTGGTTAAGTCACCGGCTCGCTTCGCCGGTGAGCGCCTTGAGCCGTCGCGTCCGAGTCCTGATCATGGAGAGCATACCGCAGAGGTGTTACGGGAATTTGCTGTTACTGAAGAGCGAATTTCGGCAATGAAGGAGCAGGGCGTCGTAGCGTAGGAGCAACGTTGCGGCGGTTTCGCGCCGCGCTGAGCAAGGATATTTTAGTGGTGCGCAGTGGACTGCGCGGGGTAATCGACCGAGGATTTTCGGTCTTGAGATTGTTGGGGGAGACAGAACGTGTTTGTAAAATATTTTGGTCTGCTTACGTTGGTGGCAGTGTTAGTGGGTTGTGCGGACGCCGGTGGTGAGGGCGATGCAGACGGCACGGATCTGCGGTATGAGGTTGAATTGCGCTGGACGAGCTTCGGCATTCCCCATGTAAAGGCGGATGATTGGGGCAGTCTTGGTTATGGCTTTGCCTACGCAACCGCCACTGACGCGGTATGTGTTATTGCTAAAGATGTACAGATGGTCAATGGAAATCTGTCTGCACATTTCGGTGGGGATGGCGGCAACCTGCAAAGCGATATTTTTCACAAAGCCATTCTTACTGACGCAAAACTCGCCGACTACGATGCGCAACAAAGCGAACGTGCCAAGCTGATGAACGCAGGCTACGCAGCGGGATATAACCGTTTTTTACAGGACCATCAGGACACTCTGCCGCAAAGCTGTGCAGGTGCCGATTGGGTGCGGCCGATTGACGAAAAAGATCTGGTGCGTCTTGCTCTGGGTGTTGGTATTCGCTATGGCCTGGGGCGGTTCCAAAAGCAAATCGCCGATGCATCTCCTGATACCCAACTTGCAGAGTCAGCCGTGGCCGAATGGGGGTTGCCTACGGGTATCGGTAGCAATGCCGTAGCAATTGGGCGTGATCTAAGTGCCACAGGACGCGGTCTGTTGTTGGGGAACCCGCATTATCCGTGGCATGGCGCATCGCGGTTTCATATGATTCATCTTACCGTGCCAGGTGAGCTTGACGTGATGGGCGCCAGTTTGTTGACCACCAATAGAGTGGCGATTGGCTTTAATCAAGAGATTGCTTGGACTCATACGGTATCCACGGCCAAGCGCTTTACCCTATACCGCCTCAAGCTGAATCCGCAAAACCCCTACGAATATTTTTATGACGGCGATTATCGGCCGATTGAGCAACGTTCGGTAACGGTCACTGTGCTTGGTGATGACGGCCAACTGACAGCTGAGCAGCACCAAACTTACTTTACGCACTATGGACCGGTGGTTGAGTCGGAGGCCTTAGCATGGAAAGACGGTATCGCGTTCGCTATGCGTGATGCGGTGATCGATAATTACCTTACTGCTGAGACCTATGATGCGCTAGCTAAGGCAACGTCCACAGCGGATATCGAAGCGGCGATCAGTCAGCAAGGTGTGTATTGGACCAATACGATCGCGGCCGACCGAGATGGTAATGCCTTTTATGCAGATATTAGCGGTACGCCAAATATTGACGCAGCGCTGCTGCAGCGTTGTCAGATCAGTTTGCCCGAATCCATGAATTATCTGATTTTGCTGCGCGGTGATGACTCGAGTTGTGAATGGTACGACGACCCGAATACCCGGGTGGCGGGAACACTGCCGGCAGAAAAAATGCCGCGGGTTACGCGCTCAGACTATGTGTCTAACTCTAATGACAGCTATTGGTTGAGCAATCCGGACGCGCCGCTTGAGGGCTATTCACCGGTTATTGGCACAGAAGGTACGGCGCGTAGTTTACGCACTCGAGCCGGGCTGACCCAGCTGGCAGAATTGCGCGCGCAAAAGCAAACACTGGCCCTCGAAGACTTGCAGGGCATGCTATACAACCAGCGCAATTACGGTGCCGAGTTATTACTCGATGATGTGTTGGAATTGTGTGCCGGCGATGGGGAATTAGCAGCCGTCTGTTCGGCGTTGCGGGGCTGGGATCGCACAATGCATATCGATGCTAAGGGCGGCCATGTTTGGCGGGAATTTTGGCGGGACGCACGACAGATTGATGGGCTGTATAGTGAAGATTTTGACTCGGCAGACCCTATCCGGACGCCGGCAGGCATCAATACGGCGAATGCTGAGGTGCGCGCCCAGGTGAGGCAAGCCTTGCTTGGCGCGGCTAAACGCTTATCTGATGCAAATATCGCGCTCGATGCTCCGCTGGCTTCGATTCAGTATGTCCAGCGTAATGGCGCCAATATCGCGATTCCGGGGGGCGAGGGCTGGGCCGGCATGTTTAGTATGATTCGGACCAATTTGCAGCCGAATAAGGGCTATGCGCGGGTTTTTCACGGTAACAGCTACATCCAGACCGTGGGTTGGGATGCCTCGGGCGCGGTTAAGGCCCAGGGGATGCTGACCTACAGCCAATCGCCAGAGCCTGATTCGCCGCATTATCAGGATTTGACCGAGCTGTACTCGGCGGGTAAGTGGATTGATTTGCCCTTTACCGAGGCCGAGATCAGCGCTGATCCGCGATTACGCACCCTGTTATTACGGGAATAGTGCAGCTGCAGTATTAATTCGCGGGGGAGTAGAACGATGCAAAGACTAATTTCAGGCGCTGATGCACCGTTTGAAATCTCTTGGGATAAGTTGGGTGTTGCGCACGTCTGGGCCGAGACGGTTGCCGACGCCTATCGGGGTATGGGCTATGCCGCCGGACACGAAAGGTTGTGGCAAATCCACCTCAGTTGCGCCTATGCCAACGGTGAGGCTGCGGCGTTGTTGGGCGAGCGTTTTGTCGCTCAAGATGCGTTGCAGAGAGCGTTCAATGTGCATGGATGTTCGACGCTTAGACCGGCAAGTCCGGGTGATTGGGTGGCAAGTGCTTATCTGGAAGGCCTCAACGCTTACGTCGGTTCGATGGATGAAATACCGCCAGAGTTTGCTCATGCGGGCGCCCAGCCACGACTGTTTACCCTGGATGATATTGCCGCTCGGTACCGCTTTACTTCTTGGTTTCAGCAGAAAAGTTGGACTGAAAAAATACTGTTGGGACGCCTTATGGCGACTCATGGAGTGGACCACTTTCGTGATCATGTATTGCATTTGTCCGCAGACGATGTTGCGCAGATTCAGTTACTCGAAGAGCCTTTGCGAAGGATCGATCCGAAAATGGTTGAATTGGCTTATCCCGAAGTCAAGGTTCCAACTATTTCTGGCAGCAATAACTGGGCCGTGACCGGCGCGCGATCTGCTAGCGGCTATCCAATGTTGGCGACAGATCCGCATCAGCCCCATACTATTCCTAACACTTTTTTTTATGTGCATTTGCATGCTGGGGATTGGGATGCTTTTGGTGCGGCTTTTCCTGGCGTACCGTATTTCATGATGGGTTTTACCAATGAGTTGGCGTGGGGCCTGACCACCGGTTTCATTGACTGTTACGACGTTTTTGTCGAACAGGTCGAACACAATCAATACCGCACAGAAAGCGGCTGGCGATCGATCGAGCAAAGGAGCGAATCGATAGCGGTAAAAGACGCTGCGGCGCGTGAAGTGCAAATTCGTACCACGCAACACGGGGTATTGCTTGAACCGCTGATGCAGGAATTGGGCCGAATAGATACCCTGCCCACAGATTTTCAGACGAGTTTGTATTGGTCGTTGCGCGATGTACCCACGTCTGCCGGAGCACTCGCACTGTTACCCACCGCGCGTTCTGCGGAAGAATTTGGCGCGCTGTTATTTGAGAACGATGTTTGTCCACTGGCAAATAACATCATTTGCGTTGACAAGGCCAGTAACCTGCAGCGTTATATCGCAACCACTACCCCAGTGCGGCGCGGTGTTACCGGTTCCGTGCCATTGGCAGGCTGGCAGCAGGCACATGACTTTAGCCTCGCCACTGCAGCCGAGCTTGTTGTAGAGCGAAATCCGCAGGACGGCGTCAGTCTGACCGCAAACAATGACACCATGGGTGATGCTGGAGATTTTTACATCCATAATTTTCCGGTCCACAGTGCGCGCGCAGACCGCATTCGCGAATCGTTAGAACAAAAGGCGAAATTCAGCGTGACGGACTTTTGTCAGATGCAGCTCGACCTCACTGACCTTCGCGCGGCGCAGCTGCTCCCTGAGTTATTAGGTGTCTTACGCACTAGCCATGAGCCCGATGTGCAGCTTGCCGTACAGTTGCTCGAAGCCTGGGATCAACGCGCCACAGTCGAGTCCGGCGCGGCATGCCTGTACTACCCGTTTTTAGACCGATTTTGGCCGGGCAAATTCATGCGGGACGCTTTGCAGGACGATCTTATTCGGTTGTTACCTGCGGCGGCTCCCGGGCTTAACCGTTTTGATATTGCGAGTTTTACTCGGGCGGGATCGCCCTGGTTAGCTCATGGCGAATTATTGAGCAAAACCATTTGTGCAGAAATGAGCGAAGTTGTGAAGCGGGTGAAGAAAAGCCTTGGTGCCGATCCTCAGCAGTGGCGTTGGGGGGACCTGCATAAAATTACGTTCGCGCACCGTTTACACAACCATAACCCTTGGCAGGCGATGCGCGTCGG
>PBSY01000023.1 GCA_002726915.1 Verrucomicrobiales bacterium | reverse complement strand
TATTCCGTGGACTTTGAGCAAGACATTTTGCCAATTCTGGAGGCCGAGTGCCTAGACTGTCACGGGCCCGATAAACAAAAATCGGAGATTCGGGTCGACCAACGTGCCTCTCTTCTCAAGGGCGGAGATATTGGTCTGCCTTCGATCGTGCCGGGTGATTCCAACGCCAGCTTTCTCATCGAGGTTATTAATGGCAGCGATCCGGATATGATGATGCCGCCGAAAGGTCCTCCTTTGAGCCCTGAGGAGGTCAAGCTATTCGAGGACTGGATCAATGCCGGCGCCGAGTGGCCTGGCCAGATGGATCAGGTCCTCGAAGAGAAGACCGAGCATTGGTCTTATCTCCCTGTAGAACGTCCCAAGGTAGCGGTTGGTGATTCTATTAATCCAATTGATGCTTTCTTGAACGCAAAGTTAGCAGAAGAGGGCATTGAAGCGAATGAGCCGGCTGATGCCGTATCGCTGGCGAAGCGAGTATCGGTGCTTCTGACTGGAATGATTCCGACTCCCGAAAAGGTGAAAGATTTTGAGGCGGATTTTGTTGTGGACCGCGATGAGGCGTATGCGGCACTCGTTGATGAATTGATGGCATCGCCTCACTTCGGTGAGCGCTGGGCGCAGCATTGGCTCGATGTGATTCGCTGGGCTGAGACAAACGGATCCGAAGCCAATCTCTATCGCAAAAATGCTTGGATCTATCGCGACTACGTGGTTCGTGCTTTCAACGAAGACATCCCCTATGACCAGTTCATCAAGGAGCAGTTGGCGGGTGACCAATTCGGCGTGGGTGAGGCAACCGGATTCCTTGTGGCGGGCCCTCACGTTCCAGCGGCAACGGTTGGTCGGGAGCCTTCTGCGATTCGACAGGCAAGAGCCGATCGCATCGATGAAATCATGTCTACTGTCGGGGCTTCCATGATGGGAGTGACTGTCAGTTGCGCACGCTGTCACAATCACAAATTTGATCCGATTTCCATCACCGATTACTACGCCATGAGCGCTGTATTTCAGGGAGTGGAATTCGGAGGTCGTTATCCAGAGTTTGCCGAAGACCATCCTCGACGCCAACGTGCTTTGGAAATTTATCCGAAGGTTTTCGCTCAGCGCGCGATCCTGCGCGAGAACTCCGCTTGGGAAGAAGACTGGGGCGGGTTTAAGGAACTCCAGTTTGCTGAGCAGAAAACCAAGGCTCTTCGCATTGATTTTGACTGGCCTAACGTGAGTTTGGACGAACTTGAGGTTTTCGGCCCGAGTGATTACAACGAGAACCTTGCTCTGGCTCGCTTAGGCACGATTCTGAAAGAGGACGAGTCGATTGCCGATAAACGAAATCCGCTCAAGAACGCCAACGACGGAAAGTTTGGCACGATGGCATGGCGCGTAAAGGCCCCTAAGGAAAGTGGCAAGAAGCCTTGGGTCGAAATACATTTTCCGGAGGAGCAGAGCGTCAACCGCTTCCGTTACAGCAGTAATCGCGAGTATTACTTTGAGACAGATTACCTCTCTCAAGGCAAAGGTGGTGGTCTCCCTTCGCTTAAAGTTAGCGTTCTGCAAGATGATGGAGGCTGGAAAACGATCGCCGGCAGTAAAGCAGCTTCTGAGCGCATGGCTGGCTCTGCTAAGCTGAAGGAAGCTTCTGATGAGTTGCACCGATTGATCGGATTGCTGACGGAAGAAGGTCCGCGACACGCTTTCGTGGGGCACTTCACTGAGATGCCCAACAAGACTCATGTGATGCATCGTGGCAGCCCGGAAAACCTTCGTGATGAGGTTGAACCTGCGGGCTTTGCCCTGATGGATGGCGATCTAGGACTCAGCTCGGAAACCTCCGACCCTCAGCGCCGTCTCGCCTTTGCCGAATGGTTGACTGCGCCAGACCATCCTCTGACCTCTCGTGTGATGGTAAATCGAATCTGGCATCACCTCTTTGGCAGTGGCATTGTAGCGACTGGTAGCGACTTCGGTCTCGCCGGTGCGGCGCCAAGCCATCCTGAATTGCTGGACTGGTTAGCGGCTGAATTCGTTGACCCGACTCAGGCTGAAGTGGCGCCTTGGTCGAACAAGGCCATGATCCGACTCATCGTGATGTCGGATGCCTTTAAGCGTTCCAGTCTTCCTGATGAAGAGAGCCTGGCTCTTGATGGCAGTTCNCGTAGTCTGTGGCGATTCCCACCACAGCGGGTCGCNGCCGAAGTNATTCGTGACGGAATTCTCCTAGCCTCTGGAAAACTGAATGCTGAACCCGGTGGCCGAAGTTTTCGTATNCACAATGTCAAAAAGACCTACGCGCAATGGGAGGTAATCGACAACCATGGCGCGGAGACGTGGCGNCGTATGCTCTATCANGANAGGATGCGACGTGTGGACGATAAGATGTTCACCGCTTTCGATTTNCCTGATTGTGGCCAAGTGAAGGACAAGCGCCCTGTCTCCACCACGCCTCTGCAGGCGCTAAACTTGATGAACAGTAATTTCGTCGTGGAGCAATCCAGGTTTATTGCTGAGCGTGCACAGAACGAGAGTGGGGGAGATAAGAAAGCTGCGGTAAAGCGTGCCTTTGAACTGATCCTTCTCCGTCTGCCTGACGCCGAGGAACTGTCGGCGAGCCAAAGCATTGCCGAAAGCAACGGGCTCCCCATCGTCTGCCGTAGTCTTATCAACTCTAACGAATTTGCTTTCCTGCCCTGATCGGATTGAACCAGCGCTGAATCATTGAAAGTGAACCGCATAACATCTCCCCAAAATGAGCCCTGAACACATGACCCCTATCGGCCGACGTCTGCTTGATCGTCGGAGTTTCATGAAGAATACCGGTTTCTCGCTCGGTGGTTTGGGCCTTGCCCATCTTCTTGCTGGTGAAGGTTTGGCTTCTTCGGAGAACCCAGCAGAATTCAGCGGTAAAAGCCCGATTCGTCCTGACATTGATCCCGACAATCCCTACCTGAGTCGCAAGGGCCACTTTCAAGGTGCGGCCAAGCAAGTGCTCGTGATTTACTGCCCGGGTGCGGTCAGTCATGTCGATACATTTGATTACAAGCCCGCATTGGCCAAGTTTCATGGCCAAAAGCCTCCCGGCATGCCTGCGGTGACCTTTGAAGGACCCAGTGGAAATATCGCAAAGCCGTTCTGGGAATTTAAACCACGGGGTCAGAGCGGGAAGATGACCTCTGATCTTTTACCTAAAATGGGCGAGTTGGCTGATGAATTCTGCTTCGTACATTCCCTGCACACCCAGACCAGCGCTCACCCGCAGGGCGAAAACTTCATCAATACGGGATTTACGATGGAGGGTTTCCCATCCTTCGGAGCTTGGGCAACTTATGCTCTCGGATCTGAGTGTGAGGACCTGCCCGCGTTTGTAGCGATCAATGATCCGCGAGGGTTGGCTCGTTCCGGCAAGAACAACTTTGGTAGTGGATTTCTCCCGGCCGCTTTTCAGGGCACGGACTTCAATTCTAAGAATCCACCGGCTAATTTGGGCCGGCCAATGGATTATTCGGCGTCCGATGACAAGAATACAGTCGACTTACTCCAGCGCCTCAACGCCAAGCATCTTGAGAAATATCCGGGCGATGCCAACCTTGCTGCCCGTGTCGCGAGTTATGAGTTAGCTGGCCAGATGCAGATAACAGTCCCGGAAATAATGAATATCTCGAACGAACCTGAGTCTATTCATAAGGAGTATGGTTCTGAGTCCGGAACGGAGTTGAAGCGTGAGTATGCCAAGAACTGCATTCTTGCTCGACGCCTCCTTGAGAAGGGAGTGCGTGTCGTCCAACTGTTCAATGGGAGTGATCCATCTGGTGGCAACGGTATCACCAACTGGGACTCACACTCCGATATTGCTGACACTCATGCGATGCAGGCGGAGATCATGGATCAGCCAACAGCTGCCTTAATCCACGATCTCAAGCGTCGCGGTTTGCTTGAAGACACCTTGGTGGTGTGGTGCACTGAATTTGGGCGCATGCCGTTTCTTCAGGGAAATGGAACTGGACGCGATCATAACCCGGAGGCGTTTACATGTTTCTTTGCCGGAGCCGGTGTAAAAAAGGGATTCAGCTATGGAGCCAGCGATGAGTATGGTTTCAAGGCGGCCGTGGATCCGACCTCACTTTATGACTTTAACGCGACAATCCTCCACCTAATGGGATTAGATCATGAACGGTTGAGTTTCTACCACAACGGACTTGAGCGAAGGCTGACGAACGTTCATGGACATGTTATCAACGATATTTTAATATGAAGGCTGTATCTTATTGGGTTGCTATTGAGGAAGCAGAACCTTTTGCATCCCCGGAAGAGGGTGTCGTGATTCATTACCTTCGCCTCAGGACTGCTTCGATTGGATAGTGATCAGAGGGATACCGTCCATTGTCGTTGGTGTGGTTGATCAAAGCATTCAAGGTAGCGAAAGATTTTGAATGCAGGATCCAGTCGATACGATGGCCTTCGCGGTTGCCTATCCATTTTGTGAAAGTTGCTTCTTTTTCACTTCGCTCCGGATGAGCAGCGCGATAGGCGTCGATAATTGGAGCATCGCCTTTGGTTAGTTGCCCGTTGCCTTTAACAAGTGCGTTGTAAGGATCGGAGTCTTCGCCTGAATTAAAGTCCCCTGCCAAGATAACTGCTTCGTCAGGTTTGCCTCTGATATGCTGCCGCCACATGAGCCTTGCGGATTGATGTCGGGCTTCGCGTCCTTTGTGATCAAAGTGTGCATTGGCGAAAACGAAAGGCTCGCTATCGGGATCATGCTTGTCCTGAAGGCGGACCCACGAAACCATGCGGGGAAGGGATGAATCCCAACTTTTACTTCCTGGAACTTCCGGAGTTTTGCTCAGCCAGTAGTGGCCCGAGTCGACCACTTCAAAGCGAGATGTTTTGTAGAGAACAGGCACGTACTCGCCGGAGCTGCTGCCGTCTTGCCTGCCGACTCCGTGAAAGGTGTAGCCGGGGAGTTGGTGCTGGATGAATTGGCCCTGGAAATCGAGGCATTCCTGCAGGCCAAGAAGGTCGGGATCAAAGACACGGATGGTTTCGGCGACGAAATTCTTTCGGTTTTCCCAGTGGTTGTCACCGTCTTTAGCTGCTCCGAAACGAATGTTGAAACTCATCACCTTGATGGGTGGCGAGCGGTCGGGTTCTTCAGCTACGGAAGCTGTGGCGGCAACGATAAGGATTCCAATGAGACAGCGAGTGAGAGGGGTGGTCATCGGTGTAAATGTGCAGCGGGAGTCTGATGTGACCAAGGCTTTTGTCCCGCTCAATCGCGGGACTCTACGGCGAGCAAGGTGCAGGCATTTAGAGGGGTTGAGCTGGGCGGAAGGCTTTCAGGAGCACTGGATCGTTCGTGATTCGCTGAGTGTGACAGGCCAAGGTAATTATTTGAAGGACTCCGGTCAGATAAACTTCCTGACGTTCTCTGTTAGCCTGACTTCGAGAGTGAGGTTCGGGCTTTCAGCTTGAGGAAAGGCTGCTCGAAAAAGCGAAAGCTAAACCATGCAATAGCGAGACTCAAAAACATAGCTGCAACGGGTTCGATAAAGCAGACTCCGAAGAGGGTCCGATTGATTTCAAGGGGAATCGTGATCTGAAGGACTAGGAAAATCGCGAGGTAGTGTAAACAGTATAGCCCGTAACTGCGGTTCCCCCAGTAGGTCAAGAATCTCAGTCGACCGACTTTAAAGAGCGAGTTTCTACAGAAAACTTGCTCCGCAATGATGAAGGCGAAGAACAACGAAAAGACGAAGCGTTTGAATGTGAAAAGGAAAGGATGATTGAACAGGGTTACTTGAAATAGAATTAGGCAGATGCCAAGAGCGTAGCAGAGGAGTATCTGCCATTTTTTGGCTAGGGAGATTCTTTGGATGATTTTTTTTTGAAAAAAGCAAACGAAGGCGAGAAGAGCGCCGACTGCCATGTCGGAGATCGCGGGTAGGGTATGTTTTGACAGGTAAAACTCCCCCTGGTTGAGATTTATCGCTGTAAAGACCAATGAAGTTAAAATGATTGCGAAGAACAGGCTGATACGGCCGGGTTTCCCCGTGATGACAGTGAGCAACAGTGGCCAGAGGAGGTAGAACTGTTCCTCAATCGCTACAGACCAAAGAACCGATAGTGGAGGAGTGGTGGGAATGCCGTTCTGGATAGAGTCAAAGTTAGCTAGAAATACGAAATACATCCAGGAATTCGCAGTTTCATCCAGTGGGCGAGCCACCCATTGATAAAGCGGGGGGGCAAGAAAAAAGGCAAAGATCAGACAGGCATAATAAAGTGGCCAGATCCGAAGCGTCCTTCTTGCATAAAACGAGAGAACGTTAATTTTTGAATCGCGCGCTTCCTCAGCAAACAAAAGATAGGTAATGAGGAATCCCGAAAGGACGAAGAAAAAATTAACCCCGAGCTGCCCGTTGGAGAAGAAATGGTCGAGAGAGACCAAAACAGGACTAACCGCGAGAACTGGGTCTTGTGTGTAAAACATGTGATGGAGGAATACGCCAAAAAATGCGAGAAACCGGAGGGCATCTAGGTTTTCAAAGTAGATCTTCTCGAGTTTAGAATTGGCGGTATCCATCGGTAATGGGCATTTAAGATGAAAGGCTGAGGCGATGATAAAGATTCCAATGAGGCAGCAAGTGAGAGGCGCGATCGTTGGCGCGACTGCGAAGGGGGCTAATGATGTGTGACCAAGGCTTTTGTCCCGCTCAATCGCGGGACTCTACGGCGTGCAGGGTGTAGGCGTTTAGGGGATGGGGGTGTTGAACCTCGGGTGCAAACTACCGCCCAGTCTCTGGTCGCTTCTTTGCTGAAGTTCCCCGCCCTTTTCTCTTTGCGGGCGATTTGCGAAAGGAGCGCTTCTTGTTAGGGCGTTTGTGCTTCGGGTTTGCCTGATTTTTGGCAGACTTCTTTTTAGGGGCAGTGCTGTTGTGCTGACCTGACTGATCACCTCCTGATTTTTGGCGCTTTTGTCCCCGCTTTGCCTGGTCTTTGGAGGTCTCGCCGTCATCTGCGTGACCTCGGTTACTTCCACTTCGACTGCCAGGGTTACTCTTGCGGCGACTCTTGTCGCGATTGTTCCTTCCGCTTCGTGGGCCATCTTTCTTTTCGTTCCTACTTTGGCCACGACCTCCGCGTGGACTTCGTTTTCTTCGGATGCTACTGCCCCCTTCTGACACTGGGCGAAAATCAACTTCCTTCTTGAAGGTATCGACCTTGTCGATCTCAACATCGAGTTTGTCTCCAAGTTTGATCACGTTCTTGCTGCGTCGTCCGATCGCCTGAACTCGAGTGGAGTCGAAGTCGTAGAAATCGTCTTCCATGCGGCTCAGAGGAACCAGTCCCCGCATGCCGAGATCAGGCACATCGACAAATAAACCGAAGTTGCGGATGTCAGTGACCAACGCGGGATAAGAGTGGCGCGAATTGGATTTCATCTGCGCCTTGAGATAGGCATACATCTTCACATCCTTGCTATCGCGTTCGGCGTCAGCCGAATTACGCTCCGTCGTGGAGATATGCTCGGCCATTCTGACGAGCCAATTGGCCGGGATTCTCTCTTTCTCGAACAACGTGCGATGTACGACTAGATCAGCGTAGCGGCGAATCGGCGAGGTGAAGTGAGTATAGTTGCGTTTAGCGAGGCCGTAGTGGCCAAGCGGTTCGATGGCGTAGCGCGCTCGCATCAGGGATTTGAGAAAGCCGATCTTGAGTGCTGCCCCAATCGGGAGCTTACTAAGTCGGCGCAGTAGTTTCTGCACTTCGACAGTTTTCTCGAGGTTGCCGCAGGGGATATTGTGCCCAAGGACTTCCTCACGGTATTCAGCGAGTCGGGCCAGATCGGGGCTTTCATGCACCCGGTGGACGGTATGCTTCTTCATCTTGATGAGACGCGTGGCCACAGCTTCGTTGGCGAGTAGCATAAATTCTTCGATAAGTTGGTGTGACTCGTCGTAGTCGACTTTTTCAATGCGAAGAACGCGTCCTTTGTTATCTAGTCGGATCTTGGTCTCAGGGAAATCGAGTTCAAGAGAACCGTTCTCAAATCGGCGCTGGCGGATCTTCAGAGCGAGGCGGGCGGCAGAACACAGCATGTCCTCAATGTGATCTTGCGCCTGGCGTTCCAATACCTCCATGGCCTCTTCGTAACTGTATCGACGCTTGGAGTGAATCACAGCACTGTAAAAGCGTGAGCGCACGACGCGACCGTCGTTATCGATGAGGAATTCAACGCATTTGCTGAGTCGATCGACGTTGGGTTTGAGCGAGCAAAGTTCGTTGCTGAGCGCCTCGGGCAACATGGGTACAACGCGGTCAACGAGATAGGTGGAGTTGCCGCGTTTCTGAGCTTCCTCATCGAGTGCTGAGCCTGACTTCACGTAATGAGAAACGTCGGCGATATGAACCCAGAGTTTCCACAGGGTATCGTCGACCTTCTGAATGCAGAAGGCGTCGTCGAAGTCGCGGGCATCTGCGGGGTCAATAGTGATGACATCATGTTGGCGGCAGTCGGTGCGGCCCTCGCGGTCCAGTTCCGAGACGTCTTTGCCATATTGTCGAACTTCCTGAAGAACCTTGCGCGGGAACTTGAGAGGCAGATCATATTGGCGCAGCACGCCGAGCATATCGACGCCCTCTTCGGTAGGCGGCCCGAGCACCTCGATGATGAGGCCCTCGGGGTTTTTGTGTCGGTTGGTCCACTCCTTGAGTTCAACAACGACCTTGTCGCCCACGTTGGCGGAGCGTCCTGTGTCTCTGGCGGGCGGCACGTAGATGTCCTGCGGCATGCGTGGATCATCAGGAATCACATAGAGAAATTCGCGACCCTTCTTCAGGGTGCCAACAACCTGGCTGCGATGTCGTTCAAGGACGCGCACCACTTTGCCGGTGAGCGTGGAATCATCCTTGTGACGCCGACCTTTGGGTTTGATGTCCAGTCGAATAAGGACGTGGTCATCATTCATTGCTGTTCCGGTGTCGGTTGCGGAAATCGCGATCTCGGTAGCACCAGGAGTGTCCGGCATCAAAAAGCCGCGCCCGCCGCGGGTGATCTGGATGCGGCCGGGAAGGAGGTCGGCCTCTTTCGGTAAAATGTAGCGGTCGCCCTTGATTCTGGCTATTTGGCCGGACCGTTCAAGCTCCCGCAGCGTTCGGTTGAGTTGTTGTTGTTCGTGAGGCTGGAGCTTAAGTCGTCTATGTAATTCAAAGGCGTCAGCGGGCAGATAGTTCTTCCTCCCGAGTAGTTTAAGGATTTGATTTTCCATGGGTGAACGCCGCTACGATGCTGGCGTTAAGGACTTCCACTGTATCGATCGATGGTGTGATTGAACAGAACCATCGGTGGCTGTATGGAAGCTCGCAGAATGATATGGTGAGCGAGCCGACAGCGTAGCTGTCCTCAAATGATGGAGAATAGGTAACCGGAAAAACGGATTCGTCAAACGGAAGTGGCTGGCGTGGCCCACTCAACTTCTCACCTGGAAAGGTTCGAGGATTTCCTTGAGTTCGTTTCGATTGTTTGACGCCACGCCTTCGCGGATGATTCGTCGGAGTAGGTGGAAGTGATTTTCACTAGATGAAGATCAAGACCAAGTGGGCTCAAATCTCACTTGTTTATGGATGCCTGAGTGAAAATTCGAAGGAATGTTGCGTGTAGGTTTTGGGCTAAATGCAGTCGAAATTCTCTCAATATGGTCAGAGCAGGCGTTCTGTTTCGATGATTTCAGGAGATCATCAAGACTTGCTTCAACGAATGCGACATGAATTTTCCTATGCCTGAAACAATTTGATTTTGGTGATCTCGCTGATAGTTGATCACCATAGACGCTCGGCTGACAGGTGACTGTTATTCCAGAATCAAAGGTGATGGATTCTCTACCCGACCAATGGGTCGGATTCCGCGTCCTCGAATTCCTTGGTCGCCTAGATCTTGGCGCATGTCTTCGGCGTAGGCTTTGAGTTGGGCGACAATATTAGGGTGCTGTTCTGCCATGTTGTTGGTGGAACCAGCGTCTTCGAAGACGTTAAATAGGAGGGTTGGGGTGTTCGTTGTGCCCCTCTTGAAGTGAGGGTGTCTTACGAAGGTCTCCAGTGGGAGAAAGAGCTTCCACGGGCCTGACCTGACCGCCTGAAGTTGATCGAGATAGTAGTAGAAAAAGGCCTTATAGGGAGACTTGGCATCGTCTGCCCCCTTGATCAGCAAACTGATGTTGTGGCCGTCACGCTTGCGGTCGGAAAGCTTGCCGCCGGCCCAGCTTATCAAAGTTGGGAACAGATCCATCGTCGTCGCGAGTTCGTGGCATTCTGTTCCGGCAGGGATGTTTCCCGGCCACCACATAAGGGTGGGGACCCGAAACGCTCCTTCTGCTGTGGTGTAGCCGCGGCCATGAAGAGGGCGGTTAGATCCACGGGAGAGATCACTCAAATCGGTCTTCATGGGCGCGCCGTTGTCGGAGGTCCAGATAACGAAGGTGTTCTCTGCGATGCCAAGTTCCTCGAGTTTGTTGAGAATTTCACCAGTGGACCAATCGATCTCTTCGATGGAGTCACCCCAAGGCCCATTATTGCTTTTTCCTTTGAAAGCTGGGCTGGCAAAGGGCGCGGAGGTGCTGCCGGGCATGGTTTGAGGAAAGTATAGAAAGAACGGGGAGTCGTGATTCTCGTCAATCCATTGTAAGGCTTTCTCCGTTGTTGTTTTTGTGAGGAGGTCTCGATCGACAGGAGCTTCGAGAACGGTCTTGTTTTCCAGAAGGGGCAGCGGAGGCCACTGGGAGCCGTCTCGGTCCCAGACCCGCTGCGTCATGTCATCGGAGTAGGGAATGCCGAAGAAGTAATCAAAGCCTTGATCGGTTGGAAGGAAGCCATCCTGATCGCCAAGATGCCATTTTCCTATGCAGACGGTGGCGTAGTCTTTTCTCTTGAGGGCTTCCGCTATTGTCTCCTCTTCAGGGTGAAGTCCGTAAGGGGAAATGGGGCGAAGTACTTGATGATCCCGGGGGTTATGATTCATTTGGACCCGCTGGGAATAGCAACCCGTCAGGATGCTGGCGCGTGAGGGGGTGCAGACGCCGGCGGTAACGCAGAAGTGAGTGAACTTTCGTCCCTCCTTCGCCATGCGATTGAGGTTGGGGGTGTGATGAAGAGTGGAACCAAAGGGCTCAATGTCGCCGTAGCCAAGATTGTCGCAAAAAATAACGATGAAATTGGGTGGACGCTGCGCCTCAGCTCTCGCCGGCGAAATCGAGATGAAGCCAGAAATCGTTACGAGAAGGAAATGGAAAATTCGAGTGAGCACGAGTCAGCGGTTTTTGAGTAAGTCGATCAGGTCTGCCATATCTTCCGGCGGGAGGGCAGCTTCCAAGCCGACCGGCATTAATGAGGTTTCAGTAGATGACATCGTCTTGATGTTAGTGCGGGCAAAGGTTTGGGTCATGCCGCCGGGGGTTTTGAGCGTCACACTCTGATCGTCTTCAGAATCCACCAGTCCGGTGGCGGTGGTGCCGTCCCTCAGTTCGATCGCGTAGGCAATCCAGCGTTCTTCAACTACCCGGTTGGGATCGAGTATGTCCGTGAGAAGAGCCGCTCTCGGTTTGGCCTGAACATCTGCGAGATCGGGGCCAACAGCGCTCCCTTTGCCATCGATGCGATGACAAGCGAGGCAGGTCCCTTTTTGCAGCGCCTTGGCACCGTTTTCGCGGTTGGACGCGTGTGAGGACAAGGCGGGGAGGTACTCCTCGATCACTGCGTTACGACTTGAGGCTGTTTTGCCGAAGAGTTCGCCGGCCAGTGATTTAATCTCAGGAACGCTGGAACGGCCGTAGACCCATTGTTTCATAGGGGGCATGACTGATGGGCGAATGTTTCCTGCCTTCATCTCCTCCATGAGAAGCCATGCGCTGTCATTGTTGGAGGTGAGGATTTCGATGGCTGCGCTTCGTGATGGAGGTGGCAGCGTGCTCCATCTTTCAAACAGAAAGCTGGCGACTTCCTTGCGGTTTTTCGAGAAGCGTCTGAGGGACCTTACAGCTGACTTCTGGACCTCGTCAGGTTCATTAGGGGCTACCATCATCTCAACCATCTCTCGAACAGTGACGAAGTCTTGTTGGTTCGCGATTTCGAGAGCGGCGACGCGGGTCTTTGGTGATTGTTTCGTATCGGCGGCAAGTGTTGCGGCGGAGTCTACGATTTCGGATAGCGCTTGAATCGATTCGGCGCAGGCTTCTGGAGGGCGGGCGAGGAAGGCGGCCAGCGATTTGGTGGGTAGTGTCGTGCGGCGCATGCCATCCGCAAACCCGCGAGTAATGGCGAGGCGATAATCATCGCCGTCGACTTGTGCCAAAGCTTTGAGGACCAATGCGATTTCTTCACCATTTCCCCGAGCGGCGACGGCAGCAGCAAACTCCTGATACATAACGGCGCGCTCCGTTCCAAAACCTTTGCCGGGAATCCCGGTGATGGGATGGGTCAGCATATGAGCGAGGATGGCACCGCTTCGTTCCTTCGATCCACTAAGCACCGCTCTGCGCACCCAGGGATCCGTTCCCTCAGGGGTGTTGTGGAGGGTGTATTGAAACAACTCGGTGATTTCATCGCTGGGGTCGTTTCCAAGTGCTAGTAGGGCAAGGAAGCTAGCTCGCCCTTTGCGAGCCTTGACCACCTCGATCAGTTCGTTTCGTGCTTGGCCGGGCTGGAGATTGAGGATGGCGTTTTCCGAAACACCGGAGGTGGGACTAGCCACGGCAAGGTGCAGGTGTTCTTCATTGAGCTTTCCGAGCCCTAACAAAGCGCCGAATGCATGGGCACGAGCCTCTGGAGCGATGTTCCGTTCGAGCAGTGAGTCCAACAGAGGGGCCACGGACGGGTGTTCTGATTCCACGAGCAGCCGTTGAGCGTGGATGCGTTGCCAAGCATTCTCGTGGTTGAGTAGTTCAACTAGTTTTTCCTGAGTTGAAGGAAGCTCGGAAGCAGGAAGGGGAGGATGGCCTTTCGGCACGAGACGATAGATGCGTCCATGATCGAATCCGGCACGCATGTAGTGAGACTCGGCAAAGGCTTCGGGAAAGAATCGGGAGTGGTCAATGAAGCGGCGATACATGTCGCAGAGATAGAGGCAACCGTCAGGGCCGTTGCGAAGATTCACTGGTCGTGACCACTCATCGCCGGAAACCAGGAAATCGACTTTCTTGCCGACACGTTCAGCGCGAAGACTCGCGCCGTTTTCTTTAAGTCGGGATCGGGTGACCAATTGGGCAGTTGGTTCGCAGACAAAGAGATCACCTTTGAGCTCGGGAATTGCGTTTCCACGGTAGACAGCTAATCCGCACGCAGCGGTATGAGTACCGGCGTGGGCAATGGAAGTCGTATGACTGAGCTCGAGCGGGAATACCTTTGCATCTTCTCCGAAGGGCGCGATGTCTTCATGTCCCTGAGTGATGCCGGCGAATGGATTTCTTTTGAGGTATTCCAGCGGCATCACTGCCATCATAGCGGGGTTTCTATTAAGGCTAAAAATGCGGCGGCCGAAGTTGTCCTGAGTCGCCCCGAATTGGCCGTAGCCGGTGACAGCTTCGAGGGTTCCAGTTTCGGGATGAATTCGGATATTGGTCTTGTTGATTTTGAGTATACTGGCCGGTGATCCGTCCGGATAAATCTCTTTGAGGTCGATTCCGTTGTTGAGGTAGATCCAGTTATCAAGCCCACGACGGGGAGAAGAGACCTGAAGTTGATTGTACCTTGGATCGTTACTATGGAAGAGACTTTTCGTGACGTCGGCACGGTCGTCACCGTCGGTATCTGCGAGGTAGAGTATAGCAGTGCGGGTAGTGACAATGAATCCATCGCGATGCGGCGTGAGTCCCTGAACGTGGTCAAGATGGTCGGCCCAGGTGGATGCTTCGTCCATGACGCCGTCTCCATTGGTATCGGTGAGTAGCCGAATTCGAGAGAGGTAGCCTCCGTGTTCGGTTGGGAGAGGGTAGTCCCTCATTTCTGCAATGAAGAGGCGGCCCCGTGTGTCCCAAGCGATATCAACCGGATCGCAGGTAAGGGGTTCGGCGGCGACGAGTTGTAATTCGTAGTCGCCATCCACGTGCCAATTAGCGAGCGACGCTTCGGGCGAGAGTGGATAGTCGCGAGGCAGGATGCTCTCCCCATTTGAAGAATAGCCGGTGTCGGTTGAAGCTAGATTAGGTTCCCAGGGTTCTTCGAAGGCGCCGACTGGGTATACTTGCCAGCGGCGCACGAAAAGCTCAGTAAAGGCGGTAGTGACCGTCACGTTGGGTTGCAGAGGTCGGGCGAGTTTGGCTTCATTTACCTGTTGGCCGTTCAGCTTTACGATGAAGCGGTGAGATTTGGCAATAAGTTCAAGGCGGTTCCAGCGTCCGAAAGAAGATTCGATCTGGTTGTTGCGGGTGTGAGCACCGCGTTGGTTAGGGACGGAAGGATCGTAAGTTTTACTCTTTAGATTGAGCGAACCTTCAGCTTGGGGAACAAGCAAGTCTCCTGACATTGACTCGCGAAGGAGGACAACTCCCGCTCCGATAGTCGTTTGAGCTCTCCGTGCTGAAGTTTCTTGGTGAGGGGAAGTGCGCTCTCCCCACTTAAATTCAAGAACCACGTGGCGAGGTCGGTCATCGGTTGGGAAGAGGAGATTTCCGGCGAACTTTTCTGAGAGGCGGAGAATCCCGTCATTCAGTTCAAACGGGAGAACACCTTTCAGTTCTGAACGCTTTTCCTTGTTGTTGTTCCACTGAAGCGAGTCGGTCTTTTTAAGAATATCTACGGGTGATTGCGCCCGGGTTAAATGCGTCACCACGAAGAGGGTAAGGAACAAGAGCCACTTCATCTGAGCATTAAAGTAAAGATCCCAGTTGTCGTTGTAAATTCCCTATGTGCGGATTCCGATTTCGTGCAGAAGAATTAAGTCGCTGACTCAACTCTTGATACTCCGCTACCGACTCGAGAGAATCGAGCAGACTGGTGATTCAATGATGGTCAGTGACTACGGCGGCTCCTGCGAAGAAAAACGTGAGGGGAAGAGCCGCAAGAAAATGGCTTATAGGATGCACCTAAATTGCAATATAGTGGCCTTAGCGCTTGGTGCGGTCACTCGGCTTGATAAGGGTGCCATTCTGGCGTGCCAAACCAGTCGTGCATCTCCTTTTCAAACGGCGTGACGATTTCGTCAGGTTCAAGGAATTCACCTTGGTCCTGTGTCTCGACAATCCAGGTGTCAAGTGCGGTGCGCATACGAATTAGGACTTCAACGTGCTCGGATTCTTTGGAGTCGGCGAGGTTGTTGATCTCGTGAGGATCATTAACCGTGTCGAAGAGTTGTTCTGGGGCGACGGTATCTGCCATGAGGTCAGCTGGGGGGCCGGTTAGTTCTCCGTTCTTCATCATCTCCCGCATGAGCGGTTTGATGGGGAAGCACTTTTCCTTGTAGCGATTCAGCGAGGTGAAGTGACGGTCAGGGTAGTAGTTGCGAATGTAGTGATAGCGCTGGCCGCGCACACTTCGGATTCGATTGACGGTCTCGTCGACGCGGTCGCGACCGGAGAAGGCGTATTGACGCTTAGGCCCGAGGCGGTCACCGAGAAAGATGCGACCGTGCATGCCAAGAGGGCGATCGATTCCGGCAAATCCCAAGGTGGTAGCGGTGAGGTCAATCAGGCTGATGACTTCGTCTTTGACTGCGCCAGAGGAGTAGTTAGCTGGTGCTGGGAAGTTCTTGGGCCAGTGGATGATCATAGGCACGTGGAGACCGCTGTCGTAGCACCAATGAATACCGCGAGGTTCAATGCGTCCATTGTCGCCGAAGAAAATAATCACGGTGTCGTCAGCGACGCCGTCGACTTTGAGTTGAGTGAGGATTTTACCAATCGTTTTGTCCATCCCGGAGATGGAGTTAAGATAGCGCGCCCATTCCTCGCGGACGAGAGGATGATCAGGATAGTAGGGGGGAGGGGTGACGTTGTCGGGCGTTGCTATTTTCTCGTGGTGCTTCTCGCCTTTCCATTCCACTCGAGGTTGCTTCCAAGTCTGGCGATCGTAGATGTCATACTCTGCTTCGAGCATGTTGATTTGAGCAAAGAAAGGTTGCCTGCCTTTGAGGTCTTCCCACTTGTCAGTCTCGTAGAGAGCACCCTCGTTGACGAAGTTGAGGTCGAGCTTGGCCGAACCAATTTCCTCGCCGTTCATTGTGGCTATGTTTGCGGTAAAGTAGCCGACGTCTCCGAGCCGGTGAGTGAGTGGGCGAACGCCTTCAGGAAGACGGTAGCCGTCCTCGCGGTGAGAGCGCATGTTGTGGGTGTCGCTGGAGGTCTGATACATGCCGACAAAGAAAGCGCTTCGGCTGGGGGCGCAGACAGGGGAGGTGGAGAAGACGTGCGTGTAGCGTTCTCCTCTGACGGCAAGGGCATCGAGATTGGGAGTTTTGACGTTCTCAGCACCGTAGCAGCCGAGATCAAGTTTCATGTTTTCACCTACCAGCCAGAGGATGTTGGGGCGCTTAAGTTGGGTTTCAGCCTGAACCGAAATATTTAGGCAGGTGAAGATGATCAACGCGAAGATCGAGAGAAGTCGGGGAGACAGTATTTTCATCCCGACTATCGAAACCTGAGGATAGCGGCCATACAAGCCGAACCGCTCTTTCTTATTGCATAATAATGCATAATAAAGCTCAATTTAACTATGAGTATGACTCAGGTTGCCGAGTTGGTCGGCGTCTCTCAATCCACTGTGTCGAGGGTGGTGAATGGCCGCTCTTTCGTCAATGAAGTCACGAGGCGGCGGGTGATCGATGCGATGAAAAAGGTTGGTTATACGCCGCCGCCGCCCGATCAAAGGACAGGCCGCAGTCCCAAGCCTGAATCCCGAATGCATTCCGGCCTGTTGGCGGTTCTCGTGGATCCCATTGGAATGCACCTTCACTCAGTCTTTGTGATGCGCCTTTATCGTGCGGCGCAGCGGGAGGCAAATCGGAGAGGCTACTCAACTATTCTTCATTTTTTTGAAGGCAGACAACCGCCGCCACAGGTGCTTGAACGGGTAGATGGCTTTCTTGTTGTGGGGCTCTCAGCTTCCGATCCATTCCCTGAGGGTATTCTCAGTCGTCCCGTAGTCTGCTTAACCTCTTTTTGGCAGAAGGGAGCGACATCAATTCTTGCTGGAAACGATGAAGTGGGTCGGCTAGCGGTCGAATACCTTGTGGAGCGTGGCCATCAACGACTCGCTCTCTTCCTCGCTGAAGCTGGAAACCCTTCATTCGGTGCTCGCGGGAAAGCCTTTCAAAGGGCGGCTCGCGAATCGGGAGTCAAAGTCAGTAACTTTGGTGCCGCCGTTCCGCGGAAGACCGAAGAAGGAGTTTTCACGGTTGAGAAACTCGAGGCCCAGATGGAGCGACTTGTTGATCGCTTCCTTGCCGAGCAACCGCTAGCATCCGGTATCTTCTGCCCTTCGGATGCGATGACAGCGATTTGCTATCGGTTGTTGGCGAAAAGAGGGGTGGCGGTTGGTGATGAGTTGGAATTCATCTCCTGCGATAATGAAGGAAGCTACCTTGCCGGTCTGTTTCCGAGGCCGGCAACTATCGATCTGGGGATTAACGAGCGGGCTGAGATGGCCGTCGAATGGCTTTCCGAAGCGCTCAAGGAAAACCGTGATCTGGATGAAGTGCGACTCACCGTTGAGCCGCGAATAGTGCCGGGTTCATGAATGACTCTGAGAATTTAGGCTCAAATCTAGGACTCGACTGCGTGAGGCTTCCGCAGTTGAAACTGACGTCTTCAACATCGAGACTAATGGTGTGTTGTCATTCTAGACATACAATGATGTCAAATTTTCGTGTAATGCTGCTTTATTGGGGCGTTGTTGCTGTCCCGCTTATGGCTCATGCCTCTTCTGCTGCCTCGTCCGCTGAATACGAGAAGGACATTCGCCCCATTCTTGAGAAGCACTGCTTTGCTTGCCATGGGCCGGACAAGCAAAAGAATGATATTCGTTTCGATACGATGAGTACGGATATGATCAATGATCGTCCGGAAGCAGAGACATGGCATGACACCCTTGATGTACTCAATTTCGACGAGATGCCGCCTGAGGATGAGCCGCGACTTTCGGACGACGAGCGGCGAAAGCTGATTGGTTGGCTCAATTATAAAATCGAAGCCGTTGTCAAGGCCACGAAGAGCACGGGTGGACGTCCGGTGATGCGTCGTCTCAATCGTAGCGAATACCAGAATACGATGGCCGACCTGCTCGGCATCGAAAGTCGCTACGCGAATAATCTACCGCCGGAGGGTTTGTCCGAAGACGGATTTAAAAATAACGGCGCTTCCCTCCAGATGTCGGCGATGCAAATGGAGTATTACCTCGAAGCTGCCCGAACAGCGATGAGTAAGTCGATCGTCAGCGGCAAGCAACCGGAGGTGTTTCGTCACGTCATTGAAGAGAGTAACGGAACTGCCGGAAATAAATCACAGAGAGAGCGTGATTACTCCAATACGCTTTCAAGGACGAGTTTCTTCCTTGGAAAGATAGAGAAAGACTATCACGAGCACGGCGAGTTTCTTGTCAGGATTCGGGCAAAGGCGGACTTAAAAAAGGGGCAGGGCTATCCCCGAATGGAGGTTGCGCTGGGATATCGGGTTGATACCTTGATGCCGGAAAGAATTGTCGATGAAGTCGAGGTGACCTCGGAGAGGATTCAAACCTATGAGTTTCGTGGACGAATTGAAGACTACCCACTCCCCTCGCGGGTACAAAGTAAGTTTCCTGGACTGCTGATTCGAGTGTCGAACGTCTACGATGATGGCTCCCCCATGCCTAAGCAGGAAACCGTGGTGCTTGAGCCGGCGGTGGGGAAGAAAAAAGCAAAGACGAAGAAGATCTGGCCGAAAGAATCTCACCTTCCTTCGATCGAAGTTGAGTCGGTCGAGTTTGCCGGTCCGGTTTTCGACAGTTGGCCGCCGAAGTATCACTCGGATATTCTGTTTCCCTCAAAGAAGCGTCGGACCGATGAGCGTGGCTACGCCGCGCAGGTCCTGAAGCGGTTTATGCATCGCGCTTTTCGTCGACCGGTTGAATTGGCTGAAGTGGAGCCTTACCTCGCATTGTTTGAAAGGGTTCGCGGAACGGTAGCGACTTTTGATGAAGCTATTAGAGAGCCGCTCGCGATGGTACTAATTTCTCCAGATTTCCTTTACCTCGTCGAAGCGGGTGGGGAAGAGAAACGTCCCATAAATGACTGGGAGATTGCCTCGCGACTCTCCTACTTTCTCTGGGGAACCATGCCTGATGAGAGCCTGTTCATTGCAGCGGAGAAAGGGCGGTTGCAGAAAAAGGGCGAGATTAAGCGCATCGTGGCAACCATGTTGAATGACGAGCGTTCCTGGAACTTCGTGGATCAGTTTGTGGATCAATGGCTCGATGTTGGTGCGGTAAATCGCGTCGCGATTAATCCCGAGTTTTATCCTGACTGGAAAGATGAACTCAAGCCGTCCATTCATGAAGAAACAAAACACTTCTTTGCCGAGGTGTTAAACGAGCGGATGAGCGCGTTGAATTTTCTCGATTCGGACTTCGTTATGGTGAACCGTCCTCTGGCAAGGCACTACGGTTTGGATGAGAGCCCGCGCGGAATGAAGTTCGAGCGGGTCTCCCTGCCTGAAACATCTGATCGGGGTGGTCTGCTGACCCAAGCTAGTGTCTTGTTGGGTCACTCAACGGGCGAGGATTCCCACCCTGTGCTGCGTGCTGTCTGGTTGCGTGAGCGCTTGCTGGATGATCCACCGGCAAATCCGCCACCCGACGTGCCGGGTCTTGATTCCGAGAATCCTGATTTTGCGAAGTTGCCGGTGCGCGAACAGTTGAAGATCCATCGTGGGCAAGCATCCTGTAATGATTGCCACCGCAGTATCGATCCGTGGGGGATTGCCATGGATGGCTTTGGTGCTGACGGTCTAGTCAGGACTGAAATCACGAGACGCGATCCAAAGAAGAGGGGAAAGATGTTCGCCCAGCCGGTGGTTACCGAAACGACGCTTCCCGGAGGAGTGGATATTAACGGAATGGACGACTTAAAAGCCTACTTGCTTGCGGAAAAGAGGGAACAATTTGCCCGCGCTCTGGTTAGTAAACTGATGACTTACGCGT
This sequence comes from Verrucomicrobiales bacterium, assembly GCA_002726915.1. Classification (GTDB taxonomy): domain Bacteria; phylum Verrucomicrobiota; class Verrucomicrobiia; order Verrucomicrobiales; family DEV007; genus Arctic95D-9. The sequence continues at coordinate 27,565 of PBSY01000023.1, read as the reverse complement.
TGGGACGTTCCATGGAGCTGACTGACGAGGCGATGATCGATGAGCTTACTGCTGATTTTATCAGCTATGATTTTCAACTCCACCGCCTCGTGCAGGAGGTGGCTTCCAGTAGCGCTTTCCTGACTAAGTGATAACCTTTCTTTAACTGCTGCCCCAGCCGGCCTATGAACAAACCCTGGTATCTTGACCGTCGCACCTTTCTCCGTGGCACCGGAGTCACACTTTCACTGCCATTCCTGGAGTGCATGAGCGCTAATGCCTCCGTTGCTCCAAGACCAAAACGATTCTGTGCTGTGTATTTCCCTTACGGAGTTTCCATGAGCAGCAAGGATGAGAATGCCAAATGGCGTTGGTTCCCGGAAGGGGAGGGTAAGGATTATCAGTTCAATGAGAGTCTTAAGCCATTGGATCCACTTCGCGAGAGTCTGACCGTAGTGGGAGGACTGTCTCACCCGAATGGTCGAACCATCGGTGGCCACGACACCGCTGATATCTGGCTGACAGGAGGGATGCTCAAGGGCGCACAGTTGACAAATACGGTTTCGCTCGACCAGATTGCGGCTGCGCATCTTGGTCACGAAACTCGCTTTCGTTCGATAACGCTATCCAACACGGGTGGTGTCGGAGAAGTGACTCGCTCAAGCACGCTCTCCTACGCACGGGACGGACAGCCGATACCGGCGATTAACCAGCCGCGCCTAGTCTACAACCGCCTTTTCGGGTTAGAGAAAGGTTCCAAAGAAGAGCAGCGCTCCGAGTTCAGCAATTCTCGCAGCATGTTGGACCTCGTCCTCGATCACTCCAAGTCGGTCCGCGGCAAGCTCGGAAAGCGAGACCAGGAGAAATTTGACGAATATCTAGCCTCAGTTCGCCAGATCGAGGAGCGCGTCGAGCGTTCTGAGCAGTGGCTAAAGATTCCCAAGCCAAGCGTGAATGCGACGGGTCTTCACCTCGATGCAGATGACTCCACTCCAGAGGAGTTGATGAAGACCATGTATGATCTCATGTTTCTTGCTTTCCAGACGGACTCGACCCGTTTCGCGACCTACCAATTAGACAATATGAATGGTGCTACCTCTATCGCAGGCAAGTTTCCTCAATTGCTTGGCTTCGGTAAGTCAAGTCACTCACTCGCTCACGGTGGTAATAAAGCGAATGGTGCTGCAGCGCTTGGTAAGTGGGATCAGTTCCGGGCGAAGCAGCTAAGCTACTTTCTGCAGCGTCTCCGCGACACCGAAGAAGGGGAAGGTAATCTGCTCGATCACACCATCGTGATGTATGGATCGAGTAATAGTAATACGCATAACAATAAAAATTATCCGACCATCCTAGCCGGTGGTGATAAGATGGGTTTCAAGCATGGTCAGTATCTCCGCTACGACGAAGACACGCCGTTTGCGAATGTGCACCGCACCATCCTGAACCGTCTTGAGGTTCCAGTGGATGCCTTTGCTGACAGCACAGGTGAGCTTGAAGAGATCATGGCCTAAATTCGGCCCGCTGCCCTGATCGTGTAACCGCGAAGGCACGTGCCCTGATATTGGCTTGCTCGGTGCTGATTTGATGGCGGAGGCTAGAAGCTCCACCAGTTGGTGACCCGACGGCTGATGAGTGACGTGTTTTTGACCAAATAGGTCCCAAATTGAGCCTATTTTGCGTTTTTTTCTGGTTTACAAAGCCAAAAAACCTCAAAAAAACCGGACTTTTCTGTAACGAGGGCGGGTCCCTGCGTTCTTCTCTTGATGTAAGCAGCACCTTTTTGTTACCTTTACTTTGGTGGGGCAAAGCTCTCACCGCCGATCGAGCCAAAAAAGCGTCATGAAAAAGCCATCTTTACTCCTCTCGGGAGCCGTCTTACTCATCATTGGATTGTTGATTCCTACCGCTTCAAATGCACGCGTTTGGACCAGCACTGATGGCAAAAAGCTTGAGGCTGTCTTCGAAGCTCTTGAAGGTGAAATGATTCAGCTGAAGCTGAGAAATGGCCAGAGTGTCAAGTTTCCAGTGTCCCGCCTGATTGCTGACGACCTCGAGGCAGCCAAGCGGTTTTCCTTAGTTGGTGATGATGCCATGACGATGGCTTCCGCCAAAAAAGTTGACCTGCTGCTCGCCCGTAACCTCGCAAAAAGCACCGACATTCGATCTTTTAACGAGCGTCTCCCTGATGATCTTTTCGTTCGACGCATCTATCTCGACATTCTTGGCCGGATTCCGACTCGCGAGGAATTCCAGACATTTGCCGACAGTGCCCGCGAAGACAAGCGCGCCATTTTGATTGATGAACTGCTCGCTAGCCCTGGACGTGCCAGCCACCTCTTTAACTACTTTGCCGACATGTATCGACTTAAGGACAGCGGTGTGGCTCGCGAGCTGGACTATTCTCCTTACAGCCAGTGGTGGCGAGACTCGCTTACAGCCAACGTAGGTTACGATGACATTGTTCGCAAGATGATCACGGCCAAGGGGAATCTGGGCCACAACCCGGCGATTGGTTTTCTCCAGCGCGACGAGGGAATGGAGTTCGACGCTTTCTCAAACTTCGGTCAGGTCATGATGGGCATCGATATCAGCTGTGCCCAGTGCCATGATCACCCCTTCACCGAGTGGACAATGGAAGACTTTTACCAGATGGCTGCTTTCTTCGGTCAGACCCAACGATCCATGGGCAGCTACAAGGGCGCTGAGGGCAGAAACGTAAGGGTTGGTCTACCGGGCGCGCCTCAGGACTGGTTGAAAAAGTTTGAGAACTATGCTGTCAAGCAGGGCGGGATTGACCTTCAAGACCGCAACGAACGACGACAGTTTGGCTGGTATAAGACTGCGCTCGGCTTGAACATAGTTGACAATAAAAAGATTGATATCGCTATCCCTGGCCAAATCGAGGAACTCGGAGGTCAGGTTGTTTCTCCCCTTACCCTTTATGGAGACAATGCAAAAGCTGGCGGCAAGAGTCGCCGGGAGGCGCTCGCTGATTGGATGATCGATCCTGCCAATGAGCGTTTTGCTGTTAACATCGCCAACCGTATGTGGGAGCGTGCCTTTGGCCGTGCCCTCGTTGAGCCAGTTATTGACTTTCCCATGGAATGGCGTGCCCACACAGGGCAGCCAGAAGTTCTTGAGTTCCTCGGTCAGGAGATGGCTCGCACCGGATTCGACCTCCGCGAGTTCATGCGAATTCTTTATAACACTCAGGCTTATCAGGGGATTTCCACTTACGACCGAGATGTTGATGAAGGTAGATTTTATCTTTTTCAAGGCCCAGTACTGCGCCGCATGCGGGCTGAACAGGCGTGGGATTCGCTCCTGACTCTCGCTTACGGCTCCAAGATCGATGAGGTCAAAGGTGGTGATGGATCCTTCATGCGCGAAGTCCTTCGTGTCGATTTTAGGGAGGATTCGATGGAGGAAGTGTTCGCCAAGTATGAGGCTTATAAAAAGACGAGGAATAAGGCGCAGAAAGTTCTCGTCGAGACGGCCAGCCTCAAGGCAGCGGATCCCAAGATCCCAGTGGTTGACGGTATACCGATGATCCGATCTTCAAATATGACTCAGCCTGCTTCAGCAGCCTCGATGCTCAGTGCTTTCGGTCAGTCCGATCGCATGGTAACGGACAATAGCAACTTCGACGGAACGGTGCCCCAGGTGCTGGCCCTGATGAACGGCTCAGTTACGACCCGCCTCACGGGAAGTAGCTCTCAGGTAGTTGAAGACCTCAGAAAATTTGATGGACCTGATGACATGGTTCGCGGTGTCTTCTTTACTATGGTCTCCCGCTATCCGACAGAAGAGGAGCTTAAGAAGGGAGTCGATATCATGGAGACTTATGGTGAAGACGGCATCAGAGATTTAGCCTGGGCCCTACTCAACACTCCTGAATTTCTTTTCATTCAGTAGACCGGCAACTAACTAAAATAATTCCAACGTTTAACTATTTTATCTTATGAACTTAAAAGCATTCGCAGGAAATTCGGATAAAAGTCGGCGCCATTTTATGGAAGGAGCGGCCAAAAGCGCACTCGGTGTCAGCGTTGCAACGACTTTTGGCGCGGCTCTCGATCAGCAGAAAGCATTTGCTGAAGAAGCTGCTGGTGGTGGTAAAGCCATGAGCTTGATCTACATCTTCAATTCAGGTGGCATGACCCACCTCGACACCTTTGACCCCAAGGAAAACAATAAGAAGGTGATGGGGGATACGGAGACGGTATCTACCAAAGTTCCCGGGATTCGTTACGGCAGTCACCTCAAGGGACTCGCTGAGCACGCCGACAAAATTGCTGTCATTAACAGCATGAGTAGCCAAAACGGGGCTCACGCTCAGGCTCGTTATCAGATGATGACTGGTTACAACCAGCGTGCCACCATCGTGCACCCCCACATTGGTCCGTTTTGTGAAAAGTTTTTTGGCAAGCGTGGCGATTTGCTCCCAGACAGTGTTATTGTGAACCGCGGAACCTCTAATTCGGGATATCTCGAGCCGGCTCTGAGTCCGCTTCCGGTGGCTAATCCGACGGCTGGTATTGCCAACTCGACCATTATGACTTCTCAGGAGCGCTTTAATCAGCGCATGGAGATGTCCCTCGATATTGGCCAAAACTTTGTCGACAAGTATCAGCACTATTCCAGCCCGAAAGGCTACATCGAGTTCTACGACCAGGCGTCACGCTTGCTTAGTAGTGAAGAATTGAAGGTATTTGATCTTTCCGGTGAGAAGGATCGCCAGAAGTATGGAATGAACAACCTCGGACAGGGCTGCCTCCTTGCGCGACGCCTCGTTGAGAAAGGCGTTCGTGTGATCGAAGTTCACAATGGCGGCTGGGATATGCACAGTGGTATCCAAGATAGCCTCGCGTCTCGACTCCCCCCGTTTGACCAAGCTGTCTCTGCTCTCATCAGCGATCTCGATCAGCGAGGGCTGCTTGAGTCAACCCTCGTCGTGACCGGAACCGACTTTGGTCGTACCAGCCGCATCAATGAGCGCGCTGGTCGTGATCACCAACCCGCCGTGTTCTCCACCATGTTTGCTGGTGGTGGAATCGCTGGTGGCCAGAAATACGGTAAGTCGGATGCCGACGGTCGCCGTGTCGGTGAAAATAAGGTCAGCGTAGAAGACTTCCACGCGACGATCGGTTACGGTCTTGGTGTGGACCTTGGCTACGAGATTTATTCACCTTCTGGAAGACCCTTTGTCTTCGGTAATCACGGTAAGCCAGTGACCTCGCTCTACGCGTGATGATGCGCTTACAGCGTTAACTTTTCGGCAAAGGCCTGCTCACGGAGCGGGCCTTTTGCTTGTCAGGTTTGAACTTTGTCTGAGATACATCCTAATTCTCCTGTTGCTGTGATCAGATTTTGGCCTCAACGAGCTTCATATAAACGAAATTCGGTGATCCACCCGATTCTTTGTTTGTTGAGCGGTTGCTTCAGAACCACGGAGACCTATCGCTAGGGGAATTATAAATTTGGATCCTTCGCTACGTGAAGGCGTAGTGGATAACACTGTTTCCGATATGAGAATACGTTATGAGTTATGCGAAGATATATCTCAAGGAAACGCTGATTCTGCCATCGGTCGTTTCTATCAACGATGTTTACAATACGTAGGCTGAGCCACCCCAGTGAGAATGGCACCTTCCCCTCATTTCCCCCTTAAGCAGTCGGCTGCTGCATTATTTTTATTGGGCTTTCCCTTCAGCGTTTCCGCTGAAAAGAAAATCGAGTTCAACCGCGATGTGAGACCGATCTTGGCGGACAGATGCTTCCACTGCCACGGCCCTGACAAGGAAACGAGAGAAGCCGATTTGCGCCTTGATGTTGAGGAGGACGCGAAACGTGAATTTGGCGGCTACTTTGCGATCGATCCCGGCAATGCGGCTGACAGTGAGGTCTACTACCGCATCATGACCGATGATGATAACGACCTCATGCCGCCGCCAGAGTCGAAGCGTGAGATGACGGATGAGGAGAAAGAGATCATTCGTCGATGGATTGATGAAGGCGCCGAATACGAGGATCACTGGTCTCTGGTTCCTCCAACCCAGGTGACTGAGGTAGGGGTGTCAGATGAATCTTGGATCAGTAATGAAGTCGATCAGTTCATTTTAAACCGGCTCGATGAGCACGGTTTAAAACCCTCGGAGGAGGCTGACCGTCGTACTTTGATCAGACGTCTAAGTTTTGACCTGACCGGATTGCCGCCCACTCCAGAGGAAGTGGAAGCCTACGTAAATGACGCTTCTGACGACGCCTACGAAACCGTGGTCGACCGTCTCTTAAAGTCACTGCGGTTTGGTGAGCACTGGGCAAGGTCTTGGCTCGACCTCGCTCGCTACGCCGACTCCAATGGTTTTCAGGCGGATCAACTTCGTGACAGTTGGGCGTATCGCGACTGGGTCATCAATGCGTTGAATAGCGGCATGCCCTTCGACCAGTTCACCATCGAGCAACTTGCCGGGGACCTTCTTCCCAACGCGACGATTGACCAGAAGATCGCAACTGGTTTCCACCGTACTGTGACTTGCAATGTGGAAGCTGGGGTTCACCCGGAGGAGAATCGAACCAATCAGGTAGTCGATCGAGTGAACACGACCGCGACAGTTTGGCTCGGCACCACGATGGGCTGTGTACAGTGTCATGACCATAAATATGACCCTTTCACGACGAAGGACTACTATGGACTCTTTGCCTTCTTCAACAACACGCCGCTGGAGGTTGACAATGGAGGTAAGGGCGTGTCATTCGACTTTGTGGGGCCAAAGATGGATCTGCCGATTCCGGCGGAGCAGGCTGCTAAGCGAAAGAGGATAACGGCCCATATCCAGCAACTGGCGAGCAAGCGCAAGCAGATGATGACCGGTTCTGAAGGGCGTGAGCAGTGGGAGATGGATCTGAGGACATCCCTCAAAAACCGCCCCGAATGGACCGCGCTCACGGTGGACAGGTTTCGGACTGACGGAGGGGAAGACTTTCGGCTGCTCGAAGACAAGTCCATTCTCCTAACCGGGAACGTTCCAGGAACGGTGGTTTACACCATCGATACCAAACCGAAACTGAAGCAGGTCTCCGCGATAAGGGTCGAGGCCTTGACGCACGATGAACTGCCTGGCACAGGTCCGGGCCGCGGAGATGACGAGCGTCCCAATTTTATTCTCAGTGAGCTGAACGTGATGGTTCATGAGAAAGGTCAGAATAAAGGCAGGGAAGTTGTCCTGAATTCTGTGACAGCTGACTATTCGCAACCCAACTGGGAAGTTGAAAAGTCGATCGATGGCAATCGAAAGACAGGTTGGGCCATTGGACAGCAATTCGGTAAGCCTCACTGGGCGGTCTACCGTCTTAAGGAACCGCTCTTGTTGAAAGAAGGCGCCACCCTTCGTTTCTCACTCGACCAGAACTATGGACGAGGTCGCACGATTGGTCGGGTGCGTCTCTCCGCCATGGATGGAGATCCATTGGTTGACGAGTTGAGTGATGACCTTCTGAAGATCCTCGAGAAGAATCGTAACAAACTGTCCAAAGTGGACATCAAGGCCCTTGATGATTTGTTCGTGGAGTCTAATCCTGCGTTGAAGAAACTCGACGCTGAAATGAGTAAAGCGAAGCGTGATCTCAACGCCCTCAAGATTCCCTCCACTTTGGTGATGATTGAGATGGAAGAGTCGCGCGATACCCACATCATGAACCGTGGAGTCTACCTAGATAAAGGTGAGAAGGTCGTTGCTGCAACGCCGGAGGTTTTGCCTCCAATGGACCAGAGTCTTCCAAAAGACCGCCTTGGTCTGGCTAAGTGGTTGGTGAACGGAAAGAATCCGTTAGTGGCACGTGTCACGGTGAATCGCTGGTGGGCCGAGTTGTTCGGTGAAGGCATCGTCGCCACCTTGGAAGATTTTGGAACAATGGCTCAACCGCCGACCCATCCCAAGTTGCTCGATTGGCTCGCGGTCGAATTCGTCGACTCTCGTTGGGATATGAAGCATGTCCTTAAGGTCATGGTTATGTCATCGACTTACCGCCAGTCTTCCAAGGTGAATCCTGAGACTTACGAAGCGGATCCAAAGAATTCCTGGCTGGCGCGCGGACCCCGCTTCCGCATGACCGCAGAAATGGTACGCGACAATGCGCTGGCAGTCAGCGGAATGCTCTCTACTAAAGCGGAAGGGGAGCCCATCATGCCGCACCAGCCAACTGGTATCTGGCGTCAGGTAGGGCGGAACGAGCCGAAGTGGATCGATGAAACTGATGAGGATCGTTATCGCCGCGGTGTTTACGTGATCTGGCGTCGCGCGGCGCCCTATCCGAGTTTCGTGAATTTTGACGCGCCAGATCGTGGCTCCTGTGTCGTGAGCCGACCGCGGACCAACACCCCCTTGCAAGCGCTCACCTTGATGAACGATCCCGTCTACGTGGAGCTTTCTCTCGCCCTCGCAAACCGACTACTGTCTGAAACACCCGAAGCCTCCAAAGAGGAGCGCATCCAGCACGCCTTCGAACTGGTCTTGTCGCGACCGGCAGACAAGGAAGAGTTGAGTTTCTTGGAAGGGGTCATCAGGGAACGGGCCAAATCGCTTTCGCCGGAGGAGGTTGAGAACCTGCTCGGCACCGACGGGATCGATTACCAACCCAACGAAGCTCTCGATAAAACTGAACTCGCTGCCTGGTTCTATGTGGCCAGTATTCTTCTCAACCTCGACGAAACCATCACGAAAGGATAAGCGAATGAATCCCTCGTTAAATCATATGCAGAGCATGACTCGTCGTCATCTCTTCCAGCAGGTGGGGATGGGTATGGGAGGTGCCGCGCTAGGCTCGCTTCTCGCCGAAGATCTCGGCGCCGCAGTCGAGAATGGAGGACTGCACTTCGCGCCGAAAGCAAAACGGGTTATCTACATTCACCTCGTGGGGGCACCGTCCCATCTGGACCTCTTCGATCATAAGCCAATGCTGCAGAAGCGTCACGGTGAGCTTTGTCCAGATGAGTTCTTTGTCGGTAAGCAGCTTGCCTTCATTCGCGAGCAACCGACCCTGTTCGGAACGCCTCAGGAAGGGGAGTGGGGATTCAAACGTTGTGGTCAATCGGGTATCTCGATTTCCAACCTGATGCCAAATCTCCAGGGAGTGGCAGATGAACTCTGTTTCATTCGGGCGCTCGAGACGGACCAGTTCAATCACGCCCCGGCGCAGCTGAAATCACTAACCGGTTTTAGCCAGTTCGGTCGACCCAGCATTGGTTCGTGGGTAAATTATGGTCTCGGCAGTGAGAACAAGGATCTTCCTGGGTTTGTCGTGTTGATCACTGGTCAGGTGCTTGGGGCTGGCAACAGCGCGTGGGGAAGTGGCTTTCTCCCGACAATCAATCAGGGGATTGAATTTCGCAGCAAGGGTGACCCTGTGTTGTTCTTATCCAATCCGAAAGGGATCAGCCCATCTGATCGACGCAAGGTAGTTGATTCCGTGAAGCATCTTAATGGTCTGAGACTCGCTGACATAGGCGACCCAGAAATCCAGACTCGGATCAGCCAGTATGAAATGGCCTATCGCATGCAGACAGCAGTGCCCGAGTTGATGGATATCACGAGCGAGTCCAAGGAAATGCACGAGATGTACGGCACGGATCCGGGTAAGACCAGTTTCGCTAACAACTGCCTCCTTGCCCGACGTCTTGCCGAGCGAGGGGTCCGTTTTGTTCAACTTTTTGACCAAGGTTGGGATCACCACGGCAATATTGTGAATCGGTTGCCGGCCAAGGCGAAAGATGTAGATCAGCCTATCGCGGCCTTGATTAAGGATTTAAAGCAGCGCAATCTGCTCGACGAAACTCTTGTGGTCTGGTCAGCTGAATTCGGACGAACTCCTATGGCGCAGGGTAGCAATGGATCCGGCGACACCGTCAAGGTCGGCCGTGACCATCATAAGGAAGCCTTCACCGTCTGGATGGCTGGTGGGGGAACTAAGGGTGGCTTTGAGTATGGTCAAACCGATGAACTCGGCTATGCCGCGGCGGAGAATCCAGTCCACATGCATGACTTCAATGCAACCATCCTGCATCTGCTCGGGATTGATCACGAGCGGCTCAACTTTCGATACCAGGGACTCGATGTACGCCTGACGGATGTGCACGGTCACGTGGTGAAGGATGTGATTGCTTAGGGGAGCCTTACTGGCGGTTGGGAAGTTCGATGGGGTTCTTATGAAAAGGAAAAAGAGGGTGGGCTGCGCCCACAAAAAAACGCCGCCGGGAAATCCCAAGCGGCGCTTTTCAAAAGGATCTGGTGATCAGATTAGCTTTCCTTGCCGATCTTGGCAGGGCGCTTGAGGAGATCGAGGATATCCCGGGAAGTCAGGCGTGAGACTTTTTCTTCGTTCATACCGAGGGCCACAAGACGGCGGCGCTGCTCGAGGCGGCGGCGGTTCTTCTTGGCACCGCTCTTGCGAGGACGGGTCTGGCACTGGTTGTTGGTTTTTCTGATGTGATTGCCCATGATTCTGGCTTTCTTTGTGGTCAAAATTGACCGGGTAGATTTTGAGGGTGCAACAGATACCTTCTAACGGTCGTCCGGTCAACCGCTATTCCGCGATGGTTAGCGCAGTTTTAATGTGCCGGCGGCAACCCCTTTTGATGGGGGGGTGGTTGCCTTTGAGCATGCGGACAGCAATAACTTCCGCCAGTGCCAGCGCGACTGTTTCGTATTTCACAGTGAATTCAGAGGTGTCTCTGCCTTGGTGCGATGACTTCTGTCGAAGTTAGCAGCCCAAGTCGAAGCTCGCTTCAGACTTGCGAAGCGGAGAGATCACCGCTTGAATCAAGATCCTATGCGACTTCTGAATCTTATTGCCCTCTGCTGCTTACCGCTGCTGGCTCATTCTAGCGACCTTGCTGGCTCTCGTCCAAACATTATCTTCATCCTCAGCGATGACATGGGCTGGGCTCAGCCCGGCTTTAACGGTGGTAATGCCGAACTCACGCCAAACCTCGATACGCTAGCGTCCGAAGGACTCCAACTGACGGCTCATTACACCCACTCTGTCTGCGCTCCGACACGAGGTGCTTTCCTGACGGGACGTTATTCGTTTCGCAACTGGATGGACTGGCGCTCAGAAGACTTCGGCAAGCCAAGCTATCTCGCCAAATTGGGGCTGACGCTGGCGCACACTGAAGCCGGTGAAGAGACTCGACGCATCCATGCTCTTGAAAGCTCGGAACGAACTGTGGCTGAGGCGTTGAAGGATGCTGGCTATTTTACATCGCTCTGTGGCAAGTGGCACTGCGGTGAGTGGCTACCCGAGCATCTACCAATGGGACAGGGCTTTATGCACCAGTATGGCTTTTACGCATGGGGAATTGATTATTACAACAAGTCTATTGTTCACAACGCGCCGGCACGATTCGCCGTGTATGACTGGCATCGAAATCAGAAACCGGTCTGGGAGGAAGGCTATGCGACGGATCTGCTTGCCGACGAAGCGGTCCGTGTCATTGAGGAGTCAACGGGTCAAGAGCCGCTTTTTGTTTACGTAGCGTTCAATGCCGTGCATGGCCCGCTCAATCCGCCTCCCGGCTTCGAAGGTAATGCCGATGAGCCGCTTGAGATCCGAGATGCCATGCTGGAAAACATGGACATGAATGTTGGCAAGATCATAAAGGCGGTTGAAGAGAAGGGAATTCGAGACAATACGCTTTTCATTTTTGCCAACGACAATGGTCCGGTGTTGGAAGAAATGAGCGCGCCTTATCGTGGGACGAAGAACACTACTTTCGAGGGTGGCGTGCGTACGCCATGTCTCGTGCGTTGGCCTGGACATACAGAGCCCGGCAGCAAAAGTGATGAAATGTTCTTCATTGCTGATTGGTATACAACCTTCATCACCCTTGCGGGTGGAAATCACAAGCAAGACACTTCGGTCGATGGCCTAGATCAAACTGATGTGATTTTCGGGGAAGAACCGAGTCCACGAACGGAAATCATCTTTGATGTTGAGGGAAGCGTCCGTGTGCCGACCATTCGCAGTGGTGACTATAAACTAATGGGAGAATTGCTGTTTAACGTGGCTGAAGACCCGTCTGAAACGACCAATATTGCGGAAGCCAATCCTGAAATAGTTTTAAAGCTGACCGAGCGCCTCAAACAGGCGGCGAGCGAGCGCCCACCGCTCGGTGATAAGCCTCTGCTAATGGAGCCACCGCTGCCGTATGTTTACGGTCTTGAAGAAAACAAAAATGTGCCCCAGTGGCTCAAAGATCACGTCGATGCGATCCGTTCAACTCAGCCTAAGGAGTGGGCGCCGGGCGAGACGCCTTGGCCCCAGGCTCCCAAGGGAATTAATGCGAGCAAGATGACAGGCGGCCTCGACGAGCAAGGTGGTGGAGAGAAGTAGCGATTTATCTAAAAGGTCTTTTTGCGCATACGGGGGCCGTGAAATAGGGGATAGCCGGAATAGAACAAAATCCTTTTAAGGTGCTATTGTAAAAAATGAGGCGTTTGGTTGGTATTGTATCTTCGTTATGTCTGCTCGGACTGATCCTCCATGCTGACGACAAGTCTTCGGGCGCAAAGCCTAAAATTGTATTCGTGCTTGGCGAAAAAGAATATGGAACCCTCGAAAACGTTCCGAAATTCTTCGAGGACCTGTTAGAACCGGAGGGGTATGCAGCAACCTTCATCCTAGCTAAACCGGAGGATGAGGTGCGAAACGATTTTTCCCATCTGGCAGAAGCGTTAAAAGATGCAGATCTCGCCTTTATTAGCGCTAGGCGACGGGCGCCGGAAAAAGAGGATATACAAGCGCTGAAAAATCATGTGGCAGCCGGCAAGCCGCTAGTCGCGATACGGACATCAAGCCACGCCTTCCACCTGAAAGGGCAACCCGCGCCCGTTGGGCACGATGTGTGGGAGGAATTCGACCCAGAGATTCTAGGTGGCAATTACAACGGTCATTACCGTGAGGAGTTGGCAACGATCACCGTTGAAAAGAGAGCTGAGTCACATCCTTTACTAAAGGGTATTGGAGAGTTGCCAAAGTCGAACAAGCTGTATCGGGTGAAGCCATTAGCCGATTCAACCACCCTATTACTCAATGGAAAGATCGAAGGGCATGAGATAGAACCTGTCGCTTGGACCAATGAGGCCGGTGATAATGCGGCGAAGATTTTTTATACTTCACTGGGGCAACGGTCTGACTTTGAGAGTGCAGAATTTTGCCAATTTCTCAAACAGGCCATCGAGTGGGCGCTAGACTGAGAATTCACGGGTTAAGGTGCTGCTTAGCAAACTTGATGTATTGCTCCCAGTCGTAGTCGGTCACATCGTGCCTGCCGGTTCGGATGTGGTAGCCGATCTGACCATGAATTGGTTGATTCACTTGAGGTATCTCGGTCGCGGGTAACCCTTCAGTTCCCAGTAATTTGTAGACCGGGGAGGCGTGGAGGCAGGAAAGAAACTCACCCTTGGGGTCAGCCCAGCGATCTTCTTCAGCGCTTGCAACGTAAAGCGGTCGCGGAGCGATCATGGCCAGTAGCGTATGATTATCAAAAGGCATGGCGTCTTCGTTGTTGGCGTAGTGATCGAAATTATCGCAAAACCAATGGGGAAATGAATGGGTAATTCTTGAGACAGTTTCTCCAATCTTGCGGCGTGAAAGGGCGGCGCCTCCACAACCTGAATTATTGGAAATAACGAGAGCAAAACGGCTGTCGCTGGCGCCTGCCCAGAGTGAAGTTTTACCGAGCCTCGAGTGGCCAAAAACGGCGACCTTGGTGGCGTCAATCTCGACAATCTCACTCTCAATTACATCGAGAATGCGACTCAGAGCCCAAGCCCAAGTTGCAATGGAAGCGGCTTCATGTGGAGCGGGCTTTCCAAGCTGAGCATGAACACCATTTTTGAAACCGTCGTCCTGATCCGGGTCAACGTCGCCGTAGTAGACAGTGGCGAGGGCAAATCCGTTGGTAAGGATTCGTTCTACCGGCCACCGGCTCGAGCTTGCGCCGCGATCTTCAGCACTGGCACGATTATCTTTTTTCTTTCGCATCCAGCTATTGGTCAACTCGATATCCGGATCATTGAAGACTGAGTGATTACCGGAAAAATTGTAGCCGAGAAAAGCAGGTGCAGGTGCAGCAGCTGAAGCATTAGCTGGCAGGAACAGGCTAACTTTAATGTCCTGCCCGGCCAGATGAATTGTAAGTTGTCGAAGCTTGCCTCGTCCGTTCAGTATGGTTTTGTCAGGAGAGCTGATTAGGGAGCTGACATTAACGTCAGTAAAAGATTTCGGAATCACGCCGAACATTTCCCGTCCAAGCAAGTCAAGCCACTCAATGCGTTTTGCCGACCATTGCTTTGCTTGTGTCACACCCTCAAGGGGGTTGGGTAGCGCATAGTCTGGGATAAGAGACTCGTCGTAATTAGGTTCAAATTTCTTATCCTCGGCTATCATGACAAGGGGAGACAATGCGGCGATAATCGCGATGATATGTGATCGCATAGGCGATAGGTTAGAGATCGAGAAACCGTGACTCAATACAGAGCTTGACCGAATCACGCTATTTGTCGCTATGAATGGTAAGCGACCGCTAAGAGACGGGCAGGCTCGGCCGTCGTATAACTGAAAATGAAATCTTTACTGAAGCACTCCTTTTGGCTCGCTCCTTTGATCGCCTTTGTTGGATTCCTTAGCTACTTTACTGTTTTTGTCCAATTTCCTTCCCTTAGGGATGTGCCATGGGTCAATCTTCCGTCTGTGATATTGGCATCAGGTTTCGCGGTTTGGGGTTTGGTCAGCAATTGGAGCATGATTGGAAACGGGAGACGGATTCTTCACCTTGGAGGAATGCTTTTCTCAGTGGGGATGGCGGGATTACTTTTGTTTTACGTCTTTTTTCTTTCATACCAGATGCCCGGACTGAGCGAAACGACAAGGCAATTAGAGAAGGCGCCCAATTTTACGTTGAGCGACGCGAACGGAGAAATGGTCTCGCTCTCAGATTTTCGTGATAAGAAAGTCGTGCTCTCATTTTACCGCGGGTTTTGGTGACCGTTTTGTGTCTCAGAGCTGCAAGGTTTGCAGACAGAAATTAGCAAATTTGATGATAAAGGAGCTGTATTGATCGGAATAAGCACCAGTACGGCTGGAGAAGTGAAAGATAAGATGTCGCCGAAGGGATTTACTTTTCCATTGTTGGCAGATCCTGAGTTGAAGGTGATCGACGCCTTCGGGCTTCGTCACGTTGCTGGTTACCCAACCGGAGGGGACATTTCGAGACCAGCGGTTATTATCGTCGATGAGAAAGGCAATATTCAGGAGAAGCTCTTGACCGACAATTGGAGGGTTCGCCCTACGGCCGAAGAACTGCTTTCTCGGCTGTGACTGCATATACAGGTATACAGGTTACAAGCATCTATGAATTGTTGGATGGAGTCGGCTTTTCATCATCAATTTCAAGATGTCGCGAATATGAGACTTGAAGAGGGCTCATATATTTTGATTACTTCGAGAGGAATGATGTCATGGTAGAACATCTTAATTATGAAGCTCCCGACAATTTTTGCTACACTTCTGATGCTTGGGTCTGCCTCGGTGCAGGCGAATACGCGGCCTAATATTGTTTTTGTTTTTTCGGATGATCACGCCACTCAGGCGATTAGTTGCTATGGTGGCCGGCTGGCTGAAGTGGCTCCGACCCCCAACCTCGACCGTATCGCTGAGGAAGGCATGCGGTTCACGCGCTGCATGGTGACAAACTCGATTTGTGGCCCGAGTCGTGCCACCATACTGACCGGGAAATACAGTCATTTGAACGGGTTCTACAAGAACGAAGCGACCAAATTCGATGGCTCTCAGCAGACTTTTCCCAAGCTCTTACAGCAGGCCGGTTACGAGACGGCAATTATCGGTAAGTGGCATCTTGCGAGCGAGCCGACCGGGTTTGATCATTGGGAGGTGCTGCCGGGTCAAGGTAGCTACTACAATCCAGATTTCATTACACCTGAAGGTAGGCACCAAGAGACTGGCTACTGTAGCGAGATCATCACCGAAAAGGCAAAAGTGTGGTTGTCAGAGCAACGCGATAAGGAGAAGCCTTTTATACTGATGGTGCAGCACAAAGCACCCCATCGAGCTTGGGATCCCGCGCCAAAATATTTATCCTTATTCGACCACGTCAAAATTCCTGAACCAGATACCTTGTTCGATGACTACGAAAATCGCGGGACTGCGGCGAGAGAGCAGGACATGTCGATCGAAAAAACAATGACGCTCGGTCGTGATTTGAAGGTAAAAGAACGGGATGAAACTGGGCAGTTCATGATGGCCTACAATCGCATGACGCCCAAACAGCAGGCCGATTGGGATGCCGCCTATCAGCCTAAGAATGATGCTTTTGTTAGAGCAAATCCACAGGGTAAGGACCTAATTCGTTGGAAATATCAGCGTTACTTAAAAGACTACCTTCGATGTATCCGGTCGGTGGACGATTGCATCGGGGAACTCCAGAAAAAACTCGAAGACTTGAGTCTTTCAGAGAACACCGTTTTCATTTACTCCAGTGACCAGGGCTTCTATCTGGGCGAGCACGGATGGTTTGACAAGCGTTTCATGTTCGATGAGTCCTATCGCACTCCGCTACTGGTCAGTTGGCCGGGAGTGGTGACGGCTGGCGGGGTGAACAGTGACCTCGTTTCGAACCTCGACTTTGCCGAGACCTTTCTCGATATTGCAGGAATTTCCCCTCCAGATGACATGCAGGGTGCTAGCCTAGTTCCCATCCTGAAGGGAGCTACCCCTGAAGATTGGAGGACGACGCACTACTACCATTACTATGAGTATCCCGGTTGGCACATGGTTCAGCGTCATGAGGGTGTTTACGACGGTCGTTACAAATTGTTAAATTACTACGACGTCGAGGAGTGGGGGCTCTACGATCTCGAGACCGATCCGAAAGAGATGGTGAATCAATACGATAATCCCGAGTATCGAGGCGTGATCAAGCTTATGCATGAGGCGTTGGAAGCTCGTCGCGTTGAGTTCCTCGTTCCAGAAAATGAGAAGCAAGATCTTACCAATATTGAGCGGAGGTTTCACTCCGACGAGATTCGGAAACGGGGAATTATCCGGAAGAAGGCGATGGAAGAGAAGGCTGCCAAAGCCAAGGGGCAATCGAATAGGAATCAATGATTCTGTCCGTGGTCAGGGTGCTGTTAATTATTTGACCGAGTATCTTGCTCTCCAGTAGTTGGGTTGGAGAAGCAATTTATGGTGTAGGATTTTCTTTGAGCGATACCTCAGTAATTTCGAGGGTAGGGTAGCGTAGTCGTTGAATCCTGAACGGTGAATAAATACAGCTGACGGACCTGTAATTCCTAACGGTCAGCTAAAAGGAAAGCCTATTAGAGTGACTCTCATCCCGATTATTTACTGATCGACCGGAACGGGTCGCTTCGATTTGCTGATCTCGAGACGATAGAAGTTAGCAGGGTGGTGGCGGTGCTCTTGAAAGAAGAAACCCCTGAAGCACGGAGGTTTAAGGCCCAGAAACTTTACGGTATTGTGAAGGAGGCATGCCGGTTAGTCGCTTGAAGACGACAGCCATTCGCTCAGGATCGTGAAAGCCACAAAGCTCCGAGATTAATGAGACTGGATGATTCGAATTAGCGAGCAGTTGCTTCGCCTGATTGACTCGTAACTGGCAAAGCATTTCCCAGGGGCTGCAGCGGTAGTGTTCCTTGAATTTTCGTTCTAGTGTCCGACGAGCCACTCGCAGATCACGACACATCGTGCCGACGCTGATGGAATCCTGCATCCTGTCGGAAAGATATGACATGGCGCGGCGAAGCATGGGATCATTGACCGCGAAGTGGTTTGCAGAGTGGCGAAGCACCACGCCGCTAGGAGGGACCAGTCGGGCTTCACTCGATTCGGTATTTTCACCGTTGATAAGTCGCTGCATAGCTTCCCCGGCGACCTCGCCAATGGCGTCCCAGGGAATCGCGACGCTTGAAAGCATGGGGTGGGTGAGTCCGCAGACAAGGTCGTCGTTGTTGGCTCCGATCACGGATACGTCTTCCGGAATCTTGAGGTCGAGCTGCTGGCAGGCGCCGCAAAGGAATCGGCCGAGTGGATCATGGACAGCGAAAATGCCGACCGGCTTCGGCAGCTCGGTGAGCCACTTCCGCAACGCCGGATTAGGGCGGACGAACGATTCGCTGTAACGGCTGTCTTCAAAGCCGGTGACGGTGTGCTCGGAAAATTCGGCGTCTTCACCGATGGCCGCCAAGAATCCGGCGACGCGTTGGTCTGAATAGGGCTGCCCGTTACCGAGGCAGGCAAAACTCCTCAAGCCGGATTGTCGAAAGGCCTGAGCCGCTTCGCGACCGACCGCTTCATCGTCAACGTCGACGCTGACGACACCGGGATAAGAAAAATCGGTGTCGACAATCACGGCAGGAATATTGAGGCCCAGCTCAAGCAAGGCTTCGGTCTTGTCATCGAGCCACTCGGTAATTAGACCGTCCGGTTCGAGGTCACGGAGCAGTTTCTCCAGTTCATTGATCGGTCGGTGGATACTCATAATCCGGTAGTCGAGCTCCCGCCGGACGAAGGGCATTAGTGACGGCGTGAGGCGACGCAGGAAGACCTCGGACATAACGATAGCAACTTGGTGGCTCATGAAATGAAATTGACGCAAATTGACAGAATATACACGCAATATGCGGTTTTGCTTTGGCTGAAGTCCGTTAGTGTCATCACCGTTAAAGAAATACAAAGTCTTAACTTCAACCCTCTATTCTGATGCAATATTTCGACTGTGACAAAATTCAGTATGAAGGACCGGATTCTAGGAATCCGCTCGCATTCAAACACTACAATGCCGACGAGGTCATCGCCGGTAAATCAATGAAGGAGCACTTGCGCTTCGCCGGCGCCTACTGGCACGTGATGCGCAATGATCTTTCTGACCCGTTCGGCGCCGGTACGGCGATTATGCCCTGGGATGACGGCTCCAACTCGGTCGAAAACGCACTTACCCGTGTGGATGTGTTTTTCGAGTTTCTCGAAAAAATGGATATTGGTTACTACTGCTGGCATGACCGTGACATTGCCCCCGAGTTGAACGATCTTTCCGCGTCTAACGACGCGCTCGATCAGGTTGTAGCCAAGCTCAAGGAAAAACAGGTTGAGACGGGTGTTCAGCTTCTCTGGGGAACTGCTTGCCTGTTCTCTCACCCTCGCTATGCGCAAGGTGCGGCGACATCTCCGGATGCGAACGTTTATGCTTATGCTGGAGCGCAGGTCAAGAAAGCTCTGGAAGCCACCAAGCAACTCGATGGCCTTGGTTACACTTTTTGGGGTGGCCGCGAAGGATACGCGACGCTACTTAACACTAACATGCAGCGCGAACTAGATCATCTCGCGGCTTTCCTGCACATGGCTGTCGATCATGCGAATAAGATCGGCTTTGATGGACCTTTTTACATTGAGCCGAAGCCTCGCGAGCCTTCCACTCACCAATATGATAGCGACGCAGCTGCCTGTTTGAATTTCCTCCGTGAATACGATCTCATGGAGAAGTTCCGTCTCAACATTGAGACAAACCACGCTACGCTGGCGGGTCATACCATGGAGCATGAGCTAACGGTTGCCGCCAACGCTGGCATGCTCGGCAGTATCGATGCCAACCGGGGTGATGAGTTAATTGGGTGGGATACCGATCAATTTCCAACTGACATTAAGCTCGCCACTGAAGTGATGCTTGTTGTTCTTGAAATGGGAGGCTTCACCACCGGTGGGCTTAACTTTGACGCAAAGCGTCGTCGTGAATCTCATGACCCGATCGATCTTATTCACGCTCACCTTGGTGGCATGGATGCATTTGCCCGCGGTCTTAAGATTGCCGATGCGATTCGTGAGGACGGTCGTCTCGCTGAGTTTGTTCAGACTCGCTACAGCAGCTTCGACAATGGCATTGGTGCCAAGGTTGAGTCCGGAGCCTGCAGCTTTGAAGAGTTGGAGCAGTTTGCGATGGGTAATGGTGAGCCAACGTTGTCCAGCGGCCGGCAGGAGATGCTTGAGAATTTGTTGAACGAATTCCTCTAATTAAAGTCAGTCCAGAAATGCAGCTCGATGATCCTATAAATTGGGGTCATCGAGCTAATAGGGCTGAGTTCCCGCCGAGCCAAAGTGGTTGGGTTAAAGAAAGCTTCATTGGCGCGATGAAGCATGTGTCAACAGAGGAACAGTAGGCTCTATTCACAGAAGTTATGATAAACCGACGTCACCTTTTGAAGTCAACTGCTGTTGGAGCGGGAGCAGCGGTTTTTTCGTGGAAGCCATTCCTCAATGCAGCCGACGGGGACTGGCTCAAATTCGCCGTGCAGCAATACAGCTTCAACAAGCAGCTCAGGTCGGCTGAATTGAGCATGCTCGATTATCCCTCAACGGTAGTGGAAGGTACCGGAATCAAGGCGCTGGAGTATTTTAATGGTCACATGGAAGATAAGGCGGGTGATACGGCTTTCTTCAAAGAAATCAAGAAACGCTGCGATGATCTTGGTGCAGTGAACACCATGATGCTTTGCCGGAGTAGGTCGGCTGTCGATTCTCCGGAAGCGTCCGAGCGCGAGTCTGCGATCGAGGGCTATCGGCCCTGGATGGAAGCTATGAAAATTCTCGGGGGCCAATACATTAGGGTCGATGTGCGATCGGGCGGAGATGCTAAAGAACAGAAGAAGCACGCCGTGGCAGGGCTGAAGGAGCTCTGTGCGGTGGCGCAAGCTGATTACGAGATGGGAATTGTGGTTGAGAATCATGGGGGGCACTCCGGAAACGGAAAGTGGGTTGCCGAAGTGATGAAAGCGGTTGATCTCGAAAACTGTGGCACCCTTCCGGACTTTCAAAACTTCAAAGACTATGATCCCTACCTCGGCGTTGAAGAGATGATGCCTTGGGCCAAAATCGTCTGCGCCAAATCAAAGGCTTTTGATGATAAGGGTAACGAAGTAAACGTCGATTACCGTCGAATGCTCAAGATCGTGAAAGACAGCGGTTTCAGCGGTTACATCGGGATCGAGTTCGAAGGACACGATGTTGATCCAATCAAAGGCATCAATCTGACCAAAGCGCTGATCGAGCAAGTCATGGTTGAATTGGCGTAAAATGCTACGCTGGCCCGGCGGATGTTGGCAGTTCGGTGCTAGTCTAGGTTATTCCTGCAGTGGAGTAATCGCGCCTTTGACCGACGAGGATGGGGGCCTTATGCTCTATTTATGAAGATCGTTCTCCTAACCTTCCTTGCATTGGTCGCAACGCCAAACATTATGGCCGAAGACAAGGGAAAAATCATCGAGGTGCTCAGCGAAAAGCCGGCTCAGCCCGAGGGCAAAGTGGTGATGACCGAAGCGGAATGGAAGAAAAAGCTCACCTCTGAACAGTATCGGATCTTACGAGAAGATGGAACCGAGCGAGCCAATGGGCAGGTCTACGATGAGTTCAAAAAGCATGGCGCGGGGACCTATCATTGCGCGGGGTGTGGTGCTGAATTATTCACCTCAGACGAGAAGTTTGATTCGAAGTGTGGCTGGCCCTCTTTCTACGATCCGTCGAAGGCAAAGAATGTGAAATACAATACAGACTTCCACCTCGGTTACGCCCGAACTGAAGTGAGTTGCCTCGTCTGTGGCGGCCATTTAGGGCACGTTTTTGAGGGTGAGGGTTTTGATACCCCTACCGATAAGCGTTACTGCATCAACGGTACGGCGCTTATGTTCGTTCCCGCGGGTGAAGAGTTTCCGACGAAACAGGAAAAAGCGGAAAAAGCTAAGTAGGTAATTCGTATCTATTCAGGAGACTAAAGGAACTCTCCTCTTCAGGCCTTCAGACTACAGTGCTGCGAAAAATTGTTCCCTCGATGATGAGAACCTTTATTGATGAACCACCCAGATAAAAGGTAGGGAGTATTGGGATGTAGAAACGATTTGTGATGTCATTAATTCTGACGATATCGTGGTATGATTCTGCGATTCTTCCGTGTGCAGGATGAACTGTTAAATCCACCCAATTGGTTGAACTTATGTATCGTAATCTCCGTGTGTTTTTCTCTATTGCTCTTGGGACGCTTTTTGGTTCATCCATTGTGATGGCCAAAGAAGAGCCCAAGCCGAATATTATTTTTATTTTTGCTGATGATTGGGGTTGGGGTGATCTCAGCTGCCATGGTCACCCTTACGTAGAGACTCCCAATATTGACCGACTAGCGAAGGAGGGGACTGACTTCACTCGTTTTACGGTTGCCAGTGGGGTTTGCTCACCCAGCCGAACGGCGGTTATAACGGGTCACTTTCCGGCTCGATATGCCATTGATGGTCATTTTGCGTGGGTGCCGAGTAATGAAAGGCGGGGCATGCCCGATTGGTTGGATACGAATGCTCCTAGTCTTCCTAGGTTTCTGCAGTCGGCGGGATATGCGACAGCCCATTATGGCAAATGGCATTTAGCTAATAATATGATTCCGGATTCACCGACGCCCGCCGACTATGGCTACGACGAATACGGAGCGTTCAACTGCTCTGGCGAGCAGATGCCGGTTCATGAAGACGCGATGCACACCAACGCGTTTATTGAGAAAGCGGTCGCTGACGGGAACCCCTTTTTCGTCAATCTCTGGGTGCACGAGCCGCATACGCCGTTTCACACCGTGCCAAAATACGAATGGCGTTTCCGGGAGATGGAAGAAGAGAACCGTCCTGATCAGATTTATGCCTCAGTGTTATCGCACGCCGATGATCGAATCGGCGAAGTATTAGATAAGTTGGATGAACTCGGCGTGGCGGATAACACGCTCGTAATTTTCAGTTCGGATAATGGTCCGGCGCGCGCTTCCAAACCGGGCGAGCTAAATCTTTCTTATGACACGGCAACAGGGGGCGGTTGGGGAATAAACGCCGCCAAAGGTATTACAGCTGGCCGCAAGGGGTATAAGGCGTCTCTATTTGAAGGAGGAATTAATGTGCCATTCATTGCTCGATGGACCGGCAATATCGCGGCAGGAGAAACGGACGAGGACTCGTTGATTTCGGCCGTCGATCTGCTTCCCACTTTTTGCGATCTTGCTGGGGTGGATTTACCCGATGATTACGTTGGAGATGGCGTCAGCCAGGTGGGGGCCTTGAAAGGGGAGTCATTCAAGATTCGTAAAACGCCACTTTTCTGGAAGTCTCTCTCACCGTGGCCGGCTCAGGAGGTCAAACCGGATCATTGGGTTTCCTACGCCGTGGTTCACCAGAACTGGAAACTGGTTATGAATCGGGATGGTGATTATGTGGAACTTTATGACATCGTCGCTGATCCTTATGAAGAGTTAGATCTCAAGGACGTAAAACCGGAAGTGGTCGCTGAGCTTAACCAGCTGATTGAGAACTGGAAAGCCACCTTGCCAAGTGGACCCTCGGGCAAGGTGTTTTCGGCTGAGCGGGAGTACTCGAAAAAGTAAAGCCGGTTACCGTGGGGCCTCGCGAGATTGTTGATAGCCCTGTTAAAAAATAGTTCTGGCGTGGCGGCCTTTTCGTTCTGTCGAAAACAACGAAGCGGAGGTGAGAGAGGACAGCTTTTTGGCTAGCGACGTCACTCCCGACTTGAGATTTCCCAAATTCTGCGGCACATACGGCAAATGAAAACTCCTTTGCACACCCCGTCAGCTGACCCTGAGCTTCTAGAGCAGTTGGCGGCTCAATACGGAACTCCCTTTTGGATCTGGGATGCGGAAGTGCTGCGTGCTCGCATTAATGCGGTGGTTTCGACCACGGATGCTTCGGGGGTACAGGCTCGTTACGCGATGAAGGCTTCACCGGCGACGCGTGTTCTCAAGGAAATGCGGAGCGCAGGCGTCTGGATCGATGCAGTGTCTGGTAATGAGGTGCTGCGGGCCCGCCGTGCGGGCTACGCTGAGGGCAACAATCCTCCTGAGATCTGCCTAACGGCGGATGTCTTTCGCGATAACGCGATGGATGCCGTTTTAGCCGAGGGTGTGCTTCCTAACGTGGGTTCTCCTGGAATGGTCGCGGATCTTGAGAAGGCCGGATACACCGGACCAATTTCTTTGCGCGTGAATCCGGGCTTCGGCCACGGCCACGTCAACGAGTGTGATACCGGTGGCCCGAGTTCCAAGCATGGGGTTTGGATCACCGAGGCCAATCGCGTTCGCGAAGCGGCTGAGGCAGCGGGCATGAAAGTCGTGATGCTGCACGCGCATATAGGCAGCGGTCCTCAGTTCGAAGAGCTTTACGAAAACCTGACCCACCTCGCCAACGAGTTTGCCGAGATCATACCGACTTTTCAGGATCTTGAAGGCGTCTCTCTGGGAGGCGGGATTCCTCATGATTACCGTAATGCCGATGCCGACATTCCGGTGGAGCGACTCCGCGAGGTTTTCGAGTCCGCTCAGAAAAAGTTAAGCGAAGTGGCCGGTCGCGAACTTCGTCTTGAGATTGAGCCGGGTCGTTTCTATGTGGCTCCGGCTGCTTGCTTGGTGACGCGTGTCACTGACGTGAAAGATACCCAGTCCAATGCTAAGGGTGAGGGCGTGACGTTTGCGATGGTGGATGCCGGGTTTGTCGATCTGGTTCGCCCGGCGATGTATGGCTCTTATCACCGGATCACCCTGCCGGCGGTCGAGGGCCGTGAAACTTCACCAGTGGTGGTCGCTGGCCCGCTCTGCGAGAGTGGCGATGTCTTTACTCGTGACGACTCTGAGATGCTTCAACCGCGAGACCTTCCAACTCCTGAAACCGGCGACCTCATGGTCATGCACGACGGAGGGGCCTACGGCTACGCCATGGCGTCTAATTACAACTCGGTTGGTCGAGCACCACAGCTCTGGTGGGAGCCCGATGGCAGTGTGGTTCCGTTCACTCGACGCGAAACGATCGATGATATCCTGAGATTGGAAGAAGGGTAGGGGAAGAAGGGGTTACCCTTTTGAGTCGTCCTGTTTTTAAATAGAGCTATCTTGCGTGCGATCACGTGCATGATGATGGTGCAGTCTTCCAGAGAAGTCGGCATGCTGGTCCAGGAGGAGAGACTGAAGCAAAATTAGACGCGAAGCGATTTGGCAGAGCGGGTTGGTGTGCGTCGTCTCTGGGTATCTGAGTTTGAGAAAGCAAAGAACACCGCTCAGATCGGGCTCGTGTTACGTACGCTCAAGGCTCTGGGGCTGGCGGTCTCAGTGGGAAACTCCGAGTCAGTAGGAGGTCGCGCCATAGTCGTTGCACCCCCTCAAACCCGGCCGGACCGATGCACCGTTTAAAACCATTGAAAAAGTAAATTCCTTTCAGTAAGAGGAATTGAATGGGTTCGTTTCCCGTCAACCATTATTGACCTTCCAGGACGGCCAAATTCCTTGGAGCAAAGAGGGAGTGCCTTAACTCGCTTGTCCAGGTCACGCGATTATTGTCGAAGCGAAACGTATAAATCATACTCGCCGGTGATTGGGTGAGATAGATCTTTGCCTGGTACTCATCTGGCTTGATCCAGGCCCCGCTGGCACCAATGTGACGTCGCATGTGCTGCGTGTAAGGCAGATGATCATTCAATTTGGAACGGATGTAATGGTCATTGCCGAGGCGAAGCGTTTCTCTGCCATGATCCATTTCCAAGGTAATGCGGTGGTCGTTGTCTTGAAGGTCAAAGGAGACTGATTGGACACCCGCTTCATTTTCGAAAATCTGGAAGGTTCGTTCAATGAGTTTCCTTGAGAGTGGGGAGCGTGGCTCACCCTGAACCAAGGGAAGACTCAACTCATTTAACTTGGTCGCCAGAGACCGGGTTGCCGCAGGATCGGCCTCCACAGGTTCTGATGTCATGGCCGGCAGAAGGATATCCCATACCACCTGCATCACTCCCCCCATGTCATTAGTGCCGGAAGTAATCGCCACCACCGCGTCATGCTCGGGAATGACGATGCAGAACTGCCCGAAGGCACCATCCCCCCGGAAACAGTTGTTTCGGCAACGCCAGAACTGATACCCATATCCCTGATCCCAATCATTGTCGGGGTGACTGCCGTTTGATGTTTGTTTCGAGGTCGCCTCCTGCACCCATGTTTCTGATAGAATGCGTTCTCCCAGCCACATTCCCTTCCGCAGGTAGAGCTGCCCAAGCTTGGCAATGTCTTCCGTGGTGATCCGGAGTCCCCAACCGCCCGTGTTGATCCCCTCAGGTGAACGATCCCAATCAGGTTTCTGAATCTCCAGTGGCTGGAAAAGACGTTTGTCCAAGTAGTCTACTAGTCTTTCTCCCGTCACTGATTGAAGGATAGCTGAAAGCATGTATGTGGCGGCCGAGTTGTATTGGAAATGGGTTCCAGGCTTGAACTCAATTTCTGAATGCAGAAAGCTCCTCGTCCAGCCAGACTCAACGTTAAAAAGCCGCGGTTCCTTGCGGTGACCGGTGCTCATTGTGAGGAGGTCCCGAATGCGCATGGCCTTGAGCTGCCAACTGGGATTGGTCGGCGTATCATCTGGAAAGAATGAAATCACTGGATCATCAAGCGACAGTAGGCCCTCCCCAATCGCCAGGCCAATGGCTGTGGAGGTAAAGCTCTTGCTCAGCGAGTGCATGAGATGCGGGGTTGTTTCATCGTAGGGTGCCCACGATCCCTGTGCGATCCGTTTGCCATGGCGAAGGATCATAAAGCTATGGACCGCGTCGATGTCCTTTTCCAAACACTCGATAAAAGAAAGGACAGCCGCAGAGGAAATACCCTCTTTCTCTGGGTGGCTGACTGGAAGCGAAAGAGGGTTCTGCGCAACTGCATCCGCGCAAAAAAGGAACCCGAAGAATAAGACAAGGGTTCTGATGGAAATGAACGCTTTCACAAATCAAAGGATGGCCGATTTTTTCCGTGAAAAAAGGAGTTTTTGCACGCATTTGAAATGAAGTCATGGCTGTTCCCTCTGCACTGACCCGCTAATCCGAGCCCAGCCCTTTCCAAGAGGTTTCGGGGATGCCCGGCGGATGTAATCAAGATAACAGGGGGCATCTGCCCTGCCCTAATCAATCTCATCGTTTGCCCAGTCATTAAACACATGCTCGCAGTGCTCATTGAGCTGTGCGTAGATGTCAAAAGAAAGAGTAGTGAAGTCCCGCAGCTCCTCGCGGGATTTTCACCCCTTCAATCCCAGCCGGACCGATGCGCCGTCAAAATAGTTGAAAAAGTAAATTCCTTTCAGTCTTTGAAGCCCAACAAATACACCATCATCATGACTTTGCCGCTGGTGGCGGGTTTTACGCGGGCGTTGACGGTGACGGTTTGGTCAAGATGTCCAGTGACCTGTTCGCCGATCTCTTTGATGGCGTAATAGACTTGGCCATCGTTCGAGTTGGTGAAGATAGTATTGCCTTCGGCGTTCTTTGAAAACACGCCCTCGGTCCGAAGGCTTTCGGAGGGGGATGAAGTATTCTGCGGCGGTGCGTTGGAGGCCTTTTCTTTGTGGGCCTTTAGCTCAGCCCAGCTCAGGTTGCCGTCGCTATTGGAATCCGCACCGGGATTCTTTTTGAAGTATTCGTTTTTCCAGTCTTCGTCCGA
>PBSY01000022.1 GCA_002726915.1 Verrucomicrobiales bacterium | reverse complement strand
ATCGCAGATTATAACCTTCTAATGATGGCTGCGCCGCCTTTTCCCCTGCCGAAAAGGGACATTGAGAAGGCTGGTCTCGATTCATCACGAAGTATACGTTTCTGGATAAAAATGGTCGGGAAAGCAACCAAAGGCCGAAAACGAGAGTAGATCAAGGCACGATCCGCGGTTCGATTGGCAAGGCAGGGCTGTCGGCGCCAGGTAAAAGCGAACTTAATCGAAAGATCGGCAGTTGAAAAAAAATGGTTTTTCCCAACCCTTCCGTCTAACTTATCTGCCTATGGACAATTCTCGTCGAAACTTTATCAAGACTTCTGCAGGCGCCGCCGCGGCTCCATTGATACTCCCGCTAGGCCTCTCTGCCCAGGACGCCTCACCCAAGCCTCTTCGCATGGGCTTCATCGGCATGGGTAAGCAGAACCGCGGACTACTTCGAAATTTCATGAGCCACGGCACACATGTTGTTTCCGTCTGTGACGTCGATCAAACCCGCCTCAAGGATGCCAAGGTAGGGGTTGATGAACAGAATGCCAAGAAAGGCCTCGATATCGAGTGCGTCGCGACAACAAAATACGAGGACATCATCGCCCGCGATGACATCGATGCAGTCTGCATCGCTACCCCCGACCACTGGCATGCCATCCCGACTGTCGCTGCGCTGCGCTCCGGCAAAGACGTGTATTGTGAAAAGCCGCTGACTCACAACATCTTCGAGGCCGTTACCGTCATTGACGAGGTGGAAAAAAATGGTCGTGTTCTCCAGACCGGCTCGATGCAACGTTCCTCCAAGGAATTCCGCGTCGCCTGCGAACTGGTTCGCAATGGCGTCATTGGCGAGATCGAACGTGTCGAATGCAGTTTTGGTGATCCCGGTAGACCTTGTGATTTGCCAGAAGAGGAAATGGAGCCAGGCCTTGACTGGGAGCGTTGGCTAGGGCCAGCGCCGAAACGCGCCTACCATTCCATTCTGAGCCCCCGGGGCCTTCACAATAATTTCCCCCGTTGGAGAAACTACCGCGAATTTGGCGGTGGTATGGTCACCGACTGGGGTGCTCATCACCTCGATATCGCTCAGTGGGGACTTGGCATGGATGGCTCAGGCCCCATCGAAGTCATTCCTCCGGAGGACCCCGAGGCGAAACGCGGCTGTACGCTGAAATACGCGAACGGAGTCACCGTTACCCACGGCGGTGGAATCGGAGTCGAATTCCACGGATCTAAGGGCGTCGTCCAGGTTTCCCGCGGCAAGTTTGCCCTCACCATCGATGGCGATGAGAAATACAGAGCACTCAGCAAAGAAGATAAATCGGTAACCTCACAATACACTCTCGCGGAACGGGAATTTCTCGAAACCGCCGAGATTAAACTCTACAAAAGCGTTGGACACGTGCCGGACTTCCTTCAGGCCGTTGCCAACCGCACCAAGCCGATAACGGATGAAGTCGTTGGCGGTGGTTCCGCGATATGCTGTCACCTCATGAACATCGGCTACTACTTCAATGCGAACGTGAAGTGGAATCCAGAAACCAACCAATTCGCCGGAGGCACCGGTGATCCGGCATGGCTCACGCGCGAATACCGAGCACCCTATTCCTTTGGATAAGCAGGTTCGATTTTCAACGAACGGTAGATTGGCATTTTCTGTGGCTGTAAGATGGTAGCAGAGCTTGCCTAAACTCCATCTCTTCCCATCTATGCAGATCGATTTCCGCAGCGACACTGTCACCCGGCCCTGCCCGGCCATGCTTGAGGCGATGCCCGCGGCAGAGGTGGGCGATGCGGTATTCGGAGACGATCCTACAGTGCTGGAACTGGAGTCTTTCGCGGCGCATCTCTTCGGAATGGAGGGTGCGCTCTTCTGCCCGTCCGGTACGATGAGCAACCAGATTGCGATCAAGTCGCACACGCGTCCGGGCGACCAGATGATCTGCGATGAGACCGCTCACGTCTACGTGTATGAAGGCGGCGGCGCTGCCTTGCACTCGGGCATTTCCTGCAAGCTGATGCACGGCGACGGCGGTCGCTTCTCAGCCAAAGACGTAGCGGCGGCGATCAACCCCGACGATCCTCATTACCCGCGCACTCGTCTCGTTTCGATTGAGAACACCTGCAACAAGGGTGGTGGAACGATCTGGGACTTCGATGAGATCCGACACATCAGTTCGATCTGCCTCGAACACGATCTCCGCCTCCATCTCGACGGGGCGCGCGTTTTCAACGCGATCGTCGAAACAGCAGAAACGCCTCGAGACTTTGGCGAGGTTTTCGACAGTATTTCCGTCTGCCTCTCAAAGGGACTCGGCGCCCCGGTAGGTTCTCTCCTGCTGGGAGGGGCTGATTTCATTAAGGAAGCCAACCGCATGCGCAAAGCTTTCGGCGGCGGCATGCGCCAGGCCGGTTATCTTGCGGCGGCAGGATTGTTTGCCCTGAAGAACAATATCGAGCGGTTGGCCGATGATCATTGCAACGCCGAGCGTCTCAGTGAAGCTCTCGCCGTTTCATCGCTGTCCGGAAACACCCTTACTCCCGAAACCAACCTGGTTATGTTCGATTTTGAAACGCCGGAAGCCCTGACATCTGCCATGGAACGTTTGTCCAGCGAAGACATTCTCACCGTCGCGATGGGTCCCCGTCGGATGCGCCTTGTCACTCACAAGGACATTACAGACGAGATGATGGATCGAGCGTTGGAGATCATTGGAAACCTCTAAGCGTCCTCCAATGACGCGGTCTGTCGCTTTAAAAGTCCCACAAGCGCTCCCACCACAACGGTGACGACAAAACTAATCATACCATTGAGAATCGGCCAGAGATCGATCGCTCCTGCCTGCCTCGCAAAATGAAGAGCTAACACGATAAGGAATCCCACCACTGCTCCGATCAAGGCGACTGCCCCTGACGCCCTCTTCACAAATACGCCAATAAAAAACATGCCCCCCACTGGCCCAAGTGCCATGCCGATGAATGTATTGAATGCGTCGAACGCTGACTTGATGCCCGTCGCTGAGATCCACGAGGCGAGAACAATTCCAATGAGGCCTAGAACGATCACAATTCGTCGCGCCACAGCAAGACGTAATGCATCCGGCGATTGCGGTTTCAAAATCCGACCGTAATAGTCGGTCACAAAGGCGGTCGCAACCGAGTTCAACGAACTAGAAATAGTCGATTGGGCCGCCGCAAAAATTCCGGCCACGATCAAACCAGCTACGCCGACTGGCAGATTCTGAAGGATAAAGAAAGGAAGGATGCCGTCATTTCGCTCAAGGGTGGGGTCGAGCAATTCAGGCTGAGTTTTGTAGAAAGCATAGAGTGCGGTTCCTAAGCCAAAGAAGAGCAAGGAGCCTAACAAAGCCATCGGAAGATTGAGCCAGAGAGAACGCGCCGCGTCTTTCTCACTCGGAGTCGTCACGTATCGCTGCACCACATCTTGGCCCGCTGTGTAGGATGGCAGCGAAGCAAATAGGAACCCAAGAAAGATCACCCAACCGGAGTTCGTCGAGGAGCTGAAGTCGAAACCGTTCCAGTCAGCGACTAGTCCCTTTCCATCTTCCCCAGCGATACTGACAAGCGTGCCCATGCCACCATCGAGATTGAAAATCACGATCAAAAGACAAAGAAGTGCTCCCCCTAATAGAACCAACGCCTGAATCGCATCTGTCCAGACCACAGCTTCGATGCCACCCATGACAGTGTAGATGATGCAAAGCAAGCCGATGGCAAGAATAGCCGCGTAAATGTTGATATCCGTTGCACTCGATAGCGCAAGGGCCGGCAGGTAGAGCACGATGGCAACCCGCCCCACGTGAAAGAGCATGAACAAAGCGCTGGCTACCAAACGCGAAGCAAGATTAAAACGGTTCTCGAGAAACTCGTAGGCCGAAGTGATATTCAGTTTTCGAAAATACGGGAGATAAAAAAGGACCACCAGCGGCACGATCAGCACCATGGCCCACTGTCCGATCCAGAAGTTGAGGTTCTCGGCATAGGCTTTCGCCGGAATCGCCATAAAAGTGATTGCCGACAGCATCGTTGCGAAAATTGAAAGACCAGCCACCCACCATGGCACCCGCTGACCCCCTCGGAAGTAGGCATCGGTCGAAGCAGCAGATTCGCGCCTCATGAATCCGTAGCCGACCGCCACCATGGCGAGCAGATAAACCGCGACCACAATCCAATTGACCACTCCAAAGGAAGCACGGTTGGACTCGACTTGACCGCGAATGACCTGCCGTGTTCTCACTCCTGGCTTAATTTCTCCCGACGAAATTAAGAAAGTGTTCGCGTCAGCCATCACCACCGGCACAGTGACCGGCGCTTCGAACTCCAGGGGAATTTCATCCACTGGCGCCCAGGTATTAGTGACGGTATGATACCCCCAAACCGTCCTTGGAAATCCGGGGTGCTCATGACCCTGCCCATTCAACTCAGGGCGCGCCCTTAACTGTTCTTTTAAAAAATTTACGGTCACGCCACCAAGGATGAGAAGGTGTGCTTCTCCGACTGAAACCGCTGGAGACGGGGCCGCAGAGAGGCCAGCGGGAAGATCCGCCAAATGCTCCCATTCAGTCGTAGCTGGATCAAAGCAATAACAGTCCCTGAGAAAGTCGAGACTCTCGGGTTCCATACGATCTTCAGAAAAGGGAATAGAACCTTCAGACATTCCGTCGCGACCCCCAAACCAGTAAAGCTTCCCATCTTGCTTCCCAGCGATGGAATGCATGCGCCCTCTGGCCTCACCGGGCCATGGCAAAGCCTTCCATTGGGGCTTGATGGCATCGAGGTCGATTTGAAACAGAGTCTGAGATGTTTTTTCGCTGGTTCGTCCCGAAAAAAGGTAAAGCGCGTTGCCAATCGCCTCCCCACTCATTTCAGCAAGGGGAACGGGGAGCGGAGGCAATTCGGTCAGGGTCACGTTCCCCGAAACCAATCGCAATTCCATCGCCGTAGTGGTGGGAACGTTCTCCTGATCACTGCCCCCCAGTAACACCACAGAAGCACGCCCTGGGAGTGTCAGCGACACCCCGTAAGCTAGTGATTGCGGAAGCCTCGTCTCTGAAACTATCCACGAGTTCTGCTCAGCTGAGTAAACAAAGATACGATCATGCCAGACCTTCTTACCACCCTCCCACGGCGGTGCCTTTGGGAAATTGGCCCCACCGGCAACGACCAGCGATTCGCCAATTTTACCGGCAAACGGACCAGCCAGCCCGTGAGTATCAGGAAGCTTTGGGAGTGAATGCCATTGAATCAGCCCCACCCCGACAGACAGGTCTTCGGCGGTGGCGACAACATTAGCCACCAGACAGATTATCCCGGCCAGCGCAGTTCCAACTCGGCCCTTCATTTCGTTTTCATCTTGGGTTTTCGTTTTAAATCACCGACGGGATCAGCCTCAACCCTGAAGAGCCACTTCCGGTGTTCTTTCAAAACAGCAACATGCTCCGGAGCGGAAGCCACGTTAGCCCACTCATCAGGATCCACCTCGTGATCGTAAAGTTCCTCTGTGCCATCGGAATAGCGAATGTAGCGCCAGCGGTCCGTTCGCACCGCATGATTGCCTTTGCTATAGGTCATTAGCGCCGGTATCGGGCGCTTGCGGCCGGGATTCTTCAGTTGCGGAACAAGGCTGTAACCATCCGCTTTTTTGTCTTCAGGCAACCCTGCCAATTCCAACAGGGTGGGATACAAGGCAGTCAAATCAACCGGTGCATCACAGACACTTCCCGGGGTGGCGACGCCGGGTGCAACCACTATCATGGGAATGCGATTCGCTTTTTCCCAAAGCGCAAACTTTTCGATGTGATCTTTCTCACCCAGATGAAAGCCGTGATCCGACCACAAGACGACAACGGTTTCTTTCCCGCGAGGATTAGAATCGAGCGCGTCGAGGACGCGCCCCAACTGAGCATCAGCAAAGGCACAACAAGCAGCATAAGCTTCGATGAATCGCTGGTAGGATCCCGGAGATTTGACTTCCACTCCCATCATGCCAGCCCAAAACCAACGCTTTGAATTCATTAAGTCATTGGCTCCCGAAGGCAGGTCGTCCCAGTCATCCGGATTCCGTATCGGAAGTTCCATCCCGAGATAAGGCTCGTGGTAGATGGCTGGTGCAAAAAACGGTGAATGAGGCTTGAAGATCCCACAGGCAAGAAAAAGTGGTGGCTCACTTCGGTCTCCCTGCAACACCTCTATGCAGTAGTCGGCCGTCTTGAAATCGATTGTGTCCGTTTCTGCCGGCGGCCACTCACCCCAGTCCGTATTGGACGAGCCATAACCCGGCCTACCATTCAACTTCTCTTCCGGCATATTCTGCGTTGCCATAGGCTGAAACTCATTGAATGACGCGTCGTCGTGAAACGCCCCGTCGAGGTGGTGATGAAAGATCTTCCCAGCACCCTTCACTTCATAACCCGCAGCCCGAAACTGCTGCATGATGGTCTTTCGCCCCGGCAGCGCCTTGCGCCAATTACTCTTGTTCCCGTAAACGCCACTGGTCGTTGGACGCAGTCCCGTCAGGGTTGCGACGCGGGAGGGATTGCAGGCAGGCGAAGCGCAATAGGCCTTCGTGAAGAGGCTGCCACGTTTGGCGAGACGCTCCAGATTGGGAGTTTGAATCGGTGATTCCGGATCTAGAAGCGAGATCCAGTCATTCATATCATCGATTACGATAAAGAGGATATCGGGGCGAGGCTCGGCAGAGGATGGGATCGCCGCGGAACCAAAGCCCACGCTAAGGCTGAGCAGTAGAAAAAGAACTGCGCGGCGAGTCTTCATCTCAGTGACCGGATTACAGGAGCCTTGCCATCGATAACTCGACCTGTTGATTTTTCCTTCCAAGTGAAAGTGTCAGGATCAAAATCGAATTCCCCTTTCTTAGAGACTGACTCTGCCCACTCCTGCGTCGCCAAGCGCTCCCGTATAATATTTATTTCCATCAAGTCATTATCGTTTACCAAATTTTTCCACTCATAAGGATCAGTTTCGTGATCATAAAATTCCTCACTACCATCGGCGTAGCGAATGTAGCGAAACCGGTCTGTGCGAAGCGCAACATTTCCAAGCTTGTATTCAATCGTGACCCCGATGCGATCGAGGGTTGCTTCAGGGGATTCTAACAACGGTACTAGGCTCTGACCATCATAAGCTTGATCAGGCTGCAGGCCGCATAATTCGTCCAATGTCGGATAGAGATCGATCAGACTAACCGGACGGGAACAACGAGCCGGCTCATAGCCAGGAGCCGAAATAATTAAGGGAACACGTGTGGCTTCTTCCCATAATGTGGTTTTGTGCCAGTGGCCCTTCTCTCCAAGATGCCAGCCGTGGTCCGACCACAGCACCACCACAGTGTTGCCAGCCTGCCCACTCACGTCCAGCGCCGCTAGAACACGCCCCAACTGCGCATCGGCATAGGTGATGCTGGCCAGATAAGCCCGCACCGCCTCCCGATACTTGCCTGCCTCGAGAATTGACTCGAAGTCTTTTTCCCGTGCTTTGGCAAATGCCTTTCCAGCGTCGGGCACATCTTCGAGATCATCCTTTCTCACCTTTGGCATTACGATTTTATCAGAAGGGTAGTAATCAAAGTAATCCTTCGGCACATACCACGGCAAATGCGGTCGAAACAAGCCACAGGCCAGAAAGAATGGCTCATCATGCTCTTGTTTGAGAAACTCCACCGCATAGGTCGCCGACTTGGAATCATCGTATTGAATTTCTTCGTAGCCCAACGATCCCCAGTCGTTTTCATGCCCGAGCCCTTCGACACCGCTGAACGGAAATCCTTCCGGATACGGACCATGATCTGACCACGGGTAGTTCAGCTTTACTCCTCGAAACCATGGATCGTCTCGGAAGAGTAGTTTCTGAAAGTCATGCCATTGGTTCGGAGGATGATTACCCGCGGTATGATGAAAGATCTTCCCCGCCCCGACTACTTGGTAACCGTGTTTCTGAAAGTGCACAGGAATGGTGGTTACCTCAGGGAAATTGGCATACCACCAGTGTCCATTATCGTAGAGTCCGCTGGTCGAGGGCATCAACCCTGTCATAATGGCCGCGCGTGACGGCGCACACTTGGGTGAGGGACAGTGAGCGTTTGTAAAAAGAGTTCCCCTGGCCGCGAGACGATCAATATTCGGCGTTTTAACCGTGCCCTCATAGCCACCAAGGCAGTTCACCCAATCTTTCATGTCATCAACCGCCAGGAAGAGCACATTGGGTCGCTCCGCTTCGCCACGAAGCGACGTTCCCAACAAGTTGACCAGTCCGACCAGGATGAGTCCGAATCGCTTCATTGAGCAAGGTCACTCGGGACTTTACCATCTCCCGTCAATTCTCCTTCCAGCAGCCAACTCAGATTGAAGCGCGCCACTTTTGAACCACCTTCGCTTTCAACATGGAGGTAGACCCAACCTTCGGAATCAGTTTTCGGGCGACCTGCGCTAAGGGATGAATAGGCGAATTTACCTTCATAAATGAGACGCTTAATCGGCCAAGTTTTACCGCCATCAAAACTGCCCCAGATCGTGCCCTGCTTTCGACCAGTATCGCTATCGCAGTTGCTGTAGAAAAGAATATCCCGACCTTTCACTGGTAATCTGACTAATCCCCCCATGCAGCCATAGTCTCTGTCCTGAGCGCCATCAGGGAGCACTTCACAGATACCGCTATCCTGCCAGGTTTCACCCCCGTCGTAGCTCCATGCAATCCAACGGCGGCGCGAATTTTCATTTTCGGGCGCCCAGTGGCGACGGGAATTGTAATAAATACGACCGTCTGACAACTCTGCCACAGCGGCCTCACCAGTCCCCATGTGCGGAAATGGATCGCTGGCCTTCCAGTTTTCGCCACCGTCATCGCTGTAGATGGCGTTGGTAAAGTGAGTGGGGAACAAACTTTCGGGACGATTCCCTTCCCCGTAGTGACGCGATGGCCTCAGCAAACGTCCTTTGTGCTCTCCATGGCGCAAGGTGATACCACGCTCATTCATGTGCATCGAGACATCGCGTCCCTCTGAATCCGGATGGATGGTGACATCGTCGACCACCCAGGTCTTGCCATCATCCTGACTGCGATAGACCGTCAGTCGTGCCGGTGGATGCTCCTCCTCCACAAACGTAAGAATATCCCCGGTGTTCTCATCCACCGTCGTTCCTCCTCCGTGAATTCCTGATTCCGCAATCAGTATCGGTTCGCCCCAGGTCTTGCCACCATCTTCGCTCCGGCAAACACGCAAGGTCTTCCTGCCAAAAGTGGCGAGAACAGTGCCTTTCGTCGAAACGACCACATTGGGGAATCGTTCATCCTCAAAGACTGTTTGAATTTCGACAACGGGGTCACCGAGAAACGGATCAAGGCCTGCTTCTTGAGCGTTTTCCGAGAGACTGGTTTGACCGGACAAGAGAATGAGTCCAGCAAGGGAGATAAATTGACTGACGTAAAATGAGGGTTTCATCAAGTGTTGGCGATTTATTGAGGTAAAGAAGGGTTTCGTGAAGCAGAACGGGATTTTTCGAGACTGAGGTAAAGCAGCGCTTCGTGCCGCTTGAGAATAGAATGATAATCAGAGTTCTGAGCCACGTTCATAGTCTCGTCAGGATCTTTGAGATGATCGTAAAACTCCACCGCCACGGCATCGCCCGTGTCAGAGTTTCGCCATTCCACGTAGCGGTAATCGCGTGTTCGAATGGTGTAACCCATAAAATCTCCATGGCGACTGTGACGATTCCCCTGTTTTGCTCGGGGATACTGACTCATCGCTGACTCCGCCCACGGCTGATCAGGATCCTTCAGCAAAGGAACGAGGCTCTGTCCTTCAAGCTGACTGCCAATCGGCAGCTCACAAAGCTCTACTAAGGTTGGGTAAACATCGACCAACTCGACGAGCGCCTCCGTCTTTCCCGCTTCCCGATCAGGGTCAGCAATCAGAAGCGGCACTCGCGTCGACCACTCGTAGTTATTGGCCTTGGTCCAAAGGCCCTGCTCTCCAAGGTGAAACCCATGGTCCCCCCAGATGCAGATGACGGTGGTTTCTAGGAGTCCGGACGCTTCCAGGGTTTCCATCAATCTCCCAACCTGAGCGTCAATGTAACTCACGCAGGCGTAGTAGCCATGACGTAGCTCTTTCACCTGAGCCATGGTTAGCGAGCCGTTTTTCGCGATATCACGGTATCCTTCCAACTCCCCCCAGCTGCGAACGGCGAATTCGGGAGCTTTCCTAGGATGCGCCATCGAAGCAGGCAGCGAAATGGCTTCCCGATCATAGAGTTCCCAATAGCGCTGCGGAGCACAAAACGGCAAGTGCGGCTTCTTGAAGCCTACCGCAAGAAAGAAGGACTCTCCCGATTCCGCATATTCCTTTAGCGCGGTGATCGTTTCCCGGCAGATCAGTCCGTCGATATAGTAATCATCCTCGACGGAGGCAGCCTCTGAGCTATTTCGCTTCAAACCCGAACCCTTAAGATTCTCAGCTCGGGCATAACGCAGCTCCGGCTCCCGATTGGTATCAAGTATGGGATCAACCGACCAGGACGGAGGATCCTGAGAAGGCGCTCCGCTTCCGTGAAGAATTTTCCCTATCGACCGAGTCGAATATCCCGCCTCCTTAAACGCTTGCGGTAAGGTCACCGCTTCGGGAAGCGCCTCACGAAAATGCGTTCCTAAATCCCAAACCTTGATTGTATCCGGTCGAAGCCCGGTCAGCAGGGAGTGCCGTGAAGGCGCACAGACGGCCAACTGGCAATAGGCCCGATTGAAAATCACCCCCCGACGGGCAAGCGTATCGATGTGGGGTGTTATCGCCACGGGGTCACCGAAACATCTCAGGGCCGGACGCAAATCGTCGATCGCAATGAAGAGTACATTCTTCCTGTTCCCTCTGGGTATGGCAGCGGAGGCAGAGAAAAAGTATTCCGGATAGGTCAGGTTCAACTTCGCCTTGGACGCATCGGCACCGTCGAGACATGCATCGATCTCCGCCTTGAGCCGAAGAATATTCTCCGGATCGCGCATTGGATCATTCGTCTCGTTGCGCCAGTCCTCTAGTTCCCCTTGCAATCGGGCGAGCACTTCCGCGTGCTCTTCATTCTCCGCTAGATTAGTAAATTCGTAAGGATCAGCCTCGAGGTCATAGAGCTCATAGGCCGGAGGTTGCTCCATCAGCTCATAAGCAGACCTTACTGGTTCCGGCGCAACCGCAACGACCTCGCGTTTCTCCTCAAAGAACTTTCGCCGCGTGAATTCGTAGCCTGGATTGACCACGCCCGGCATCAAATTGCTAATCAACTTGTAGCGATCATCTCGTACGGTGCGTTGCGGATAATAGTTGTGCGCCGAGTGCGTGTGATACTCAGTGAAAAGATAGGGACGCCACTTCACCTTCCTACCGTCAAACATGGGAGCGAGATCAAGTCCCGGCAATCCGTCGACCGGCTCCGCCCCTGCGGCCTCGAGAAAGGTCGGCATCAAGTCGAGGGTCGAGACGAGCTCATGACGTACCTGGCCCGGTTCAACCTGCCCTGCCCAGGATACAATTAACGGCACCCTGACACCTCCCTCATACGAGGTTCGTTTACCGCGCAACATATCAGCTCCGTGATCCCCCATGTAGACAATCAGCGTATTGTTCGCTTTTCCTGAGGCCTTTAACACCTCGAGCAACTCCCCAACCTGCACATCGAGACGACTCATGCAGTTGAGGTAGTCCGCGGTCTGGCGACGCAACTCAGGAGTATCGAGCCCGAAATACGCCAGCGGTGTAACATCCTGCTCTGTGAGCGGCTCCGACGGCACCCCGTCAACTTGAGCAATGAAGGGCCGGTGCGCATCTGGATAATTCACGCTCAAGAAAAACGGCTCATTGGAAGCCTCGATAAACTCCTTCGCTTTGACCGAATACTGATCATGATCTTTGCGGGCAAAATTCGAAGTGGAGATCGCCCGAAAGTCGAAAGGAAAAGCTTCCTTTGGATTAATGTGAAGCTTACCGATAATGCCGGTGCGATAGCCCGCCCCTTTGAGCGAACCCACCAAATTGGGTGTAGCCCCGTCGTAGAGACCAAACTTCCACGTCGCCAAACCAATCTGACCGTTCTGATGGGGGTAAAGGCCTGTCATCAGCGCCGCCCGTGACTGGCTGCAACCCGCCTGGGGCACATAAGCCCGTTCGAAACGAATACCACCCGCAGCCAGTTTATCCAGCACCGGAGTCTGCACATAAGGCTGGCCGTAGCAGCCAAGTTCCGGCCCGTTATCTTCGGAGACAATCAGGAGAATGTTAGGGCTTTCTGCCGCACCTAATAGTGCCGACAAACCGGCGAAACACAATACCGAAAGAAAGGACCTCATCGCTTTCCCTCCTTCGCTACGTACTGCAGATTTGGACGCATCGGTTCTGCCCCTGCATCTACTTTCCATTCTTTTAACTTGGTCAACAACTCCGCTGTCAATTCAGGTTGAGCCTTCGCCAGATTCCTAGATTCCCCAATATCTTCTGCCAAGTTGTAGAGCTCCAGTTCACCACTCTCAAGAAACTCGATTAACTTCCAATCTCCCCGTCGAATAATCGACACCGGAGCACTCGATGGATGCTGGTTGTAATGCGGATAGTGCCAGAAAAGAGGATTCTCCCGGGCATATGGCACTCCCTCCAACCCACTAACCACGGGTGCCAGATTCAATCCATCGGACTCCCGCATCGGTGTTCGAGTCAATGCAAGAATAGTCGGATAGAGATCACAGGAAGTGACCGGCAGGTTGACGCCATCTGGTGCATCCAGCCCGATGCCTGCACCCGCCATGATTAGAGGCACCCGAATGCCACCTTCGTAGTGAGAACCTTTGTTGGCGCGTAGCGGCCTATGATTGGTCGCCTTGGCCAGCCCCCCGTTATCCGAAGTGAAAATGACGAGAGTATTTCCCGTTTCTCCCCGTTCCTCAACCACGCCCATGACATGACCCACTGCATCGTCAATCGACTCCACCATGGCAGCGTATTTGGGGTCACCCTGCCGTTCTTCTTTTGGTATCGCCGCGTAGCGTTCGACCTTGTCCTTTTTGCCCTGAAGCGGGCTGTGAACACCATAAAAGGGAAGATAAAGAAAGAAGGGCTCATCCCCTGCGCTGATAATCAACTTGCCAGCTTCTTTCGCCATCAGGTCAGTGAGAAAGTCACCCTCCTTACCTCCTTCAAATGCCTGCTTGGCCACCGCTTCTTTTGTCGTCGGAATGGTCCATTTTCCCTTAAAAGGGTAAAAGTAGCTACCCGGGGCGCCGTGGTCGTCACCACCGACATTTTCATCAAAACCATGGTGTCTCGGCATCGAGAAAGGTTCGCCACCGAGATGCCATTTTCCGACGTGAAAAGTAGCGTAGCCCTCGTCACGCAGGGCTTCCGCCAAAGTCACTTCTTCCAGCGGCAGAGAACGAAGAAAGCGCCCCTCTTTCATCTTGTTCTTCGTCGCACTCCAACGCCCTGACGGCAGCCATTGGGTCAGCATGAGCCGGGCCGGATATTTGCCCGTCAAAATGGCAGCCCGAGTCGGCGAGCAAACCGCGCAAGCTGCGTAAGCGTCCGTGAAGCGAAGCCCCGACTCCGCTAACGCGTCAATGTTCGGGGTTTCATAATATTCACTTCCCTGACACCCAAGGTCTTTCCATCCCAAGTCATCAACGAGGAACAAGATCACATTGGGACGCTCGGAACCGATGGCGGCCGAAAGGCTCAACGCAGCCAAACACCCCAGCAAGCTCACCCTCTGTTTAATTTTCTTCATCGGTTCCTATTCTGATCGAAAAAGGCGAGAACAGACTCACGCCCGAATTTGAGCTGGTCTCTTACCAACGCTTCCGCACGATTCGAATCTCGATCTGCCAGCAATTTAAATAGCTCGCGGTGAGAGCTGAGCGTGGACTTCACCGTATCTTCAGACAGCAGTCGCGGAGACCCGCGGTGGGCAGCGAAGCATTTCGAGAGTACATTCACATCCTTGGTAATCTTCGAGAGCATCCGGTTGCGCGAGGCCTGGATCATCACCGCGTGAAACCGCTCATTGAGTTCAAGCCAGCGATCCAGATCTAATTCTGTGGCACCCCGCTTTCGAGCCAGAATGGTATCACCTATGTCCTCCCATTCCTTCAAAAGCGATTCCAATTCCGCCACTTCGTGGTCAGTCATGAATCTTGCCGCCTGCCCTGCAGCGTGTGGTTCAAACAACTCCCTCACATCGTAGATCTCAGAAATTTCCTGACGGTCAAAGACACGCACGAACGCCCCTGCCCCGGCGACCTGCTCCACTAATCCCTCACTGGCCAGTCGACTGATCGCTTCTCGAACCGGAATAAAACTGGTTCCAAGCTCATTAGCGAGAACACGATTAACCAACCGATCTCCGGGAGACAACTCCCCGGCAAAGACCTGTCTCCGGATATGGTGATACGCTTTTTCGCTGAGAGAGGCAACCGACATACGTTTGAAATTTCTTTAAAAACACTTGCGCGTTCGATTATGTTATAACATTTTCTAACATCAAGGAAAAGGGTTTTTAGCAGAATTCTGAATCAACAGAATCACGTCATCGAGCCAACCCTGTCTAGTCACTTCGAATCACACTATGAAACTCAAGGGACTCATTGCAGCAACCTACACACCCTTCCACTCGAACGGCGCAGTGAATCTTGAACTCATCCCTGCCATGACCGATCACATGATCGAACGCGGCGCTTCGGGTTTCTACATTTGCGGCAGTACGGGCGAAGGTGAATCCCTTTCTGTCGACGAACGAAAAAAAGTCGCTGCTTCCTACTTCACCGCGACGAACCAGAGGGTCCCCACCGTGATCCAGGTGGGTCACAACTCAATCGATTCCGCCCGTGAACTTGCCAGCCACGCCGCTGATATCGGAGCCGACGCCATCTCCACGCTACCTCCAACCTACTTCAAACCGCCAACGCTCGACTTGCTGGTCGACTACATCGCTGAGGTTGCCGGAGCCGCTCCGGACCTGCCTTATTACTACTATCACATACCCCGCCTCAGCGGCGTCGCCTTTGATACCGTTGCCCTGCTCAAAGCAGTCAAGGATCGCGTCCCCAGTTTTGCAGGCATTAAGTTCAGCGACTTCTTCCTCGCGGAAATGATGGCCTGCCAACAATTCGATAGCGGGCGTTACGATATTCTCTTCGGATCTGATGAAATGATCCTCGGTGCCCTCGCTACTGGAGCCACGGGCGCGGTTGGCAGTTGCTATGGCTTCGCCGCTCCCCTCTGGAAAGAAATCATCACTGCCTACGAAGCTCGGGATATGGAACAGGCCCAAGCCTGGATGGCGAAGGCCGTTCAACTCGTAAAGCTGATCAACTCCGAACCGGGGCCATTTCAGGCCTGCGTCAAACAAGTCATCTGGCCACTACTCGGATTCCAAACCGGACCTTGCCGCCTCCCTCAACCTTCCATGACCGCTTCGCAAGTTCAGCAAGCACGCGCAAGGCTTGAAGAAACCTCCCTCGCCGAAGAGCTCATCTCCGGTAACTTTCGGCTGAATTAAAAGATTGTGAACCATCGGTCTGCGCGAACTTTACCGTAATTCTTTTCTCAGGGGTGCGCTGCCTTTCCGGCTTAAGCATGTGCTCCATCCAATCAGCGGGATCTAATCGATGCGAGTATCGTCTCAACCGAAGACACCCTCACCATCGCAAATGGACTTGATCCTGAAGCAAGTAGTCCCTTGGAACAAAGACTAATTCAGTGTTACTTTCGACACTGGCCCAAAAAAATAAACGCACCTGAACCCCAATGAAATTCCCCTCACTAGTCATCACAATACTCGGACTTTCCAGCATCGCTTTAGCTGAGATTCGACTTCCCAACTTCTTTGCTGATCATATGATTCTGCAGCAACAGATCAGCAATACGATCTGGGGCTGGGCTGAACCAGGTGAAAAAATCAAGGTCACTGCCAGTTGGGGCGCTGAAGAAAACACCACCACCAACGACAAAGGCCAGTGGCGGGTTTACTTAGAAACTCCGGAGCACGGCACCGGACACAGCCTCACGATCAAAGGAAACAATACCATCGAACTCAACGACGTAGCGGTCGGCGAAGTCTGGCTCTGCGCCGGCCAGTCCAACATGGGCTGGTCCGTTGGCAACAGC
Organism: Verrucomicrobiales bacterium; assembly: GCA_002726915.1. Lineage (GTDB taxonomy): Bacteria > Verrucomicrobiota > Verrucomicrobiia > Verrucomicrobiales > DEV007 > Arctic95D-9. The sequence goes on along the minus strand of PBSY01000022.1, from coordinate 94,252 downwards.
TTTGAAGCTGAAGGCGAAACGAATGTCGATCTGCCTGACTTCCGCATCTTCAAATCCAGCCGAGAACACTGGCACGAGCCGCTCGAGCAATCACGTGACCGGCTCAGCACTTGGAAGCCGTGCAATCCCGAGGCGGCTCTTGAGACCTCCGCAGTCTCCTACTACTTCGGCAAGAAACTTCACAAGGAACTTGGCGTTCCCGTCGGCATCATTCAGCAAGCTTTCGCCGGCACTCCCATCGAAGGCTGGATGCCGTGGGAGATTCAGAAAGACGATCCCCGGGCTATCGCCCACAAAAAAGGCTATGCAGAGAATGCCAAACGCATGATCACCCGCGGTGATACCGAAGAAAAAGCTTTCGCTTCCTTCGAAAAAGAACTCGCAGAATACAACGCTCTCATCGATTCCGGCGAAACAATGAAGAATTCCTTCAAACAACTCTCACCACCCATCATCACCAAGCCAGCGAATCTTGGACATCAGTATCCCGGTCATCAATTTAATGCCATGATCTACCCGATTCGCCCCTACGGCATTCGGGGTATGATCTGGTATCAGGGAGAACGCAACGCCAAAAACGCTCCCCAGGCGGAGCACTACCGCAACCAACTCGCCAACCTGATTACTTACTACCGAAAGTCTTGGCACGAACTCTCCAATGGCGAGGTCTCTGACACCTTTCCTTTTCAATTCACCCAACTTCCCAGCTGGAACCCCGAACAAATCGAGCCAGTTGAAGGTATCGAAGCTTCCTGGGCCGTTAGCCGGGAAGCAATGCGCCTCGCGACCCACGACATTCCAAATACCGGCATGGCCGTCACGATCGACACTGGCAACCCCATTGATCTGCATCCCAAAAACAAGAAACCGATAGGCATTCGCCACGCCTACCACGCTCTCGCCAACACTTACGGCCAAGACATTGTCGGAGACGGCCCTCAATACAGGGGTCACACCATTCGTAAGCACCGCGTTATTCTGTCATTTGACTCTATCGGCAGCGGGCTGATGGCAGCGAAGAGAGGACCGATCGACTCATTCGCCATCGCAGGAGAAGATCAGATCTGGAATTGGGCTAATGCGCGCCTCAACGGAGACACTATTGTCGTTTCCTCTCCTGAGGTCGAAAAGCCCGTCGCGGTTCGCTATGGCTGGGCGATGAACCCTTCCCAGCGCAATCTGATTTACAATCAAGAGGGGCTACCCGCTTCCCCCTTTCGCACGGACGATTGGCCGCTTTACGATCCCGAGGCTGATCCCGTCGAAGTAAACAAGCCGGCCAAGCCCGAAGGTCACAATTCCAAAGATTGGGAACGGCCGACCATGATACAGTGACGACAATCACTTTTGAGAGAACCGTCACTCACTAATCGACTGCTCTTTTCCCGCCTCCCAAATCCGGTAGCGGATCTTGAAGCCCTTCGGTGTATAGATGACCACCGGAAGGCGGCTATTGTAGTGGATCATAAGGGGCTTTCCTGCGACAAACTTTTCCACCCTTGGCGTTCCGGGTGGAACTCCAATGAGAGTGCTCATCGCGTTATCTTTTCCTGTGAGGTCATAAAACGTGTATCCCCACCCTTTCAATGAGCGAGACTCCAACGTCACTCCGAGGTAAATTCGATTCACCCCGTCTGTTTCCATCACCTTACCGGGAATTAATTCGACTTTGAAGTCGACTTCCTCCTGACGAGTTTTTTCAGGAAGGACAAAGACGTGTCGGACTTGACCCTCTTTGGCTTCCGCAAAGGCCTTAAGTTCCGGGTGCTCAGGAGAGCCGTTAGATACTACTACAGAAATGGCAAGGGCCAAAACGAGGAGAGACTTTTTCATAATACAACTTTCGATCATTCCTGCTAATTCCCCAATCGGGAAGTTGTCAAAAAAGTGTCAGGATTCCAAAACAACAAGGCTTGGATGCACGCAGAGCTAGACTTCCAAGCGATTTTCTCCTCCGTTCTCGTCCATGTGGATGGTTACTGGCCAACCAGGGTGCTGGTTCTCGGGATTTCCGTCAGTGGCATCAACAAGGAACTTGAAGCTCTCACAGTGGTAGGTCTTCTTCACCGTATTGATGGTCACCAATCCAAAACCGCTCGCCTTCTGGTGAGCCAGGTCATAGCGATGCTTTTCAGTGCCGACCTCTGGATTCCCAACGGCGTAAACATAGACTTTGTTATCGAAACCGTCGAGGTATTCACCCGTATTGTCGTGACCATGGGAGGGCCGTTTCTGATGGCTCATACCTTCGATTTCATCTGGACGCCACCAGCGAGGGTATCCTGCGGCGATCGCCGGTGTGCAGAAGGACCAGTTTGCGTCGCGCTGCTTTGACGACCCATACTGTGTCATTGTTGTAAGGTGCTGATCACCATTGATGTGCAATGCCTTGGACTTGCGAAGAATATCAACCGTCCGGTTACGCGCCGTCTGCGGCCAACCGCCGGAGTCAAGGTCGGCCTTGATGTAACCATCGTATTTGCCGTGATGAGTCGCAGCATTTACAAAGAGTGTCTGACTGAGCAGCACTTTCATTTCGTGGCCGCGCCAGTCATCGCCCCATTCCTCAAGGAACTTCTCCTGTCGCTCGCCGAGTAAATTGAGCCCCGGCACGTCGAGAGCCGAGGTGTCCCAGGTTGGGTCGTAGACATGATCGGCACGACCGCTACCGGTATCGACCCGCTCCGGGCCGCTCTTCCACATTCGGTCGCCGAGGATAGCGAAGCTAACACGACCATAGACCATGTCACCGTAGTAGACACTGATATCCTGCTTCATCGGCGTGTCGTCGTAGAGATCGGGGTGATGGCTAGCGTGCGTGGTATGTACTACATTGACCATTCCGGCAGGCTGCTTGTAACCCGCCTTGGATTGACCTCCCGTTTCCATATCCCACGCTTCACCGCCTTCGCCCCAGATGTTGCCGTGAAAGACATCATGATCATCCGTGATGCAGATCGTCGGCGCGTTTCGCATGGCATCACCGAAGGCCCATCCATGCATGTAGAACTTACGTAGATAATTTAGAATGGCCGGCCCTTCTTCATTGCGAATGATGCCGAAGCCTCCGTGGTTTTCGTAAAGCTGATCACCAGAGAAGAACAACAGGTCCGGGTCGAGCTTGACCAGATTGTTGGCCACTGGTTCGTAAGGGAACGCATAGTCTTTCTGGCAAGTCAGCCCACCGATCCGAACGGGACGTCCGACCGGGTTCTGACGAATCTTACCAACCCACTCAGCCGGCACCTCACTCCCATCTTTAAATTGCTCGCGATAGACGAGGCGAAAAGGCACGTCCACTTTCTCGTCCCAATTTGGGATGCGCCAGGTGGACACCCACGCCGCCGGATCGAGTGTTTCGCTGCCCAGCGACTCCCATTGGCCGTCACGCTGCACTTCGAGTTCAACTTCACGGTTATCTTTTTCGCCAACAGGCCCAAGAAGAGCAGAAATTTTCATGACGAACCCTTCTTCACCACGGGAGTCACTCAGAGTGTACATCGACCAGAGAATTGGACCGAAACTCTGCTCCGGACTTACTGAAAAGGCATCTCCACCCACCTGCCAGTCAGTGAAGCGATGACCCTCTTGGCTCGCGGATCGATTCTTGGCTCCGGTGTATTGACTGACCAGAGCGATGTTGCCAACGAGAGTTTCAGCTCCGGCCTTGGCTTTCAATTTCCCAAATTCCTCGGTTCCGTCCGAGGACTTTGCGGTGAGGGTGAGTTCTACCTGATCGCCGCTGCCGGCTCCCTCAAGTTCGAGAATCACCACGTCGCCATCGAGCACGCCAGAGAGCTTGGCTATTTTCTTCCCAATGAAGATTTCCTGTCCCACGAGACCGGCGTTGACTCCACCGTTCGCGAAAACATTGCTCTTCACCTCGTTGAGGTCGCTCTTCACTCCAAGGCGGAAACCGGCACCGCCGTCCTTCTTCAGGATACGGCTTCGACCCATTTTTACGGACATAACGAAACCCTTGGCGGGCCAAGCAAGCTGGTGAGTCAACGAATGAATACTGCGATTGGCCGCATCAGTGGTCGATTCTGCCCAGCCGTCCCTAATGTGCCAGTCCTCCATCGGGTTAGCCCAGAAACCGCCTCCGAGAAAGATGCGATCGTGGGTCTGGCCCCAGCGGTCGATGCGCTTTAACACTTTCTTGCCTTGAGCTACCGCGGGACGCTTAACATAGACACCGAACAAAGCGACCACGGAGAGAAACTTTAAACTGAGTCGTCGGGAGATCCGTTCAATCATGCACCCATGAAACCGATTGATCGTCTCGGTGTAAACCGCCATCTTATGGCGTGAACAGAGCGAAAAAATGTAACCCGGTATTAAGCCCTGCGAATCGCGCTCCCAACTAACCAAGGGTCGCGGCCGCGTATTCACGAATCCGCTCGATCATGCCCATGAGGCCGTTACGTCGGGTCGGACTGAGGTGAGATTCGAGGTCTAACTTCTTCATCTCGGCCGTGCCGTCGATGGTCAAAATCTCCTCGGCAGTGTGGCCGGAATATAGTGCCAGCGCCGTGGCGATGATGCCGCTCACCAATACCGAATCACTCTTGCCCCGAAAGTTGAGCACACCTTTTTTGGCTTCGTCTTCAAACGGCACGATCCATACGGAAGACTGGCAGCCCCATACGCGGAAGTTATCGGTTTCTTCGTCCTCTTGAATCAGCGGCAGCCGCTTGCTCAAGTCGATTAGAAACTGAAACTTCGCGTCCAGATCGGGAAGATATCCCATGGTTTCAGCGATCTCGTCAAAGTCCGGTAATTCCTGTGCCTGCGTGCTCATGTATGGCTGCTCTCACCTTGAAAATACGCTTCCCGATGGAGGGTGGGTATCATAACTCAGAGCGCCCGTCTTTCAAACAACACTTGTGCTCCCCAACCTGGATCAAGACGAGGAACAGTGAGTCATCTTTCTCAACACCATCTGAGCGTAGATAATCGTTACCACAGTCATGATCACGTTGATTGCCACCATGCTGTAATAAAAGCCATTCAAGTCGACGTCCCAGATTTTGACGGCCAGATAAAAGATGCCGATTGGCAGGATAATCTTGCGGATCACCGCCTCAAAGAATCCATACATGGGTCGCTTGATCGCCTGGAGAAATCCGATGAAAATAAAACCCATCACGTAGGCCCATTGGATAAAGGCCATGATACGCGTGTAGTTGGCCCCGACCTCGATGACTTTCTCATCACTAGTGAAGAGGCGCACTAGCGGAGTGGCGAACACAAAGATAAGCACAGAGGAACCCAAAATCAGGATCAGGCCATATTTCACGCAAAGTTTCACACAATCGCCAACCCGGTCCATGCGTCCCGCCCCGTTGTTCTGACCGACAATAGAAACAATGGCAGCCCCCAGCCCGATCGCGGGGAGAAGCGCGATCTGTTCGATGCGGGTGCCGACGCCGAAAGCCGCCACCGACACTTCGCCATAGAATTTCAGGAAATAAGTCGTGACGAAAAATCCGAGCGCAATCGACATCATGTTGAAGCTGGTCGGAATGCCCTGCCTCAAGATTTCGCCGTAGATCTTAGGTTTGGGCCGCTGCTTGAAGAGCGCACCGAGATCGACATATCCACGCCTCACGACCACGGAGAAAAGAAAGCTTCCTCCTAGCGCCTGAATCAACACGGTCGCCCAGGCTATCCCCGGCACGCCCATCGCGGGCAAGCCGAAACCGCCATAGAGAAACCAGGGGTCGAGAATCAGGTTGAGCAGGAACCCGGCGATCAACACCTTGCCGAACGTCTTGCTGTCCCCATGCGCGAGCAGGATGGCATTGCTCATGCTACTGATCAGGAAAAAGACCGCTCCAATGAACAAGGGCGAAACGTATCCCAACGCCAGATTAAAATATTCTCCCTCGGCCCCCAGAATCCGAAATAAAGTAGGCGCCACTGTCAGTCCAATTGCAGTCAAAGACAGCGCGCATATCAACCCTAGCGAAAAGACCTGGCGCGAGAGTCGCTTTTCTTTTTCCTCATCCTTCGCTCCGATTGCATTGGCGATGAGGGCGGATGAGCCCCGGGCAATGCCTTCGGCAATGGCAATGATGATAAAGAATACCGGAAACGAAAGGGCCAGTGCCGCCAGCGCAGAAGTCGAAACCCGCCCCGCATAAAACGAGTCGACCACATTATACATCGTATTAAAAAGAAACCCGATGCTCATCGGTACAGCGATGTTGCGAATATGTTTCGGGATCGATCCCTCGGTGAGCGATTGAGAGTTCAAAGCAATAATTTGTTGTGGCGACTAATGAAAACGGACCGAACGGGCAAAACTTCTTACGCTACAACCCACGCGAAGGTAACACTCTTGGTCAGGAATGCTGCCTCAAAGGGCTTACTTTGGAAGAGCCCGCAGGCTTACCAGTGACACATTCTGGACTCTTTGGCGGCGTGACCGGAATGCAGCGCCAGCGCCGTGGCGATAAAGCCACTCACCAACACCGGATCGGCATTAAAGCCAACGACTCTCATGAAGTGACCAGCGCAATCGACTTCACTGTTCCGATTCAACGCGATTGAAGTTCGTATCTTGGTGATGCTACCTCTGCCACGATCGAAAACTTAGTAAAAAAGTAACACATCCGATTTTGGCGCAAACCGGTCAATCTCCCTACCTTGCGACCTCTCTCATTCGATGAAACACTAATCCATGAGATCACTGGTTCTGCTCTTCTCCGCGCTGGTGCTACCAACCCTCCAAGCAGCGAATACAGCGAATGAAAAACCAAATATCCTCTGGATTTTTGTCGACGACATGAGCGACTGGATGGGGTGCTATGGCTACGATGCCGTCGAAACTCCGAACATCGACGCCCTCTCTGAAGCCGGCGTTCGCTTCGACCGCGCCTACATGCCGTCACCGGTTTGCTCCACGACCCGCTCGGCCATCATCACCGGCACCATGCAGACCACGCATGGCCTGCATCGCCACCGCACTATGTTGAAGAAGCCGCTGCCGGAAGGCGTCTTCGCTGTGCCTTCGCTTTTCAAGGAGGCAGGATTCTCCACCTTCAACGAATCCAAGGAGGACTACAATTTCATCTACGAACGCAAGGACCTGTTCTCCCGCGACTTCGAGCGCCCCGGCTACGGTGGCCATCTCAAAGGACGCGACGTGTCCTTCCTTGAACAACTCCAGAGCAAACCTTTCTTTGGCCAGATCCAACTCTCCGGTGGCAAGTTCGAAGGCGAAACTGGTTCCAAGTATCCCATGCCGACCCGGGTCGATGAGGACTTGGTTCACGTGCCCGCTCACTACCCTGACACACCCGTCATTCGCAATGCCATCGCTCGACACTTTGAGCAGGTCGTCGAAACCGACGAACAGGTCGGCGCCATTGTCTCCGGATTGAAGGAGTATGACCTCTGGGACAACACCATCGTCTTCTTCTTCACCGACCACGGCGCTCCCCTGCCCCGCGCCAAGCAGTTCCTCTACGAAGACGGGACCAAGGTGCCGCTCATCGTACGCTTTCCTCCATCCATCGAAGGTGCACCGGAAGCGGGCACGGTGCGTGAGGATCTCGTCAACGGCATCGATATCACCGCAACCACTGTCGCCCTGGGCGGACTCGAAATCCCGGCTTCCTTTGAAGGTCACGATTTATTCGCAGCCGATTACCAGCCCCAGAAGTTCGTCATTTCCGCCCGAGATCGTTGCGGCATAGCCGTCGATCGCATCCGCGCGGTCGGGACGGAACGCTTTCGCTACATTCGCAATTACCTGACCGACCGCGCTTTCTACCAGTCACAGTACCGGAACAAGCATGCCAGCATCATCGAGCTGCGCCGCGCCTACGCCGACGGCGAAATGACCCCCCTGCAGGCTTCCTACATGAGTGCCGAGACACGCCCTGAAGAAGAACTCTACGATCTCGAAAATGATCCTGACCAGCTCAACAACCTGGCCAAGGATCCCGAATACGTCTCGGTGCTGAAACAGCACCGCCAGATTCTCGAAGAATGGATCGAAAAAACGGGAGATCAGGGCCAAGAAATGGATAGTCCCGAAGAACTCACCGCGGTCTACGACTACGCCAAAGGCGAGGTGGAATCGCCCGAATACGACTTTCTGCGGGACGACAATTAGGATTTGTAAACGGTAGGTTAGGCAACTAATTGCTCAGTTGCGGAAAATCCCGTTTTCATTTTATACTTCTTCTTTTCATGAATCTTGCCACCGTTACTTCACTATTACTTGCTGCCTCCTGTCTCGCCCTTGAGGCCAATGATTTTACTTCTCTGTTTAACGGCAATGACTTGTCGGGTTGGGAAGGGGCCGAAGGACTTTGGACCGTTCAAGATGGCATCGTGGTCGGGACCTGCGAAGGCCCGGCGCACTTAGAGGGAAACACTTTTCTTATCTGGAAGGAGGGAACTGTTCGCGATTTTGAACTCGTTGCGACCATGCGCGTGATCGGTGACAACAACTCTGGAGTCCAATACCGATCCCGCAAAGTATCCGATCATGGTCCTTTTGTTATCTCTGGCTACCAATGCGACGTTCATCCAGCGATCGAACACACCGGCATGACCTACGAAGAAAAAGGAAGAGGAATTTTCGGTCTCAACGGTAAAAACGTTGCGCTCGATGCGGAACAAAATCGCTGGGTTCTTTCGGAACAGGAGCCAGTCAAAGCCAACCTTTCTAAATGGACGGAATTTCGTGTCATCGCCCGAGGTAATCACATGATTCACCAGGTGAATGGAAAAACCACTTCCGAACTGACCGATTACGACGAAGCTGGTCGCTCCCTTGAGGGACTCATTGCCATTCAACTTCACCGGGGCAACGCCAATCGAGTCGAGATCAAAGAGATAAAGCTCAAGCACCTCGAACCGAGCGAGCCGATTCCCTTCACTGAATCCAGTCTCGAAGGTGCCACCAAGATTGAAAGGCCGCGGACGAGTCGCCCCCAAGGAACTGGACCTGCGGCCAAACGATAATACGGAAGCCAGTGCAGTGACGGCATTAGCTGGTTTATCACCTGAGGGAGCGCTTTAAGATGCTTCGAATACGACTCACTTCTTTGGCTTTTTATCCTCTGATTGGTAAAGCGAAGCATCAAATTCTGGATAAGTCATTTTAAGCTTCTTGACCAACTCTGGGCGGGACTTCAGCGCCCGGGACAACTTGGACACCATACCCTCGGAACTGTCACCAACGCCCCAAACACGAGCCTCGGCAGGCATAATCTGGCTGTCCCATCCAGCCAAGTCGGACGGCTTCACTCTCTGCCGGGCGAAGGCACCTGTGGTGTAGGGAACCGGATCAAATCCACCAACAATGCTGACATCGAGATCGGGGGTGATCACATCCTCCCATCCACCCGCCCAAAGGCAGGCATTCACGAGAAATCGACGCGCGTCTTCATCAAGCACATCTTCGGAAGCCCCATATGAAGTGTAAACGACCCGTGCTTGTTTCATAGCTCCCGATGGGGCCACGTAGTGATCACGCGCCCAACCGGCATTCACAATAGGTTTTTGCGCGTTGATATCATCGCTCGCCTCGAACGTATTTAGCACTTGTACTTCCAGCAACGGAGTCGAAGCCGCAGGAGGTTGAGAACTATAGGCTCCCGAGTAGGTGTGCATTTGCGTGACGCCTGAGTTTACCGGGTGATTCTTCGCTTCAGACACAGGAGTGATGCGCCCCCCCATCTGATGATTTCCACCGTAGTGACTCTGGCCACGTTCCTTATTCCAGGTATTACCTAATATTTGTTCTCCAAGTCCGCCTAGGTAATCCTCGCCCTTGTAATTAAAGTTCAATTTTTCCCACTTACCCTTCTGACCGTTGAAACAGTGAGTTGAAGTTCGCAGACCTACCACAGGCCCACCTCGCTCAAAATAGTCTACCAGTAAGTCCACCTGTTCATCGGGCAAATTCATGAAGCGGGTATAGAAGAACAACAAATCAGCGTCTTTCAGCGCCTCCATCCCCGGCACGGGAGCGCCACCTGCTTTGATGTGACCGTCCTCATCAATCCCAAATAGAACTGTGCATCGGAAGCCATAGCGTTTGGCAAGAATCTTAGCAATCAGTGGCGAGGTTTCCTCAGAGCGGTACTCATGATCATTGGCAATAAAGACGATATGCTTTCCTTGACCAGGCCCTTCACTGCCTTCGTAGACGAGAGGCGAAGAATCCTCTGCCATGACAGGCAAAACTAGAAGCGCAGTAGAAAGACAGGCAAATGTGAAGGTAGTTTTAATAACCGATAGATTCATGACCTAGAAGTGTTCCCGAAAATCCAGGAATTCTCAACCCTATGCTGCCATACGCGAAGAGGTTTTGTGAAATTCAACCCGGAATATAGATTACCACCTCGCTCGATCTTACGCGAGGATACCATGCTTCACACGACCGTGCACATCAGTCAGTCTGAACTGACGCCCTTGGTAGCGGTAGGTCAGATTGGTGTGATCGATCCCAGCGAGGTGGAGAATTGTCGCCTGCATATCGTGCACATGAACCGGATTTTCGGTGATGTTCCACCCATACTCATCGGTCGCACCGTAAGTCATACCCGCCTTGACGCCGCCACCAGCCATCCACCACGAGAAGGCCCGGCCGAAGTGATCACGTCCAGCATTGGGTCGGCCCGGCCGGCTCTGTCCAAAAGGCGTTCGGCCAAACTCGCCGGCAAAAATCACGAGCGTGTCTTCGAGCAGTCCACGCTCTTTCAGATCCATGACCAAGGCGGCACTCGGGGCGTCAGTATCGCGGCACTGTTCCTCAAGCTGCGTGTAGAGATTGGAATGTTGATCCCAGCCGGAATGCATTAACTGCACAAAACGAGTGCCTCGCTCGAGTAGGCGGCGGGCAATTAGGCAGTTGTTTGCGTAACTACCCTTCTGCATCACCTTGGGGCCATAACGTTCCATCACCTTCGGATGTTCGCTGGAAAAATCAGTCAGCTCCGGCACGCTGGTCTGCATTCGAAAAGCCATTTCATACTGGGCAATTCGGGTATCAGTTTCCGGATCGCCGTAGTCCTCAAGGTGCTTCCGATTCATCTGGCCAAGATCATCAAGTAAGCTACGGCGGGCTTCGCGACTCACCCCCGGCGGGTTGGAAAGATATGGCACCGGCTCACCCGCGCTGCGCAAGCGCACCCCTTGATAGCGGGAGGGCAGAAAACCGCTGCCCCAATAATGATCGAAGAACAACTGGCCGCAGGTGCGCCCTTCGTCCGAAGAGGTCATTACCACAAAAGACGGCAAGTTTTCGCTTTCACTGCCCAAGCCATAGGTCAACCATGAACCCATGCTGGGTCGGCCAGGGATTTGACCGCCGGTAAGGAAAAAGGTTACCCCGGGGGCGTGATTGACAGCCTCGGTGTGGAGTGAACGCACTAAGCAGATATCATCAGCAATCGATCCGGTTTGAGGAATCATAGAACTGAGCTCCATGCCACACTCCCCATAGCGTTTGTAGGGTTTGATCGCCGGCACGCAGGGAAACTTCGAGTAGTTGGCCGACATCGTCGACAAGCGGGTGTCCCCGCGAACCGAAGCCGGGATGTCTTCGCCCGCTTGCTTCGCCAGGATCGGCTTGTGATCAAAGAGATCGATATGAGAAGGCCCTCCCCCCTGCCAAAGCAACACGATCCGCTTGGCTTTCGGCGCAAAGTGAGATGGTTTCACCGCGGCCACGGTATCCTGCCCTAGGAGGGAAGCCAGGGCAGCAGTTCCGACGCCCGCTGAGGCGCGACCGAAAAACTGACGTCGCGTGACGCGCTGGGAATTTTGATGAATCAAGTCAGCAATCATAGCTATACAAATTCATTGCCCTAAAGACGGGTAAGAGACTCATCAAGGTTGAAAATCGCAAGGCAGGTCGCCGTCATGGCGGCGTGCTCTGGAATAGGGAGAGACTCGCTCTGCGGGCTCTCACCGACGGAGAGGAATTCTTTAGCTGCCTCACGTTCACTCTGGTAAATAAAAAACTGCTTCTGATAGAGCCCATTGAGCATCGCCTGTTCTTCATTCGACGGGACTCTTCCCGTCACCGACTGGAAGGCGAGCAACAATTGATCAAGGTGTTCGGATTCCTGCTTCATAACTCGAGCCGCGAGCGCGCGGGAAGCCTCCACCCAGGTTGGATCGTTTAAGGTCGTCAGGGCATGCAAAGGCGTGTTGTTGCGGCTCTCCGAGACTCGGCAGACCTGGCGACTCGATGTATCGAAGAGATTCGCCGGAGTCACGGTTCGACGCCAGAAGCTGTAGATCGATCGTCGGTAGAGATCCTTTCCCGAGGACGTGGGATAGCTGAAATCTCGCTCCTTCGTGACTTGAGCCAGCGTCTCCCACGGATTTTCCGGTTGGTAGGGATAGACCGGTTTGCCACCGACCTCTGGATTAATCAAACCAGAGGAACTCAACGCCCAGTCACGCAGAACCATGGAAGGCATGCGAAATCGCGATCCGCGTGAGACAAGGCGATTCTCCGGGTCGTGCTCGCGATGCCAGTTGTTCTGCCGCGAATCCTGGCGGTAGGCGGCACTAGTGACAATTAGTCGATGAATCGCTTTCATGGACCACCCCTGCTTCACGAACTCGGTCGCGAGCCAATCCAGCAGCGCCATGTGCTCGGGATATTCGCTCTGCACTCCCAAATCTTCGGAAGTCTTCACAATGCCGACCCCAAAGAAATACTGCCACATGCGGTTAACTTGGACCCGCGCGGTCAAGGGATGGTCCGGTTCCACGAGCCACTGCGCCAAACCGAGGCGGTTGCGGGGAGCGTCCTCTGCTTGTGGAGGCAGAAACGACGGCGTCGCAAAAGAAACCGGTTCCAATGGGCTTAGGTAAGCTCCCCGGTCGAGTATATGAGTCTGACGCTTCTGGTCATCGTTCATCACCATAGGGCGCGGCAGGTGTTCTCCTTTGTACTCACCCAACTTTTTGTTCAATTCTTCGAGCTTCTTCAACTCAGGTAAGTTTTCGTTCAATTTAGGTCTTACCAGTTTGTCGAAGTGACTTCGCAATTGCTGGCTGAGAGATTTCTGTTCTGCTTCGGTCAGGTTTTTATTGGCGAGCAACCCCTTAAGCTTTTTATCAATCGATTTGTCCTCTGGAGACAAGGCCCCCTCCCACTTGGCCCGTTCCGTTTTAATAATGGGATCGACGATTTCACGCTGCGCAGAGATCATGGCATTCCATGCCGCGATCTCTTCGGTGTTCTCCTCTGTCGTCAATTCTAGGAAAGGTGTCGCCACCCGAATCCGGGTCGATTGACGCCCTGGTCGGCCCGTCTCTCGAACATGATTGAAGGCATCGAGAAACTGGTAATAGTCTGCCAACGTGATTGGATCGTACTTGTGATCGTGACATTGAGCACAGGCCATAGTAAGGCCGAGCCAGGTGGTGGCAGTCGTATCCACGCGATCAAATAGCACCACGAAACGCTGCTCTTCGGGGATGGCGCCGCCTTCTCCATTGCTGAGATGATTGCGGTTGAAGCCCGAAGCAATTTTCTGCTCGTCGGTCGAAGCTGGGAGAAGGTCGCCGGCGAGTTGCCAAATCGTGAACTGGTCGAATGGAAGGTCCTCGTTGATTGCCTTGACGACCCAGTCACGCCACATCCACTGCCAGGTTTCTCCATCCTGCTGAAATCCGTTCGAGTCCGCGTAGCGCGCCGCATCAAGCCATGGCAGGGCAAGGCGCTCCCCGTAATGGGGACTGGCGAGTAACTGGTCGACCAGTTTTTCATAGGCCTGAGGATCTTCGCTGCTCACAAATGCCTTCACCTCCTCCGGTCCGGGTGCCAGCCCCACAAGATCGGCGTAAAGCCGCTTTATCAAAGTCGTCCGGTCCGCTTCACCTGAAGGACTCAGATCTTCTTGCTCGAGCTTAGCAAGAACAAACCGATCGATTGGGTTCCTGATCCACTCTCCCCGGTCCACCCTAGGCAAGCTTGGGCGTTGCGGACTGACGAAGGCCCAGTGTTCGTCATAATCGGCACCATCCGAGACCCACTTCTGGAGCAATTTTTTTTCCTCTTCAGAAAGTCGACGGTTGGAATCCGGCGGCGGCATGAGGTCGTTCTCATCGTCGGTCAGGATACGATAGATCATTTCGCTCGCATCGGAGTCGCCCGGGACAAAAGCTTCGCCTTCAAGAGCGCCGACGCGTTGATCGAGACGCAGGTTTGCCTCCCGCTTGGCTCCGTCCTGCCCGTGGCAATAGAAGCAATTCTCCGAGAGGATCGGGCGAATATCGCGGTTAAAGTCAATGACCGGCTCCGCTCTTCCAGCCAAAACCAACAGGGAAAGCCATCCCAGGCAAACAGTGGATATTCTCCTCATTGCTCGAGCCATCCTATCGTGAAAGGGCCATCGGATAATATGCGTGATTGCGTATGCGTATGAACGAAATGGGATTAATCCGATCACTCCAGCCTTACCCCGAAGATTCTGAGGTCGCTCTCTACTTCGCCTCACTCAGGAGCTTGATGGCGGCTTCGTTCTCAAACTCTTTGGCAATGTCGAGGGCTGAGCCTCCATCGGCCACAATCGAGGCATCAACTCCGGCATCGAGCAGAATCTTGACGAGCTCTGCGCTCGCACTGGCAGCAGCTTCGTGAAGCGGCGTCCCACCAAGTTCGCTGCGAATATTGACGTCGGCACCATTTTCGAGCAGAGCCTTAGCCACCGCCACGCGATCTTTCGCTCCTGTGTGGTGCAGTGGTGTCCAACCGGCCGGATCTTTCTCATCAGGTTTAGCCCCCGCCTCAGTAAGCGGCGCAACGAGATCAGCAAGATCGCGCTCCACGCAAAGATGCAGTGGCGTACGCCGACTCGAATCGACGGCATTGACATCTGCTCCTGAAGTGATCAGGAGCAGAGCAATATCTGATTTCTGGCGCAGGATCGCTTGGTGCAATGGCGGCGAACCGGGGCGAGCCCCGCTACTAGCCGCATTGGGATCAGCGGCAATGAAGCTTTTCACTGCTTCGATGTTCCCCCGTGCAATCGCCTCATCGATCGTCTTTGGAGTCGGCACTTCTGTCTCCGCTTCAACGCCGGCGGCTTGTGATTCCTCAGCTTGCTTTTTTTCCCCACCGCAAGAAGCAAGGAACAGGGCAATAACAATCGTAGGAAGCCAGGACAAGCGGTGACGGTTCATAGCGGGAATCGATTCAGGATTACTTATCCAGTTTGAAGTCCCAACCCTCACGGTAGGATTTCGTAATCAACTTGTTCGCTTCTTCGTTGTTGGAGAAACGGAGGTTCGGTCCGTCCCAGGCAAGCTTTTCACCAGGGTGATGCAAACAGATGTTACCGAGTTGGATGGTCTCCGTAAACGGTCCGGCATACTTGAAGTTCGAACCCGGATAGTCATAGGCGTAGTTGCCCATGGCTGCCTCGCGCCACTCCGTGTGGTGACCAATGGACGGCTCGTAAACACGAGCCGGACGGTGATCGCCCGTTTCCTCTTTCAATGCCATCGCGAACTCACGGTAAGCATCCGCGGGAATAATCTTACTGGAATCCCCGTAGTCACCGGACACGAGCAGCTTGTTCTTGGTTCCGACGTAAATATTGCCAGAAGAACGCAACTCTTCGCCTTCTGCGAGCTCTTCCAGACGAGGATGACGACGTTTTTTACCGTCTTTGTCGATATATTCGTTGTCGGTCCCGTCATACCAATAAACTTCGAAACCCGGCCGGTCACCTTTCGGTCCGAAAGTCCACTTGAGGGTGGAACCCTTCGGAAAAGCGTCATCGGTCAGAGTGTCAACGTTGATAGCTTCCACGTGCGTCGGGAAGCCCGGATCGAGCGACATAAAAATGGAGTCCATCGTGTGGCAGGCCATGTCGGCGAGGGCTCCACCACCGAAGTCAAGAATGCCGCGCCAGTTGAAGGGGTGGTAGGGGCCGCCGCGCTTATTTTCCGGCTCAGCCGTGAAAGGACGCTCAGGCGCCGGCCCAAGCCAATTATCCCAATTAAAGCCATCCGGAATAGGGCTCTCGCTCTGGTGGAACTCAGTGCCCTGAGGCCAGACTGGGCGGTTGGTGAAACAATGTATCTCTTTGATGTCACCGAGGTGACCACCTTGGACGAAAGCAGCAATAGTGCGGTTACCTTCGTTGGCATGCCCCTGATTACCCATTTGGGTGGCGAGTTTATACTTGTCAGTTGCCTCCGCCAGCTGCCGGGCTTCCCAAACAGTATGAGTGAGCGGCTTCTGGGTGAAAACGTGCTTTCCGGCATTCATCGCCAACACGGTCGCCGGGTAGTGTGAGTGATCTGGCGTTCCGACAACAACGGCATCAAAATTGTCAGCTTCCTTGTCAAACATCTCACGATAGTCTTGGTAGCCCTTTGCTTTCTTCCAGTGCTTCGCAAGCTCGGACTTTTCTTCCTTCTCCAACCGGTCAATAGTGCCGGGAATATTACCCCAGCGGTTGGAGTCCACGTCACAGTAAGCCGCGCAAATATCATTGTGGTCAGCCGTATCGTTAACGTGACGCTTATTGATGCCGCCGACTCCAATGAAGGCCACCCGAAGCCGATCACCCTTATTTTGAGCGCTAAGGATAGCCGGTGCCCCGATTATTCCAGCGCCAGCGGCAGCCCCGGTCGAGATAAATTTGCGACGAGAGAATGATGAAGAGTTCGATTTTGTTGTCATGGTTGGATTCTTGAAAAATATGAGTGAAATTTGCCGGCCCTGCAGCGGATGCTAACTTCGTTCTATGGTATGACTTTACGAATAGCGTGATCAAGGGCGCTTTCAGTGTTAATCATAATTCCCTGTTCTTCGGTAGCAGCAGCAAAACCGGCGAGTTCTTCCTCATCCATGATGAGACATGCCGTGGAGAGGGCGTCACACAAAGCCGCAGAGGGTGCGACGACCCAGGCTCGCTGAAATTGATACACTGGCGGTTGACCTGTATCGGGGTGGACGACATGAGCCCCTTGCTCGCCGATTCCGCTCGCACTAAGCGCCTGCGACTTGAGTTCAATTTTGAAGTTCTCTTTATCTCCTCGGAGTGCCATAGACCAGGCATAATTTCCGATCGCAAGGTGGGTGCTGGAGCCACAACTGAGAAGAGCGGATTCGCCTCCAAGATCCAATAACATGCTGGCCATCTCATCAAGNGCGAACCCNTTCCCAATTCCACCAAAGTCGATTTCCCGCCCCGCTGCTTCGCAGGTGATTTCAGGCCTGTCAGGGGAAAGTTTTAGCACTCCTTNCACTGCTTCTTCACTCCGAATTCCCGCACCCCAGGTTTGTGAACCAAGGGTAGCATCGAAGAGACCCGCCGTCATGGTGGAGGCTTCAATAGAACGCTGCAAACATCGATAAGTCACCTCAGTCAGCAACATGGACTCTCCTGTCTTTAGCGCGTTGATACGACTCACATCACTATCATGGCGGTAGCGGCTGAGTTGCGCCTCAACCTCCTCTAGTTGACGAAAGCAATTGCCGGCCAATCGCCTTGCCTCGTCCACTTCGTGGTGATGAATGCGAATAGTAAACAACGTATTCATCCCCTGCGTATCGAAGGAATGAAGTCGAGGCTTCTCGCTGTTTGAATGATGGTTCATTGTTTCTGGTAGGCCGACCAGAGATCGTTGCGAATCGCAACCATGATGGGAAACTCATCGCGCAATCCGCGGGGAATGAAGGTGTGAGTTTTCTTGAGTTGTGTCGAGACTTCCTCAAAGGACGTTGGCATAATGAGCAATAGGGGCATTCCATTACTGCCCTCCGGTAAAGAGGACCAGTAGCCCACTTCACCGAGCTTTCTCAGATACCAGGGGAGCGGCCAGTATTCTTCCCCAATCACTGCGACGGGTTGCTGCTGCGTCGAAGGTAAAACCTCACGCATCTGCATCAACCATGTCTCGAGTCCGGCCACGTCCCGACTTGTAGGAACGTAGGCGTAGGGATTCCGACCGTCTGCAGCCAAGCGAATCGCGGCCCGCTGAGCCTGAGCCCCGTGCCACAGCATAACCGCGATAAGCACCGCGACGGCGACCCAATATTTCCACTTCGAAAAACGCTGGATCAGTATGAAACCTCCCGCTCCCGCTGCGATACAAAGATGCAGCCATCCAAGCGAAGGAAGCCACGGGGTCTTGTAAGAAATAAAAGAGAATACTAACAGGTGCACCACACCCGATTCAAAAAAGAATCGTCCTATCGCGGCCTGCTCTGTTTTGCTTCGGTCGAGGTAAACGCCAAGTGCGAGTACAAGAATCGCTCCTTCTGTCCACCAACGCGCCACGATCAATTTTGGCCAAGCCAGTAATTCCAGATAGAAAATGAAAGGTTTGTCGTGCCCCTCTCCAGTTTTGTATTCAAAGAAGGTCCGGAAGAAATCGAAGAATCCAGCCGGACGACGCAGCCCCTCACTGTAAAAAAAGAAAATTAGGACAAGACAAATACCAGCGGCAAGAATGACTGGTTTCCACAGCATTGAGACCACCTCTGCTATTCGCTGCTTCGCGATTCCGCTTCTCTCATTACCGAGCATTTCAGCCCGACGCCATAGAAATATCGCTCCAGCCGTTGTCCAGGCGAGTAGGCTGATCGCAACGGTTTCACGAGTGGCGGCCATCATCCCGACGCCTATGCCGAAAAGCGATGCCCCGAGCCAGACCCGCTTTCCCCTAAAGAGCAGCACCATTCCCGCGAGCGCCGGAATGGCAAACATAAGGAAGATCGATTCGTGAATAAAGAGCCGCGAATAGTAGACTAACAAAGGTGAGGTCGCTACGAAACCGGCTGCGAGCAAAGCCCTTGGCCAAGCCACTCCGAGCATGAAAACGCCCAAGATAACCAATAGTCCACAAAAAGCTGTGACCTCACGCAAGGTCGATACCGTAAAGGTTTCCCATGACGTTTCGCCTTGGGCTCGACTCCATGGCTCGGCCAGAAGAGTGAGCATGGGGCCATGCCGATGAGTGGGGTCAAACTGGTATCCGTCACCTGATTCGGCGAGCCGATAGGAGAGAGACTGCGCCCCCGTGGCAGCCTCGTCTGCGTGGAACGGCTGTCGCTCGAGATCCGAGAATCTCAGCCATGCCCCGAACGCTAAAATGCCCAGTCCCCAGATTACCAGCGCGAGATACCGCATGGTTGGGAAAAGAGCGGGCAGGATCTGAAATCGCCTGAGAGATCCTGCCCAATTCCGCCGCCTTAGGCAGAAGGCTTGCCGTAAACTTCAACCTCGATGTAGTGGTTAGCACTGTTCGAGGTGTTACCGCCACTGTAGAGACGAACATAACGCCCCTTAGTTCCTTTGGCATCGATGAGCTTTCCGAAGCGGGTCTCGACGTAAGGCTTGTCATCGCCCTTACCGAAATCGGAAGAAGCGTCGTAGTCGTTGTTGAAAAGCGTAGTCACGCCTTCAGCGAACTCAGGGTCGTCAGAAACCTGCACCACGACATCGTGGTAAGCGCGTGCTTGGCTGTGAAAGTGCCAAATCCAGATTGCAGCGACATCAGCGCTGGCTTCGAGATCAATCTGCACCCACTGCATGCCGTCCATCAGCTCAACGAAGTAACCTTCGCCAGCGTCCTTGTCACCGTCAGTGATGAGATCGACTTCACCAATAATTGGGAAATCATCACTGCTGGTGACAGGCTTGCCCTTGGAAAGGAGAACCGTGCCATCAGCTACAGCCAACTTGGGAGCCTCTTGCGGAGCTGGCTCAAGAACAGGAACCTTGATAGCCTTCGGTGTGCCCTCGATTTTTTGTGGAGGTATCTCGGTGGTGAGGACCATCTGTCCCCCGGAAGTACCGGCAGCGGCTTCGCCGCTTCCACTATCACCTCCGGTAGAGTCGTCTCCACCTCCACCGCAAGCGGTGAAAAGTGCGGCAGTTGCCATAAATAAGGCTGAGGCTACGCTGGTGCTCAGTTTGTTTCGGTCGCTTTGATTTTTCATTATACGTGGAGGTGCTCGTCCGTGAATTGGATAATTTCCTGATTTTCTGCTGCCGGGTTAACCCAATAGATTGGGGCCTCCGACTCGAGGGCGTGGCGCCCATCGCAGGTGAGTGTTGCATTACCGCGAACCGTTTCAACAAAATTTTCGATGTGAGGCTGGTGCGGTGGCTTGCTCAGTCCGCCGGGAAGCTCATATTGATCCGGCGGAGCTGATTCGTAGGCTGCAATGGCGTCGTCGCCACCGGCGGCCTGACCGGCAGCAACTTTCTTGAGAAGACCTCGCTGCACAAGAGGATCCCAACTGCGCTCAGCACCCGATTCCCGATAGATGTTGGTGTAGGCTGAACGCTCCGAAATCTCGACAGTGCCCTCGGTTCCCATAAATGATTCATAGTAGCCACCGCCGGCGGAGGTCGTTGTTAGGACCTGATAAAAGGCGCGGGCACCACCGTCGGGAGTGTCGTAGTCGAACACACACATCACATTGTCGAAGTGCTCACGATTCTGGAAGAAGTTCCTTCCACCTGAAGCCATGACCGACTTTGGCTGCATACCAAGGAACCAGTTAAAGATATCAATCTGGTGGGCGCCAAGGTCAGAAATCGGACCACCAGAGAGGTCCTTGTAGGTTCTCCAGTTAAGGAAGCGGTGACGCAATTCGGAAACAGAAAGCTTCCCTTCCACGCCCGTGTCGAATCCATATTTCAGGAGGGTCTGCTCGTCGGGGAGTATTGACTCCTTCACACTGATGTCTTGGGAGGAACCGACAGCACGATTCCACTGACCGTTGATGTTGACAATCTGACCACAGATTTTCTCTTTCTTAATCAACTCGTCGAGAGTGAAGAGATAACGCGGATTGCTGCGACGCTGGTGTCCGATCTGAAGCAACTTTCCGGTGTCGTCCATGGCCTTAACCATGGCACGGGCACCATCGAGGGTATTGGACATCATCTTTTCGCAATAGACGTCGCAACCGGATTCAAGAGCCATCACGGTGTGCGGAGAGTGCCAGAAATCCGGAGTTGTGATGAAGACTGCGTCGAGATCCTCTTTAGACAGCATCTCTTCGGCGTCAAAGTAACGCTCCGGTGTATTCCCGAACATATTTTTAATACGGGACGCTGAGCCGCCTAGACGGTTCTTCATGATGTCGCAAACCGCGGCATAGCGCATCCCGGGGATGTCTTTCATCGCATCAAAAAGGACTTCATGCTGCTTGCCGCAGCCAATGAAGCCGACACGGATTTCGTCTGAAGGCGCGTTTTTAGCTTCCGCGCTGAGGATGGATGGAGCGCCAAGAACGAGGCCGGCGCTGGCAACAGAACTTTGCTTGAGAAAGTTGCGTCGCTTGATGTTGGTTTGATCACTCATATCTATCGGAGGAGGATGTTTGGGTTACAGTTTCTTGGCCAGAATCTGGAAGCGGTTATGCTTCACACTCATAAGGGCTACGACGATAAGAAGAACGTGGATGGCCAACCAAGCAATACCACCATCCTGTTTTAGGAGGATTAGGCCGACTGTCAGGCTGCAGTAGAGCAGTCCCTGTGCAAAGAGGGAGATTCGGGTTGCCACTCCAAGAAGAAGAGTCAAACCGCTGATGATGAGCAATGGTCCGAGGACGATGTCAAAAATACCCAAGGCAAATCCTGGCAAAAGCGGTTCAGTCTTTAATTTATCGCCTAGAGCCTCAGGAACCCCACTGTAGTAGCTGAGCCCGTAGATCTTGTCGGAATCTGACGCTGTTAGGCCATAGCTGTTGGGTTCGCCGTCAACCATCACAGCGACTTCGCTGGACTTGGAACCGGCAAACTTTTCAATTCCGGTGAAGATCGCCCGCAGCGCAAGCCATAAGCGGAGTAGGAGGAAGGCAAAAAGGCCACCGAGGTCAGAACCGGGTTGGGATGAAGAGTCGTTTTTCAAAATAGTAGATTACGTTGAGGTTTTCTTAGATATGCCCACTTGAAACAGATCGTAAAGCGGTTTTAGCTCCGCAATAAGGGACAAAAAGAATGTAGGTTTTTTGCGCAATAATCAAGTAACTTACGAGGGTTGGTATGGTCGAATAGCCGCAATATTGGTCAAATTCACTATCGGGAGTCGTCATCTAGACTCAATCATCTAGTTTCACATTCAAAAAAAGCAGCGCCTACCGCGGCCTCACCGGTCACTTAGATCCTTCTCCAGCAGATTTAAACCGGCCCTAAGGTTCAAATTTATGGTTGTCTTTATTGACCGCACTCAGGGTATCTAATAGAAATTACCTTCATCAAACCGAACCCTCGATCATGAAATCAACGAATCGTCGCTCATTCCTCAAGCAGTCAACTGCCGCAGTTGCAGCCTCCTCTACCCTCCCAAACTTCTTCATCGGCAAGGCGGGTGCCGCGCCTAGTAGTAAGCTCAACATTGCTCACGTCGGCGCAGGCGGCATTGCCAAAATGGCCTATGGCCCGAGTAAAAACGAAAATACAGTCGCACTTTGCGATATCGACGAGACAAAGTTTGGCGAGCACGCCAAGAGCTTCCCGCATCTCGAAAAAGCCAAAAAGTTCAGCGATTTCCGTGAGATGCTCGATAAAGTCGGCGACGACATTGACGCCGTCTGCATCAACACCCCGGATCACACCCACTTTGCCGCGACAATGGAGGCCATGCAGCGCGGAAAGCACGTCTTCACCCAAAAACCGCTCACACATAATATCTGGCAGGCGCGCACGCTTCAGAAAGCCAAAGAAAAATACGGTGTCGTCACCGTGATGGGCAATCAGGGTCACACCTACGATGGTATTCGCAGCCTTCGAGAATGGTATGAAGCCGACACCTTCGGCCAAGTCCGCGAGGTCCACTGCTGGAGTCCTGGCCCCAGCTACGGTAGCCGTTACTTCCGCATGCCCGACCAGTTCCCCCCGCCTGCCATGGAAGTGCCTTCCCACATCGACTGGGACCTTTGGGTAGGACCGGCCGAGACAGACCTCCCTTACAATAACCTTTTCCACCCCCTGACTTGGCGCGGTTACTACGACTTCGGCAGCGGCATCCTTGGGGACTGGTTCCCCCACATCGGTGATGGTCCGGTTTGGATTCTGGACCTCTACGATCCCATTTCTGCAGAGCTTGTCAGCCAAACAGATGTGCCCGCAGGCGTAGCCGCCAGGTCTAGCGTGGTGAAGTGGGAATTCGAAAAGCGCGGCACCAAGGAACCGTGCACAATGTATTGGCACAATGGCACCAATCGTCCTGAAACGCCAAAAGACTGGGGTTGGGGTGAAGTTCCCAACTCCGGCAGTTTCTTTATCGGCGACACCAAAACCGCTTTTCTCGACAACCGCTCCAATAACCCTCGCCTGACGAGCAAAGAGGACATGATTGCCTTCAAGGAGGCTGGTTTCCCTGCTGAGAAATACCCCCGTGTCAAAGCTGATGGTCCTGTTGGTGAGTGGATCCAAGCGATTAAAGGAGAAGGGCCGGAGCCCGGTTCTAACTTCGACTACGCGGCTCCTTTCGCTGAAACTACCTGTCTTGGCGTGATGGCAATGCGTGCCGGTGGCAAGATCGAGTGGGACGCAAAAAAGATGAAAATCACCAATCGTCCCGAATTGAACTCCCTCGTGAAAGAACCCGTCCGCAAGGGATGGGAGTATGGCGAAGATCTTTGGAGCTGATCCAAAAGACGCAAAAAGTCAAAGTTGAAGACGCCACTCGACCTACGAGTGGCTTGGGGGACTATTGTTTTCCAAGAAGATCTCTTCTGCTTTACTATGAACCTAAACACCAAAAAACATTCACGACGCAAATTTATCGGCTCCGCCGGTGCCGCGGCACTCTCATTCTCCGTGGCGGGGCGCAGCTCTGTTCTTGGCGCCAACGAAACTGTTCGCCTCGCCATTATTGGTTGCGGCGGGCGCTCCGGCGGTCTCACTGAACGTTTCTCTGCAGCAAAGAATACAGCCATCACAGTTCTTTGCGATCCTGACACGGCGCAGATGGAGGCGCTCGTGGCACGTTCGGCAAAGAAAGATATCGATATCAGTAAGGCCGACCACGAGCAGGACTACCGAAAAGTGTTGGAACGGGATGATGTCGATGCTGTTGTCATCTGTTCGCCCAATTACTGGCATTCATTGCAGTCGATAGACGCGATGGCCGCCGGCAAAGATGTTTACGTCGAGAAGCCAGTCAGCCACAGTCTTTGGGAAGGTCAGCAACTCGTCGCGGCCGAAAAGAAGTATGGCCAGATTATCGGCGGCGGCTTCCAGAACCGTTCGGATCCCGGCCCTCAGGACGGCATCCAGTTCGTTCAGGAAGGTAACCTCGGGAAAATTCTGTCCGTTCACGCTGTCTGCATGCGAAATCGCACCACAATCGACAAGGTGAGCGCTTCCCTCAAGCCACCGACAACCCTCGACTACGATCTCTGGCTGGGACCATGCCAAGACGAGCCGATGCATCGTCCCCGATTCCATTATGACTGGCACTGGATTTGGAATACTGGAAACGGTGATATCGGCAATCAGGCGCCTCATGAAATTGACATGGCCTGCTGGATTCTGGGAGACCCTGCCCTACCCGCAGAGGTGAACAGCTTTGGCGAACGTTTCGGTTGGGATGACGCCGGCGAGACACCAAACATGCTTGCTACTTGGTATTCCCAAGCCGGTGTCCCCTGCATCATTGAGGTGAACGATATGAAGCTGACACCCGAGCGCAATGTGTCCCCAGTTCGTGACGGAATCCGCGTAGGAATCGTGGTGAAGTGCGAAGGTGGTGAACTCCGTGGCGGACGCGGCGGTATGTATGTTGTCGGCGAAGACGGCAAGACCAAGACTCATAAGTTTCCCGGTGATGGTGGCAAGACCCACCAAGAGAATTTTCTGGCAGCAGTTCGCTCCCGCAGCGCCGAAGGATTGCAATCAAAACTCGTCGACGCCGAGAAATCTTCAGCCGTCGCGCACCTTGCAAACATCTCCTACATGTCTGGAGCCTCTTCCAGCTCAGAAGTGATTGACCAAGCGATCGGCGAAAACGAAATGCTGCGGACGATCAGAATGGAGCAGTCCAACCAACTCTCCGACTGGGGGATTGAATCTCCGGAATACAAACTTGGTCGCAGCATCGAAGTGAGCCCTGTTAGCGGCCAAGTTCTAACTAAAGGAGCAGATCCGCGCCTCATCAAACGAGACTATCGTGAGCCCTTTGCGGTTCCGGAATTGGCATGAATCTGATGCGGCGCTGTCCCCTGAGTGAGCTCTCTTTAGGCCAACCCTTGCCGGCCCCGCCTTCCAGAAGGGGTTGGCTAATTTCTACGTAAAAGCCCGATCTAATGAAAACACCACCTACCAAATCCTCGCGACGCTCTCTGTTAAAGAAGTCTGCTTCCACCGCTTTTGGCTTTTCGGTCATGCCTTCCTATCTGGCATTAGGCAAACCCGACGGCGAAGGAAATGTCCCTCCGAGTCAACGGATCAACCTCGGATGTGTTGGCGTAGGTGGACGGGCAGCGAGCGTCATTCCTGGACTCTGCGCCGACGGGTTCGCCCAACCGGTCGCACTCTGTGACGTCGACTTAAACGCTCGCAACATTGAGAAAAACCTGGAGAGGTATCCTGGCGCGAAGCAATTCGCTGACTTCCGTATCATGCTCGATAAGATGGGTGAAGACATTGATGCCGTGAGTGTCGTGACTCCCGATCACACTCACTACGTCGCTGCGATAGCGGCGATGCAGCTGGGCAAACACGTCTATGTAGAAAAACCACTGACGCATACCTATCGCGAAGCGGACTTGCTTATGCAGGCCGAAAAGAAATACAACGTCGTCACCCAGATGGGCAATCAGGGGCACACGTCTTCCGGTTCCGAGCAGTTTAAGCGGCTCGTCAACAAAGGTATCATTAAAGATATTGTCAAAATCGAGGCCTGGAAATCTGGTGGTCTCTGGTTCATGGATCCCAGCAAGAGAATCAACCAATATCCAACGGGCGAAGCAAAACCAACATCTCTCAATTGGGACCTTTGGTGTGGCCCCAAAGAGATGAAGCCTTTCAGTCCGAAATATCACCCATTTTCTTGGCGTGGTTTTCATCTATACGGCGCCGGAATGCTCGGTGACTGGGGCGCGCACATCATCGATTTCGCGCACGACTTCCTCAAATTGGGTCTCCCCACCACGATTGAAGCCATCGAGATGGCTGATCATAACCAGATAATCTTTCCGCTCATCTCAAAGCTTGCGATGCGTTTTCCAGAACGTGGGGATGGGCTCCCTGCCTGTGAAATGATCTGGGAGGATAGCAACGAAAAATGCGCTCCTGAAGTCTCACAGAAATTCTGGGATGGAGAAAAATCTCCTGATCTCAGGGGCGCTGGAACACTACTTCATCGCAAAGATGGTGCCTTCGTTGTTCAACGTGGCTCTCATGCCAGCGTATCCCGAATCTATCCGCGGGATGAGATGATGAAATACAAAGACGACTTGAAAGTTCCCGGACCTAAGTTCAATCACCAAACCAGCTTCACTCAGGCGTGCCTCGATAACGGCACCACAAATTCACCCTTCAGTGTCGCCGCGCCCCTCACCAAGGTTCTCCAGCTAGGCGTAATCTGCCAGTATTTGAACGAAAGCCTCGAATTTGATCCTGAAACAGAAACCTTCAAAGGCAATGCCGCTGCCAACGATCTTCTCGCCGGCCCGACTCCCCGCTCCGGTTGGGAGGGATTCTACGAGTCGATCTAAACGTCAAAAGACCCGTTAAAACCGGCGCTTCCTGCGATTCACATTTGACGGGTTCTCACGATACCGAGCGCTCTTTCAGAATTTGCGGTATCCCCCCCCGATCATCGAGTTAGCTGCCTCGAAATTGACCACCTTCATGGCCTTCGCATCCCATTCGAGGCGCTTCGTAGGGAAATTGCCGGCAATGACACCTAAGCAAAGCATTTCAGCGAGCGGGCCGGCATAATCAAACCCCGCTTCGGTTCCACCTTTCCCTTCAATGGCGTCAAGCCACTGGGTGTAGTGATTCATTGGCCCGATATCCGGCTTCACCGCATTCTGAAGAATTGAGCGCGGATAAAACTTCGGTGCACTGCAATGAGGTAGCACCATGCGACCAGCTTCACCAACAAAGAGGGCACCCTGTTGGGGCAACTTTTCTCCGTCAGGAAGAATTAAATCTTCGCTGCCTTCAAATCGCGGAGATCCTTTCCCATCCCACCAAGTGAAGGTGAAGTTATCGGTCGTGTACTCAGTTGGCGCAAAACCGTAACGCATCATGTTCTGTTCCGGAAATCCGTAACCGTTAGGCTCCCGACACTCAGCCTCGACCCAGATAGGATCACGCAGACCAAGAGATTTCACCGGGGTATCGAAGATGTGAATCCCCATATCGCCGAGCGTGCCGCAGCCGAAATCAACGATCTTCCTCCAGTTGCCAGGGTGGTAAACTTTCTCCACGTAGGGACGAACCGGTGCGGTTCCGAGCCAAAGGTTCCAATCCAGCTCCTCTGGCACGGCATCCTCTTGAGCATAGGGAGCGCCATCGTATCCCCAGTTTTTGTGTGACCAGACATAAACTTTACTAACCTTACCGAGGATCCCGTCCTGGACCCACTGACGAGTCAGGCGATAGGCAAGCGAGGACTGGTTCTGTATACCCATCTGGGTCGCGAGCCCCTTCTTTGCAGCCAGCTCAGAGAGCTCGCGTGCCTCTGAGAGCCTATGGGTCAGGGGCTTCTGAGTGTAGACGTGCTTACCCATTTCCATGGCTGCTAAGGTAGCCGGATAATGAGTATGGTCAGGAGTCGAGATTGAAACCGCATCAATCTTATCGCCCAGTTCAGCGAGCATCACACGATAGTCCTGATAGGCCTTCGCGCTTGTGTAGCTTTTTAGCTTCTCAGGAATGTTGCCACGCTGTGAATCAACGTCGCAAAGCCCTAACACTTCAACGTTTTCGTGCTGTCCAATGGCATTAGTGTCGCTATTCCCCTTTCCCCCAGTTCCAATGTGAGCGGTGCAGATTCTGCTGCTTGGAGAATTGGCTCGAAGACCAGACGGAAGAATAAAGAAACTGCTTACGGCAGCAGTGGATTTGACGACCTCACGACGAGTGAACTTTTTCATAACAAATGATCTTGGCGCTCTCTTGGCTCAAAGGGAGAATCCTTGAGCCGCAGCATTGCTCGAATGATTTAAAGATTATAGAACTCTTCCCAACCTGAGCGAGGGGCGGGATCGAGTAAAGCCTGCGCCTCCGCGTGATTGGTGATTTTTTGGGTTTTGGGATCAAAGTCGAGAGTTCCACCAAGACGCTGAGCGATTATACCAAGATTGAACACCTGAGTGAGTTGACCAGATACCGCAAACGGCGAACGAGTCTCCTCTTCCCCTTTGCACGCAAGCAGAAAATTCTCGAAGTGATCGCTATTCTTTCCACTGGTGCGGGGAAGCGTTTCGCGAATATCGAGATATTTCTCCTTCGGCACCACCACGAGAGGACTAGAATGGCTACCGCCTTGGAAGGTGAGGTCCTTACCGTAAATGACCTTACCGGGTCCCTTTACTTCAATACCCAACTCGGGCTCTACTTCAGGCTTATTTTTAGTGCCATCATACCAGGTCACATCACACGGCGGCATTCCCTCACGCTCGGGAAAGTGGAAACGAATGGTCGACGCTTGAGGAAAGACAAAGTCGTTGGGTTGGTCACGCTTTATCGCTTCAATCTTAGTTGGTAATCCGAGCTTAAGGAAACGGTGAGCGGTATCGAGAATATGAGGTCCCCAGTCACCGAAGGCCCCGCAACCATAGTCGTACCAACTGCGCCATTCGGCCGGATGCAACTTAGCACTGAAAGGATGTTCCGGCGCCGAACTGGTCCAAGCCTCCCAATCCATTCCATCAGGAAGAGGCTCGCTAGGATACTCCGCAACAGAGGCTCCCCAACCGTGCCAACGCCGTGGGTTGTTCATGTGGGCGGTGACACGAGTGACGTCCTTAATCACCCCGGCTTCCGTCCAGGCTTTGAATTGAAAATAGTTCGCTCCGGAGTGGCCCTGATTACCCATCTGGGTGGCAACGCCACTTCGCTCAGCCATTTCCATGAGGCGCTCGCATTGACCAAAGGTATGAGCCAACGGCTTCTGAACGTAGACCGGCTTACCGAGCGACATGGCCAGCATAGCTTGACAGAAGTGGGCATGGTCAGCTGTTGCTACAAGCACCGCATCAATCTCATCGGCCATCTCATCAAACATCACGCGGAAGTCCGTGTAACACTTCGCATTGGGATGTTCTTCCTGAGCTTTCTGCGTGTGCTTGCCTTTCAGATCGACATCGCAGAGGGCTACGATGTTGCAATGACCGGTGCTGTTAAGCGACTTGATATTGGAACCGCCCTGATTGCCGATCCCAATAGCAGCCACGTTCACCTTTCCACTTGGCGGCTGTTCGCCACTGGCACTGTTCACACCAAACACGTAGCTGCTCGGCACGACTGAAAATAAGCCGGCCGCAGAGGTTTTGAGGAAGGAACGGCGGTTGCGTCCGGAGGAAGGAGACTCTGGGGGTAACTTCATATTACCATAAGGGCACCATGGTCGATCAATGTCGAGTGCCGTCTTTCCGCCTCAACTCTAAAGATACGTCCGTCTAGCTCAAGTCCAGAGGTCTTCACCATAGGACCAGCCCTCACGGGTTGCCTCCTTAATCCAGGCATCAAGTTCCGGACGACCTTTCACGGTCATGCTTTCATGATCCCATTCGATTGTTTCGCCAAGACGCTGTGCCATAGCGCCAAGCAGAACGACCTCGGTTAGCGGAGCGGCATACTCAAAGTTCGATCCTGGAGTGGGACCTTCTCCCTTGATAGCCCTGAACCATTCCTTTATGGGCCCACCTTTGCCTTGATTTTCCATCCGGGGAATTTCCTGAAGAGCTGACTTCATTTCATTGAATCGGTCTCCCGGAGTCAGCCGCGGGCTGGTTGGGCGCATGTCGGCATGGAAGAGAGTGTTCCGGGTCCCCTCCATGAACATTCCTCCACCGGCTGGAAGCGCTTCAGCCTGATCCCAGCGCTCAGGCTTAGGAACGTCATAACCTTTTTCAAACCACTTCATCGTCACCGCTGGCTTTTCGCCGCGGGCCGGAAAGTGATAGGTCACAACTGATCCCATCGGGATAAATCCGTCATTCAAAGGCTCCTGGCGGTCGACTTCAATTTTGGTCGGCATCCCTAAACCGAGCACCCAGAAAGGCGCAT
Source organism: Verrucomicrobiales bacterium (assembly GCA_002726915.1). Classification (GTDB taxonomy): domain Bacteria; phylum Verrucomicrobiota; class Verrucomicrobiia; order Verrucomicrobiales; family DEV007; genus Arctic95D-9. The sequence goes on along the minus strand of PBSY01000022.1, from coordinate 64,037 downwards.
CAAACGTGTGGCAACCGATATCGCCGAGGGCACCGCAGCCATAGTCCCACCACCCTCGCCAACGAGTCGGAGCATAAGATTTATTGAAGGCCTTGTCTGAAACTGGCCCCTGCCAGAGATCCCAATCGAGTGTTTTGGGAATTTCTTGCTTTGCCGGAGGAAAAGTCTCCGGTGGGATAAACCAGGGCGGATTGGGACGATTCGTCCAAGTGATAACCTCCGTAACGTCTCCAATCACTCCCGCATCGACCCACTCTTTGATCCGCAACATGCCATCGAAGGTGTGACCTTGATTGCCCATTTGCGTCACGACACCATATTTTTCCGCAGCCTTCTGCAGAGTGCGGCACTGCCAGATATTGTGAGCCAGGGGCTTCTGGATAAAGACGTGTTTTCCGCGCTCCATCGCATCCATGGCCGGGGCAAAGTGCGTGTGGTCAGGAGTAGAAATGGCAACAGCATCAATGTCATCGCCCATCTTATCGAGCATAACGCGAAAGTCTTTAAAGCGAGGGACATCGGGATGTTTTTTGAATGCTCCTCCGCCCCGCTCTTCATCGACATCACAGAGTGCGACCAAATTTTCCCCCGCTGCTTCACCGACAGCATAACCTCCCATGCCTCCGATCCCGACAACCGCCACGTTGATTTTAGAGGTTTTTCCGGACTGACCGATGGAAAAGCTCGGCAAAGACGAGGCGGCAGCAGCAGCCGTCGTTCCGATAAATTGTCGACGAGAGGTTTTCTTCATGGGGATAGCCTACGAGGCAAACGCTGCCATGGGCAAGAACAGAGCGCTCCCTAAAAGCGGGAGCCAAAATCCAGCTGAAAACCTGGTTCCGTCCGCGGAATACTACTTTCCCTCGTCAGCTAAGGTCGACCCAAGATGCCGTAACTCGATGTTTCGGAAGCCGGAGCGCGTGCGGTAATTGGCAATTCCAAGAGGCACGCACTGCTCAATAGGACCAGCCCTCAAATTGATCGCTTTTCCTTTGAGTTCGACATTAAATACCGGTTTATCATCGATCCAGGCGCTGACTTGGTTATCCGTCACCCTGACGCGAAGGGCATACCATCGACCGTCATCAAAACTCATCAGTTTTCGTGTTTCGTTCAACGAAGCATCCTTCCCGTCGATACTGGAAAATCCCACGATCGCGCCGCCCCAACCGCCGCAGATAAATGTCGCGTGGCTATCGTTAACCGGAAAGGTCAGGCCACAAAAGAAATCATCTCCATAATACTTCTTCGCTTCGAGCGAAATCTCGTAGTTCTTTTTTGGCAAACCCTTAGGATTTCCCGACCAGACTATCGCCGTGAAAGGGTTGCCGTTCTCTAAAATTAGCGACCCATCAAAGGACACATGAACTTCACCTTCCCCTCCAAACTCGATCGACTCCCACTCGCCCAGCGTTTCGCCATCAAACAAGGTAATTGTCTCTCCGCCGACCAGGGTTGCCTGAAAACAGGCAACCGACATCGAAATGAGAATCCCGGTCCAGCTTTTTATTTTTCGCATGATGAACACGAATTCAGGTTAACTGCTGCCGTCTCGCGACGCAAACCTTAGAGTGGAAACTAGCATACCTGCGCTATTCATTCGCCGAGCAGCGATATTGACAGACAAACAGTGCACGGTTGATACTACTTGCACAGATCCATCAAAATATGAACGACAATAATCCTCCTCAGAAGTCGGCTACTGTGCCGAAAAATCCTACCGCCCAATCTTCTCGCCGAGATCTCCTCAAGAAAAGTGCCTTGGCCGGTGCCGGCCTGACGATCCTGCCGACCGGCACGGTATTCGGACAAAATGCTCCGAGCAATAAGCTCAACGTCGCGCTCATTGGAGTCGGCGGACGCGGTCAGGCTCACTATGGAACTCTCAAAGACGAAAATGTGGTGGCCCTCTGTGACGTGGATAAGGTCAAGATGCAGCCGGGTGTGGATACGTTCCCGGATGCCAAGGTTTATCTAGACTGGCGCGAATGCCTTGATCACGATGATCTTGATGCTGTTCTTTGCTGCACCGCCGATCATACTCACGCCTTCATCGCCAACTGGGCGCTGGCACGAGACCTTCACTGCTACATGGAGAAGCCGCTCGCGATCACCGTCAACGAAGCGCGCACCGTTCGAGAGTCCTACCTCCCAAAAATGGATAAGCTGGCCACTCAGGTTGGAATGCAGCGCCACGCTAGTCCCAACTTCAATCGTTTGAGCGAGATGGTCAGGGACGGCGTCATCGGTGATCTTAAAGAGGCCTACGCCTGGGGTAACCGTCAGATCCCAAGGGAAGGATACCTTCCTGATGCCGGTGGTGCTCCCGAGACAATGGCATGGGATCTCTGGCTTGGGCCATCCCCTTATCACCCTTACAATTCGGGCTACATCAAAGACCGAGCCGGATGCCTCGAGTGGAACATGTTCTGGGACTTCGGTATCGGACAAATGGGCGACATGGGAAGCCACACCATGGACCTACTCTGGAACGTGATCGACGCTGAACTGCCAACTTCGATCGAATCCAAAACCTCGGAGGAATTCAATCCGGACGTGACTCCTGTGGAGTTAACCAGTTCCTTCATCTTCCCAGCCAATGACTGGCGTGACAAGATTCGGGTCACTTGGTTTCAGGGCGGTGCCATGCCAAAATCACCTTCGAACTGGATTGACCTGAATAAGATCGGTCACGGCGTTATGTTCAAAGGAACGAAAGGATTCATCGTTGCCGACTTCGGCAGCCGCCTCATCATTCCATTCGGCGACACCGCCGACCTGACCTACTACGAGTCACGCACCGAAGATGAGCTCCTTCCGGATGTCGGCAACTTCCAGAAACAATGGACGGAAGCCTGCCGCAACGGCAAGCCCTCTGAGACCGCTTGTAATTTTAAATACAGCGCCGACATGATCGAAACGATGTGCCTCGGGCTGGCAGCGTTCCGCGCAGGTGGAAAGTTGGAGTATGACCCGGCCGCCGGCAAGATCACTAACAATGAAGACGCCAACCAGTTCCTGACAAAGCCATATCGAGACGGATGGACGATCGCCGGATAAGCCAATCCAACCATCCTCAGGACATGAACAGGCCGTTAAATCGTCGTCGCTTTCTCAAGTCGTCGGCGGCAGCGATTGCGGCTCCTATGGTTATTCCCGCCTCCGTTCTTGGGAGGGGTCGTCCTGCTCCGAGTGAACGAATCACCGTGGGAGTGATTGGACTCGGCGGCAACGGATCCGGTGCCCTCATCAATTTCCTGGGCAACACTGAAGCCCAAGTTGTTGCAATATGTGATCCTCATGATAACCATTTCCGCGATAAGCAAAGCGGTCGGAAATATGGTCGCGAACCAGGACGCGAAACCGTCGAAAAGCGCTATGGAGAGGGGAAGGCCAGCGGAGTCTACAAGGGTTGTGATGACTATGTTGACTTTCGAGAAATTTGCTCGCGCGACGATATCGACGCCCTCGTCGTGGCGACTCCGGATCACTGGCACGCTCTCATCACGCTGGAAGCGCTTCGCAACGGGAAGGATGTTTACTGCGAAAAGCCAGTTACCCACCTTTTTTCGGAAGGGCAGGCAGTGTATCGCGAAGTCCAAAAACAAAAGGCCATCTTCCAAACTGGATCCCAGCAACGATCTGAGACCCGTTTCCGCATCGCCGTGGAAGTCGCACTGAATGAACTCATCGGGAAGATCCACACCGTGGAAGTGGGGCTCCCGTCGGGACACTCCACACCGGCAACTGGGCAAGACCAAGTCATCGAGATTCCTTCGGGACTCGACTACGATCTCTGGTGCGGCCCTAGTGAATCTCTTCCCTACATCCCAGCCCGTCACCATCGCAACTGGCGCTGGCACCTTTCCTACGGTGGCGGTCAAATCATGGATTGGATTGGTCACCACAACGATATTGCACACTGGGGACTCGGAATGGATCACAGTGGACCGGAGAAGGTCGAAGCCATTGGCTGGACCTATCCCAAAACCGAGATCTACAACGCGCCGGTCGATTACGAAATCCGTTCCACTTTTCCCAACGGTGTTGTCTCCACCATTTCAAGCAAAAATCGCAGGGGGACCAAGTGGATTGGTGAAGAAGGCTGGGTTTACGTCGACCGTGGCAAAATTGAATGCTCTAACCGCGAATGGCTCCAGGAGAAGTATGACCGCGGTGCCATCAACGCCTACCAGTCCAACAATCACCGCCAGAATTTCCTAGACTGTATCCGCTCACGCGAAGCCTGTATCGCCCCGGCAGAAACCGCCCACCGTTCCATCACTCCTGGACACCTCGGCTATATCTCCGAAATCGTGGGACGTCCTCTTAAGTGGGATGCTAAAACTGAAACCGTGATCGGTGACGCCAACGCCGACCAGCTGCTAAAAGCAGTCAACTACCGCGGCTCATGGTCGCTGGGTTAAGATTCTATTCCGCGACTTCGATACAAATAACCTCACGCATCGTGTGCGCGTAAAGGCAACCGTTAGCATAGGAAAGAGAAGCCAAAGTCCACGTCTCTCCGCCGGGCCCAAGATCGTTTACGGCGACGAGTGCATCAGGGTTAAGCTCTTCTGCCCGGGTATCGATCACATAGGTCGTCCCTGTGACCGCAGGCCAGTAAAGATAGGGACCCACCCGCATCGGACTCGCCGATGAAATGTGCCCCCAGCCTGATCCGTCGTGCCCTTTATTTCCAATCGCAAAGCCCTTCGCGTTGAGAGGCTTGTTTTTATGCTTCAACTTTCCCCAGAGCATTTGATCACCCGATGCATCCTTGGCATCAGGCATCAACTGTGAAGGCAGCTCGAGGTATTCGACTTTGCCGCTCAACACGTTAACACGCGCCAAGTAATGGATGTCATGGCAGGGGAAGTAATGCCAATCGCCCACCACCAGGTTGGCCTGCTTGGTGTTCGGAGGGTTCTTACCGGGTGAAACATTCGCATTTTCTTCACGCACCCATTTGTTGCCGACGCGTTTCCACAAGGTGGCACCTTCTGTCAACGGTTGCCTACGCAAGAGTTTCCCGCTATTCACATCCATCACCAGATGGTTCCCTTCGATAAATCCGTAAGCATAGCGATCATCAAAATGGCAGCTGAAAAATGGACTGTATTTATCGATGTCTGTATTCCAAAGCGTCTTACCTTCGCTTCCAGGAGCGAGACTGGTGAGGCTATGCCCGTAGGGTTTTTCAAGTGGCCCGTGACCTCCGCCGCGTCCATGCGCAACCACCAAACCAACGTCCGCCAACTTACCGACGATAGGGGTATTGTGAATCGATGTGCCCACGTCCTCGCGCCAGATAATCTCTCCGGTATTTTTGTCAAACCCATGAATGTAGGTCCAGACCTGTCTCGGCTCGACCCCTTCCGGAACATTAGTCCCCTCACCTCTTTTACCCGGCGCGGCCCATTTCTGAATCCGTGACCCGTTCTTTTTGTCAGCCACCTCAACATAGAGAATAGTATCTCCAACAAGAAACGGCTCCGCTTGGCGATTGTTGTGCTTAAAGCGTGGCTTCCACTCGCGAAACCAGATTTCATTTCCTTCTAAATCGTAGCAACCCATCGAGCCGCAGCGATTGAAGAACCAAACTCTCTCATCTTCCGCGATCGGACCGAAAACCGTTCCATCGGTGAAGCCCCCCGCCAATGAGATACCGGCACTGCCGGGCAACGTCACCTTCCAGAGAATCTCACCACTGTCCGCATCGAGGCAGAAACCGACGATGTCGGTGACCCACTCCTTGTCTTCCCCTTTTTCAATCGGCACATGAGTCGTTGTGAAGACCCGACTCCCTGTCACTGCCACCGAACTCATCCCGGCTTCCGGTAAGAGTGTGCGCCAGCGGATATTTTCGTTACGAGTGACCGACCATTGTGTCGGAGCCTCTCCCTCAACCTGCCAATTACGGTTCGGGCCGGCGGGTTGATTCCAAGAATCGGCGCCGACTGAAGATCGTGGAACCATCAATATCGCCAGAAGGAGAGCCACAGTCAGAAGGTAAAATCGATAAAACATTGCGGTAGTAATACACCTGTCGTAGCACGAAGTGACGTTTCGGGGGAAACGCAATGACGCACCGAGGAAAATTTTACTTTCCTGAACGCTCTTGTCAGCCCTCGAAACTTACTTTGCCTGCTTCCCGCTAATTGGCTCACCCATGGTAGCCCGCCAGTCCAGATAGAGCTTCTCCATGGCCTGAACTCGCTCGGGATTGGCCGAGGCGAGGTTTCGGGATTCACCGGGATCTTCGGCCAAGTTGTAGAGCTGCATTCCACTCTGAATGGGCACGATACGAAACTCATCTTTGACGAGCCCTATCTCATCGAGTTGGTAGGCTTGGTAGTCACGCCCCTTTCCCCGGAAAACCATTTTCCAATCGCCGTCTCGAACCACCCAGTTCACCATCATATTTCCAGAATCCCAGAAAATCGGATCCGAATGAATTACGTCGATTTCGCCATCGATGAGAGGCAGCAGACTCTTTCCATCGAGATCCTTTTTCGGGGGAACCCTGGTTATCTCAGACAGACTTGGATAGAGGTCGCGATGAGTTACGATTGCATCGATTCTTTTACCGCTCTCAAACATCCCCGGCCATGACATCACCATGGGCACCTTGATACCGCCATCCATGAGGCAATACTTAAACGCATTGTTAAGACCATTATTGGCGTATGACTGATCCGAACCACCATTATCCACTGTGAAGAAGATTAGCGTGTTCTTCTTCAGCCCTTTATTCTCAAGCGTATCGAGAATTCTTCCGATCTGCCTATCCATCAACTCGAGGTGAGCGAGGTAAACCTTGCGACCATACGGATCCGGCACCTTAAGATGACAAGTCTGGCCATACCATTCCTTGAAGTTCGGTTGCTTCACCGGGTCCCACAACGGAAATTCCCACACCTCAGCATCGCGATCGAAGGAACGATCCGGCACACCATATTTTTTACGCAACTGCTCCGGCGCCGCAATCAGCGGCGTATGGACCGCATTAAACTCCAGTTGCAGATAAAAAGGCTGATCACTCTCTTGTTGGATAAATTTCACCGATTCGTCTCCGAAGATCTCGGTCGTGGTCGTGTTTTCAAAAGACTCCTTGCTTTCGCTATTGCGATTCAAAGGGCCAAACGGAGCCGAAGTGGCCCGTCTGGAACTGCCAGCCTGCTTGCTTTCATAGGCGTCGATGTCTTTCTGGCTGACCATCTCAAAAAACCAGGAATGATGCTCAAAGCCGAGATAAGCATCAAAGCCATGCTTCATCGGGTCCTGCTTCGGCCCGTTATTGAGATGAGTCTTCCCGACTTTCATGGTCCGGTAGCCCGCCTCCCGCATCATCTCTGCGATGGTATACTCATCCGATGGTAAGCCGCCCTGACCGTAGTGGTAGGCTCCCCAGCGCTGTTGATAACGTCCCGTTGAAAGGGCGAGCCGCGAATTACTGCACACCGGAGAAGAGGCGTAGGCGTTTCGGAAAACCACTCCAGAAGCAGCCAGTTTGTCGAGATTTGGAGTCGTCACTCCATCGGCAACCACCTCCTGAAACCCTGCATCTGCATACCCCTGATCATCGGAGACGATCACAATCACATTGGGAAGATCCTTCGCTTGGATCATAAAATGAGCAAAAATCACTAGGAGAACGAAGAGGCACTTCATACATGGCGAACCTAGAGATTGCCGCTCCTAGAATCAAGCACGGCAATGGGTGATTCTGCTTGGCTTGATTTTCGTATTTATAAGCGCCGCACCAAATCACCTTTCAGAATCTGAAGCATTTCTTTATCCGAACAGTTGTCATTCCCCTCGATCGACTTCCTGCCTGACATCGCGCATCGCGGCCTCTACCATTCTGCAACAGCAGTTTTCGCTCTTTGCCCCCAACCGGGACAAGGGCCAACGCCTCTTTACTTGAGCAGAACAAAGCTTTGGCACAAGTTAGGACATCTCCAGCATGATCTTATCCACATCATCACTTCGCTTTCTTCATACGATCACCTTTGGCGTTATTTTCTTTCCACTCGTGGCAAAGTCCGAGCACGGCGCGACAGCCGCATTTGAAAAGACCACTCAGGAATTTCGCAAAAGACTATCGGGAAAGATTCTCAACGAATCGCTGCCTGTCTTTTGGTCTGAGGATGGAAGCGGGGCGGCCTTTCATTTCGAAGCGAGCACTGGCAAAAGAATATGGCGACATCTCAATCTAACCTCAGGAAAGACCACAGATCTCGATTCAAAGCCGAAAGACGTCGCTAAAGGCAACGACTCACCCTGGAAGTCAAAACCGGACAAACCGCTCACCAAGCCCAGCCGAAAATCGCCGAACGGATCCCACGAGGTCGCGATTCGAGAGAATCATGTTTATCTCAATGATACTGAGATCCACGGTCCTCCACCCGAAGATGACTGGATCTGGGAAGATCGTGTTCTCTGGTCCCCGGACTCGACCCGCTTTGTCCTCTTTAAAAAATCGACTCATCCCATACGTCGCATTCATTTTGTGGAGTCATCTCCGGAGGACCAGATTCAGCCCGAGCACCAGACAATCGAATACCCGAAACCGGGAGATGAACTCAACATTCCGATCCCGGTTATCTTTCATAAGGATTCCAGCAACCCTCCCGTCGACGTTCGAAAAAAGCTGATTAATCACCCCTTTCAACTCCGCGACTTCCAGTGGCGCGCGAATAGCGAACGCTTCGTCTTCGAATTCATCGAGCGCGGCTTTGGCAGTCACCGTGTCATCGAAATCAACGCCAGAACCGGAATTCAGCGAGCGATCATTAATGAAAGCGATGAGAAATTTATCTACGTCTATGGTAATGGCTTCAGGAAGGATCTCAAAGGCGGAGACGAAATTCTCTGGTTGTCGGAACGCGACGGTTGGAACCATCTCTATCTTATCGACGGAATCTCAGGAAAGGTCATCCGCCAACTCACCTCCGGAGAATGGGTCGTTCGCAAGGTGATCGCGGTTCACGAAGAAAGCCGAACCGCAATTCTCCAGGTATCCGGCTTCTATGAAGATCAGGATCCCTATCACCTCCACTACGCCAAACTCAATCTAGACCACGGTAAGCTCACTCTCCTGACAGAGGGAGACGGAACTCACGACATCACCTTTTCGCCCAGTAGCAGCTACTTCGTGGATAAGTGGTCACGCATCGATCATCCACCGGTTCACGAAATCCGTCGCCTCTCTGATGGCAAAAAGATTGCCGTCCTTTCCAAATCAAGTAGCCTCGACGACCTCTTCACAACCGGTTGGCAACGACCCGAGCGCTTCGTCGCAAAATGCCGCAACGAAGAGTATGACATTCACGGAATCATTTTCCGCCCTCACGATTTCGACCCGGCAAAGAACTACCCGGTAATTGAAAGCATCTATGCTGGGCCGCACGGGTCTTTCACGCCGAAAAGTTGGAGATCTTGGCACGGCGGGATCAGTGAAATGGCCAATGCCGGCTTTATCGTCGTGAAACTCGACGGCCTCGGCACCAACCACCGCGGAAAGGAATTTCACCAGGTCGCCTACAAAAACCTAATCGACTCCGGTTTCCCCGATCGGCGAAGGTGGATCACCGAAGCCGGCAAGAAGGTTCCCCAGATGGATCTCAGCCGTATCGGCATCTACGGAGGATCTGCCGGAGGCCAAAGCACGCTCGCCGCCCTACTCACTTACCCCGACTTTTACAAGGCCGGCGTCGCCGACTGCGGCTGTCATGACAACCGCATGGACAAGATCTGGTGGAACGAGCAATGGATGGACTGGCCCGTGGGCGATCACTACGAAGCCAACTCGAACCTGACTCACATCGACAAGCTCGAAGGCGATCTCCTCCTCACCGTGGGTGAACTCGACAAAAACGTCGACCCGTCATCCACCTACCAAGTCGTCAACGCCCTAATTCAAGCTGACAAGGACTTTGAATTCATTCCCGTTCCGGGCAAAGGCCACGGCATTGGTGAATCACCGCATCTACGGAGAAAGCGAATTGAGTTCTTTCAGCGGAGTCTGGGCGGACCTGCAACTCAGAAATAGGGCGCAGCTAGAGACACCCGAAAGACTCACGTCCTTCGCTACGGCCCACCCGTCGCCGTAGCGAAGCTCGTAAGAGCTTCGTCAATTCTCAGCTACCACCCCAACTCTTCCGCCAGCTTGGCACTCAGTTCGGCGACCACTTCGGGATTGGCCTCGGCAACGTTCTTCGTCTCGTTCGGATCCGTTTCGTGGTCGAACAGCTCCACAAAAAGAGCCTCCCTCGACAGGTCGCGATAATCCTTCCAGACAATGAGGCGATAACGCTCGCTCCGGGCGGTGTAGCCCATGAGGTGCTGCTCGAACAGCTCACGCTCCCAGATATCTTCGTGGTGCTCAATGATGCGAGCTTCCACATCCTTGATCAGCGGACCGAAAAAGGTCTCGCGCATCTCGGGCGAAAGCGGGTTGGCGGCCCACTCGCGCAGCGCCGGACTCGGGAACTGGCTGATTGCAATCTCGCGCCAGGGCTGATCGGGATCATCCAGCAGCGGCTTCAGGCTGCGACCGGGAAGTTCTTTTGCTACGGCCAATCCGGCGAGGTCACAGAGCGTGGGATAGATATCGATCAGTTCCACGAGCGCATCAGTTCCCTTGCCTCGAATCTTCTGATCCGGCGTCCACAGGATCATTGGCACGCGCGTTCCGATTTCGTAATTGGTGGCCTTGCCCCAGATGCCCATTTCACCGAGGTGCCAGCCGTGATCACTCCAAACGATGATGATGGTGTTCTCGCGAATCCCGAGTTCTTCCAGGGCTTTGATTGCCAGCCCAATCTGGGCGTCCACGTAACTGATGCAGGCGTAGTAGGCGTGAAGCAGGGTGCGGGAGAGGTCATCGCTGATGGGTCCATATTTCGGAATGCCCGCCCGGACGCGCAGTTCGAAGGAAGCGTGCAGTCCCATCTGGGCGCCGCCTTCCGGCCCTTCGGTTTGAGTGGCCAGCTTGATGTCGGCCGGGTCGTACAGATCCCAGTATTTCTTTGGGGCAGTCCAGTTGAGGTGAGGCTTCTTGAAACCGAGCCCCATGAAAAATGGCTTCTCCCCCTTCGCGACGACACGCTTCATCGTTTCGATGGCGAGCGCGGTATCAAACCCGTCCCCGTAGCCGGTGTCCGGCACGTCCGCCCCCTCGTAGGCAGGACCGCTACCGAGACCGCGCTTAGCTGACTCGCCATACTTGGCCGTCATCTCCGCCATCCGATCCATCTTCAACTTGAGATTGACCGGATCAGCAAATCCCGCCGGTCTCGGCACATCGAGCCACTTGGGATCCGGCTTCAGGCTCCAGGAATTTTTCTCCCCGTCACCCCTATGGAAAATCTTGCCGGTGTAGAAGGTTTCGTAGCCGTTCTCTTTGAAGTACTGAGGCAGAGTCAACGCATCCGGCATGGTTTCCTCGAGACGAACGTAGTTGTGTGTCAATCCGGTCACGTCCGGTCGAAAACCAGTCAGCAGACTGGCCCGCGAAGGCGCGCAGATAGCCTCCTGGCAGTAGGCCCGATTGAATTGCAAGCCCTCAGCCGCGAGCCGGTCCATGTGGGGCGACTTGGCGATGGGCGAGCCATAACACCCCAGTTCAGGGCGCAGGTCATCGATGGAGATGAAGAGAACATTGGGACGTTCCTGCGCTGCCAGAGGCAGGAGCGTTCCAACAAGGCTAAAGAAGAGAAAGAAGCGTTTCACAGGGTTTTATAGCTAGGCTTTACTTGAATACTACCTGAGCCAGGAAATCCTAACACACTCGATCACTTTTTCTTCTTACCTGACTTCCAGGAGAAGAACTCACTCTCTGTCGCCGCCTCTAGAGCGAGCTGGTTGAACTGCTTCTGCATCTCAGGTTTCTGTGCGGCGAGGTTATTCTCTTCACTGGGATCCTTTTCCAGATCATAGATCTCCCAGGCTCCTTCGGGACCGATCTTGGTGCGATCGAGGCGAACCGCTTTCCACTTGCCTTGGCGGATAGCCTGCTTGCCGCCCCTTTCATAGAACTCCCAGTAGAGATAGTCATGCTGATCCTGGCCGTTGGCATCCCCCTTCAAAGTAGGCGCGAAAGAAACGCCGACTTGTTCTTTTGGCAGGGTTGCTCCAGACACTTCGGCGAGCGTGGCCATGACATCCCAGTGAGCCGAGACATGGTCACTCGTAGAACCCGCTTCAATCGTTCCCGGCCAGCGGGCAATCATGGGCGCACGAATGCCACCTTCGTAGACGTCCCGCTTGATGCCCTGGTAGATTCCGTTGCCATTGAAGTATTCGGGATCAGCACCGCCGGCTGGAGTCGGGCCATTGTCGCTTGAAAAGAGCACCAGCGTGTTCTCGGAAATTCCGAGTTCATCGAGCTTATCAAGCAGGTAACCGATGTCGCGATCGAGACGCGTCGTCATCCCGGCAAAGCAAGCACGAGGTGTCGGATGATTGCGATAGCCTTTAGGCAGGTTCGGGTTCACAAAGGGGCGCGCCTCCTCAATGATATCATAGTAGGGCTCCATCGAATCCTCAGGGACGTCGAGGTCCACATGAGATAGGGTGTAAGCCATGTAAAGAAAGAAGGGCGCATTTGTCTTACTTTGTTCTTCGATAAACTTGAGCCCTTCCTCGGTGAAGCTGTCGTGAATGTAGACCTCGCGGTTCGTCGGATTATCCGGGTATTCCTCCTTTTGATCATTTCGCCAGATCCAATCCGGATAGTAGCGGTGAGCGCGGCCCTGGTTGAGGTAACCGAAAAAGAAGTCGAACCCCTGAGCCCACGGCACGCCGGTCGACCCTTCCTCGCCCAGCCCCCACTTGCCAATCAAACCGGTGGTGTAACCCACTTCCTTGAGCATTTCGGGGATGGTCACATCTTCAGGCAACAACTGGGCGCCCCCATTTCCACGAACTCTGGTCTGCCCCGTGTGCTGACCAGTCATGAGGCAGGACCTAGTGGGGGCACATACCGTACTGCCGGAGTAGTGGTTAAAGAACTGCATGCCTTCTGTTGCCATCTGGTCAACGCGGGGCGTCTTCATGATCTCCTGCCCGTAACAACCGAAGTCATTGATGCCGAGATCATCAGCCAGAATGTAAATAATATTGGGCTTTTCGGCCGCAGTGGCGATGCCAGCGAAGATAATGAGAATAGCAAGGATGGTCCTGATCATGCGTTCACCAAAACAATTCCTTCACAATTCGCAAGAACCCAATCCACAGCGATCACGCCACTATGGCCATCGCGCAATCTCTGATCGATGCCTTGTGGTAGTAACTCGGCTTCATAGCTGAGGAGATGCAGCGCTCATCAGTAGAAAAATGAAAGAGGACACTTTTGTCCACAGGGGCTGCCAGAGTTCGTGTCTGGGTGCCGTTAAAGAAACGAAATTAAAGTAATTTCGCCGCGAGTGTTACCGCTTCCGTAAGGCTTCCAGCATCAGCTTTTCCTTGCCAGGCAATATCAAGGGCAGTGCCATGATCTGCCGAGGTTCGTGGGAAAGGGAGGCCTAGCGTGGTGTTGACAGCCCGATCGAATGCCAGTGCCTTCATCGGGATATGCCCCTGGTCGTGATACATGCAAACCACGGCGTCCGTTTGTTCACGACGCCAGTCAAGGAAGACCGTATCTGGAGGAAGCGGCCCTTCAATATCGGCGCCACTCGCCCTGGCCGATTCGATCGCCGGAATAATCACCTTTTCCTCCTCGGCATTACCGAACAATCCCCTTTCCCCCGCATGAGGATTCAAACCACAAACGATCATTTTGGGTTCATACCCGCAGAGGCGTTTCATGGCGTCACGTGTCAAATCAATCACCTCGCTGATTCTCTCTTTGGTGAGCAAATTAGGCACTTCGTGATACCCCACGTGGACTGTGACAAAGCTGCATGTCAGAATATCTGCCGTTAGCATCATACATGACTTCGCCGCCGCAGTCCGCTCCGCAAAAATCTCAGTGTGTCCCGGCTGCGGATACCCCGCTGCCCGGAGAGCTTCTTTATTGATCGGTGCCGTTGCCACTCCCTGAATGACACCGGCAAGTGCCAGCTGAATCGCCCGATCGATATAAGCGTAAGCCGCTTCGCCGGTGGCCGCATTGACCGTCCCCGGCTCGAAGTCCGAAAGAGAAATTGAAGGCACAGAAAAGACCGCAGGTCCATCACACTTACTGAGTCCGGCTTCCTCAACCTGTCGCTCAGCTTTCGGCCTACCGGTCACTTCAGCACACCGATCCAGCACCTCGCGATCACCAAAAACAATAGGGACGCAAGTCGACGCCACCTCTTCGTTCGCAAGAAGCTCGAGGCAGACTTCTGGGCCGACACCAGCCGGGTCGCCCATGGTCACGGCTATTTTGGGGAGATTTTCCATCTGTAGGCTTACAATTTCATCCTCATACTCGTGATCCTGTGAGTCAACCGATTCGCTTCGGCACTGCTTAAGTTGGATTCCCCGACCAGATTGTTATCTATCGCCTTGAGGATTTCCACCTATGCTTCCGACTTTGACATCTCCTATTTTTCTCGAGGCGGCGGAGCGGACAAGAGTCGGCTTTGGTTTCTTCATCGTAATAAACACAACTTCAATATGGAGCAAGTGGACCAGATCATGAGAGACCATGACCACTCCAACTCCCCCACCAAACCGATCAAGCCCATTGGCTTTATGATTGAAACAACAGGCCCCTTCTCTTTCTAAGGTTTCTTTATTTATCCAAAGACAGCGGGTTACGAAATATTCAATCGGGACGTCGCCCGACTGATGCTCCGCTCTGCGGCCGCATTTCTGGTCATTTACGGGTTGTTTCGTAGGAGAATGCCGTCGAAGCTGCCGATCCCGGTTTTCCAACCAGCGTGGAGCCTACCAAGATTATGATTATGAAACCCTCACTCCTACAGCGAAGCCTCGTCGCAGCGCTCGCACTGATTTTCGGGGCTGCTATCGGCCAGGACCAGCCTGCCTCTCCAGCCCAGAATGCTTCAGAACAAGTCGCTCCGACCGAGAACCCTGTGGTCCTGACCGTCGACGGCACCCCGATCATGGCCGAAGACGTCCGTGAAATGATGATGGCCCGCTACGGCCAACAGCTCGCCCAAATGGCACAACAAGCTCCCGAGCAACTCGCCATGATTCAGCAACAGGTTCAGGGCGTCATTATTCAAGATCTGGTTCGCAAGACATTGCTTCTCAACGCTGCTGAAGCCGAAGGTTTCAAGGCTTCCGAGGAAGCCGTTAACAAAAGCCTTGCGGAGATTGAAGATCGGCTCCCTGAGGGATCTTCTCTCGAGGAGTTCGCCGCCTCCGGCGGTGTCCCCGTCAACCGTATCAAAAAGCAGATCCAAGAAGATACCAAGATCCGTCAATTAGTTGATCAAGTGACGGCTGACGTGACTGAACCTGCCGAAGCCGAAGTAAAGAATTACTACGATGAGCATCCCGACGAATTTGAGAAGCAGGAGTCCATTGCCGCTTCTCACATCCTCGTGTCCACCCAAGGTATTACCGATGACACCGAACTCGCTGCCAAACTCGAATCGGCGGAAAGTATCAAGAAACAACTCGACGAAGGCGCCACATTTGAAGAACTTGCTGCCCAACATTCTGACTGCCCAAGCAAACAGAATGGTGGTAGTCTCGGTGATTTTGGTCGTGGCCAAATGGTTCCTGAATTTGAAAAAGCTGCCTTCGAACAGGAAGTGGGTAAAGTGGGAGGCCTCGTAAAGACGGACTTCGGCTATCACATTATCAAGGTCACCCAAAAGCAAGAAGCCATGGAAATGGCTTATGCTGACGTGAAGAAAAATCTCACCACTACCCTCTTCGAACAGGCAAAAGCAAAAAAGGTCGAAGAATACATCACAACTCTCGAAGGCAAAGCGAAGATTGAGCAGCCAGGTGCTCCAGCGACGCCCGAAATTAACGGCAAAGGCGCCACGAAGGCTCCCAAAAAAGACTGATTGCTCTAAGCCATTCAATTTCTCAATGAAGCGGGAACCGAAAGGCTCCCGCTTTTTTGTGGCGCGATCCCACTGAATTGCCTCTCGGCCAATATTCTCAGTCTGCTATTCTCCTGCTTATGCACATCGGTCTCACTGTCAGCTTTTCACTGGCTTCATTGGTCGCCATAGACAGTCTGCCGGCAGGTGAAAAACCCGTGCCCGTGCCTCGAATCGATGCCTACGATTCATGGAAAATGGCAAAGACCGACGGGGAAAATCCCCTGACTCCAGCTACGACGATTCAGGCTCCCGAGGGCTTCGCCGTCGAACTGATTCACGCCGCCGCCCCCGAAGACGGTTCTTGGGTCGGCATGACCTTCGACGACAAAGGATGCCTCTATCTCGGGATCGAGGAGAGAGGGATTCTCCGCCTCACCCTCGAAAAAGACAGGGCCTCCCGCAGTTGGCGGATGATCAATCGAGAACTCATTGACGACAATCTTGAAGAATGTCGCGGTCTCCTCTGGGCTCACGACGCACTCTACGTCAACGCCAACAATTCAAAAGGGTTCTTCCGCCTTAAGGATACTACTGGCGACAATAAATTCGATGAAAAGAGAATCCTGCTCGCCACCTCGGGAGGCGTGGGACACGGTCGCAACCATCTGCGGCTTGGGCCCGACGGCTCCATCTACCTCGTTCACGGCAATAATCCATGGCTCAACAAAAGCGACGAATCTCACTATTCTCCCTACAAGAACTGGGACGAAGATCAGCTTATACCCAACCCCTGGGATGACAGCTGGAACAAGCTTCCTGCTCCCGCCGGCTATGTTCTCAAGACTGACAAAGACGGCAGCTTCTTCGAACGCATCTGCGGCGGCCTGCGCAACCCACTCGACTTGGACTTCAACAAAGACGGGGAAATGTTTGTCTATGACGCCGACAGCGAATGGGATGCCGGGCTCGCTTGGTATAAGCCCACTAGAGTGCTGCACATTGTCAGCGGAGGCGAATACGGTTGGCGCCGCGGGACTGGAAAGTGGCCTAACTATTACACTGATTCGCTGCCCGCAGCATGCG
Organism: Verrucomicrobiales bacterium; assembly: GCA_002726915.1. GTDB lineage: Bacteria > Verrucomicrobiota > Verrucomicrobiia > Verrucomicrobiales > DEV007 > Arctic95D-9. The sequence goes on along the minus strand of PBSY01000022.1, from coordinate 46,989 downwards.
ACATTGGGTTAGGTTCCCCCACAGGAGTCGGCTTTGGCTACCAATCCAACTTCCCAAAGAAATGGCGCGATGCCTTCTTTATTGCGGATTGGTCTTATGGGCGACTCCTAACGGTTCACCTTCGTCCTGACGGAGCCACCTACACCGGAAATGAGGAAACATTTCTCTCAGGACGTCCCCTCAACTTGACTGACTTCGTGTTTCACGACGGAGACCTTTGGTTCATCACCGGAGGCCGAAGGACTCAGTCCGCGCTTTATCGGGTTAGTTGGGAGGGAGGCGCTGAGAAACCAGACACACTCAACTACCAGGGCTGGGACGACGGCAGCTTGCGAGAGCTTCGTCACCAGTTGGAAATTTTTCATAAAGAAGTTGGCAACGAGGGCAGGCGGTTGGCTCTCGCAAATCTCGATCACTCGGATCGCTTCATTCGTTTCGCCGCGAGAGTGGCGCTGGAGAATCAGGCTCTTTTTGAATGGGAGTCGGAAGTTTTAAAATTAAAAACTCCCGAAGGGCTTCTTGCCCTCGCTCGCGTTGGCACCCCGGCTTCTCAGGGTAATCTAGTCAGTGCTGTTTGTGACATCATCAAAGAGGGCCAGGTCGATGACACGACCCTGTTGACTCTACTCCGTACTCTCCAGGTCAGTTTTATCCGCCAGGGTGAGCCGAAGGAAGACACTCTCATCATTGTCAACGAGACGCTTAATCGCCTTTATCCGGCCCTATCGAGCAAAGCCAATCACGAACTCTGCGAACTGCTCGTTTACCTCGAAACACCGCATATTATTGATCGAACCCTGACACTACTCGAAGATTCTGACGATACGCGGGACTGGTCGCAATACCTCGTTTACCTGCGCTACATAGAAAAAGGCTGGAACACCGAACGTCGACGGCGCTATCTCAAAGCTCTGCAGCGCTTCGAACAATTTCCCGGAGGACGGTGGTATGTCCGCGCCGCGCAGGACCTGCGCCGCGAGGCTATCGCTGCTCTTTCCGATGCAGAACGCAGCACCCTTGCCGAGTTACTGAAACCCGCCACACCTGAGTCTGGCCCGCCCCCCGTGACCGTCGATCCGGCCAATTATATCGAAGATTGGCAAATGAAGGACTTTACCGGCGAGTTGGGACCGAACCTAGCTAAACGTGATCAGGAAGCCGGGCGTAACGCTTTCCACCAAGCCGCCTGTGCAGTGTGCCACCGCATCACTTCTGATATTTCTACGATCAACGCTATTCTTGGGCCTGACCTCAGCGGAATCGGTTCACGCTTTGATTCTCGCGCTCTGCTTGAGTCAATCATCCATCCTTCGCTCATTATTGGAGAGAAATATCGCAACCCGGCCGGTCCCAATGTCTCAACGATGCCTTCAGGACTGATCAATGGCCTTGAAAAAGAACAGGTGCTCGATTTGATCGCCTACCTGGCAGGGCAAACCATTGAGTAACCTTGGGCGAACCCATCAAAACGGAATGGCAACTCATTATCATCGGGCCGTCGTTTGCTCACGAACTCCTAGTGCAGGGCAGGTCCCGCAGCGATTGAGCTGATTTTTTCAGAACAAGCGATTTCAGTGCTACTGCCGATCAGGAAGAATTTCCCTGCGACCCTGGAGTGACTCAGATTTGATCAACCACTTCACCGTTCTTGATAAGGCGACAAAACTCTTTTTTTGAAACAGAATAGTGATCCCCCTTATCCGGATCCATCGGATCAAGTTCCTTGTAGTCAACCGCCAGTCGCTCGAGTCGGACGATACGGTAAAACTTATTCTCTTTCCGCCAGAGCTGATTTTGAGAGAGCTTCATTCTCGAAAGCTACCCTGTTTCGAGGCAAATTGCGACCAGTGAGTCAGCACGGTTTCACTCCCACGTAGACTCGATGAGTCGCTTTCTTAGCTCGCTCGTGAGCCTTGATCTTATGTCGCTCGGTATCGCGAAACCCGAACTTGCGAAGGCGCTTCTCAAATCCCGGCTCTTCATCTGCCGCCCAGAAAGCCACCCGTGCACCGGAAGTAAGAGAATCGAAGATCATCCCGAAGCCACGACGGTCATACATCTGCTTGTTCTGCGGTTGTATCAATGAAGTGGGTCCGTTATCGGTATCAAGCAAGATCGCATCCCACTTTTTTCTCTTGCCCTTCGCCGCTTCAAGAATGGCTTGGTAAACATCACCCTGATAGATCTCCACGCGTGGATCTTTCATTAGCTGACCGTTCAAATGGGCAAGGTGCTCCCGATTCCAGTCCACGACTTCGGGCAGCAATTCCGCTACGACGACTTCCGCCTCAGGGCCCGTGATCTCCAGCGCACGTTTCATGCTGTAGCCCAGCCCCAACCCTCCGATCAGAATTCGCTTAGCCTCCACGGGCGGTTCGCCGGGGCAACCAATGTCAGCTAGAAACCGTTCAGACAAGGTCCACGTCGAACTCATCAGTTGTTCGCCGTTAATCTTGAGAAAGTAGTCCCCGTCGTGCTCGTGTAGGGAGAACCGGGACCCGTCAGGCGTTGTCGTCTCTCCTAATTTAGAGGTCGGCTTCATCAATCCTCCCTCATTCGAATACGGCGGTATTCCATCTGCCCGCGGTCGCCTTCAAGTCCGATAGGGCCAACCGCCGGAACGGGCCACTCTTCTTCGAGCAGTTCACCATTGCACGTCGCTCGCGCCAAACTACCGGTCACAACCACCTCAAGCTCATTCCAATCCTGCGGACGATAGGCCTCCAATTCGGTATATGGACCCGCGAGAGCATAATCACGACACTGCAGCTGTGGCTGCCGGATAAAGACACCACTATCAGCATTGGGTGTGGCTCTAAATTCAAGCCGAAGCGTGAAGTCATTGGGAAACTCTCTCTGTGTCCACAACTGTTGAATCCGCCGTCCTTCCGCAGGGGTCGTCACGACCAGCCGCTCGTTAACGACCTGGTAACGGCCATCACTGCTTGAAACTTTACCATCGAAATTTTCCGGTTCAGATATTTCCACCCACACCGGCGCGTTTGGTCGCGGCTTCTTGGGTTGCTTTCGCGGAGGCGTGATTCGGAATCCCCAGCCCGTCAGATCTTTGCCATTGAAGAGGCTCTCGAATCCTTCCTCTATTTCAAATTTATCCGCCTCCGTGTCGGTATAGCCGAAAGTGGCGAGGAGTGGTCGCAGGGACGCCGCCCAGACTGCATAACCTTCTTCATTTAGGTGAATCCGATCCGGAAAAAATTCAGCTTTTGAATCTCCATTCCCGTCAGCAAAGAGAGTGAAGGTATCGAGTAAGATCACCTGAGGATCACCTTTCACGGCCTCGGCCACGAGACGGTTAACCTCCTGGATCACCTCGGTCGGACGCTGCTTAGCTTCCGAACTTGGAAACATCGTATTGATGATGATCGGCATCTCGGCCGAATGTTTTTTCAACTCCGAAACAATCACTTTCATGTCACTGGCAATCACCTCGGGAGCAGCGCCACCGCCAAGCTCATTGGTTCCGATTAAAATAACCACACCGGAAGGATCCAGCGAAACTACGTCACGCTGGAGTCGATAAATCACGCCTCGAGAGGTATCGCCCCCGATGCCCCGGTTCGCTATTTTGACTCCGTCAAAATAGCCTTTGAAATTATCACCCCATCCCAGAGTGATCGAGTCGCCGACAAAGAAAAGCGCCCCACGATCTTCATCGCGACGGGATTCGAAATGAGTTCGACGTTTTGTCCAGTGGGCCTTGAACCAGTCTCCCTCGGGGGATAACATTCCCTGCCCCGGAATACCCTCATCGCTTTCAGGCAATGCAATCGAATACTCCTCCGCTATCGAAAAAACAGGATCGGTAGCAAAGAAAATAGCGGCCAGCGCCAGGTAGATTGGTGTGTTCTTCATTACCGCTCCAATCTTGAGGCAAACGCTTTGACAAGCAACTGCTTGATTCAGTCACTTTTCTCTCAAGGATTGCTCTGGTCCTGCCGCTAACCTCTTGAGTCCATCACGCATCTCGTCGGAGCCGACCCCATGGCCCTGAGAATCAAGTAAACCCAGTCGACAATCTAAACGGCGCAAATCGGGAGTAGCTCATCTTGTCGATTCAAATGACGATTCAAAAATGCGAATGGGTCTCTCTTTCTTTGTATTGCTGCTCTCTTTCGGACTGTCCGCGGAAGAGAGGCCAAATATTATTGTCTTCCTGACCGATGACCAGGGCTGGGGCGATCTCAGCAGCAACGGCAACACCAACCTCTCTACCCCGAACATAGACTCAATCGGCGCGAAGGGTGCTACCCTCGAAAATTTTTATGTTTGTGCGGTCTGTGCCCCCACAAGAGCTGAATTTCTCACTGGACGCTACCATCCGCGCACCGGAGTTAGTGGGGTCAGTCAAGGCGAGGGCCGCATCAATACCGATGAAGTCCTCATGCCTGAGGTCTTCAAGGCTAACGGCTATGCTACCGGTGCGTTTGGCAAATGGCATAGCGGCACTCAATCTCCCTATCACCCCAACGACCGTGGTTTCGACGAGTTCTACGGTTTCACCTCGGGCCACTGGGGCGCTTACTTCGACCCGCCGCTGGACCACAACAAAAAAAAGATCAAAGGCAATGGCTATGTCATCGATGACTTCACCGATCATGCCATCGAATTCATCAAATCAACCAACGGACAGCCCTTCTTCTGTTACATTCCCTACAACACTCCCCACTCCCCTATGATCATTGATGATCAGTGGTTCGACAAATTCGCTGATGCTGATCCTGAAATGAAGTTTCACGAAGGGAAACGTGAAGACATCAACATGACCCGGGCGGCTCTCGCCATGGTGGAAAATATCGACTGGAATGTTGGCCGCATCCTTAAGACACTGGATGAATTCAACATTGAAGAAAACACCATCGTTCTCTTCCTATCTGACAACGGCCCCAACTCATACCGCTGGAATGGCGGCATGAAAGGACGCAAGGGCAGCATCGAAGAAGGCGGATTGCGTTCTCCTTTTGTGATCCAATGGCCCGGAAAAATTGCGCCCGGCTCCAAGATTGAATCTGTTACGTCCGTCATTGATCTCCTGCCTACCCTTAGCATCCTAACCGACATCTCCCTTGAAAACGCCGTAACCGAGATCAACAAGAGGAGATCTGTCGAACTCCATCCCATCGATGGTCGCAGTTTCGCAGGCCTGCTCACGGGAGAAAAAAACAACTTACCCGAGCGCATGATCTTCAACACATGGCGCAATAAGATCAGCGTTCGCACCAGTCGTTTTCGACTCGATAACGAAGGGGCTCTTTTTGATATCGAGATTGACCGCGGTCAAACCAATGACGTTGCGGAACAGTTCCCCGAACTGGCAGAGGAACTCCGTAATGCGGCGTTTGGCTTTCGGGCTGAGATGGGAGCATACCACGATCAGTTCGCCAACCGACCCTACGCCGTCGGCTACGACCGATCAACCACCCTGCCGGCTCGCGACGGCATTGAGCAAGGGCCCAGCATCACTAGAAGTTCAAAAGCTCCCAACAATTCGTTCTTCGAGAACTGGAAAAGCCCCGATGACTCAATCATGTTCTCGGTGGAACTTAACGAAGGTGGAACCTTTCAGGCTATTGTTTACTATACGTGCCGAGAAAGTGATGTCGGCGCGACCCTGCGACTTACCGAACTTGGCGGAGACAGTACTGAGGCAAAAGTTACTAGAGCATTCGACCCACCCTTCTACGACAACTCCAAAGAACGCATCAAAAACTCTCACTACATCGTGAAAGATTTTATCCCGCTTGAACTGGGAATTTTGGAGCTGAAACGTGGCGTTCAATTACTCCAATTGAGCGCCCCGGAGATACCTGGAGAGGAAGCCATCGACGTTCACTCGATCGAGTTAGTTCGATCGGGTGGCTAATGCGGCAATCTTAGAAAGCATTTGCTTTCGGCGAGTTCACGACGAGTTTATTGGCTCGCTTACCGGGTTTCGGCACCCTTCGTGCACCTCGGTTTTCCCAATCAGTTTCATCGGTGAGGATTGATTCTGGGCTACCTGATTCACCGACACCACCCCGCAAAAAGCGCAGAGAGGATTTTTTCTCTGATGTTATGGGCCTAAATTAGTCGGTTCGCTCTTTCGCAGTTTGCTTCAAACCCAATTTTTCTCATGTCGATTACTTTCAATTCACTGGCCCTTGGTGACCTCATTCAACGCGCCCTTCGGGAGCGCCAATACACAACTCCATCCCCTATTCAGGAACAAACCATTCCTTATGTCCTTGAAGGGCACGACGTCATGGGCTGCGCCCAAACGGGAACGGGCAAAACCGCCGCTTTCGCCCTACCTATCCTCGAGCACCTTTCCCAAAACCCTAAGAGGCGGACTCCGAAGTCACCACGTGTTCTCGTTATTGCTCCAACGCGTGAGCTTGCTATCCAGATTGAGGAAAGCTTCGCAGCCTATGGGACTCACATTCGTTTTCAATCAGAGGTTATCTTCGGGGGAGTCGGTCAGAACCCACAGGTTCGGGCCCTACAAAAAGGCCCCGAAGTCCTCGTCGCCACACCGGGACGACTACTCGACCTCATTGGCCAGGGTCATATCAATCTGAGGCAACTTGAAGTTTTCGTTATCGACGAAGCGGATCGCATGCTCGACATGGGATTCATCCATGACGTCCGCAAAATCATCGCAGAATTGCCTACCAAACGGCAGTCGCTCTTCTTCTCTGCGACGATGCCAGATTCCATCATTGAACTCGCTAGCACGATTCTGACCCAGCCGAAACATGTCGAGGTCACCCCGCCCGCAACCACCGTTGAGAAAATCGATCAACGAGTCTGCCACGTTGCCAAGTCAGACAAGCAAGGACTGCTCACTCATTTTCTCGAAAATCATGACGAAGGTCTCACTCTCGTCTTCGCCGGCATGAAACACGCGGCCAACCGTATTGCCGAGAATCTCTCTAAAAAAGGGATACCCGCAGCCGCCATCCACGGGAACAAATCTCAAACGGCTCGCGTGCGGGCGCTCGAAGATTTCAGATCTGGCAAAATCCGAGTACTGGTCGCAACCGACATTGCCGCCCGCGGTATCGACGTGAAAGGAATTGATCTGGTCGTTAATTTTGATCTTCCCAATGAGCCTGACTCTTACGTGCACCGTATTGGGCGCACGGCGAGGGCTGGCGCCGAAGGTCGCGCCATCTCATTCTGCGACGAACTGAGTCAGGGACTCCTGCGCCAGATCGAGAAAAATATCCGTATGAGCGTTCCGGTTGATGACAGCCATCCATTCCATCGTGAACCTCAAGCAGGAGACAAGGACGAAAGCCTTCAGAAACAAAGTCGTCGCGAGCGGGGAAGCAACCCGCGTCGCGGGAATCGGAACGGTCGTAATCGAAATGGAAACCGTGAAAAGACTTCAAGTGGCAACCGGGGCGGGCAGTCCGCGAATACCTCACAAAATCGAAACCGCCGACGTCGTCGCCAGCAGTCTGGAAAGACGTAGCAAGAAGGCACGGCGAAGGCGATGGCTCCGATCTTTATCCTCCGAGAAAAGCGGGCTTAAGGCGCCTTTTTTACTCACTCGAACTCCTGTGCCTCGTCCGGACCAACGGTTGCGTAGTCGGGATCTTTCGCCCGTATGTAAAGTTCACCGTTTTTCTTAAGCTTCACCTCTAAAGGCACCAAGGTAGTACCCCTCTGGTTGATGGTTTGGGCTGTCTCGCTTAGATCGCGATCCTGAATCCCAACGCGACTCACCGGCGGAACGTTCCCATTGTAGAAGGCCGTGCACCACCAACGGCCGTCGTTATCTTGGAAAGGCGTACCATGGCCAAGGAACCGCCCGGCAAATTTACGTTCACTGTAGGGGCCTGTGATCTTATCGGCCGTGGCATAGTAGAGATTGTAGCTGCCACGTCGCCCCATATGGGTCGACCACCCCGTTCCAAACAGCACGTATTTACCTTCAATTTTCATAATGAGGCATCCCTCGTGCCCCATCTTCTCTGTGTTCCCTGCCGGGTGGATATTAACTGGCTCTGACGCAAAATCGGTGAATCCCGGCTTTAATGGCGCGATCGTTGTCGCCCCCCAGATCAACCACCAAGTATCGTCATCGTCTTTGAACAATGAAGGATCATGCCGCCGTTCAATCGCTGTCCCCATTGGGTTTTCCCAAGGGCCCGAAACCTTGTCCGAACCACTGATCGCGAGGTTGGCTTTCTTTAAAGGATACGGACTGGTATGAACTAATGCCCAGCGATTCATCTCCTCCACCCAGTGCAACTCCGGTGCCCACAATCTCCACTGTTCCAGATCAGAATCGTCGAAGGCAGCCCGGTCGGCTCCATACCAGATGCCGTCCTTCAGAGAAAAAGGGGTCCCGATCGATTCCCAATCGATGAGATCACGACTGCGAAATACTTGTGCTTTCCACCCAACAAGAGACTGCTCGCCCAAGCCGGTGTTGTAGGGATCACTCTGTTCTCTCGAATCACCCGGGTTGGGAGTTGTTCCAGTGAGATAGAACCAATCGTCACTGCCGCGACTGATGTAAGGATCACGGATCCATCCTTCCTTAACAAACAACGCTCGATCGTGAGATTTGAAGCCGGCTTCAAGCTCTACACGGTCCATCACCGCAGCGACAGCAGGTGGTTCCCCACCCGCCGAAATTCGCGTCGACAGAACAGTGCCATTGAAACGATTGGGTGCCTCGTAATCCCCTGCTGAAGAAAGCGCATCCAAGCCCACTGAGACGCCGTCTTTAGGTTGCACCGGAATCAGTCCGGGCGAGGCTGTCGCTAGTTTCTCTCCACTATTTACGATAAGCCTCATGTTTTTCGGCCCGAGATAAGCTTCAATCCGAACGGGCCCCTTCCCAATCTCTTCGCCCTGCAGGCGGGTCACTTTACCGTCTACCCGAACATCAAAAGTCGGCTTTCCCTCCACAATATGAATCGCATAGCCGTGCTCTCTCCCTCCCTGAGCCAGAATAACACCGCTTGCGTTTGGGTCAGGCTTCGCCTCCACCACGATTGAGATCGGCTTTTTCTGAATATCTGGCGTGCCGGATTGATCATCTGAACCGCCTACTTCTGCCGTCTTCTTTGAAGCTCCTTCCAACTCCTTATTACCTCCTTTTGATTTTCCTGATGACTTGGATTTTGCCTCGGGATATCTCGCCAGCATCTTCTTCAGTTCGCTCACGACTTCGCTTCGTTCCGACGCCAGGTTTCTTGTCTCCAACGGGTCACTGATGTAGTCATACAGCTCCAGTTCAGCTGTCGCCTCATCCGCACCCGGCTTCTTCCATTCCACGAGACGAAAACGCTCTGTGCGAATCGCTCTCCCCATTTTTCCTTTTGGATAGGCATGAAACGTGTGATCACGTACTCTCACTTCTGGATCCTTCAGAACCGGAACTAAACTGACCCCATCGACAGGTTGAGGTCCTTCGGGTGCCGGCAGTCCGGCCAACTCCGCAAGAGTGGGATAAATGTCAACACTACCTGCCGGCTGGTCAGTAGACGAACCCGGCTCAGTGACACCCGGCGCCCGTATTAGCATCGGAATGCGATTCGCTTGCTCATAGTTGGTGTGCTTGGTCCAGATACCGAGATCTCCCAGATGAAACCCATGATCACCCCACAGCACAACGATGGTGTCGTCATCAAGACCAAGCTCTTCCAACCCGTCCACTACCCGTCCAATCTGGGCATCGACATAACTCGTGCTGGCGTAGTATCCGTGGATCAATGCTCGTCTCACGTTCTCCGGAATTTCTGCCGGATCGTTTTTATCTGGAACCGGAAAGTAATTGCGAATCTCACCTCCACGTTTGTGAGCCACTGCGGGCGATTTATCAGGCAACACCTCGTTCTCCGGCCACGGCAGTTGCTCGGGATCATAAAGATCCCAATATTTCTTCGGGGCAGAGAAAGGTAGATGAGGGCGCGCAAATCCCGCGACAATGAAAAAGGGAGTTCCTTCCTTCGCTCGCTCCTTGGCAGCCTCCAATCGACGAATAGTTTCAGCAGCGACACGTCCATCGGCGTAGGCGTCGTCATGCACATCCGGCGATTCGTATGCCGCGCCACGAGGAAGTTGGTTCATGCCTCCGGGGGGTGCCGGCACGTTCTGGAACATGGCTTCCTCTCGAGTCAGTTTACCATCAGGCTTGCTGGTAGGGTCGAGATACTCGATGACCTTCTCTTTGAAATGTGGCACTGAGAAAGAATCCGGATCGCCTTGGTTGCCATGTCCAATATGAAACACTTTGCCGAGTGACTCCGTGCGGTAACCATGCTTTGCGAAGTGCTGGGGAATCGTAACTGCGTCCGGAATTGTTTGCCTCAAGTTGCCTCCGAGACTGTAAAGACCGGTCGATGTGGAATGGGATCCCAGCATGAGCGTGTAACGTGACGGAGCACAGACTGCCTGGTTGCAATAGGCCAAGTCAAAACGCATCCCACTCTGTGCCAAGGCATCGAGGTGAGGCGTAATCGCCGTCTCGTCTCCATATTCTCGGACGGCAGGCTTAAGATCGTCCACTAGCAAAAGAAGAACGTTAGGCCTTTCTGCCCGGACACTGGCTACCAGGAAAAAAACAAAAACTAGAAAAAAAGTAAGACGTTTCATAAATAAGCCCTCTGTCGAAGAAATCCTAATTCTGCCCTATTTTTCGGGTTTCGGAAAAGGATAGGTCTGCGGAAATGTTCTCTTGATTTGTCGAAATTCGACTCGGATTTGTAAGAATCCGTTATCGCGACTGTTACACTGTAAAATTCTCACTGTCCCGTCAGGTCCTCAAGAGCAGCCAGTCCCCGCAGCACTTTTAACTTCCCCCGATTCTGTCGAGTGAGGTTACGAAAATGATCCTCGTGATTACCAGCATCCTGCCCTTCCCCAAGGAAGAGGACCATGTGGACACTCGGCTCATCTCGCCCGTCTTCTTTATAGCCGTATCTTACCAGTTGCTTGAAATGTTCCTCAACATCCTCCGGGGTGATACGTGGAAGTTCGAAAGGATTACTTTGCGGACTACCCCCTCTACGACGCGGCGGTGTCTTGCCAGTTATCTCCCTAACAAGCGTGGTAAAATTCGTCACCACTTTCGGATCGATTCCTTTCTCCCGACGCGCTGCGTTCTCTTTTTCTAACCACGCCCTCGTCTCAGCGACCGCATTTTTCCATCGTTCCTGATCCTGTTCATTCAATTCACCGGGAGTCCCTCGTTCCGGAGGGTTCTCCTTCATCTCCTCGAGCATCTCCTGAGTTGGTGACCGCCCCATTCCTCGCCAACCACTTGTGATACAAAATATAGCGCTGGCATGCCACTCCATCGCCTTTTGGATCGCCTTAGTGTAGTGAGCCACATCAGTTGCCTGCAGCGGCAGCTCCTCGGCATCCTTCACCGTCTGCGACGGCCCATACTGCTTGCTAAGGCCGAGTTGATCGTAGCTACGGTTAAGCGGGTCCATCCAAGCAATCGCGGTGCGCAGGTTTGATGGCAGGCTTGAGACCATCTCATTGCGAAACGCCACCAGCTTTTTACCTTCATAAAGCAGGATATTAAATTGGGTTCCTCGCTTTAAATTGGCCAGCATGATGGAAACCTCTTCCTTCACGTTGTTGTATGCCGTCATACCTCCCTTCTCATCCACCAGCATGTAGGGAGTGGCATCAATGATAAACACAATCTTCTTACCGCTGCCTGAGATACCAAAGAAGTTCACATCCGACTCAGCATCCGAGTTGGTTGAAAAACTCATCCCCTGCCCGAAGTCCTGGAGCCCCATTACCAAAGAAGACATCTCAAAATTGTCCGAATCATCCAACTCAGGCACCGTGAACGCCGAGGGGCTAACCGAACTCAAAACATCAACCGGTTGGGCTGCTGCTGCTGATGGCTTCACTACTGGCGTTGGACGGGTGATTCGCGTCACCGTGAGCTCTGATTCTCTCTCATGGGGCACCGAGACGACCAACTGCGGTGGCTTGGGCATTGGAACATTGATAACGACTAGCCCGATAAGAATAAAAATCACAAGGTGCACCAAAAGCGCCACGGAGAATGAAGAAATACGATCCGCCGAGGTAGCGAAACGTCCCTGCGCTTGAGGCAGTAATCCCCCGACGAGTTCAAGATCTCCATCGTAGTCGTCCCATTTTGCCCTGACCTCCTCCCAGTCAACTGTTGGCGCCGCCTTTCTTCCGCGTGGCTTCTCAACCTGAAAATCGGATTCAACCGGGCCGGCATCATCCCGCTCAATCAACGCGCCGAGGCCGCCATCTAAGTCTTCGTCAAACGCACACGCCTTCGGTTGCTCCATGACCACAGAATTCGGCTCCGAGCGGACCGGCCCGGGCTCTTCGTCGCGGCGGACCTCCTTCAGAGTTTCTTTGACTGGCTCAGACTCAGGCTCTTTATCTGGCTCCGTTTTCTCCGAGACTTCTTCGGTTTCCGACACTCCAAGCGCCACAGGCCCACCGGTCAGCAGAGCGTGTAACCTCACCTTGATCTCGTCTTTGGTAATGATGTCATCCGGCGACTCCCTGACAAGGCGGCGAGCCTCGTTCATGTCGTTTCCCCGAACGGCATTCTCGATCACTCGGATACGCAAATCCCAGTTTCCGGGATCTTGCTCCAACTGTTGGAGGATGGATTCATTGCTACTCATCTAGTCGGTCCTCTCAACCTATTGAAGTGAACCCCACAGAATATGACGGGAAATCGCCTGACTTAGCAACGCCCAACCGCACAGATTTGGGATTGTTATTTCGAATCTTCCGACAGAGAGAGTAGACTCCGATTCCACGGGAGCGAGCAAGCAGGTCGAGAACCACCTAGGTTCTCGGTCGTAGGTGACTTACCTTTGACCTAAGCCAAAGAATATGCTGAGAATTACGTTGTGAATACCAAATTTAAATGTCTTTGAGAACTTGGATAAAACGTATCTTTCAGCAGATCAAGGGAGGCAATCCATTTGATGGAGATTGTCTTCCGACTCGAGTCTCCCTATTCAGTCCAGGGCGACCCACCTCACCAGTACCCCTTCCCTGGAATTACAAGGAGCCAATCCAGATTTTTGAAGCATTTTATACAGGCACGCAAAACGAGGAGGGCTGGGGAGCCCATAACCGCTATCTTTATGCTGGTGGCTTCCCGCCGGTTCTGGTGACTCGCGACCCGGGGATCATCAAGGCAATCCAAGCGGACACAGGAGATAAGCCAGGGCAGTTTGATCGGGACACGAGTCCTACCGCCGGGATTGCCCGAGCGACGGGCAAAGACTCTTTACTCTATGCTAATGGGGCAATCTGGCGCCGCCAGAAAAGCCTGGTCGCCAAACCGTTCAGCCGGTCAAACCTGTTTCAGCCGCAGAAGTTTCATGGCTTCGAAAAAACCTTTAGAAATACAGTCCGGAAACGATTGGAACTTTTACGAGCAATACAGGAAGAGAGCGGTGAGCAGAAAACCCGCATCGAACTGGATCCTGAGATCAAGGTGGTCATGTTAGAGATGTTGGTGAACAATTTCTTTGGCGGTAATGTGTCTTACGAAGAGTTGAGGGACCGATACGCGCCAGCGTTGGTTTACATGATCGATTTCATGGTTCGCGATACCGTGGCGCCAAAGGGGCAAGCCATTGCGTTAACACTTACCGGGAGGAGCAAAATCTTGCGTGAGCACCGTATGGCGTTTGAGGAATTAACCGATATTGCCCTTGCAGGGAGAGCAGAAAATCTCGGTTTATGGAAAGAGTTTAAATCCGATGCCTCGGATGAGGCACTGCGCAGCAATATACGCGTCTTCCTGGCCGGGGCGATGGAAGCGACGACGTCATTTGCCACTTGGGCGATAAGCCATTTATCCCATCATCCGAAATGGCAGGAAAAAGTGCATGAGGAGGTGAAGGATATGGACGTTTATGATCCCGACGACTTCACCGGTGCGCCAAACTTGAACCTGGTGCTTGAGGAGACATTGCGATTAACACCGGCGCTTTACTTTTTTCCGCGGAGAGCCACCCAAGACACTTGGGTAGAGACCTCTGACCATCGGAAAATGATGATTCCCGCCGGCACCCATATCCGGCTGGATATCTGGCATTCGAACCGTTGCGAAGAAATCTGGGGGGAAGAGTTGACGGGCTACCCCGCCGATGTTTTTGCGCCTGAACGGTGGGCGGTCATCAAAGAGAAAGGGATCTCCCCTAAGGATATGCTTCATTTTGGGTTTGGACATGGTCCGCGGTTTTGCCCCGGGAGATCACTCGGTTTGCTTGAAGTTGGCCTGGTTGTCGGGGCCATGGTCAAACTATTCAAGTTTGAGGCAGTGCATGATCACACCTCAGCTAGTGCAGGAGTTTCCACCAAACCGGCTGACGGTGTGATGGTGGATTTGGAACTAAGAGGAAAGAGCAGTCAGAGCAGAACAAACGGCTAATCTCGACACCTGACCCCTGGTGGGTCGAAAGCGTCTCAGATATCGAGACACGTTGCCAAACAGGGATAAGAATCATCAGTCCCACCAAGACTTATCCAATGAATACAACTGACAGAAGCGGATACCCGGCTTGACACTTTTTTTACAGCTTCCCGATTGGGGAATTGGAAGGGATGGTCGTATGTTAAATTATGAAAAAGGCTCTCCTCACATCACTCCTCGCATTGATGATCACTTCATGCGCCAATGATTCGCAACCGGATCGTTGGCGCTTTTCAGACCCGCTGGAGGTTCGCGCTTTTCGGATGAACTGGGAGGACAAGGTTTCCTTTGATCGTATCCTCAATCCGGATGGAAGCTTAAACGCAACTCGGATACCTGAAGCGGGCATTATCTTAACTGGCAAGCAGGTTGCTAAACTGAAAGCCGCGGTCACCGGAACTCATCCAAAGCGGCCCGTAGTCGATTGTTTCTGGCCGCATCACGCCTTCGTATTCTACAACGGGTCCGAAGAGATTGTCGGACAGATCAATATTTGTTTTCTCTGCTCAAATCACTCTCACTCTGGCGAACCGAGTGGCCTCGCAGGCAGTTGGGATTTCGATGAACTTGCAGAACTTGTAACTAATATCGGATTACCAATCCAAAATTCAAACTGGAAGTAACGAGCGTTTCGGGAGAAGACAGTAAACCCGCTTTAGGTTTGGATAATTTACCTCAATTACCAGCCATGACCCGCATTAGAATGAGATAGAGCAAGATTTCAGCTAGAAACTGTGTCGGCAGCGAAGAAACGTGAATAACTCGGCCATTGAAAAAATGGATAGAGCCCCTAGCCTACTTTACCCTGAGCTTTCCGAAGCCGGCGTGGCTTTTTTTAGGACGATAGATATAAGACGATATGAGGAAGTGGATCACTGTATTGATTGTCGGAATTATTCTGGCCCTTGGGCCGCTCTGGGGTCTAGCAGGCACCGTTTTCGGAATGATCATGGCATTCGACACCATGAGGCTAAGTGGAGGCTCCGATCCGGGTGCCCTCGCAGCAGATGTCAGCCACGCTCTATACACCACAGCGGCAGGTTATGTGGCCTTCCCCATTGGGGTCGCTCTGGTTATCGTGGCCAGCATTAAAGTCGTGAAAGGGAAGCAACAAGCCGAGACGGTTGAGGCAACCTGAAAAGGTAATCCTCGCTGAGGTCGCGAATGCTTGCCTCATTTTCATGATTTCTTACCTCTGGTTCCTCATTGCAGCCATCGCTGAAATTGCGGGCTGCTTCACTTTCTGGATGTGGCTTCGCGAATCAAGGTCCGGCTTCTGGATTATTCCGGGACTTCTTTCTCTGGCGATATTTGCCGTGGCTTTGACTCGCGTGGACAGTTCTGTCGCTGGACGATCCTACGCTGCTTATGGAGGGGTTTACATCCTCGCCTCGCTTCTTTGGATGATCATTGTAGAGAAACAAAAGCCAGACCTATGGGACTTCTGTGGTGTTGCCCTCTGTATCGCTGGTTCGATGCTAATCGTCCTGCCTTCACGAACGTGAGGGTAGGATTCACTGGAAAGCAGTTACCGCTGATCGAATTCCTATAAAAAAGAGGGAGCGGCCCACAAATAATAAGTTGCCTGCCCATCCGCAAGCCCGAGACACGACAGTATCTCGAGCCTCAGGAAGAGACTGAGCCTTTCTAGGTCAGCCCTTGGCCAGTGCAATGTAGAGAACAAGGACGGTCACAATGAGAGCACCACCAACTATAGGAGCTGGCTTCCAAGGTGTCAGATCGACCACTTTGGCGTCCTGCTGAACATAAGGCTCCTCGCGCTTCATTTTGGTGCCGAGGACCAATTGGAGAATGACCACTCCAAGAAAGACGGCTCCCATGAAATGGTAGCCCGATCCAAAGACCGCACCAATGGTGTCACCACCCAAGAAAGTGCCCCACATCATGACTGCGAGACCTACAAGGATGGAAACGACAGCAGACTGTCCACTGGCTCTCTTATTGAACATACCGACGAGAATCACTGCCAGCAGTGGGATGAAGTAAACACCGTTCAACTTCTGAAAATAGCCAAAGATCCCGTCACGCCCCATAAAAATAAGCGGTGCCCCAATGGCAGCAAACACCGCCACAAGAGCGCTGCACCAGCGACCGGATTTCACGACCTGCTCCGTGGTAGCCTCTTTATTGATTGCTTTTTTATAGACCCCCAGCGAGAAAAGCGTCGCACTCGAGTTCAATACCGAGTTGAACGTCGAAAGAATCGACCCCACCACGACCGCGGCGAAAAAACCGGTCAGAGCCGGAGGCAGGACAGTTCGCACCAACGATCCGTAAACTTTGGAGTCGTCGCGTTCTCCATCACCATTGAGTAGTAATTCGTTAAATTCAGCGTCCTGGTTGGCAACGTAAAGTGCGACGATTCCCGGCAAAACGAGAATGATCGGAGCAAAGATCTTGAAGAAGGCAGCAAGCAAGACACCTTTCTGACCTTCCGCGAGATTTTTGGCCCCGAAGGTGCGCTGTATGATCTGCTGGTTGGTGCACCAGTAAAAGAAGTTGAGTAACAAAACCCCAGTGAACAGCGTTGGCCAATGCACATCCTCCCCTTCCCTGCCGAGGGAGGCAAAAGCATCAGGATTATCTGCTTTGATGTCAGCGATAACGGTGGAGAACGTACCGTCTGCGCCGGCTGCATACTTAAAGGAAAAATAGGTAATCATGAGGCCGCCAATGAGAAGGCCGAGCCCATTGAAGGTATCCGAAACCGCCACCGCTCGAAGACCGCCGAATATCGCGTAGGCCGAACCGACGATGGCAATGAAGGCCACCACCGTCCAGATCGTTCCTTTGGCACTCATGTCCAACTGCGTCGGCAGGTCGAGCATGTAAGCGAGAGCGCTGGCCCCGCTGAAGAGAACAAACGGAAGCAAGATCAGCATGTAGGCCACAATGAAAATACCCGTCGTCAGGGCACGGGTTCCGCTCCCGTAGCGTTCCTCCAGAAATTGGGGAATCGTTGCGATTCCAGATTTTAGATAACGAGGAAGGAAGAACAGAGCGAGCACGACGAGCGACATACCGGCAATGACTTCCCATGCCATCACAGAAAGGCCTTCCTTGAAAGCGCCGCCATTAAGGCCAACGAGTTGTTCGGTCGATAGATTGGTGAGGAGCAGGGAGCCGGCAATCACCAGTCCAGTGAGGCTGCGACCGGCCAGAAAGAAGCCGTCCTCAGTGTTAGTTGTCTTCCCTCGGGTGATCCACCACGTCAGGAAGGCCACGAGGCCGGTAAATAGAATGAAAGTCACGATCGTCATAGCAAGATCTCAATCAAATGAAGCGATTCACTCCGCGGAAAAAGCGTGCACCATCTTATGGTAATAGGTTTCCCCGGCCCTGAGCACGGCAGAGGGTGCCTCCGGATTATTGGGCGCATCAGGATAGTTCTCAGTCTCAAGACACAGCGCGGTGCGATGCTCGTAAACCACTCCTCCTTTACCCGTCACAGTCCCGTCGAGGAAGTTTCCACCGTAAAACTGGATGGCCGGTTGATTCGTTGAAATGGTCATGACCCGACCCGTTTCGGGATCCTTGAGACGAGCCGCTTTGTTGAGGTCTCCATCTTTTTCGCCGCTCAATACCCAGGCGTGATCATATCCGGCTCCCAGTTCGAGTGCTTCAAAAGTTGCCTCAACGCGCTCACCGATGACATGAGGGGATGTGAAATCCATCGGTGTCCCGGCGACAGAAGCGACATCTCCGGTTGGTATCAATCCAGCATTCGTGGGCAGATAATGCTCTGCATAGAGAGTCAATTCATGATCATTGATTGAGGTCGTGGCATCACCGCTCAGATTCCAGTAGGAATGGTGCACGACATTGAGAACCGTAGGAGCGTCGCTGGTAGCGCGCGCTTCCCAGACGAGTTCGTTTTTATCAGTCAGGGTGTAAGTGACCACAGTCGTGAGAGTGCCAGGATAACCTTCTTCGCCGTCAGGACTCACATAAGTAAGATTCACCCCACGAGCTCCTTCGCCCTCAAAGCTCTCCCCTTTCCATAGAACCTTGTCGAATCCCTTGATCCCTCCATGAAGATGGCAGGGGATACCGCCGGGATCGTTGTTGGTTGCCAGCGTATATTCTTTGCCCTCGAGCGTGAACTTACCGTCAGCGATGCGATTGCCAAACCGCCCGACCGTCGCACCAAAGTACGATGTATTAGTGAGCCAACCTTCAAGCGTGTCGTAACCATGCGTCACGTCGGCGAGGTTGCCATTTTTATCCGGAGTTGTCAGAGAAACAAGGATCGCGCCATACTCGGTTATCTTCGCCTCCATACCGTTGGCATTGGTCAGGGTGAATATCTTAGCATCAGCACCATCTGGCATCTGACCAAAAATCGCTTCAGAAACTGATTGGGCGCCCTTAACGGGTTCAGTCTTAGACTCACCACCAGCAGTAGCTTCGCCTCCATTATCGCAAGAACTCAGCAGCGCGCTCATGGCTACAAGGGGTAAAACAAGGGTTAGGGATTTCATTATGTTAGGGTTTTGATTAATAAATTGATTCTAGGCAAGCTCACAAAGACTCGCAGTGGGCCCCGTTCTCTGGGGATGTTATAAAACAATTGAGGGCGCGGCCAAACTTTTCCTGAAAAGATTTTTCGAGGTGATCCTTAAGCGCATCCGCAGCCTCTCTTTTGACGAGGGAAACGGTGGACCCACCAAAACCGCCCCCAGTCATTCGTGAACCGATCAGGCCCTTATCGGTGCCAAATTCATAGGCAGCCTCCACGAGCACGTCCAATTCCTCGCAACTGACCTCAAAGTCGTCACGAAGCGATTCGTGACTTTTTCGCATCAGTTTGGCTATGCGATCAACTTGATCATTCCTCAGGGCATCGGCAAAGCTTTCAACGCGATGCATCTCACCCACGACATGACGCGCCCGTAGATACAAAAGTTCGCCCAACCGTTCACGGGCAGCTTCAACCTGCTCAATCGTGGCATCGCGAAAGGACTGGATCCCCAGAATCTCAGCCGCCTGCTCGCAGCTTTCGCGACGCTGTCGATACTCGCCATCACCGAGGGCATGCTTCACCTGAGTATCGGCTGTTAAAACAGAAATACGCTCTGGTAAGGGAACATAGTCGTAAGACAAATTGCGGCAGTCGAGGTGCAGCACCTGACCGACTTTCCCGGCACCACTGGCGAACTGGTCCATAATCCCACAGGGCACCCCAGCCCATTCGTGCTCCGCTTTCTGACAGATAAGGGCGCGCTCAACCACATTCTTCTGACATCCTGACAACTGCTCAATCAACATGGCCACTGCCATTTCTAGTGCTGCGCTTGAACTTAGGCCGGCTCCGGCGGGCAGGTCCGAAGTGATCAACGCATCGAACGTCGGTATAACAAGACCCTCATTCTGATAACCGGCCATGACACCAAACACGTAATTTAACCACTGAGCTTCTTCAGGTCCCTGGCGGAAATAATTATTGGGATCGAAACTAACCGGTTCATCTAGCCCAAAGCCATCCGGCAAGATCCGACTCCTACTGCTGCGGGAGCGGGCGAAATGAATAGTGATCGCTTTTTCGATCGCAATAGGCATGACACATCCATCCAAGTAATCGACGTGTTCGCCGATTAGATTGATCCTACCCGGAGCGCGAGAGACAAACTCTGGCGCTCTCCCAAAGACAGATTTGAACGATCCTCCGGCCGGCATAAGAGACCAGCATAAGAAAACTCTCACCACTTTTTCAATACTGACCCTGCCCGTATTTGGCAGTTTTTAGCTCGTTTTTGCAAAAAATCGACTTTCCACCCTTATGGGGCGTCTAAGGTCAGCTAATCACGCCAGATACAAAACCGGTCAAAGATTATATCATTTAGATAGAAACTCGGTGAGATGTATCAGACCTTCACAAAGCTTCCTCCCCTTCTAGCTATCTTGTTGATAGTGAAGGGGAGCGTTCTTGCCGCTCTGTCAGATCAGACCCAGCAACTCAAGTTCTTCGAAAACAAGATTCGCCCGCTCCTCTCCGCAGAGTGCTACGAATGCCACGGAGAGGACAAGGACAAGGGAGGGCTGCGTCTCGATCACATTGAACTCATTCTCAAAGGGGGCGACACCGGCCCCGCCCTGATTTCGGGCAAGCCGGAGGAATCACTGCTCATCCAAGCGATTCACCGAACCGATCCCGACTTCGAAATGCCACCCAAGAAGGCCCTGACCGGTGCCCAGGTGGCTTTGCTGGAAACCTGGATCGCCTCCGGAGCCACCTGGCCGGAGGAGTCCTTCACCGCCGTGGAACGGGATGAGAACGGCTTCACGGAAGATGACAGAAACTGGTGGGCAATACAGCCGCTCGCCGAAGTCAGTCCTCCCGACGCCGGTGACGGATGGGCCAGGAACGATATCGATCGCTTCATCGCCCGCAAGCTGGGTGAGAATCATCTTGAACCCGCAGCTGCCGCCGGCCCACGCGAACTGATTCGACGCATCTACTTTGATCTCCACGGCCTTCCACCCTCCCCCCGAGACGTCGCGGATTTCGTGAGCGCTTTTGAAGAGAACTCCGACGCTGCGGTTGCCGACCTGGCCGACGAACTACTCGCCAGTCCGCGCTATGGCGAGCGCTGGGGACAACACTGGCTTGATGTAGTGCGCTATGCCGAGAGTGACGGCTATCGTGCCGACGGCTACCGCCCCGACACTTGGCGCTACCGCGACTACGTCATTCGCTCGTTCAACGAAGACAAACCCTACGACCAGTTTGTCAGGGAACAGTTGGCAGCCGATGAATTCGCCCCCCACGATCCAGAAACGCTGATCGGCACCGCTTTCCTTCGGCTCGGCATTTACGAATGGAACCAGCGCAATGCCCGCATGCAATGGGATCTTATCATGACCGAGATGACCAACGTCACTGGCGAAGTGTTCCTCGGACTCGGAATCGGTTGCGCTCAGTGCCACGACCACAAGTTTGATCCCATCCTGCAACGCGATCACTTTGCTCTACAGGCATTTCTCAACTCGACCTGGTGGCCGGAAAACCATCCTCTCGCTACGGAAGAGGAACTCGACGATTACCATCGCCGTCTCGGCGAATGGGAAAAAGCCACTACTGATATTCGTGACGAAATTCGCGAGATCCAGACAGCGAAGCTAAGAGGACATGAAAAACTCCTCGTCAGGCAGTTCCCGGAGGACATTCAGGCCGTCTTTTACAAACCTGCCGAACAGCGAACCGCCTACGAAGAGCAACTCGCCCAGCTCGTCCAGCGCCAAGTCGATAATAAGAGGCAGAAGATCAACTGGGAAAAAGAATTCGCTAAGAAGGACGAAACCCTCGCCAACTACAAAGCACTTCAGGCGAAGCTGGCCAAGTTCGATCACCTCAAGCCGGACGAACTCCCCCACGCTTTCATCTCGACTGATGTGGGTCCTCACGCAGCGGCCACGAAGCTGACGACTCGCGACGGAGATCAAGTGGTCGAACCGGCTTTTCTCACCCTACTCAATCAGTCACCCCCTGACATATCACCCACCAAAAATACCACCGGGCGCCGCTCTGCTCTCGCCGACTGGATTGTCCGCAGCGACAACCCGCTCTCGACTCGCGTCATCACCAACCGGATCTGGCAATACCACTTTGGCTCCGGCATTGTTCCCACCTCGAATGACTTCGGCCGGCTGGGCGAAGCTCCCAGCCATCCCAAACTGCTTGACTGGCTCACCCGCAATTTCATCGACGGGGGTTGGAAGATGAAAGACATACACCGGCTCATCATCACCAGCGCGACCTATCGCCAGACCGCAAGACGTGAGCCCACCTCCGAAGAGTCCATCACCGATCCGCTCAATCGCCTGCTCTGGCGCTTTCCTCCCCGCCGACTTGATGCTGAACAGATTCGCGATGCCATGCTCGCCATCTCGGGCGAACTGTCTAACAAAAGCGACGGCCCGGCCGCCGACGGTTCGGCCGGAACGCGGGGCGTCTTCATGAAGAAGAGCCGTAACACTCGCGATGCCCTCATCGGCGGCTTTGACGCCCCGCTCCGTTTTGCCTCCACCCCCAACCGTCTCGCCACCACTTCGCCGACGCAGTCACTTTTCTTGGTCAACAGCGACTGGGCCATCCAGAGGTCAATCGCTCTCGCCAAACAGCTGCTCCAGACCGGGGACAAGGTGGACGCCGAAGTCATCACGAAAGCATTCGAGGTGATCTACGGCCGGCAACCTTCAACCCGTGAGATAGAGATGGCCCTGGGCTTCATCAACACCCAAGGCCAGCTGCTGCCACCGAATGAAGGCAATCCTGACAAGTATTCCAATGAAACGGGACGCCGCCCCGTCGATCAACATTTCAAGGATCTGCCAGAGCTCGCCAACGGTTCCCGCACTCTCTGGCTACAACCGGGCAGCAGGTTTCAGCAACTTCAGCTGAACGGTATCCACTGGCCCGAGAATGCCCTCACGATCGAGGCGGTCGCCCGTCTCGATTCCATTCACAAGGACGCCAAGGTCAACACCCTGGTGAGCCGCTGGAACGGATCCCACTCCGAAACGGGGTGGGCCTTCGGCATTACCAGCGAAAAATCCGCCTATCAGCCGCGCAATTTCATCCTGCAACTTGTCGGTAACGACTTTCAGGACAACCGCACCTACGAAGTCGCCGCTTCCAATTTGCGCTTGCCCCTTCTCAAGCCGGTTTACCTCGCCGCTTCGATTCGAGCCGTGCCCGGAAAAGACGATGTAACAAAGGGAGAGATCACCTTTTTCCTCAAGGACCTCTCCGATCGTGGCGCCCCCCTGCAGACCCAAACCGCTTCGCATCAGATCGTCGGCGGACTGAAAATCGGAGAGGATGTCCTCTCGCTCATCGGAGGGCGCCACACCCATTCGCATCTCTGGGACGGCCAACTTGCCCGCCTCGTCATCAGCCCGAAGGCGCTCAAGCCCGATCAACTTCTCGTCAATGGAGGTAGTGCTCCGCGACTGATCGACTGGAATTTCTCCGGCCCGGAAGACAATCCTCCGGTCGAAAATACCCACTGGCGCACTCCGCCATCTGCCAAGAGCAAGCACCCATCGCCACAGCTAGCTGCCTTGACTGACTTCTGTCAGGCGCTCTTCAATTCAAACGAATTCCTTTACCTGCACTGATCATGTCCTGTTCCAACATCGACATTCCTGGCAGCCGCCGCGAGTTCCTGAGCCGCGCCGGTTCCGGCTTTGGTGCTGTTGCACTCTCTGCATTCGCGGGAGAAAACCTGCTGGCATCATCGGCACCTCCCAGCCCGGTGGCCGCCAAGATCCCCCACCACTTCGGAAGAGCAAAAAACGTGATCTGGCTCTTCATGGAAGGCGGCCCGAGTCACTTGGACCTTTTCGATCCTAAACCCCTGCTTAATGAGCTCGCCGGGCAGTCACTACCCGACAGCTTCGAGCGCCCTGTCACCGCTATGGGTGAGGTCAACTCTCCTCTCCTGCCGTCCCAACGCCAGTGGGCTCAACATGGTGAAAGTGGCCTCTGGATTTCTGACTGGTTGCCGCAACATTCGCAGATCGCGGACGAGCTCTGCATGATCCGTTCCTGCGTCTCCGACGGTATTAATCACGCAGGCGGCGTCTGCCAGATGAACACAGGCTCCGTCTTTGGCGGTCGCCCCTCTCTCGGTTCCTGGATTTCCTACGGACTTGGATCCGAGAACCAGAGCCTGCCTGGCTTCGTCGTCATCAAAGATTCCAACGCCATGGTCGTCAACGGTGCCCGCACCTGGGGATCGGGATTCATTCCGGCCGTCCACCAGGGAACCCTCCTCGAGAACGGCTCCGAGCCGATCAGCAACCTCAATAATCCTGACGGAATCACCAACGAGCGCCAGGCCGGAAAGATCGACTTTCTAAATCATCTCAACCGAGAGCACCACGCCTCGCGTGAATCCAACACCGACCTCGAAGCCCGCATTCGCAGCTACGAGCTGGCATTCGCCATGCAGGCGGAAGCCCCCGAGGCGATTGATCTCGATAGCGAACCCGAGCACATTAAGTCCCTTTACGGTCTCGACCACGACGACACTGCCGTTTACGGGCGGCAGTGCCTCATGGCACGCCGCCTCGTCGAGCGGGGCGTGCGCTTCATTCAACTTTTTCACGGAGCTGGAAGCAAGTGGGACAGCCATTCCAAGATGGAGGACAACCACAGCCGATTGTGTCGCAACGTTGATGTCCCCATTGTCGGCTTGATCCGTGATCTCAAGCAACGCGGTCTGCTTGATGAAACTCTGGTCATCTGGGGAGGTGAGTTCGGACGCACTCCCATGAGCGAGAAAGGTGACGGCCGCGATCACAATCCCACCGGCTTCACCATGTGGATGGCCGGCGGTGGAGCGCGAGGAGGACAAACCATCGGCGCCACCGATGAACTCGGTCTCCACGCCACCGAAGACAAGCTGCATGTCCATGATATCCATTCCACCATCATGGCCATGCTTGGCCTCGATCATACCGAGGTCGTCTACATGCACAAGGGAAGGCCCGAGCGGGTCGACTTGAACGAGGGCCACGTCCACGAACCGATCTTTCGCTCCTAATGAATTTTTAGTTTTCTTCCAGCGCCTCTTCACACCAGAGGAGCGCCTTGTCGAAGCTGCAGCTTTCGAGGAAATGATTCAGCCGAATCGGGATGCTACCACGATGATCTTCGTGAAAGGCCGTGATCGACTCGGAGACTTCCTGAAGCTGCGCCAGCTGACTCTCCGGATCATTTTCCCGCAAGTCGGCATCAGCAATCACAGCTAAGCGCCGCTCCAGCATTTTGATGAGTTGCTGCAAATGGGGTTCGGATAATTCCATGACGATGATTTAACAACAGGGAGGGCTTCCACGCCTCCTGCGAAGTGAAACGTCTCCGCGTTCGTAGAATATTTCAATGCTTCAAATTTGCCGAAAGCCTCATTTCATTATCGAAAAGGCCAGAATACCGGTATCAAAAGAGAGGCCACCACCCAGAGGATCAGGTTTAGCGGAACGCCTACTCTGGGAAAATCGGTGAACTTATATCCCCCTGCCCCGTAGACGTAGGTATTGGTCTGATAACCGATTGGCGTCGCAAAACTGGCGCTGCACCCAAACATCATGGCAACGATGAAAGGCCTTGGATCGACGCCCAGCTCCCCGACATAGGAAATCTTCGCGGCAATGCCCACCACAATCGGCGTCAAAAGACCGGCTACGGCAACATTGCTGATCAGCTCGGTCAGGATTGAACTCAGCAGATAAACCACCGCCAGAATCACAAAAGGAGTGAAACCTCCAAAGACCGCCATGATTCCATTTACGAGTAACCCCACCGCCCCACTCTGGTCCATCGCCAACCCAAGAGCCAGCATGCCGTAGATCAAAAATACAATATTCCACTGTACTGACTCGTACGCCTGCTGGGGCGTCACACAGCGGAACAAGATCATGCCTACGGCAGCAAGAATCGCCAGAGCGGGAATGGTCAGAATCTTGAGAGAGGCTCCAATCACAAATGCGGCGGCGATCCCGACCCCGATCCAGACTTTCTTCGCATTCACCTTCATCTCCGGTGCTTCCGACAAGCTCACAAAATCTTTCTGCTTCTTAAGCCGGTTAAATGCGTCGGGCGGCCCCTCCATAAACAAGGTGTCACCGAAGGCCAGCTTGACCGAATTGAAGTCCGCTTTCAGATTCACGCCTTGGCGGTGAATCGCCAGCACATTGATACCGAAGTTACGACGAAAGCCGACCTGCTTCAGCGTCTTGCCGACCATGTGCGACCGAGGTCCTACAATACCCTCCAGCATTTTAAGCTCCCTGGTCTCCATGTGAGTCAGGCTCATGTCCTGCTGGCCTTCGAATCGGATTCCTCCCTCTTCTTTCAATTGACGGAAGGACTCCCCATGCATTGTCACAAGGAGTCTATCTTTCTCGTGAATGATCAATTCGTTGAGCGGTGTTTCCTGAGTCCGTCCTCGGCGACGAACCTCCAATACATTAGCCTTAGGAAATTCGCTCAAAAAAGTTTCTACGAGTGTCTTTCCTACGAGCGTTGAACCTGGTTCCACCTGAAACTGGGTTAGAACTTCACGTGTCGTTTCGCTATCAATCAGCTCAGAAAGTGAACTGCGTTTCGGAAGTAGTTTCCGCCCAAGAAACAGCAGGTAGATAAAGCCGACGATCAGGTAGATGATCCCCAGTTTGGTTAACTCGAACATCCCAAACGCTTCGAGGCCCAGGTCCTGCGACACGTCATCAATAATGAGGTTTGTCGACGTGCCCGTGAGAGTGCAGGTCCCGCCTAGGATGGAGGCAAACGACAAAGGGATTAGTAATTTGGACGCTTTCAGGCCGGTGGCCCTAGCATGAGCAAGAACGATAGGAAGGAATACCACCACGATCGGCGTGTTGTTCACGAAAGCGGAAAGGACCGCCACCATCGTCATCATCACCAGCATGACGCGAAGCTCGCTGGTTCCAGCGACTTTGGAGAAAAACCGACCCATCACGGCAATCACACCGGTTCGCTCCAGTCCGGCGCTCAACACAAACATGCTCGCGATAGTGATAGGTGCTCCGTTGCTGAAAATTGAAAATACCCCTCGCTCAAGGATAACGCCTCCTTCAATCACATCCTTTACCGGCAGAATTCCGAGGACGAGGATTGCCCCCATCGCTGAGAGCGCAACAACATCCGGCGATCCCCACTCTCGGAAAAAAGCCAATACCACGAAGACAAGAATCAGAAACACGCTGATGATAGCGAGATTGATTTCGGCAGGCAGGAAGGGTTGGAGCCAGTCTATGATCACTGCCTATGTTCCGAAGTCACGCACCGAAACTCAAGTCAGCATTTGCACCGAATCGGTCATTTCGCTAGTTTGACGCTATGGAGCTAGAGAGACCACCAACGAAATTTGAGCGCAAGGTCTTTGGCGCACTGCACCTGATTCCGCGTGGCATGGTCACCACCTACGGCCTGCTCGGACGCCCCCTGTCCTGCCGTTCTGCCCAAGCGATTGGGCAGGCGTTGCGTCGCAACCCTTTCGCTCCAGACACGCCATGCCATAGGGTCATCAAAGGGGATTTCACCATCGGAGGGTTTGCCGGACAGAATGCCGGAGATCCCATCGATAGAAAACGCCGTCTCCTCGAAGTTGAAGGAATTACTTTTCTCGAAGATGGCTCAATTGATCCTGCCTGTTGTTTCCATTTTGATGAGCGATCCAGAGGGTGAATCGATTGATCCGGGGGAAGCAATGAAACGGGAACTCGCTGGGAACCTGGCTGATCTCGAAGTCTACCGTATGCCCTTCGGCCGCTATCAGAACCGGAGACTGCACACCCTACCCTATGAATACCTCCACTGGTTTATCGAGCGCGGCGGCGGCTTCCCCGATGGGCGCCTTGGCGAACTGATGGAGTTTGTCTACCACACCAAAGCGGCTGGAGCAGAGATCATCTTCTCAAAAGTGGGAAGGCTCTAACCCTATCAGCGAGTGGTCGGGTCCTTCACTTCGACGATGCTTTCCACCGCCTTGAGGAGACGCTCGATACGAATCGGCTTACTGACCACATCCTTAACCCTGACATCCCGTTCAAGTTCCTCCGAGATTTTTTCGTCTTTTTCACGAATAAACACGACGGCCGGTGCCAGCTTTCTCACACTCTTGCCGCAAGCGTAGACTTTAGAAATCATTTCATAGAGCAGGGAGCCATCGAGATCCCCAATGCTCATGCCGAAAAAAAACATTTCGTATCGTTTCTGTAGGGCTAGCTCAAAAGCCCGCAGGAAATTTGAGGTCGTTTCCACTTCCAACTCCGTAAAGCTCTCCAGAGTCTCGCGAATCAGGCGGGACGTCGAACTGACCGGATGCGCCACCAAAACCTTTATGGAATCGCCACTTTTGCCAGCCCCATCGAAAGTCTCTGGCTTTTCTTCCCCCACCACAGCATCCGCTCGGCAAGCCGAGGGCTCAGTTCTGACAATTTCTTCTTCGTTCGCAGGCACAGTCCCTTCAGACTCCTCTTGCGAGGAGCTGATCTTCCTTAATGTTTTCCACGTCTTCTGGGAACGACTTTCCATAAATGGATGACCAAGCAATCATAAAAATCCAAGGTGCGCGACAGCATAACCTCAAAAACCTCGATTTGGAAATACCGAGGAACAGCTTTGTCGTGATTACGGGGGTATCCGGTTCCGGAAAATCCTCGCTCGCCTTCGATACGCTCTATGCTGAAGGACAACGCCGTTACGTCGAATCGCTCTCTGCTTACGCCCGCCAGTTTCTAGATCAGTTAGAAAAACCCGATATCGATTTCATCGAAGGGCTCACACCCGCGATTGCGATTGAACAACGCACCTCGCAACCCAACCCTCGATCGACGATTGCCACGGCCACCGAGATCTATGATTACCTGCGGATTCTTTACGCGGCATTGGGACAACCTCATGATCCCGAAACCGGAACGCCCCTTGTTCGCCATACGGTCAAAGACATTGCCGATGAATTGACCACCCATCCTGAACGCTCGCGCCTCATTCTCCTTGCTCCCGTCGCGTTGGATAAAGGAGAAAAACTCAAAGATGTCCTCGAACGCTATCGTGCTCAGGGATTTCTTCGCGCCCGCCTCGACGGAGAAATAGTCGAACTCGAAGATGTCGGCAGAAAATCCAAGACCAAGTCGATCGACATTGTCATCGACCGCATCGTCATCCGAGAAGACATCCGAAGCCGGCTGGCTGACTCTCTCGAGATAGCTCAAAAGCTCTCTGATAATCGCATCACCGTCCTTATCCAGCCACCCAATGCCGAAGACTACGAGCCCTACGACTTCACCTTTCGATTCACCAACCCGGAAACCGGCTTTTCCCTCCCGAAACTGACGCCGAAACACTTTTCCTTCAACAACCACCTCGGAGCTTGCCCCACCTGCCATGGGCTCGGAACCATGCTTATTCCTGATGGGGAACTCATCGTGCCCGACCCATCCAAGTCACTTCGCGAAGGAGCCATCAAGACCTGGTGGACGGGTTCCAAGAAACGGAAAGGATTTCACCAGCGGGCGATCGAAGATCTCGCTAAGACCTACAGCACGGATCTCGACGCGCCGATCAGCGATCTCTCCCGCGATTTCAAGAAGGCACTCCTTTACGGTAACGACGATTTCGAAGGACTCTCCAACCAAGCCAATCGACTTCTCAAAACGACCAAGAGTGAGGTAACCAAACGTAATGTGCGTCGCTTCATGTCGCCGAAACCCTGTCCGGACTGCGAGGGCAAGCGCCTTAAGGATGAAATCCTTGCCATCACCTTGAATCATCGCGACCAACCCCTTCCCATTGAGGCCTTCACCAATCTCAGTATTGCCAATGCACTGGCCTGGCTCGACGGAGTTGAGCTCACTGATCTCGAAGCGACCTACGCCACTGAGGTGCTCAATGAGATTCGAAAGCGCCTGACTTTCCTCAGCACGGTCGGGCTCGGCTATCTCTCGCTCGACCGTCAAAGCGGAACTCTTTCCGGTGGTGAAAGTCAGCGCATCCGGCTCGCCACCCAGCTCGGTGCTGGACTGGCGGGAGTTCTCTATGTACTCGACGAACCGAGTATTGGCCTTCACCAGGCCGACAACGAGAAGCTGATCGAAACGCTCAAAGATCTCCGTGATGTCGGAAACACTGTCGTTGTCGTCGAGCACGACGAAGACACCATCCGCGCTGCCGATCACCTGCTCGATCTTGGGCCTGGTGCTGGTGAGAATGGCGGTAAACTTCTTTCGCAGGGCTCACCTGAAGCGGTGCTCGCCGATAAAAACTCCATCACCGGAGCCTACCTGTCGGGATCGAAATCGATTCAAATCCCACCCAATGATCCAGTCGACAGTGACACGCTCACTCTCACGATTCGCGGCGCGAAGGAGCACAACCTGAAAAATATCGATGTCACTTTCCCACTCGGGAAATTCACTTGCGTCACCGGGTTGTCTGGCAGCGGGAAGTCTACCCTTGTCGATCGCGTCCTGAGGCGGGCTCTCTTTCGCCACTTTCACCAGAACAAGGATAAGCCGGGCGAACATGATGGGATCGATGGCATCCAACACATCGATAAGGTCATCGTGATCGATCAGGCCCCAATTGGACGCAGCCCCCGCTCGAATCCGGCGACTTACATAGGGGTCTTCGGTCCAATTCGTGATCTCTTTTCCCAATTACCGGCCTCGAGAGCTCGTGGCTACAGTCCGGGCCGTTTCAGCTTCAATGTATCAGGCGGCCGCTGTGAAACCTGCTCGGGGGACGGCATGATAAAGATCGATATGCATTTCCTAAGCGACGTCTACGTGACCTGTGAATCCTGTAACGGGCGCCGTTACAACCGCGAAACACTCGACGTTACCTACCGGGGTAAATCGATCGCCGATGTGCTGGAGATGACAGTTGACGAAGCTCTCTCCTTCTTTCAGAAAATACCCAAAATCAATCAGCAGCTTCGGGCCCTTCATGATGTCGGACTCGGCTACGTTCGCCTCGGCCAATCCGCCACCACACTTTCCGGCGGAGAAGCTCAACGAATTAAGCTGGCGGCCGAACTGGGCAAGACGGCGACAGGCAAAACCCTCTATCTGCTCGACGAGCCAACCACCGGCCTACACTTTGAAGATATCGCTACTCTACTCGAGGTATTCTACCGGCTCAGGGATCAGGGAAATTCGCTCATTGTCATCGAACACAATCTCGATGTCATCAAATGCGCGGACTGGATTATCGACATGGGTCCGGGTGGAGGTGAAACCGGAGGCTCTCTCGTAGCTGAAGGCACTCCCACAGAAATCACGAAAGAAAAAAACTCTCTTACCGGAAAATATCTGAAGCGATACCTTTGAATCTACACCCACCAGGAATCGAACCTGGACTTTCGGCTCCGGAAACCGACGTAATATCCATTTTACTATGGGTGCTTTTCCAGGCTATTTCAGTCGATGATGACCGCGAGAAGCCGACGGCCAGTAAGGTGTCGCTTCTCGCCAAACTTCGCAACCCCAAACCGGTCATTTCGCCATGGAAACTGGCGCTTTACACCCCCGCGACACGGCCATATCGTCCCGCCCGTCGTGGAATTGCAACCCGTTCACGAAAAAAACGGATATGGCAGATGAAAACACAGGCAAAAGAGTAGTCATCAAGATCGGCACAGGCGTTCTCACGCGCGGCTCCGGAGGCGAAATCAATCACTCCGTCCTCGCCGGCCTGACCCAGGCCATCTCCGACCTGAATCGTGCCGATAACGAAGTTGTCATGGTCACCTCCGGTGCCGTAGGCGCCGGGCTTTCCACCTTTGGATTCGAGGAACGTCCCACCACCACCGACCAACTTCAAGCCTGCGCAGCTGCCGGACAGGCCCGACTGATGCACCTCTATGAGAGCCAGTTCAGCCACCACGGTCTCAAGGTCGCTCAACTACTCGTTACTCAGGATGATCTTGAAGATAACCGCCGTCGCAGCAACGTTCTGGCAACGCTGAATGCCATTCTTCCCCACCGTCAGGTGATACCGATTATTAACGAAAACGACTCGGTATCCGTGGCTGAGCTGAAAGTGGGTGACAACGATGTTTTATCTTCTTTCGTCGCCGGACTGATTGGTGCCGACCTACTGATATTACTCACCAGCGTGGATGGTCTGCTGGGACCGGAGGCAAGTTCGGACTCCGATGTCATTAAGCAAGTCGAAGATGTAGAATCGGTGATCGATTTCGCCCGAGACGAGAAGGGCGAGCTCTCCGTCGGTGGCATGTCCAGTAAGCTCCTCGCCGTTCAAGCCTCTGTCTCAGCCGGGATCGAAACCATCATCGCCAGCGGTCTTCGCCCCGACAATCTCGATGATCTCGTCAGGGGTGGCGGCATTGGCACTCGCTTCACTGTTTCCTGAAATCCTTTCCACTCACCCTCAACGATGACTTCTGAAGAAATCCGTGACCAGGTCTGGCAAATGGGAAAGCAGGCAAGAGCCGCTGCCCATGCCCTCACCAAATTGTCGACCGATGAGAAGAACTCGATCCTCATCGCCATGGCCGACGGTATCATGGCCCGGGAAGCAGAGATCACTTCCGCCAACGAAAAAGACCTCGATGGTGCCGACGAACTTGGCCTGACCGAAGCGATGAAGGACCGCCTTCGCCTCGATCATACTCGCGTCAAGGCAATGGCCGACGGCATTCGCGAAGTCGCCGAACTCCACGACCCAACCGGCGAAATCATTCGCGAGTGGGACCGCCCCAACGGGATTAAACTCCAGAAAAAACGGACCCCAATCGGCACCATCGGTATCATTTACGAAAGCCGCCCCAACGTCACAGCGGACGCCGCCGTGCTTTGCTTTAAGACTGGCAATGCGACCATTCTTCGAGGTGGCAAAGAAGCGATCCACTCCAATCGTGCCATCGCCGATGCACTGCAGACAGGCGGAGCCGAGGCCGGCCTTCCAGATCACAGCATACAGCTGATTCCTTTCATCGATCGCGAGAGCGTCCAGCACCTCTGCGAAATGGACACTTATCTCGATCTCATCATTCCGCGCGGTGGTGCTGGCTTAATCGAGGCCGTCGTCAACATGGCTCGCATGCCGGTGATCAAACACTACGACGGCATCTGTCACGTCTACGTGGATAAAGACGCCGATCTCGACATGGCCGAAGCGATCGTGGTGAACTCAAAGATCCAGAAGCCTTCGG
Organism: Verrucomicrobiales bacterium; assembly: GCA_002726915.1. Lineage (GTDB taxonomy): Bacteria > Verrucomicrobiota > Verrucomicrobiia > Verrucomicrobiales > DEV007 > Arctic95D-9. The sequence continues at coordinate 13,797 of PBSY01000022.1, read as the reverse complement.
TGTGCAACGCACTCGAAACCCTTCTTCTCCACCAAAATGTAGCCGAGAAGTTTGCTCCTCAGATTGCTGAAAACCTGAGTGCCAAAAACGTTGAGCTACGCGGTGACGAAGCCTTCCAGAAATTTGCCGGTGTCGAGGTGAAGTCTGCCACGGCCGAAGATTGGACTGCCGAATACCTCGATTACATCCTCGCTGTAAAAGTGGTTGATAATCTTGATGCGGCCATCGCTCACATCAACGAGTTTGGATCTCACCATACCGACAGCATCGTCACTGACAATGAGGAGGCTGCGTCACAGTTTCACCTCGAAGTGGACTCAGCCTGCGTATTTTGGAACACCTCAACCCGCTTTGCCGACGGGGCTGAGTTCGGCTTTGGAGCCGAAATTGGAATCAGCACTGACAAGCTCCACGCCCGAGGCCCAATGGCACTGGAAGAGCTGTGTAGCTACAAATATCTCTCCTTCGGTAGCGGTCAGTTGAAGTAATTCAGCTACCCGCAACCGGAGAGTAGACAACCCATCCAGCCACACCGGCAAGGATTACAACAAGCCACGACGGCCAGCGCAGAATGAGAAGCGCTGCTGCTACCCCAAGCAGGAAGACGACGTCGACAGCACTGTGAATGCTACCGGTCCAGACCGGATCATAGAGTGCCGCTCCGAGAAGACCAACGACTGCCGCGTTTGCCCCAGCGAGCGCCGCACCCATGCCGGGGCGACGAACCGCCCCTTGCCAGAACGGCATCACTCCGAGAACGAGTAACCAGGCCGGCAGAAATATACCGATCAGACAGATAAAAGCCATTCCCCAAGCGCCTCCGGGGCCATCGATGAGAGAGCCGATGAAAGCCGAAAAAGTAAACAACGGTCCCGGCACCGCCTGAGCGGCACCGTAGCCGGCTAGGAATTCCTCTTTTGTCACCCAGCCGTGTCCGACCACTTCTTCACTCAAGAGTGGAAGCACCACATGCCCACCGCCAAACACCAGCGAACCACTTCGATACAACCCCGCGAAGGCCTCCAGCGGTTGCCCCGGAAATAGTTTTGTCAGGATAGGAAGACCGAACAACAACCCAAAAAACAAGATAAGGCAGACAACACCAAAGAGCTGACTGGACCGAACAGAGTTAGATCCCTCGTTCAATCCTGTTGAATCGTTCCGCTTATTCTCTTCCCGAAGAAACAACAGCCCTGCGACTGCGCCGAGGGCGATGACTAAGATTTGCATCCAAGCAGGAGTGGTCACCACGACGATTCCCGCCGCCACCAGAGCAATCAGCTTACGAAGTTTTCCGGGGCAAAGTGACGTCCACATCGATGCGACTGCGTTGGCGATGACAACGACCACAGCAATCTGCAAGCCACGCAGCCACCCCGCTCCGTCGAGCCCTCCTCCAAAAGAGCTGACCCCGATTCCAAAAGCCGCGAGAGCAACCGCCGATGGCAAAGTGAATCCTGTCCACGCAGCAAGGGCACCGGCCCAACCCGCCTGTCTCCAGCCAATCGTCAACCCCAACTGACTGCTAGCCGGCCCCGGGAGGAACTGACAGAGGGCCAACTGATCCGCAAACTCCGATTCCGTCAGCCACTTTTTCACCCCGACAAAACGATTCCGGAAAAATGCGATATGCGCGGTTGGGCCTCCAAATGAAGTCAACCCGAGCAGGAAGAATTCGCGCAATACTTCGAGAACGTTTTTCATGGGTCTTTCATCGAACGGATCCACATTCGAAGCAAACTGAGTTTACAGGCGAAACGAATCCATCACAATGTTCTAGTACTTGCCAAACCCTTAAAATTTAGATTCAGTTCAAAGTCCTTCACCCTCGACCGTCTTAGATTTATGATGAGAGTCATTCCTCGAATATCCGTCCTATCGGCCCTGCTGGTTTCCTCCCTTCCCTTTCTAGCTTGCGCGCAGTCGGAATCGGTGCGCGAGGGTGCGGTAGAAGCGCGCCTAGTCTCCAGCCACAGTGCGATCGCTCCCGGCCAGATTTTCACCGTCGCTCTCGATTTCCAGATTGATGACACATGGCATACCTACTGGATCAATCCGGGGGAAACCGGAAAAGCAACCACTCTTGAGCTGACACTTCCAGAGGGTTTCAAAGCGAGTCCGCTTCAGTATCCTGTTCCGAAGCGCTTCATCACTGATTATGGATTCAATATTCTTGAGGCAGGCTTTGGCTACGAAAAAGAAATTCTTCACCCCGTCATCGTGACTGCCCCAGACACGATTCAACCCGGCGAAACCGTCACATTCAACGGATTCGGGACCTGGCTCATGTGTGATCCTAGCGAGTGCGTTCCGGGAAAAGGTCAGTTCAGTCTCTCCCTTGATATCAAAGACACCCCGGTCCCGTCGAATCAGTTCGCCAGAATCGAAACCTACAACAACAAGCTCCCCAAAAAGGTCGATTGGGCCACAACTATTGCTCTGGAAGGTGACAAGCTGGTATCCACCGTTGTGATCCCAGAGGGCACATTCACCGAGAACGCAGATCTGAGGCTCTATCCCTATGAGGTCTATCAATTCGACCAACTCGCTGAGACTGAAATCAAACATACCGATAACGGACTCTCTTTCGCCACGCTCAAGCATCCAGACATTGCAGCGGCTCCGGAAACTTTCGACGCTCTTATCATTGCCGAGGTCGATGGTCATAAAGCCGGATACCATGTCAGCACCGAGCCACACGCAAATGAGCTTACCATCTTAAAGGACGCTCCCACTGAGGAGGCCACGGCCGAGGACGGACGAAACATGCCTTTCGGCGGCGGTATCTCCGGTATTCTCCTTGCCGCCTTTCTCGGGGGCATGATCCTGAACGTCATGCCCTGTGTCTTTCCGGTCATTTCTCTGAAAGTCCTCTCTTTTGTTGGACAGGCCGGCGAAGACCGAAAAAAGGTTTTTGCTCACGCGATGAGCTTCACCTTCGGAGTGCTGGTTTTCTTCTGGATGCTGACGACTGCTCTTCTCGTGGTTCGATCCACCGCCGGTGAAGTTGGTTGGGGCGAGCAACTGCAGCAGCCTGCTTTTGTTATTGGACTCATCTTTGTGATGGTTCTCGTGGCCTTGAATCTCTTTGGGATCTTTGAAGTGGGCACCTCACTCACTGGCGTCGGGGGCAAACTGACCAGCAAGGATGGCTATGGCGGCAGTTTCTGGAGTGGGGCGCTGGCCGTGCTCCTTGCCACTCCCTGTACTGCCCCGCTGATGGCACCCGCGATTACCTTTGCATTGGCGCAGCCAGCTCCGTTCACAATCATGGTATTCACTTCGCTCGGCCTCGGGATGGCGGCCCCATATTTCCTCTTTGCTATCTTCCCGAAGCTTCTCGAGGTCCTCCCGGCGCCCGGTGCCTGGATGGAAACGTTCAAACAGTTCATGGGCTTCCCTATGCTGGTCGTCGCAGTCTGGCTCATCGGCGTTCTCTCGAAGCAGCTTGATGTTTCAGGCCTTCAGTGGTCACTCGCAGCGGTTGTTCTTCTCGCTCTCGCCGTCTGGATTCTCGGTCGTTACGCTGGCTTCGACAAGGCAGCGTCCACTCGGTGGAAAGGTCGTATCGCAGCCGGGGTGATTTTTCTCCTTAGTGTCGGAATGGCTTGCGAGGCATCTGGGAGGCGGGCAGAACCCTCCCTAGTCAAAATTAATGATGTCATCGCCCAGCAACAGGCCCAAGGAAAAAACGTCTTCGTCGACTTCACTGCTGAGTGGTGTGTCACTTGCAAAGTCAACGAACGGACCACGATCAAAACAGACAAGACCAGGAAATTTTTCAAGGACAACAATATCGAACTTGTCTTCGCCGACTGGACTAACCAAGACCCTGCCATTACCCAATTACTCAAAGAGCACGGTCGTGCCGGTGTCCCTCTTTACGTGATGTATCCCGCCGACCCTGCGAAAGAACCTGTTGTCCTACCTGACGGGCTTATCACCTTCAGTCACATTGAAGATGCCTTCGAAAAACTGCCAAAATAAAGGCGGTGATCCGTGTCCCCATTTACTGCTCCTTGTCTGGAGTCCAACTCTCTCAAATCCGTCCCCCCGCCCCCAGTGGGAGTCTTGGTTAGGCTCTCATCATTCGTCTGATCGGCGGCCCCCTCATTGCCATCGGGTTGACGAGGCTGTTTGGTTTCGAGAGCAAGATGGCCGCCATTCTCATCCCGGGGGCCGCTTCTCCGACAGCGGTGAATACGGCGCTACTGGCTCACGAATTCAAGGCAGACAGTCGTTTCGCCTCCGCGGCTATGTCTTGCTTTAGTGTCGCCACCTCGCTCATCGTGACGCTCCTGCTAGCGATCCTACGGCTGATTGGATACTCTGGGCAATACCGTAGGAATTACCTACCCTTAGCCCCAATAATCACCCGGTAGATCAGTAGGATCACCATTACTCCAGCAACCGAAACGGCCATGCTCCGAATGTCCCACGCACTTCCAGCGGCCCCGGGATCGATCCCTACTTTTTCGGCGACAAATCTCCCGACAGCAGCACCACCAACTCCAAGAATCGTTGTAATAATGCAACCTCGAACGTTTTTACCAGGCATCAGGAAGCGCCCTAGAACGCCTGCTACAAATCCAATGGCAATGGTTACGATCCAGTCCATATCATCAGCATCTTAAAAACGTTTTTACTATCGAGTGCCAAATTCGTTCCAAAATAAGCCAGTGGTAGTAATAACGCCTACCACTTCATAACCCGATCAAGGAACTGTGTCACCTTCGGTTCGCGGGAGGCCTCAAATAATTCCTCAGCTTTCCCTTCTTCCAAGATTTCCCCCTCCGCGAGAAACACCACATGATCCGCAGACTGACGGGCAAATCCCATTTCATGAGTCGATAGTACAATTCTTTGTCCGGCATCACAGAGTTCTTTTATCAAGTCGAGCACCCCTGCTTTCATCTCAGGGTCCAAGGCCGAGGTCGGCTCATCAAGCAAAAGAAGAGCGGGCTCGTGAGCGACAGCTCGAGCGAGGGCGATGCGTTGCTGCTGCCCCCCGGACAGCTGTCCCGGATGCTTCTCAAGGTGCTTCTCAAGATAAAAACGCTTCACCACTTCGTGCGCCCGCTCCTCAGCTTTGTGACGACTCCAGCCATGAACTTCAGTCAGCGGCAGAATGATGTTATCAAGCGCCGAGAGATGGGGAAACAGGTTAAATGCCTGAAAGAGAAACCCGTTTGATTTGCGATAATCAAGCAACCCCTCTTCTTCTTTCGGCAGCTCCTGATTGTCAACTATGACAGTTCCCGAAGTTGGCGTCTCGATCCCGCCAATCAACCGGAGAAAAGTTGATTTCCCTCCTCCTGAAGGACCGATCAGGGCCAGCACCTGAGCCGAATCAGGAAGTTTCATGCAAACTCCATCGATCGCCCGCGTTTCACCATAATGTTGGTGCAAGTTGTGGACCTCAATGCTCATAGGAAAAACGTTTCTCCAAGTGACGGCTTAGCAACGAGATCGGGAAAGTCAGGATAAAGTAACCCATCACGAGTGGAAGGTATGCCTCAAAAGTCGCGTAACTGTTGGCATTCGCCTCGCGAGCCTGCATTGTAAACTCGTGTACGCTGATGACGAAAAGCAGGGAAGAATCTTTGATTAGGTTGGCAAATTGGCCGGCCGAAGCAGGAAGCACCCTACGAATCGCCTGCGGGATCACCACGAAACGGTAGGTCTGTCCTTCCGACAGTCCAATCGCCCGAGCTGAGAGCCATTGAGATTTCGAAATAGATTCGATGCCGCCGCGAAAAATCTCGGACAGGTAAGCACCCGAAAAACAGGATAGAATTACCAGACCAACACCAAAACGACTGTCCCAACCGATAGCATCAGCAATCAGGTAGTAACCAATGAGAATCTGGGTCAGCAGCGGAGTTCCCCGAATGATTTCTACATAAGCCCTCGAAAGCACTCGCGGAACCCTATGAGATGACAACTGACCGATCGTAAGAACGGCCGCCACAATCACGCTCAACACCAATGCCGCCAGCGAGATTCCCACTGTCACCAGCCAGCCCGAGAACAAGTTGCCGGAGTAAGGAGCGATCGCAGACCAGTCATAGTCATGGTCCAAGATCACCCAGAATCCAAAGCAAAACGTCACGGCGAGGATAACCGAAACCAGAGCGTTAATAAAAGACTTCAAGACTCACTCCCCAAAATTTTTATACGTTGTCCGGTGTTACCCGATGAGTTGGCGTCGGCATACCCGGGCGGAAATGCTCCAAATGAGTGATACGGAACAGGAGTGACGCCTCCATCGCAATCGCCTGCTCAAGGCCGGCATCTGCGGCACGCTCCAGCGTGTCGGGGTCCACTTCTGCACGAATATTCAGCAACAATTCCCCTTCATCGAGCGGTTCATAGAGCCGATGCGACAGCTCGGGTTCGGAATCACCCCGCACAAGATTAATGGCCGCAATCTCCATTGGGTCGCCTGATGGATTCAACGTCATCTTAAGATGCGCCACTTCAGCTCCAGCTTCTTCGAGCTTTGTTCGCAGTGCAGCAGCGATAGACTCGAGAAGCTCGTTACCGTCAAATTCATCGACTCGGCGACCGTCGCTTTTAATTTCGACAGCTGCGTTGAGCCATCCTAGCAGGGCTTCACCTTCCCCGTATTTCTCGTAGTCGATATCGAGAAAACGCTTTGAATTCATTTCGGCAGAGAGCACTGCTTCGAACCATTTCTCGCAACCGCTGCCTTCACGAGCTGACAGCTCGAACACCTTGGCTTCCGGAAATTCACGTTCCAACGCCGCCCGCAGGTCTTCGATTCCCTCGGGATCCAGTAAATCCAATTTGTTGATCACAATGAATTCCGCTTCCTCAAGCTGCTTGCGATAAATGTAGGTTACGTTATCGGAAAACTTTTTTCCCTCAATGATACCCAGAATCTGTCCCGCCCGCACTGGGTCAACGAGAACACTTAATGGCGAAACGCGATAGTCGTCACCATAGATCTGTTGCAAAGGCAAGCTTACCGTCGCAACGAGGTCAGTACAGCTCCCAACCGGCTCCGCAAGGAACACATCAGGCCGGTTTTCTGCCCCCAAAGAGGTCGCAGCATCGATCAGAGAGTTAAATCGGCAGCAGAAACACCCTCCCGAGATCTCTTCAACAGGAAACTGGTTGGATCGGCCAATCATAGAATCCACCAAGCCCGCTCCTTGGTCATTCGTGATCAAGCCAACCTTATGTCCTTTGCCATCGATGTATTGGGCAAATCGCTGGATCAGGGTGGTTTTACCGGCACCGAGAAATCCACCAACCATGATGTAAGAAGAAGGCATAAGATAACATTCAACATTCAACGTCGAAGATTCAACGTCCAAATTTGGCCGCAAACCGGCAGGACCCCGAACCTCCATTCAATCTGTATAGCAAGAACCGGTTTCAATATCCTTCCTGCTGCATTCTCTCGATCAGAACTCCGAGATGCTCGACGTAGCCATTCACATCGACGCTACTCTCCTCCGGTTCGCCCTTAACGGAATAGAGCCAACCGTCGACATAGGGTGAACTCTTAACAATACAAGCATCTTCTTCGAGGATCGGATTGCCTCTTTCAAAGGCTCCATCTACGACGCAGAACAGGTCACTCGCCGCCTTAAAACCCTCTACATATCCGATCTGCTGTCCCGAAGAGACGGCGCCGCCTTGCTTGACTTCGTAGCGAGCTTCGACCAATTCTCCGAGCATCCGAGTAGCAAACTTGGTAAATCCAACTCGCCAAACATCTTCATTTTCTTCTTCGGGGTACATCCAATAATGGCTCAGAGAATAGCGAAAATTCGCCGGGAGGCGGGCCGAGAATCGGGCATGTTTGAAACGAACAAAGTCCATGCGAACTAACCAATAATTTTGGCGCGAAGAAATTCCATTATCATGCGGGTTTTGGAAAGGTGGTATCGCTTTTCAAAGACGTTATACCCGTCTGCTTCCATGCGATCGAGGATAGCACTATAAATTCTACGCATCAGCTCGGCAGATCGCATCGATTTTTGATCCTGCTCGGGCAGGGCACGCGTGGCGGATTCATAAAAGCGGCGAGCGACATTAGTTTGGTCCTCCATAAGGCGAGAAAAAGCCTCCTTGTCAGGATTACCAGAGAGCACAGATTCCGTTGTCAGACTAAACTGCTCCATCGCGTCCTTTGGCAGAAAAACCCGCCCTTCGCGTGAATCTTCGCCGACATCTCTCAGGATGTTGGTCCACTGCAGCGCATAGCCGAGTTGCTCAGCATAGTCCCTCGTGGCGGGATCCTCGTAACCGAATATCTCGATACTCACCAGACCCACCGCGCTGGCCACATGGTAACAGTAACACTTCAGATCCTCATGAGTTTGAAACTCCCGGGGATCAAGGTCCATTTCCACTCCGGTAACAATCGCTTCCAGATCATCGACAGGGAGCGCGCGGCGGTTGCAAAGTTCCACAAACTCAGTTTCAACTCCCCTCAATGGCTGTGCAATCTCCCCGCGGATTAACTTTCTCCAGCGATCAAGCCCCTCTTTTCGATCATTGATTGAATGATCCGGATCATCAGCGAGGTCGTCCACGACCCGACAGAAAGCATAAAAAATCCCCATATCCCGGCGCTTACTAGCAGGGAGAACCGCCAGCGCGAACGCAAGATTGGAACCGCTGCGGCGAACGATTTCTTCGGCGGTGTCCGTGATGAGTTCCAATGTCTCAGCCTCCTTTCGGATTAATAAATTGGACCAAAATGATGCCCGAATGGATAATAGACGAAGGCTGCCCGTCCCACAATATCCTGCTGGGGCACGGTGCCCCAGTCGCGCGAATCAGAACTGTTAGCGCTGTTATCCCCCATTGCCCAGAACTTGCCTTCTGGCAGAGTCACCTTGCTCATTCCCCGTCGAACATATCCTGTATAATAGCCCTCCTGTGCCATGACCCGAAGAATACCCATTTCCGTGGGCGCTTTACCGTTAATGAGGAGTCCGGGCCCAAGAATTTCGATAGTGTCTCCGGGTTCTCCGACGAGGCGCTTGATGTAGTGCTGCGAACCTTGCCGTGGCTTGGTCGCCCAACTCGGAGAAATACCATTTCGCCTCTCCTCGTTGAGTAAATTTCGCTGAATACCCGGGATCCCCTGCGTGTTAAAGACATAAATATCATCGCGCTTGGGCAGAACCCAGTGGTAGGCAAATTTGTTAACCACAAGCTGGTCACCCGTGTCCACATAGCCTTTGGCTATCGTTTGCCCTTTCTTAACCGAAAAGACGAGGGAACGCCCACGAACTGGCTGAAGGTTGCGGTTTAAGAGCATCTCAACCCGTGACTGAGTTCCGGGAGCGCTAAACTTCTGACCGTTCTCAGTGACGAGAAAGGTTCGCGGAAAAAAGAAGAATTGCGTTTTGCTGGATAGATTCTCAGGCTTAAGGATCAGGATATCGTCCTCATCAACGACCCAGTCGACGTGACTGCGACCAAACCAGAACTTATCCCAGAGGCGCTGCGGCAACGAAGGGCGCTTGTAATCAGAGGGAGCATGACGTTCTGACAATGGGTTCATGTCCTCTGTTGGATAAGCAATTATCCCGTTTAGCGTCGGCTGCATCGAACCGGTTGGAATTTTGAACTGTTGGATAAAATAAGCCCGGATCCCCATTGCAATGACAACAGCAACGAAGATGATCTCGATATTTTCTTTCCAAGCGGAAGTCTTGTAGCCCTTGACTGACTTTTTGCAGGTCTCGGTGAGGTCTTCGGCCAGTTTTTCTAGGTCCTTACGCTTTGATGAGCGATCGCTGAGGGCCTCGGAAAAGGCAGTTCGTTTCTCGGAGATCGATTCTTTATTTTTTTCAGCAATGAGATCGTCGTTATATCGGAGAAATTTTCGGATGCCCTTGATGAGAGCTTTCCCTTCCTTGCGACCCTTGCGATCGAGAGGTCGCTCGCCCAGCTCTTCTGCGCTCACCTTCTTGAAAAAAAACATGTTCTTGGGGGGGTGTTATCTGGATTGATTACTCGTAAAATTAGTCAGTCTTTAGAACCTTGATGAAGGCATCTTGGGGGATATTCACCTTACCGATAGCCTTCATCTTTTTCTTACCTTCTTTCTGCTTTTCAAGGAGCTTGCGTTTTCGCGATATATCGCCGCCATAACACTTCGCGGTTACGTTTTTGCGCATCGCACTGATCGACTCTCGGGCAATGATTTTACCTCCGATGGTGGCCTGAATCGCCACAACGAAAAGCTGCTGGGGAATCACATCCTTCAACTTGGCTGCTAGCTGCCGCCCCCGGGATTCAGCCTTGTCGCGGTGAACGATAACCGAGAAAGCGTCGACCGATTCACCGGCAATGAGCATATCCATCTTCACCAGCTTGCCGGGTTGATAATTGGAATGCTCGTAATCCATGCTGCCGTAACCTCGAGTCATGCTCTTAAGACGGTCATTAAAATCGACCAAGATTTCGTTGAGCGGCATGATGGCCGTGAGGAGCACACGATTGGCATCCAGCGTCTCCGTGTTCACGAGCTGGCCCCGCTTTTCGGCAACCAATTTCATCATGTCGCCGATGTAATCGTTCGGCACCATGATGTACGCTTTTACGGTAGGTTCGAGGATCTCTTCAATCAGTTGTGGCTCCGGAAGGTAGGTCGGGTTGTCGATTTCGATTTCCTCACCATCCATCTTCTTCACCTTGTAAACAACACCTGGGTAGGTCGAAATCACATCCATGTTGAACTCACGACGAAGTCGCTCCTGAACAATTTCCATGTGAAGCAGGCCGAGGAATCCGCAGCGAAACCCAAAGCCCAACGCAGTCGAGCTTTCAGCCTGAAAACTGAAAGCTGCGTCGTTGATCTGCAGCTTACCCATAGCGAGCTTGAGCTGTTCGAAATCGTCAGTTGTAACGGGATAGATGCCGCTGAAAACCATCGGCTGAATATCCTTGAATCCAGGCAGCGGTTGAGACGCTGGGTTGCGGGACTCAGTTATAGTATCGCCAATTTTGACCTCGGTTGAGGTCTTCATGTTGGCGATGAGGTAGCCCACGTCTCCTGATTTAAGAGAATCGCAGGCCGTTTGCTTTGGAGTAAATACCCCCACCTCTTTAACCTCATAGGTCTTACCGGTAGCCATCGTTTTGATGCCCGTGCCGCGTTTGACCTCACCACTCATGACGCGGACATAACTGACCACCCCACGATAAGTGTCGAAGACGGAGTCAAACACTGACGCCCGGAGTATCTCATCTTTCGGCTCAAAGGGAGCGGGTATCCGCTCGACCACTGCCTCCAAGATATCTTCGATACCGAGCCCCATCTTGGCACTGGCTTCGATAGCCTCCTCTGCCGGAATGGCGAGGATATCCTCAAGCTGTTTCTTAACAGCTGGGATATCCGCGTTGGGCAGGTCAATCTTGTTGATCACAGGTATGACATGAAGGTTGGCCTCGTGAGCAAGGTGAACGTTAGCAACGGTCTGAGCCTCTACGCCTTGGGCGGCATCTACCAAGAGTAAGGCACCTTCACAAGCAGCAAGGCTGCGGCTCACTTCGTACGAAAAATCAACATGACCGGGAGTATCGAGCAGATTAAGCTGGTAAACTTCGCCGTCACTCGCAGCGTAACTCATCGTCACTGGGTGTGACTTTATCGTAATTCCGCGCTCCCTCTCAAGGTCCATGGAATCAAGGAGTTGATCCTGTGCCTCACGGCGAGAAATGGTCTGCGTCGACTCAAGGAGACGATCCGAAAGGGTCGTTTTCCCGTGGTCAATGTGGGCAATTATTGAGAAATTTCTAGTCAGTTCAACAGACATCGGGAGAATCGAAAACCGCAGATCGGCACCCTAGATGGATCCTGTCGAAAGTAAACGCCTTTCCACCAAGGTGAGGAGCCTCCTCGATGCCTTTGGACGTCGACTCGGTGAGCTGAAATTCAGTAGCGAATACCCTCGTGAGTGAGGACTTTGGCGAGCGCTTTCTCCATATCGAAGCGGCACTGGGCTGTCGTCAGGTGGAGGAAACCGTGTAATTCAGCATCTTTGGTATTTTTACTCTCGCACTTACTGCTGTATTCCTCGAAAGCCACTAGGCTGCGAAGAATGGTGGCCAGATGCCGCGGGCACTCGCACTGAAGGGCCGGTGAAATTTTGGAGAAGCGCATCAAATCCTCCGGAGAAAACATTCGCGGTGGAATGCTTTCGTCGACATGAAAAGATATTTCACGGATATCTCCCGAAGAAACAGGTTCCCCAAGGGTACCGAGAGCCATTTGAATGCCGGCGGTCTCAATTGGGGCGCGGAGCGCGGTGATCCCGCTATTCGGTGTCGATTCAAGAACCTGTCCCTCGGCAAAACGGTAGATCACAAAGGCCCGAACTGCTCCAATGGTTTCAATCGACCGCTGAATGATGGGCAGATCCTCCATGAAAAGGGTGTCCTTTTCGTAAAAAATTACTTCTATAGATCCCGCTTGGACGCTCGCCTGAAGCTCGTCCAGATCTTCAAACTCCCCCACAATTCTGAGTAATCCGTCCCCATCAGCCAACTCGCGAACCGACTGTCTAATAGAAGTCCCGATCAAACCAATTCTCTGTACAGTATTTGTCGAGTTGGAGCCGACTGAACCATCTGTTGGACTAGTCTCTGATAGTTTTTCGATCCGATCCGACAACTGATCCATGGTTAAATTAGCCACGCTGCCGATGGCATGACCGTTGTCTACGAGACGTTTCAAAAGGACAAGTCGGTCGACGTCTGTCTGCGAATATTGCCGACGTTGATTATCGCTACGCCTAGGTTCTACAACGCTGTAACGCCTTTCCCAGACTCTCAGGACGTGCGGAGACAAACCAGACATCCGGGCCACGGCACTGATTTCGTAATATTGTTCTGTGATTGGCATCGTGCTCATTCGAATCCCTCTATGCCGTGTTACGAATCACCGGCGAATAAACGTCCGAAAAATTTCTTAACTTTTCTCTTGTCTAGAGTTTGTTTATGGACAAGTATTAGTCAAACATTCGGAAAACCACTACCATGACTAACTCAGAAAGAACTCTAGAACGCGAAGCCGAGGCAGAATTAATGCGCCGTGTTGCCAACAAAGAACAAGACGCCTTTACCGAACTTAGTCAGAAGTATTCGGCACTAATTTTCTCAACAGCCTTCAAAGTTTTGAACCACTACGAAGATACTGAGGATGTCATGAACGAGGTTCTGGCAACAATTTGGAAAAAAGCTGACACCTATCACTCTCAGAAAGGGAGTCTTGTCACTTGGATTTGCACGACGTCTCGCAATCGCGCGATTGACCGGGTTCGGAGCGTGCAGCGCCGAAGCGCTCTCTACGATAAATTTGAAGCCAAGATCGAAGGTGAAAAGCCAGACGCTCGGACGACTGGACGGGAGATACTTTACCGTTCAGATGCGCGGCAAGTTCTGCAGTCAGCCGTCGTATCTCTCTCTCCTGACCAGCGCGAAGTCATCGAGCTAGCCTACTTTGAGGGTTTGACACAAAAGCAAATCGCTGAGCGAATTGATAGCCCCCTCGGGACTGTTAAGGCTCGGATTCGCCGCGGAGTGGAACGTTTACGTTCTTCCATCAACGATCGTCTCAAAGGAGAAGGGCAGCTTTTACTCAGCAGCGTCACCGATTGAACGATCTTTCTCCGGCTTGGTTAGAGCGGAGAGAACGCCGTGCATCATTTTGAGTTCGGACTGACTGAGTCTAGCCTTGGTAAAGATAGAGCGCAAAGTCTTCGAGCTGTGCGGTCTGAGATCGTTGGTGAGAAAAAAGCCCTT
>PBSY01000021.1 GCA_002726915.1 Verrucomicrobiales bacterium | reverse complement strand
CCGTCGGTGCCTCCCAGTTCATCTCCAGCGACCAGATCGAGCAGTATCTGAAGCTCGGGCGCAGCGCGATTGGCGAATGGATCCAACGTCAGGCCACCATTGGCCTCGAGTCCAAGACCTTTCGGGTCGAGCCGGAGAACACCGTCAACGTGGAGAGCCGCAAGGCTATCAAGACACTGGAAGATAACCACCAACGCTTTCTGGCCTGGAAAGCCGAGGTCGATAAAGCCATCGCGGCTCCTGAGAACCGGGAGATCATGACCAGACTTCTCAAAGAAAATCCGGATTTTGATCCATCAACCTATCCTTCCGCGGGCGGTCTTCGATTCTACCGAAATGCCACTGAGTTGATTGGGTCTCCGGATGCGAAAGCCTTCGGATTCACCGATGACAACCAAGCCGTCTTTTCCGTCCAGGGCGGCTACGGGCGCACCCACGCCTATCGCAAGCAGTACCTCGAGTTCCCCAACAGCGACGAGGGCACCTACCTGAAACTCGCTTGGGGCATCCAGCGGATCGACGTCACTCCAGATCCGAAGGACCTTCCACCGGGAACCTACAAGCTGAGACTTCGAGCCGGCTCCGTGGAAGGGTCCGATCCCTCCCGTCACTTCATCGAGGTGGGTCATCCCCAGCGCGTCAACCAGGTGCCTTACGGCTTCACCACCAAGCCCATCGCCAGTCTCCAGGTCACCGGCACCGAAGAGAACCCGGAGATTATCGAGACCACCGTGGTCATCAATTCCGACACCCCACGCGAATTCGGCATCCAGGAGCGCGTCCCTGCGGACAGCAAAAAAAACATCAGCAGAGAATTCTACCGCTACAAGGCGGAGAACGGATACGGGACGCCGCCCGCGATCTGGGTGGACTGGATCGAACTGGAGGGCCCAATATCGAATGCGATGGCGGCGGCACCCAAAACCCATCGCGTCGAGTTCGAGGAGACGGTCAACGTCAGGAACCTCGAAATTATCAAGAGATTGGAAGACACCTATGAGAAGAAATGGCTCCCCTGGAAAGAAGGAGTGGACAAGGCAGCCGAAGCTGCTGAGAACCAGGAAATTGTGGCCGCCCTTCGTATGAAGCACCCGGATTATGATTCCAATCCAACGCTCAAGTATAAAAAGGCTGAGCTTCTAAAAGGAGCACCCGATCCTCGTAACTATGGCGGCAGTGATCCGATCAATGCAGTCGCCGCCCTATACAGCCCATATCAGCGATATCACGGCTACATGAAGCACTACGCTGAGCTTCCTCACAACGATCGGGGTTCCTACTTGAAGCTTTCACGGGGGATTCAACGCTTTGACGTTCGCCCCGATCCGAAAGACGTCCCTTCGGGCACCTACAAGCTCAGGATCCGGGCCGGCGCGGTGGAAGGCTCCGATTCTTCCCGGCATTTCATCGAGATCGGTTACCCCCAACGACTCAACGCAACCTCACTCGGGTTTACCAAGCTACTCAGCACACAACAAATTTCCGGCACCATTCAGAATCCCGAGATCATTGAGGTCGAAGTCGAAATCGGCGCAAACACACCTCGCGACTTCGGCATCCAGGAACGTCAGCCCAAATCCGGAAAACTCCTCAGAGAAGAGTTCGATCGCCACAAGGCAGAAAACGGCTACGGCACCCCGCCCGCCATCTGGGTGGACTGGGCTGAACTGGTCGGACCGATGCCGGAGAACGCAGCGGTCGAATCCACGATCGCCCGCATCGAGCCGGAAAAGACGATCAATCCGGCGAACGAAAAAGAGATCGCCAACATCGAGGACGCGCAGGCCCGTTCAGCCGAGTGGCAGAAGGGCGTCGACGCGGTCATCAACACACCCGCGAACCAGGCGACGATTGCCGAGATCCGCAAGACTCAGCCTAAGATCGATCACCCTCAGTGGGGCTACGCCTACGCCGAGCAGCTCGAAGGCACCCCGGATGCCAGGGATTTCGGTTTCACCGACGCCCAGAAAGCCGCCGCCAGTGATCCCGAGGGAGACCGCGCCAACCTAGCCTATCACAAGCACTACGCCAGCCTCCCTCATCGTGACCGCGGCAGCTACTTGAAGCTCGCGCACGGCACCGGACGCGTCATCATTTCCCACAAGAAAAATCAACTACCTCCCGGCAGCTACACCCTCCGCGTCGCCGCCGCTGCCGTCCAAGGCTCTCCTACCGAGCGCCACTTCATCGAAGTAGGACACCCCCAGCGCCAGATCGAAACCCGGAACTGGGGACTAGAAGGCCAGCCCATCAGCAGCCACCAGGTCACCGGCACTATCGAGAATCCGCAAGTGATCGAGATCCCGCTCGAAGTGGGAACCGATACCATCAAGGAATTCGCCATTCAGGAGAAGCAACCCAACACCGGCAATCTGAAAGAGCTCTGGGACGCGCATAACAAGTTGAAAGCAGAAAACGGCTACGGCCACCCGCCCGCGATCTGGATCGACTGGGTTGAGTTGGAAGGGCCTCATCCCAAGGTGAATCTCACCAAATCCGAAATCCATCGCGTCGAACCGGAGAAAACCATCAATCCGAGAAACGAAAAGGAAATCGAAAAAATGGAGGACGCCTTTGAGCGTTTCGCCCAATGGCAAAAAGGCGTCGACCAGGTTGCCAAGACACCCGAGAACCAGGCGATTATCGCGGAGATAGCGAAGAAGGAGCCTCACATTCTCGACCCTCTTCGGTTTTACCAGTTCGCCGATCGCCTCAAAGGCGCCCCCGATGCCAGGGATTTCGGTTTTGAAGATGTCCGGGCTCCGAGAAATGCCAACCGCGACTGGCCGAACCTTCACGCCTATTACAAGCACTACGCCAACCTGCCCCATCGGGACACCGGTGCCTACCTGAAACCCACCAAGGGAACCGGACGCGTCATCGTTTCCCCGGAGAAGCTGCCCATCGGGAACTACACTCTCCGGGTGCGAGTGGGTGCCGTCGAGGGCTCCGATCCTTCCCGCCGCTTCATCCAGGTCGGCCACCCGCAGCGAACATACACCGCAATGGAATTTGACCACGGTTTCGAAGGGAGAGCGATCACCACGAACCAGGTGACCGGAACCATCGAAGAACCCCAGATCATCGAAGTTCCCCTGGAGGTGGGTCCCAACACGCTCCGCGAATTTGCCGTGCAGGAAAAACAGCCCAATAACGGCAAAATCCAAGCGCTCTGGAAAACCTACAACGCCGCCAAGAAGGAGAACGGCTACGGCATGCCCCCTGCCATCTGGATCGACTGGGTTGAGTTGGAAGGGCCGCATGGAGCAGCCCCCTCCGAAGCCGGACCTGACCGGGACGACTCATGGTTCACCGAGGCAACCGATCCTGACGAATCCACCAGAGCCCGAACCATCTTCGAGCAATTTGCCGTCAAAGCATTCCGGGGTGTCGAAGCGGAAAATGAGTTCATCGATCGCCTCGCCGCCATCTACGACAACCGTCGCTCCGTGGGCGATTCCTTTGAGCGAGCCCTCGAACTGCCGCTCGCGATCATTCTGTCCTCACCCGGCTTCCTTTATTTGAATGAGCCGGCTGGCGATCCGGCGAATGACGCCGACGAACGCCGCGAGCTCAACGATCGCGAACTCGCCGTGCGGCTCGCTTACTTCCTCTGGAGCGCGCCGCCCGACCGGAAACTACTTGACCTCGCCAGCCGCGGAGAACTTTCCAACCCCGACATCCTGCGAAGCCAAGTCGATCGTCTCATCGCCGATTCCCGCTCCGATGAGTTTGTTGCCGGATTCCTCCACCAGTGGCTTCACATGGAGCGCCTCGACTTCTTCCAGTTTGATACCCGGCTCTACCGCGACTTCGACGAGAGCACCCGCTCCGCGGCGCGACAGGAGGTCTATCATTCCTTCGCTCACGTCCTCCGCGACCAGAAAAAGGGCAGACTCGGCAAACTACTCAAGAGCGACTATGTCTTCGTCAACGGACTGCTCGCCACCTACTACGGCCTCGACGGCGTCACCGGCGATCAGTTTCAGAAAGTCGCCCTGCCCGCCGGCTCGCCACGTGGCGGCCTGCTGGGCATGGCCGCAGTTCACGCCATGGGCAGCGACGGCATCGAGTCCAGCCCCGTCGAACGCGGCGCCTGGGTGTTGCGATACATCCTCAATGATCCCCCTCCCCCGGCTCCGCCGAACGTGCCGCAGCTGTCGCGCATCGACGATCCATCCCTAACAGTACGACAGAAACTTGCCTCCCACATGGAGGAGGCCCAGTGCGCCAGCTGCCACCGCAAGATCGATCCGATCGGCTTTGGTCTGGAGAACTTCAACGCCGCCGGCAAGTGGCGCACCCAAGAAGGGCACGGCAGAAATAGCCACCCTATCGACCCCAGCGACCAGTTCCACAATGGACCCAAGTTCGACGACTACTTTGAGCTGCGGGACATCATCTCGGATCGCGAACCTGACTTCGCCCGCGGCTTCACCGAGCACTTAATCAGCTACGGCCTTGGCCGTTCCTTCGGGTTCACTGACGAAGATCTCGCCAAAGAGATTGTGGGTGCGGCGAAGAAGCAGGACTACATCGTCAGCGAGTTCATTCAAGCACTGGTCGCGAGTGAAGCTTTTGGGCGGAAGTAAATCACTAAGAATAGCTTCCAACCAAATCCGTGCTTCCATTCTAGATTAATGGAGACACTATTACGCGAAAGAACGGCAGCCAAACTGATGAAAAAAAACAAGAATACCCATCTTTGCAACAGCGCTATAGCCCTCACCCAACTTGGGCTTATGGCGCTTTTGTTAGTCCAAACTGTCACCGATAAAGCGCTAGGGTCAACTCCTGCCGGGAAGACCAACCAACCCAACGTTCTCTTTATTGCTGTCGATGACTTGAATCACTGGCTCGGGCATCTGGGGCGCAACCCACAGGCAAAAACGCCCAACATCGATCGGCTAGCTGAAATGGGGGTCTCATTCACGAGCGCCTACTGTGCGGTTCCCGCCTGCGAACCGTCCCGTCTCGCATTAATGGGAGGTCGCCGCCCGTGGACGACGGGCGCCTACCTCAATGGCGACCGTTGGAAAACCTTCCAAAAGCCCGGCGAGGGTCTCGCTGCCCAATTTCTCAAGGCCGGCTATTACGTGGCAGGTGCCGGAAAGATCTACCACGGAATCGGAGATCATCACCCCGAGGAATGGACGGATTACATGAATCCGAAGGGCCTCTTCGCCAACGGGCCCGGAGTGTCAAAGTTTGATGGCTACTTCGAACCGCACGATCATAATCTCAACGATGAGGATCTTACCGACTGGCATTCGGCCAACTACTGCATCGAACGTCTCAGCAAAAAACATGACAAACCGTTCTTTCTTGCCTGCGGTCTCTACAAACCTCATCTCGCCTTCGTTGTTCCGCGCAAATACTACGAGGACTTTCCGCTCGAAGAAATCAAACTCCCTCCTCATTTGGAGGACGACCTCGATGATATTCCCGAGGCGGGCAAGAAGATGAACAATTTAGACCACGAAAAGATGCTCCAGAATGGCACTTGGAAGCTGGCAATTCAGTCCTATCTCGCCACTTGCGCCTACACCGACATGAACATAGGTCGGCTTCTCGATGCGCTGGAAGCCGGCCCCAACAAGGACAACACCATCATCGTTCTCTGGAGTGACCACGGCTGGTCACTCGGGGAGAAAGAACACTGGCGAAAGTTCGCCTTATGGGAGGAGCCGACCCGCACCGCTTTAATTTGGGCAGCGCCCGGAGTCACCGCACAGGGAGAGCGCTGCAATCGACCAGTCGACCTGATGAGCGTCTATCCGACCTTGTGCGAACTCGCCCATCTTCCAAAACCGGAACATCTCGATGGAACGAGCATTCTGCCTCTGTTGAAGAACCCGAAAACTAAATGGTCGCAGCCGGCCATCACCACCCACGGCTATCAAAATCATGCGGTGCGTCTCAATCACTGGCGTCTCATCAGATATCGAAATGGATCCCACGAACTCTATGATCACCGCGAAGATCCCTACGAATACACAAACCTCGCTACATCACCAAAGCACGCGAAAACCCTCGCGAGGCTAGATGCCCTGCTTCCAAAGAATGATGCGAAGCATCAAAAAGGTGGAGCGAACAAAACAGCCAAGTAATAACAAATTGTATGTCGCGGATTGGTCGATCCAAGCCATGGTTGAAATCTAGGTGTTTGAATCTTTCAATCGGGTCGCTTCAGTAGCGCCTGAGACCCGTGAGTGGTTATGAGAGTCTTCCGCCCTTGAGTAAGCTTTGCAAATTGCGTTAAATCGCCGACCGGTAGCGAAAAATGGAAAGGCCCCCACCCGTTGAAGCTGCGCAGATTCGGACCATTTTCTGGGATGTCGACGGTGTTCTCGCTGACCTGAATTACGCTTACTATCACTTCCTCACCAATCATCCGCACTACCGGGATCAATATCAGGATCTCAAGTGGGAGCAATTGCCCGAAGTTTTGCCCATTGCCCCAGAATACGGCGCCCTAGAGCTGAAGACCCACCCTGAACTTGGGACCAAAATGGATCGGGACTTCTGTGATGATCCATTCTTCTTCCGCAATCGGCCGCTCTACCCAAATGTCGTCGAGGTGCTCAAAGAGCTAAATGAAAGAGGTTATCGGCAGTTCACTATGTCTGCGACCTTCGATGTGGAGGCGAAGCTAGCTTATCTTAACGACGTTCTCGCACCTGTGACTGACTTTCTAATAATTGAGTGTGTCCAACACGGCGAATTCATGCACGACACCGCTAAGATCGATCGACTGAGAGATTGCTATCAAAAGTATAAGCTTAAGCCGGAGGAAACCATTCTTGTTGACGATCGCATCTACAACCAGCGCGCGGCCATTGAATCCGGAGCTCACCCTATACGCATGCGTTGTGAATTTACGACTGATCTTCCTGAAGAACTGGCGTGGATTCCGGAGTTTGAGAATATTGAGGCAATAAGAGATTGGCTGCTGAGTGAGTGATGTCGCTTTGTCCAGTCACAACTGTCACCTGATACCCTATCGAAAACAGCATCCAGACTTTTCACTCAATCCAATGCTTCCAACTCTGTAACCGTGGGAAGAACACTTTCATCTCGCCGTATAAAGGCAATATCCCAATATCTGCGGTGATAAAAGAACCTGCCACCTCTGCAACAATTTTTCCGCCACCTTTGTAACTGAACCTGCGGCGGCGAAGTCTCTCCAGATGTAGCTGGATTGTCAGCCATCTATCAGCGCTTATTCCATCTGCTTTACCCCTGAACCTCATCCCTGCCCGCTCCGCCGTTGACTTACTTACCGATCGTTCGGTAGTGTCTCAAGCCTCAATCATGAATTCTCTTTCCCAACCCAAACTGATGCCGACACCCGAAGGTCAGGCGCGCAATGAAGAAGTCTTTCGAACAGCGGCCAGCCTCATGGTTCAGAGGGGCTATGCCGGCACTTCCATGGGAGATCTCGCTGAGGCAGTCGGCATGACCAAGGCCGGGCTTTATCATCACATCAAGAGCAAGCAGGAGATGCTGTTCCAGATCCTTCTTTTTGCTATGAAGGGGTTGGAGCGAGAGGTGATTGAGCCGACCCGTGATATTTCAGACCCCGAGGAGCGGCTGCGGGGAATGATTCGATTGCACGTTCGTGGTCTTTTCAGACATGGCCTGGAATTCACGCTTCTTTTCCCGGAGCGCCGGCACCTGGAACCGGCTCAACAGGAGATCATCTGGCAACAGGTGGATGGATACCAGGGGCTACTTCGCGAGGCCATGCGCGAGCTGGCAGAACAAGGAAAGCTTCAAGAACTCGATATTAACGTTGCGGCCAGTCACATCCTGCAGACGATCGCCGGGATCGCCCGCTGGCATTCGCGGGGGCGAGGTGTGGCTGAGGAACATCTCGCCGAGCAAACCGTCAATTTCAACCTCTCCGCCATTCTGAGGGCTTCTTGAACTCGCCCTCCGAAAGACCGATGAACCTTCTCACCTCTCAACGAAACCGGATCAGCACACCACTCACGGTGCTGACCTGCCACGTCATGGGCGAGCTGGGTGTTAAGTTTGGACCTGACTTGACCAAGATCGGAGCAATCCGCAGTCAGCGGGACCTGCTCGAGGCCATCATCTATCCCAGCGCTACGATCGCCCGCTACTACGAAATGGTGATCGTGAAAAAGAAATCACAAGGTGAGGTTTCCGGCGTGATTCATCGTGAGACGGCCAATCGACTTTTTCTAGCGCCCGCGCCGGGTGTCGAGCGACCCGTTGCCATTCGGCAGATTGAATCGGCGCAATACTCCCCTGTTTCCCTGATGCCTGAAGTTTTTGATTCTCTTCTTAAACCCCACGAGATCGCCGATCTCGTCGCCTACCTCAAACAAGCGAAATAATCCCCAAAAACACCTCATGAAAAAGCCTGAATCCTCCCAATCAAAAGTGCATCGCCGCGATATGCTCAAGGGTGTCGCCGCAGCAGGCGCAGCGATTGCTGCCGGTTCCTACTCGACATCAACGGCAAAGGGAGCCAGTCAGTCCAATCTCATTCAGATGGAAAATGAGAAGCTCGGCACTCGTGACTGGATGCTCACAAAGACGCGCCAGCTCCCCGGCAAGATTAACAAGATCCTCCCCAACGGTCGCTGCCCTTGGATCGAAGGCTATTGCTCCGCCAACAGTGTTCGGGCCGGCGAGACGCTCCAGATCATGGTGAGCACCAATCCAGTTTCTTCGTTCAAGTTGGAGATCTTCCGAACGGGTTATTACAACGGTGACGGCGGACGTCTCATGCGGACCTTTGAATCCCTCGAAGGCAAAACCCAGCCTGATCCACCGGTCGGTGAAAACTATCTCCGCGAATGCCACTGGAAGCCTTCGATTGAATTTGAGATTCCCGAGGAATGGCTCAGCGGCGTTTACCTCGGCAAGCTTACGGCTGAGAAGGAAGGCCTCCAGAGCTACGTCATCTTCATCGTTCGTGATGATCGCCCCTGCGACCTGCTCTTTCAGTGCAGCGACCTGACCTGGTCCGCTTACAACCGCTGGCCGGCCGACTATTCTATCTACACGCCTCATGAGAAGGGATACTCCACCACCGGCGTTCCCAGTGGCACGGTGAGTTTCGATCGGCCATACGGTTTGTTCACTCATCCGGTGAACGGGCACAAGAAGTCCGGCGGTTCCGGCGAGTTTCTTCCCTGGGAGTTTCCACTTTCGTTCTGGATGGAACAGCACGGCTACGATGTTTCCTACATCTCTAACATCGACACGCATGCGGATCCTGAAGGACTGTTGCGCGCCAAAGGGTTCATTTCCGTCGGGCACGATGAGTATTGGACGACGCAGATGTATGACAATGTCCTCAATGCCCGTGAGCAAGGCGTGGGCCTGGCCTTTTTTGGTGGCAACTCGGTACTTTGCTTGGTGCCCTTGTTGCCTTCGGAAAAAGGTCAGCCCTACCGGGGCGCGCGACGCGAGGGGTGGTTCATGCCCGGTGCCGANGAGCTTTCAGAGGAGAGAAAGCAGCAGTTGCTCAACCGACCAGACTTCGAGCTGAACATNGGACCGGACGGCGCCCTGCTGATGGGAGGACGACTGGACAAAGATCAAGAGACCGGACGCGGCATGGGNACGGGCGATTGGACCTGTGCGNTGCCGGAGCATTGGCTCTTCGAAGGCACTGGAATGAAGAAGGGAGATTCGATCAAGGGGCTTCTCGGTTGGGAGTGGCACGGTGCGCCTGCGATGGACCTGCCCGGCATGAACATTGTTGCGGAGGGCGATGCCACCATCAACGGAAGGACCGTGGGTCAATACAGCGCCACGCTCTACGATGGCCCCAAGGACAATGTCGTTTTTAATGCCGCCACAATCTGGTGGGCGAATGGACTGTCGAGTCCTCCCGGGCATGTGAACCCCTCCCGGCATGGCGTGCAGCAGCAAGGACCCGACGAGCGCGTGAAGCAGATCACGCACAATTTATTTCAGCGATTCATAAATTCTTAACGTTCACCCAACTCATGAAACTCAAACAAAGCATTTCGCTTATCATTTTATCGCTCTCTGCCCCCACTCTGTTCGGGCAGGCAAAATCCAACGACCGTGGAAAGGTCATGGAAGCCGTCGTCGCAAAATACGACACGAATAACGATAGCCAACTGGATGAAAAAGAACGGGCTGTCATCCTGAAAGCATTCGATTTGGATGGCAGTGGCGATCTGGACAAAAACGAAAAGCGGGCCTTAGCAAAAGCCCTTTCCGGTCAGCCAAAGCCCCCCGTCCCAAGTCAGCCGAAGCCTGAACAAGAAGAGACGCCCACTGTTTCCAAATGGACGACCCCCGGTTTTCAACGGGCCAATACCCTGGGCGGCGGTAAGGCGGACGTTCCCAACGCGGGAGTCTTCCGCGTTTTTGTGCTGATGGGGCAGTCCAACATGGTGGGTGCTGCGAAGGCTTCAAATTTGGAATCCCCCTACACGGAGAAACACGATCGCATCAGAGTCTGGGCCAATGGCAGGTGGGAATATCTGGTGCCACGCCAGAAGTTCGGGCCGGAGGTTTCGCTGGCTCATCAGCTCGCTGATCACTGGCCTGATGACACAATCGGGATCATTAAAGTGGCGGTCGGAGGAACGGGAATCAGCGCTTTCGCAAAGAGTTGGTCCGAGGAGCGGGCAAATCGAACGTTCGATGGGAAAAAGGGTCCGCTGTATCAGGACATGATCAATGCAGTGACCGAAGCGAAGAAAAATTCTAGGACTGAGTTCTCCGGTTTTATCTGGAAACAAGGTGGCGCGGACGGGAAGCGAAAAGACACCGCCGATGAATATTTCGACAGTCTTCAGCAGTTGATTTCCGACATTCGAAGAGACGTCGGGAAACCTAATATGCCTGCGTTCGTTTTGACCTACTTAAGTGATGAGGAGCTGAACAAACTGTCCGCTGATACCTTCGGCAAACGGGCGCATATAGGAACAGTAATGAAAGCTCAGAACCGAGCTGCCAGAGATATTCCGAATACCGTAACCGTTCATCACGGAAAGCTCCCTCTCGTAGATGCCGTGCATTTCAATCATGAAGGACAAGTCACTCTCGGAAAGATGACCGCTGATGCAGTGGAAGCCTTTCCTAAGAAAAGCAAGTCAGTCATCCCGAAAGAGCTATCTCAATGAAGCAAAAGACTTACCTGTTTCTGGCGGTCACACTCTTGTGCGTCATTGGCACGACCAGCGGTGGTCAGTCAGCTGATAACCCTGCCCAAAAACCTAATATTCTCTTCATCGCTGTCGATGACATGAACGACTGGAACGGCGTTCTGAAGGGCAATACTCAGGCGAAAACACCACACCTGAAGGCGCTGGCAGCGAAAGGGATCACTTTCACCAACGCCCACTGTGCCGCACCAGCCTGTGGGCCTTCGCGCTCTGCCATCATGAGTGGGATTCTTCCGTCGACCTCGGGCAACTACATCAATAAGAGCTCGCTCATCCACAATCCCATCCTCAACAACTCAGTGCTCTTGCCGGAGTTCTTCCAGCAGAACGGCTACCAGGTGATCGGTGGAGGAAAGCTGTTCCATGGTTACCATTTCACCCATGAAGTGAAGGGCCGGGGGTTCGATGAATATTTCCCCAGCAAAACGCAGGACTTGCCTTCGTTCGCCGGTCTGAAGTTCAATGCCAAGCTTCCGCTGGGAGGATGGGCTCGGCAAGCCGATTGGGGCCCCTGTCACCCGGATGTGACGGTTAACGATCATCCTGACGGCATCACCGCAAATTGGGCGTCGGAGAAACTGCTCGGCGGAGAGTTGCAGGAGCCGTTCTTTCTTGGGGCCGGCATCTTTCAGCCACATTTGCCGAACTACGCCCCGCAGGAATACTTCGACCGCTTTCCACTGGAGGAGATCGAGCTGCCGGAAGGCTTTCGGGAAGACGATCTCGATGATGTGCCGAAGGCCCACAGCAAGATGGCGCACAACCCGTGGCTGAATCGGATTCGGGAAACGAATCAGTGGAAGCCGGCCATCCAGGCTTACCTGGCTTGCACGGCGCTGGTCGATAACCTCGTGGGACAGATTGTCGGAGCCTTGGAGGAGTCGCCCTATGCAGGCAACACCATCATTGTCCTGTGGAGCGATCATGGTTTCCAACTCGGCGAAAAAGGTCGCTGGGGAAAATACTCGCTCTGGGAACGAGCCACCCGGGTCAACCTCATGTGGGCGGTTCCTGAGGTGACCACCCCGGGCACGACGAGTGCGAAACCAGTCAACCTGCTCGATATCTATCCCACCCTCGCTTCGCTCACGGGCTGCGAGCCGCCGGAAGGACAACTAGAAGGCAAGGATCTCACCCCCCTGATGAAGGATCCGGAAGCCGATTGGGACGAGACCACGCTGACGGTTTTTGGCTACAAAAACTACGGCCTGCGATCCGAACGCTACCGCTACATCACCTACGCCGATGGAACCGAGGAACTCTACGATCACCAGAGTGATCGCTGGGAGTGGCAGAATCTCGCTGACAATCCCGAATACACCCAGACGAAACAAATGATGCGTCAGGAGTTGCCGACCCATCACGAACCTGATGGCGTTACCTACACGCCGGTGGGTTACAAGTGGGGCCTGCCATCCAAGTCAAAGAAATGAAACAGAAATTGGCTGATGGAGTGTAACCATCGAGGCCGGTGGGTGTTCTATTACAAAAAAGATGTCTATGAAAAAAGTGACCCTATTCGCCCTTGGCTGCGCACTCTCCGCGGCAGTGCCCGCCACCTCCGGTGCAGAAGATGTGCTGCCGGCCCTATCGCAACGGGTGTTAGCAAAGTTTCCGCAGGTTGATCGCAACAAGGACGGCAAACTGACCGGACGGGAGTGGGCGGTCGTGCAAAAGGGGCTTCTGCGGAACCATCCCGATGCGGATGCGGATGGTGACGGCACCCTTTCTCAAGCTGAGCAGGTGGCGCTCGTCAAAAAACTGGGCGGCACAGATACGCCTGAGAGACCGACAGCCGAATCCTCTGGCGCAACGCCGGAGCAACTCGCGAAATTCCTCAAGCAGTATCCGGAATCCGATGCGGATGGCGATGGCAAGCTCAGTGCCAAGGAGGCTGCCGCTTACCGCAAAGCCCTGCAAAACAGCAGCGGGAAGGTTGCTGGCAAGAAAGGCACCTTCGTTCCGAATCCCGGCTGGAAGGAGGAAAGGTTTCCTGAGCATGCAGTCTGTTACCTGACTCCCGAGCAACTGATGACACAGTATGGCGGGGACTTTCCCGATCTGCCGAAGTCAGACGATGGCGTGCTGAGAGTCGTCGGAACCGGGCACAGCTTCATGATGCCCGGCTATCGGACCTTGCCGCACATTTGCGAAGCGGCCGGCTTCACCCAACCGCTTCACACGCATACGGGCGGCGGTATGACCGGCAGCGTGCGTTACAAGTGGGAGCAGGAAAACGGGATCTTCGATTTCGACAAGAGGCCTAAGCCAATCTTGCTACCAGCGATCGCGAATGCCGGTTGGGATGCCATGTTGTGGGGGCCCTACGATCAGGATCAGCCGGAATACTACCGCTGTTGGATCGATTACTGTCTCAAATACAACCCGGAGATGAAGTTCTACCTATCCGACGCCTGGATCCGGCTCTGGCCATTCGACGGTGGAAGACCGCCCGCAGATGAGTCGGAATATACCGCCGAATTTCTCACGGCAGCAGAGTCTGAAAAGCACGAATTATTCAAGGGCTTCATCACCAGGATGCAGGAGGAATACCCTGACAAAATTTACATCATCCCCACCTCGCTGGCCGTCACCAAAGCGGCGGTTCTCCAGGTCCAAGGAGAGCTGCCCGGCGTTAAGAGTCTTCACAAGATGGTCACCGGTGAGGATCGTTCCATCTGGAAAGATCACCGCGGTCATCTTGGGACAGGGTTTGATCGCCTCGAAGGCTATGTCTTCTATTCGACGCTCTACCAGAAGTCTCCCGAACTGATCGAGAACGGGATCAATTTTGCCGGAGGGCAACAGGGTTATCCCAGCAATGAACTCGATCAGGTGTTTCGGAAGATCGCCTGGCAGGCTGTGATCGAGAATCCGCTCAGCGGAGTGGTGGACAGCAATGGAGACGGCATTGGTGATTTGGTGGAGTAGCTTTTATCCCAAGTAAAACACCACCTATTATGGCCTTAAAATATCTAATGCTCTTTGGATGCACTCTTTGGTTCGTGCCTGTTGATCTTGTCGGCCAAGTCAAGACCCCAACCCACCGGCAGGTGTCCTATGGACCGGAAGAAAGGCAATGGTTGAACCTCTATTTACCGGAAACTAAAGATCCGGCGCCGGTCTTCATCTATGCCCATCACAACGGCTCCACAGCCAATGACGTGAAAAGTTCCTGGGCCGATCGTGCGGTAGAAGCGGGTATTGCGATTGTTAGCTGGGAATCGATTGCGCAGGTTAAAGGCCTTTCCGATCTGCAAATCTGTGCTGCGGATGCGAAGGTGATGTTTGCCTGGGTGAAGGAAAATGCCGAAACCTATCACCTGGATGTCGACAAGGTCATTATTGGTGGACAATCACGGGGCAGCTACGTGAGCTGGGCACTTGCTCATTCCGGTGATCCGGCCATTTTGGGCATCTACATGGGACAGGCTCTTCCAGGTAATTCTTTTGATGAGCGTTTACTGGAGCCGATCACCAAGGAGGCACCCCCAATCTTTCTTACTTATCGAAAGGAACCCGGAGTCGTTGGAGATATTCACGACCCCGCGCATGGGTTGAAAGTGATTGGAAAATACAAGGAGCTGGGGATTGGGGATCGTGCGGAACTTGTGCATACCCTTAGCAAGACGAAGAATAACGATGTGATGCAATTCTTGACAAAGTTCGTGCGGGCAATACCTGGGCAGGCTGAATCAGGATCAAAGAAATAAATTTCATGAGGCTGTTCAGTTCTCTCCTCCTGCTGTGGGTGCTAGTATTCAGCGCGTCCGTCGAGGCCGCTGACACGGAGACGAGTGAACGCCCCCGGCCGCTCCTCGGCGTGCAACGTTGGGACATGTTTTCCGGCAAGGGATCGACGCAGCAAAAAGAACTGGGGTATTTGCCGGGAGGCCCGGGTTTCCTGAAGGATTCGCAATGGCACGACCGGGTGCCTTTTTTCTGCCGACGGACCGAGGATGTCGACTGGATCGAGCATCCCGCCGACGCCGGTCCCGTGTGGTTCAATCACCCCTTCAGCCAGGAATTGCTGCAGGAGGCCACGGACCAGGAACTTCGTTATGCCTACAATGCCGGAATTGATTTCTTTGTCTATCACGGCCCAGCGCGCAGCCTTTACTCCAACGGTTGGGAACTGAGGAACAATTTCGATTGCCACCTCGCCAGCCAGATACCGGAGGCTAAGAAGGTGAACTTCACCTGGGCTCTCTACTCCCACCGGGCGATTCGCTACACGCGAAGCAAAGTGGCCACGATGATGGACGAGACGATGGAATACATCAAACTGCCCAACTGGCAGACGGTGATGGATGGTCGCCCCTTGATCGTTGTCTACCATCCCGAACGATTCCGGGCAGCCCTGCAAGCTGCCAAGGGCAGGCAGCACATGACCGGCGCCGAATTTGTGGGTTATGTCAGGGCAAGAGTTGAAGCGGGGGGCCTCAAGAACCCCTACATTGTGGGATGCATGGAGCCGAGAGAGAGCTACCTGCATGCCGAAATCCTCAAGAAAGAAGGCTACGATGCCTTCATGGACTACGAGGGAGCCTATGGGGGCGAAGTTGCCAAGCGGGATGAAGCACCCACCTATGCCGCGGCAACGGAGGAGATTCTCAAGACCTGCGAGCAGGAGTATTTGAGCCGTGGGCTCCCGTTTCTTCCTCCTTGTCCCAGCATGCACTATCGATGGCCCCATGCCTTTGATCGCAGGGGGCAGCCCGTGGAAGAGTTGTATCACATGCAGTGGCCTAAGGAAGGTGAGCTTACCGCTCGAGTCGAAGCCGTCCTTGATTTCGTGGCGGCTCATCCGAAAGACTGCGAGGCGCAGACGGTGATCATGTATTCCTGGAATGAACACTCCGGCGGTGGCGGGATCTGTCCCACCATGGGCAAGTCACCCAAATACCAACCGGATACTCAATGGCTCGATGAGGTGGCCGAGGCGCTGGTGGGGTGGAAGTAATCCCGGTAATCTAGAGTACCGACGAATGAGAAAAAGAACTCAGGATTCAGTCGCCCCGATAAAATTTTTGAATAGGTAAATTCCTATCAATTCGATTTCTCTCCACTCTTCGCTTTCACATAGAGAGTTCGAACCAGGCCATTCTCACTGTCTTCAAAAACCTCGACGACGTTCTCAGCCAGCTTCACGAAGCAAGTTCCGTCGGCGTGATAGACTCGACCGTCAATCGAGCTCGGCGATGCGATTACTGTCACCGTAGCCACCAAGCTCTCTTTCGCGTTCCGGCCGAAGTCGAAGAAAGAGTAGGGAAGGGTTTTGTGAGTATGAAACTCGACAACCCCACCCACCGTACTCTGAATTCCCGTTACCGAAGAGATTTCCGCAAAAATTGAATCGGGACTCTCACTACTGTGAACGGTCCATGAGCCCCTGACGGACTCGAGAAAGGAAAGTGCCTCAGCATCGATCGGGTGAGCGACGAATTGAGTGGCGGCAGTCGCTTCGTTCATAATCCCATCGTACTTTTGTTTCAAAGGAATCTGCAGGCCGAAAAATCCCCCGACCAGAACGATAGCAATTCCAATACTCAGGTAGGGGGTTTTTGTCTTCACACTTTTCATCATCCGGGAAAAAGAACAGCCCTGCAATTACAAGTCCAAATCATTTTTGTAAGGTGAGAATGGCCCAGTAAGACGTCAGGATCTATTCCATCCTGCGACCCTTCCCCTGCACCCTTCCATCCCCCTCCAACCCGAGGTAATGCGCGGAGACGGAGCGGCGGGGTTGAAAAAGCAAATCCTTAGCAGTCGGAGCGATCTGGTGGGCGCAGGGTCTGTCATCGCCTCCCGGGCATGCCTTGCCGGCACATCGGTTTGCTAAGCCGAAAAGACCCGATCCACGCGTGCAACTCATGATGAAGAATATTTTCGATCGCATGCTGGGTTAAGGGGAGGAACCATCATCGCGTAGAATAAAAAAAGGCAGAATTGGCGTCACCTATAGATTTAGAACTTTAACAATTCTCCCTGTATGGCTCGCCCCTTTTTCAAAACCGCTCTGAAACAGTCAATTCTAGCCGCTACCGCGCTCCTGATTTCGGCTTCTGTCAGCGCTGCGGAACGACCGAATATTCTCTTCATCGTCACTGACGACCACGGCTGGGGCGACCTGCCGGCAAACTGGGACCAGACCGAGGTGCAGCTTCCCACTCTGGACGGCTTGGCAACCGGCGGGGCACGATTCACCAACTATCACACGGTCCCGCTTTGCGCCCCGTCACGCGCCTGCATGTTCACCGGCCAAAACTCCTCGGAGAACGGTATGTGGCGCGGCCCGGGAGGCGTGCCTAGCGAGCCGGGCTACAAAGGCATCAAGCGTGACGTGAAGATGCTCTCCGAGTTCCTCTCCGAGGCGGGTTACCAAACAGGAGGCTTCGGCAAATGGCACATGGGCTCCATTGAAGGAGAAGCACCCAACGACCGGGGGTTCGACGAGTATCGCGGTTTCATGAGCGGAACTCATGGATACTGGGTAACGGAACATCGGTCCAGGCTCCTGCACAACGGCGAGCCAGATGATGCCACCGGTCACACCACTGAGTTGTTCACAGAATGGGCGGAGGGATTTATTCGCCGAAGTGTCGCTGAAGAGGAGCCTTTCTTCTGCTACCTCGCTTACAACGCGGTGCACGGTCCCATCCGCACCGATGAATCAAAGCCGGCGTCTGCGCCTGAGGAGTGGATCAACAAGGCGATTGACCGGGGTGTCAGCTTTCTGCGCAGTGACTACGTCGCGGTTCTCGAGCACATGGATTATCATGTTGGCAAGCTAGTCGACGTTCTTGACGAACTGGAGGTGGCCGACAACACGCTCATCGTTTTTGTCAGCGATAACGGAGGCTGCACCATGGAGGAAGGTGCAGCCGGAGGAAGGTATCCCGGCGACAATGGTCAATACCGGGGAGGTAAGGCGACCACCTTCCAAGGGGGCTTGAGTGTGCCCTTTCTCATGAACTGGAAAGGCCGAATCCCCGAGGGCACCGTTTCCGATGCCCAGGTGATGCACGCCGACATTTTCGCCACCCTGCTCGATGCCGCTCACATCCCGCTTCCTGAAATGAATGGCAAGAACCCCATGCGGGGCCTTTCTCTGATTCCCCACATGACTTCAGCGGGGGAAAAAGAAGTTCCCGAACGCACCATGATCTTTGATCTCTGGGGCAACCTCGGGCTGCGAAAAGGCGACTACAAATTGTGGGGAGATGTGGGAAGAGAGTCCACTCCGGACTGGGAAGCTCTCATCAATGACATCGAGAACGCTGACCTGTCACTCTTCGATCTCAGTCAGGATCCCGGCGAGCAAACCGATCTGCGAGCCGATCTGCCGGAAGTCTACGCTTCGCTCAAGGCGGAGCTGATTGACCACTTCGCCGGCATCAACGCCGAGTATCCCGTCCCGGAATCGACTGGCGTGAAGGGTGAGAGCACACAAGCTCCCAAGGCGAAGACCAGCGCACCGACCAAGCCATCGGGCTCTCCGATTTCTGAGAAGTTTTTCAAGGCGCGCGACCAGAATGGAGACGGAGTCCTGACACTGCAGGAATACATTAATAAGCCAGTTGAGGAATCGCCTGGTCGAACGAGAATCTTCAAGAAACTCGATGCGGACGCAGACGGAAAGTTGACGCTCGAGGAATTGAAGTAGGCGGTGAAGTAATTCAGCAGCCTCTGACGTCTCCCTGATTGAATGAAATCTGAATCCCTGAAGGCACCTCCAAGTAAACTGGCAATGCAGTTTTGGATGATAGGGGCGGCGATCATCTTGGGTTCCATGGCTCAAATCGCGCGAGGTGCCAACGACCCAGAAAGTGACCCACGAAAGAAGGTTGCGAAGACGGCGCTCGATGTTTCGGGTTTCGCACGGGAGATTGATCAGTTGGTGGCCGACGAACTGAAACAACTCGGTCAGGCGCCGCGGCCGGAGATTGACGACTACACCTTTTGTCGCCGCATCTACCTCGATGCAATTGGTCGAATTCCAACAATCGGTGAACTGGATGCCTTCATTGATGATAAGCACCCTGACAAACGCGCTCGCTTGATCGATAAGCTGCTTCATTCCAAAGGCTACAACAGCCACTGGTATAACTACTGGGCGGACCTACTGCGGGTGAAAGATGTGGGTGACAAGTTGCACCATTCCGGAAACTTCTCGGAATGGATCAAGGAATCGGTGCGCAGAAACAAGCCCTACAACCAGATCGTACACGAGTTGGTCAACGCGAGCGGCGAACTATACAAACCCGGCAACGGGGCCACCGGATTCTACGCCCGCGAATCCATGCCGCTGGATCACCTGGCCAATTCCGTGAAGACCTTCATGGGAATGAGCATTGAATGTGCTCAGTGTCACGATCACCCGTTTGATGTCTGGACACAGCAGGATTTCTACAAACTGGCAGCCTTTACTTCCAGGACGCACCTGCGTGTGGAGCCATTACCCAATGTGGAAAAAGCAATCTACGCCAAAGATCGAAATATCCTCAAGCGACGGGATTTTGACGAGTGGATTGTCTATCGGGAATCCATCCGGGTAAAGCACGCAGCCATCTATGGCAACGGCACCGGGTTCATGCGGTTGCCACATGATTACCAGTACAAAGATGGTGAACCACACGAGGTCATGGCGGCTAATGTACCCTTCGGCGACATGCCTGAGATAAACCACAAAATGACCAAAGAGAAGCTGGATAAGCTTTCCAAGAATCAGTTTGGTCCCGAGATTAATGCCCGCGGTTCGATGTCGGATTGGATGACCTCCCCAGAGAATCCCATGTTCACCAAGGCGACCGCGAATCGTTTGTGGTACATGGTGATGGGAACTGAACTGGTCGGCCCACTGGGAGAATTGACGCTGGACGAAATGGGCGACCATCCCGCGCTCACCGAGAAGCTGATCGCCATCATGCAGGCGTCGGGCTACGACACCAAATTGTTCCTCAGTGCGATTTTCAATAGCCGAACTTACCAGAGCCAGGCCCTGGCCTTAACGGCCACGCATCCAGAGTATGTCCTCGATGGCCCGGCGGTCAGGCGCCTGCCGGCGGAGGTGATCGTAGATTCCTTCCTCAGCCTGAAAACCGAGACCCCTGACAAGTATGTGGCGACGGAGTTTCGTTGGGACGGGTTCACCAATTTCTACGACAAGTCGAGAGGCATGACAGCGAATGACTTTGTTGATTACTCTGTCAAAGGGCCCGGGCGGAAGCAGTTTCAAGACCGCGAGGAGCGGGAAGCGATGAGGCGCAATGGTAACATGGGACCCCACGAGTTGTGGCGCGTCTCCACCTTCGGCAGGAATTACGATGATCACTGGATCGCTATGCTCATGGGCAAATCGAATCGTGAACTGATCGATGACGCGAGTTTGGAACCAACGATTCCCCAGA
Source organism: Verrucomicrobiales bacterium (assembly GCA_002726915.1). Taxonomy (GTDB): domain Bacteria; phylum Verrucomicrobiota; class Verrucomicrobiia; order Verrucomicrobiales; family DEV007; genus Arctic95D-9. The sequence goes on along the minus strand of PBSY01000021.1, from coordinate 2,155 downwards.
TTCTGTTCATGATGAACGGTCTCGGAGTTCCTGAAGATGCCTTGATCGAGCGAAAGCTCAGTGAGGCGAATACGAAACAGCTAAAGATGGAACTTTTATGGAAAGCCACGCTAGGCCGCCTGCCCAAGGAGTCGGAGGCGCCGCTGTTTGCCCACGCTCCACACGATGTCATGTGGGCGTTGATCAACTCCAACGAATTCAAATTTGTAAGGTAAGACGATGGATCGAAGAGACTTTATTTACCGGGCCGGCCTGACCGGAGCCTCATTGCCCTTTCTCAATGCAACTGCCGCTTCAGCGCCGGCGGCCAAGGCGAAATCCGTCATCTACATTTTTCTGTCGGGTGGCTTGAGCCAGTACGACAGCTTCAATGTTGAGGTCGACAAGCCCGTTCTCGGGAAGTCGAGCATCATCAAGAGTAATGCTGACGGCATTCGGGTGAGTCACTATTACCCGAATCTGGCCAAGCAGATGGACAAGTTGCTCGTCTTGAACTCGATGAAGACCAATCAGGGCGCCCATCCTTCCGGTATCTACAAGATGCTGACCGGCTACAACCCGCGGGCGACGATCACGCATCCGGAGTTGGGTGCCTGGGTCAACAAGAGCTTGACCAATCCGCAGGACAGCCTTCCCAACTTCGTGAGCATTGGCGGCGGTCGTTCCGGCACGGCCGGGTTCTTCCCGGGGCAGTGGGCAGCGTTGCCGGTGAAAGATCCCAGCGAGGGCATTGATTTCGTGAAGCGACACCAAGCGGTCGGTGAAAAGACCTTTCAGAAACGTCTCGATATTCTGAACGAGCTCAATTCAGATTTCGAGGAGAACTTCGGCGCCAAAGACACTCAGTCCTATGTCAATACTTATGCGGGATCTTTGAAGTTCATGAACTCCAAAGACATCGACGCCTTTGAGCTTCAGAACGAGAACGCCAATATCACCAAATTGTATGACAAGGGTGAATTCGGCCGCAGCTGCCTGTTGGCAGGGCGCCTAGTTGAGCGAGGGGTGCGATTCGTCAAAGTGAACCTGGGCGGCTGGGATTACCACGACGACATCTATGGCAGGATGCCTGGCAATGCCAAAAAGCTCGATAGTGGCTTGTCGGCTCTCCTCAATCACCTGACTCAGAAAGGTCTGCTGGATTCCACCCTCGTAGTGGTGTCGACGGAATTTGGCCGGAAGCCGGAAGTGAATCGCAACTCTGGAAGGGATCACCATCCGGATGGCTTCACCTGCCTGATGGCTGGGGCCGGCGTCAAAGCAGGTCAGATTTATGGGACGACGACCAAGGACGGGAAGCACGCGGAGGAAACCCCCCTTGATGTCACCGACTTCAATGCCACCATCGCCTGGCGTCTTGGGATTGATCCGGCGCTGGAGGAAAACTCCGCCAGTGGCCGCCCCTTCGAGTTGGCCAACAAAGGCGAAGCTCGCACCGAGCTGTTTCTCTAAAATTCCAGGTGTGATCGAGTTCGAATCCCACTTTGGATTGAGATCCACCTACCCCCCATCAAGCCATAAGAATGCGAAGCTTTCTTCCACTCCTGTTTCTTTTTCTGCTTAGCTCCATCGGATAGGCAGCCGATCGCCCTAACATTATCCTCATTCTGGAAGATGATCTGGGATAGGCTGACACCACCCTCTACGGAAAAACTGAGCTTTACGAAACGACTATTCCTCCCACCCGTTCTGGTCTGGATTGAGCTCCGTGTATTTGTCGATTCGCTTGTTCCAGGAAAGTCCTGATGGACTCAGAGGAAGTACACAATTTTCGTCTGCCCATTGCATCCACTTTTTCTCCAGTTCTGCAACTTTCTCAGGGTGCGAATTGGCGAGGTTCTTCTGCTCAAATGGATCATCTTTCAGGTAGATCAACTCCCAAGCCCAGCCCTGACCGGCACGCACGAGCTTCCAATCTCCAGAGATCACAGCACAGGCGGTTTGATGCTCGAAGAAGAAGTCGCGTTCGGGTAAAGGCTTACCATTGAGGGCAGGGACGATGCTAATTCCGTCGGGTTGCAGTAGATCGGCTCCCTTAAAGGTCTCTGGATAGGTTGCGCCGGCGAGGTCCAAACAGGTGGGCAGAATGTCAGTGATGTGAGTGGGAGTAGAAACAATGCCAGACCCGTTTTTTTTGAGCGCTTTCGGATAGTGG
>PBSY01000020.1 GCA_002726915.1 Verrucomicrobiales bacterium | reverse complement strand
TGTAGCTCATGAGCTTGATTAATCGGCATTTGTACATCCTGATCGCCGTGGATCAAAAGCAGTGGCGGGTCATTTCTATCAACATGATAAACAGGGCTGGCCAGCTTTGCGATTTTGGGAAGTTCGCCAGGATGGCCCCCAATCAGTAGTTCCAAAGCGGGTAGCCGAACACTGAGTCCGTGCGGAGTAGATTGATTCAAAATGGTCGTGAGATTACTAGCCCCGTAAAAGTCAACTATGGCAGTAACATCTGACGATATATCGAGATAGTTGCCCACATTTCCTTCCAGCTCACTTTGTCTATTGCTGACTCCGACCAAGGCAGCCAAGTGTCCTCCCGCAGAAGCTCCAGAAATGACAAAATCATCTCTCTTGAACCCATAGAGTTTAGAGTTCGCGCGCAGGTAGCGAATCGCAGCTTTGATGTCATGGACATTTGCCGGGAAAGGAGCCACCGGAGTTAGGCGATAGTCAATACTGGCAATTGCATACCCCTTTCCAACCATGGGAAGAATTGAAGGGTTATTTTTGGAACCACCTCGCCACGCCCCACCGTGTATCCAGACAATCAAAGTTGGATTTTTAATTTCAGAAGGTAGGTAAACATCCAATTTCAGAGAGATATCTCCAACTTTTGCATACTCGATATTAAGCAGCTTTTGAATCGCGCCGTCCAAACCAAGAACCATTGAGAACAAAATACAGGTGATGGATAGAAGCTTTTTCATAGACTCTACCGATTCTAGGATGCTTGAGATTTGGATCAATTTCTAATATCAAGCTTTGTTCTACAATGGCTCGAATCTCGAAAAAAATGTCGTCTCCCGGATCATATCAACAAGCCTCTGCGAGCTTCTGTCCCTACGACTTGTGTAGTGATTCCTGAATCATCCCAATTTTGCAGACCTTCCGAAAATCAGCCCTTTAACTGCACTTCTCCTACGGTTGTCAGATCTCTCTGATCTAACGCCCTTCCCCATCAGCTTCTCACCGGATGAGACTTCAAAGCCCACCCGCAAAAAGCAAATTCCAGCCAGTAAGATCTTGGCAACGCGGCTTGGTTAGCTACGCTCATCGCCTATGGCCAACACCCTAAAAATCTGCCACTCTTGGTAAAATGACACCCCCCTTTCTTCCCGCTCCGCTCCGGTCCTAAGGCGACATCAAGGACCTCCCGCCAAAAGGAATTTTCTAGCAGTCATGCTCACCAAACTCCAGCCACAGTTTTATCTCATTTTCAACGCCGCCCTCATTCTAGCGTTGCTAGGCGCGACTTCTGCGGAAACGATCGACTACAACCGGCAAATCCAACCAATCCTAGCAGACAAGTGCTACGCCTGCCACGGGCCCGATCCAAAAACACGCAAGGCCGGCTTACGCCTCGATGTCGAAGCCGTCGCCAAGGGCGAGCTAGAGTCTGGCGAACACGCGATCATCTCAGGAGTCATCGAGAACAGCGAACTGGTTCGCCGAATCTACCACGACGATCCCGACGAGCTCATGCCGCCTCCGGATCTGAAGAAACGCCTGTCGACCGAGGACAAAGCGCTCCTTAAGCAATGGATTGCCGAGGGGGCGAAATTTGATCAACACTGGTCGTTCCGCCCGATCGAGCGCCCGGCTGGAGATGGTATCGATTTCTTTGTCGCACGCAGGCTGGCAGAGGAGAACATGCAAGCTTCAGCACAGGCCGATCGCATCACGCTCGCGCGCCGGGTGTCATACGATCTGCGCGGGCTGCCGCCGACCGTCACCGAGGTGGACGCCTTCGTCGCCGACAGGGAAGACGGTGCCTACGGGCGGCTGATTGACCGATTTTTAAAGTCACCGCACTACGGTGAAAAAATGGCGCAATCATGGCTCGACCTCGCGCGCTACGGAGACACCAACGGTTACCATAACGACAGCGAACGCGCCATGTGGCTCTACCGTGACTACGTGATCGACTCGTTCAATACGAACAAGCCATACGACCGATTCATTATTGAGAACATGGCTGGCGACCTCCTGCCAGATGCGACCGATGAGACGCGCGTTGCATCCGGATTCAATCGGTGCGTAACTTTCAATGAGGAGGGTGGGGCCGACCCGGACGAGTTCTATGTCGCCTACGCGGTCGACCGCGCCAATACGACTGGGCAGGTATTCCTCGGATTAACCGTTGGTTGTGCGCAGTGTCATGATCACAAATACGATCCGATTTCGCAGAAGGAATTCTATCAGCTCTACGCATTTTTCAACAGCGTCGAAGGTGAAATCGGTGCCGGTGGGCGAACCGGTTATCACGGCAAACCGCTACCACCCTTGCTAAAAGTTTCGACTACGGAACAGAAGCAGAAGACCTCCGCACTCGCACAGCAGATTCCGCTCGCGGAAGAAAAACTCAGCGCCTCCATCGATTTATTCCGCGACGATCAGGCGCTCGTTGCTGAGCGCCAAAAATGGGAAGCGACACTCGGATCAAGTCCGCAAAAAAAACAGATGCCGATCAAGAACGGACTCGTGTTGTGGCTCGATGCTGGCGATTTAAAGGAGGGAGAAAAGATCGAGAGCTGGCCAGACAAGTCTGGAGCCGGCCGAGATGCGATCGCCAGCGGTGGACCAACCGCGACCAAAGACGGAGTGAACGGTCGGCCAGCGGTGCGGCTCGACGGTAAGTCCCAGTTCCTGCGCACAGCTAAAGGTGGCGAGAAGCTCACGGGCGACTTCACGATGATCGCCGTCGTGAAGCAGGGGGCTCCGCAACACCACCAGATGCTGATCATGTGGGGCGAGGAAGCCAACGGGAAACGACGTGCCTTNTGGCGCACCGACAAACGTAAATTCGGGTTCAACGGCTATCATGCGGACGTGGTCGGCAGCGCNGATGTCCCGGCGGATACGTCGCAGTTGTTAATGCTCACNAAGTCAGGAAACGATCACCTNATCAAGCTCTCCCACGACGGAAACTCCGTCGGCGAGGGACAGGTTAAACTTCAGGCCTACGGTGCCACGGCAATAACCATCGGCGCGAACAACGCCGGTAAGGAGACTGCCGCAGCAGATATTGCCGAAGTGTTGTTATTCGATCGCGCGCTCACCCCGGACGAACAGCAGCGACTCGGTCGGCACCTCGCGCAGAAGTATGATTTACCGTCTGCTTTCCTCGAGGCGCCTGCGGACATTCTCGAGATCGCAAAAATACCCGAGACTGCCCGCGACACGAATCAGGCAGAAAAAATCCACGACCACTTCATCTTCAATGTCAACGCCCCGACCCGCGATGCTATCAACAAGCTCGAGGGAAAGATCGCCTCCTTAAAAAAGCAAAAGTCTGACAGCGAGAAGAACCTACCAACCACCATGGTAATGGTCGAGATGAAGAACCGCAAGCCGGCCCATGTCCTGATGCGCGGCGATTTCCAACAACCCGGCGAACAAGTGCAGCCGGACGTGCCTGCGATTTTCCCGCGCCTGCCAGAAGACCAACCACGCAACCGCCTCGGGCTCGCACATTGGCTGACCGATCCGAAACACCCGCTAGTCGCGCGCGTTACCGTGAATCGTCTGTGGGCGCAATTCTTCGGCACTGGTCTAGTAAAAACAATGGGCGATTTCGGCACGCAGGGCGGATGGCCGAGCCACCCGCACCTGCTTGACTGGCTCGCGGCCGACTTCATCCAAAGCGGCTGGAACGTGAAAGCGCTGCAGAAGAAAATCCTCTTGTCGGAAACCTACCGGCAGTCGTCGATCAATCGCGGGCGATTTCTTGAGACCGATCCCGACAACCGCCTGCTAGCGCGCGCGCCGCGCTTCCGGCACTCGGCCGAGGAGATTCGTGATACAGCGCTCGCGGTCAGCGGCTTGCTCAATCGCAAAATCGGCGGCGCGAGCGTAAAACCATACCAGCCAGACGGCTACCTTAGCAGTATCGGTAAAAAATGGAAAGTCGCACAAGGTGAGTCTCTCTACCGCCGTGGGCTCTACACCTTCTGGCGGCGCACGATGCTATACCCATCCTTCCAGATCTTCGACGCGCCGAGCCGCGAATTCTGCTCGGTTGACCGACCGCGCACCAACACCCCGCTGCAGGCGCTGGTGACACTGAACGACCCGACCTTCGTCGAGGCGGCGCGCGTCCTTGGCGAGAAATTCGCGGGTACTAATGGTAATGTCGAGACCAGGCTGCGCGCGGCATTTCGCAACATCTTGGCTCGCGCGCCTTCGGCCGCGGAGATCGCACTATTAAAATTGACGCACAACGAGCAGCTCGAGCACTTCCGTACGGATGCGAAAGAAGGCTCTGCTCCCTTGGCCAAGGCTGGCGCATCCCCGTCGGCGGAAGGCGTCGATACGGCCGAGGCAGCAGCCTGGACCGTGGTCGCACAAATCCTGTTAAACCTCGACGAGACCCTTACCCGCGAATGATCGAACCACACCAAGATCCTTTGACACGCCGGCGTTTTCTTACCCGCGGCTCTGCAGGTATCGGCGCGGCGGCCTTAGCCTCGCTGCTACGAGACGGCAGCGCGGACGAGCTTCTGCCGCACTTCGCACCAAAAGCGAAACGCGTCATCTACCTACACATGTCTGGTGGACCGTCGCAGATCGAAACATTCGATCCGAAACCTCAACTAGAAAAGTGGCACGGCAAAGAGATCCCGCCAACGGTGCGCGGTAAGCAGCGGCTGACCACAATGACGCGCACGCAGGCGAAGATCCTAGTCGCGAAGTCCGAGCACAAATTCATGCAGGTCGGCGATGCGGGATTGGAGATGAACGTGCTCTTTAAAGAGACAGCCAAAGTGGTCGATGAGCTGTGCTTTATCCGCAGCCTCTCCACCGAGCCGATCAATCACGACCCAGCGGTCACGTTTTTGCAAACCGGCAGCCTGCTGTCGGGACGACCGTCGATGGGGTCGTGGCTTAGCTACGGGCTCGGCAGCGAGAACGCCAACCTGCCGACGTTCCTCGTCTTGCTCTCCGGCGGCGGCCAACCCGTGCCGTCGCGCTACTGGCATAACGGCTTCCTGCCAAGCAAACACCAGGGCGTGCAATTCCAATCCAAGGGCGATCCGGTCCTCTACCTCTCGAACCCGCAAGGCATCAGCCACGAGAATCGCGGCAAAATGATCGAGCGTATCTCCGAACTCAACCGGCTCAGACACTTACAAGTTGGTGACCCGGAGATCGAGGCGCGCATCGATGCGTTCCAGCTCGCCTATCGAATGCAGACCTCGGTGCCGGACCTGATGGATATCTCGAGAGAGTCGCCAGCGACTCTCGAGGCTTACGGCGCAAAACCCGGAGGCGGATCGTTTGCCAACAACTGCCTGCTAGCACGGCGCCTGGCCGAGGCTGGCGTGCGCTTCATCCAACTCTACGATCGTGGCTGGGACCACCACGACAACATTACCAAGAACATCCCCGGAAAAATCAACACCGTCGACAAAGCAAGTGCCGCCCTGATCCGCGACCTCAAACAGCGCGGCATGCTCGAAGAGACCCTAGTCATCTGGGGGGGCGAGTTCGGGCGTACTGCCTACGCGCAGACGCGCAGCAAAGCATTCGGCCGCGATCACCACCCCCGCTGCTTCTCGATCTGGATGGCCGGCGGTGGTATCAAGGGCGGCATCGTCCACGGCGAGACCGACGACTTCAGTTACAACGTCGCCAGGGACAAAGTACACATACACGATTTGCAGGCGACGATTCTGCATCTCTTAGGGATTGACCACGAGCATCTCACCTTCCGCTTTAAGGGCCGGGATTTCCGCCTCACCGATGTGCACGGAAAAGTCGTTCATCAGGTACTAGCGTAACGCAATCATATCACATCCCCCTTCTCTTTCTTCCCCCCTACTCCTCATCAAACGGGACTTCAAGCCTTTCCAGCAAAGAGCAAATTCCTAGCAGTAGGACTTCCTCCTTAAGAAACATAAAAAACCAAGACCAATTGCTCCAAGCAGAGTCGAGGACGGTTCCGGAATCTGAAAGGTTCCAACAGGAAAAGATGGGGTTGCAGTGAGATTCGTTCCGTTGTCACTGCCACCATCAAAATTGTCGTCTCCATCCCAGGCGTTGGGACCAGAGAAGGTCCAGTTATTGGCATCAAAGGTTCCTCCATTGGCGAGAACGCCATTATTTCTGTAAGCCCAGCCGTCAACAGTATCCCAAGACGTGCCGGTTCCGTCGACATCGATATCCCCGAAGATGTCTATTACTACCTCGTCCCCAGCGAAGCTGCCGGTGGAATCCCAGAAAAGTTCAATGGCATCGTCGCCATTATGGTTGATGCCATTTCCACCCACGTGCCCTGGAGCGTTACCGAACCACTGAGCAAAATCCTGATCTTCAGTCGCCACAAAGAAAAAACTCCCCGAGGAAAGGGCTTGGCTGGGAAGAACGGTCTCAACGCCGTCAGTTCCTCCTCCATTATTAGCCACACCCAGGGCAAATTCTGCAAGATCGGTGATGTCCGTGGTGGCGAACAGTTCCACGCCCTTGGGGTCTCCTCCTGGAAGGGGGCCATCGAACACACCTGTGATAATTAACGAACCCGTGGAGGATAGGGTAAGGGAAAGCGTAACGCAGAGACAACGTAGGGAAAGCATCTTCATAGTGGTGGAAGGAATATTAAACCAAAGCTATTAGGTCGTGAAACTCAGGCAAAGCAGACATTGTGCCACTTGGTGGTCTTTCAGGCATTATTAAGCGCCACCCCCTCTGATCCGGCCAAATACGACTACAAAGGTCTTTTCAATAATTAAGAATTTTATAGCTTTGGTTTACAATTCTGATGAACAAGGCACGCTCCACGATCCATGAAAATTAAGTCATTTATTCTTTGCCCAATACTACTTACCACTTTGCTATTTGCTGAGCCAAATGGCAGTTATCCTTCTCTGCCCAGTAAGATTTTATCTAATTATAATCCAAAGGGCGTCTCAAAGAAAACACCTGAATCTTTTGCCAAGAGTGCCAATTTATTTCTAGCTTCTTTAAATAAAGAATTAAGAGCTCAAGCAGCCTTAACTTTTGACAGTTCAGAAAAAGCAAAGTGGACTAATGTTCCTCCGCGTGGGCCTCAAGGTGGCGTAAGATTAGGCGACTTAAATAAAATACAAATAGAAGCTGCCCTCAACTTATTGGGCACGGTTTTAAGTGAACAGGGCTATAGCAAGGCCCGTAATATTCCGCTAGCTGATGACAAGCTTCTTAGTAACGGTAAACGCCGTCCAGGATTCGGCGCGGAAGACTACTGGCTCGCTATTTTTGGTAAGCCTTCTTCGAATAAACCTTGGGGGTTACAATTCGATGGTCATCATATTGCTATCAATCTCGCATTCCATGGCGACCGTATGTCGATGTCACCGACATTCATCGGAACTCAACCTCGTGAGTTTAAGCTAGGTAAGGATACGGTTATTCCGATGTTGCGTGAGGCTCCATTAGGCCTAAAGCTCTACAAGAGCCTTGACGAGAAGCAAAAAAAGGATGCTCTTATCGGAAATAAACGAGGAAATCTAATAGCTGCGGCTGGAAAAGATGGCTTTATTCCAAAATTTATCGGCGTTTCATGTAAAAATTTTAATCAGAGGCAGCGCAAGGCCCTTCTTGATGTTATCCAGGCCTATGTTGGTGATTTACCAGCCCCGTATAATAAACACCGTATAGATGAGCTTAGTTCTGAGATTGATAAAATGTCATTTTCCTGGTGGGGACCTACTCTTGAAAAAGGAGATTTTTCCTATCGGATTCAAGGGCCTACAATAATTATTGAATATGCAGGGCAGGACTTAGGCGGAGATCCTCACAATCATCTTCATTCGATGTATCGCGATCCGACTAACGAATATGGAGCCCGATTAAGGTAAGTAATGTCGCTTCGCTTACCTACTTGGCGTTCAACGTATCAAGTGACTCCAATAACTTCTAAAATTTCCCCTTCTCCTAATTCACGAAAAGTGATGGTTTGCCTTCTTTTATAATTTAATGATGTGGTTGAAGCCCGTTTGATGATTCTGATTTTCAAAAAATACTGACAAGAGTGATTGAAACCTAGTAAGCTCAGAAATGATCTTTAGAAAATTCAAATTATTACTATTTCTCTCGTTTTGTATTTTTAGTTCGCATTTCGTTAAAGCGGACCATCATGAAAAGATTAAGATTCTTTATATGGGAGGGCGCGATCATGACTGGAAAGGTTACTACGAGTCCATCGTTCCTCAGTTTAAAAAGCAGGGTGACTTTGATTTGGTGCTTAGTAATAAATTAGAAGACTTGAAAGCCGAATATATTAAGCAATATGACGTGGTTCTCTTTTTTGGATCTGGAGGTAATTTC
>PBSY01000019.1 GCA_002726915.1 Verrucomicrobiales bacterium | reverse complement strand
TGTAATTTAGACTACGGTTCCATCAGGGATAATTTTTCCCTTTGGGACGACGATAATGCCGTCCCGAATATAACACCACTCGTTATCTTCGTTGACCCGATCTCGCGGGTGGATGGTGACATTTTTTCCAATGGTGGCGTTCTTGTCGATGATTGCCTTGTGGATCCGTGAATTTTCACCGATGAAAATTGGAGTTTCCGTAACCTTACCCTTTTTGCTCACCTTCTGTTTGTTGTAGTAATCGGATCCCATGATGATTGTGTCGGTAATTTCACAACCAGATTCAATGACAGAGCGCACACCGATAATCGAACGTTTGATCGAGGCCTTCGTGATGATGCAGCCATCTGAGAGAAGTGCCTGCTCAATATTCGCGTCGTTGATTTTGCTAGCGGGGAGGAGACGAGCGCGAGTGTAGATCGGATTGTGAGGGTCGAAAAAGTTGAATCGGGGAACGATTTTTGTGACCTCTAGATTGGACTCGTAGAAAGATTTAATAGTACCAATATCTTCCCAGTAGCCTTGGAACGTGTGGGAGTAGACGTCTTTGTTTTGGATGATGTCTGGGATAATATCACCTCCAAAGTCTTCAAGGTCGTTTTCAAGTGCTTCCTCAAGAACTTCGCGATTGAATAGATAGATACCCATGGATGCCTGAAATTTTTCTCTATCCTCAGGGATGCCAGCCGACTTAAGCAATGCTTTCGGCATGACAAGTTCATCGAGCAGATCGTCTTTGTTGCCGGGCTTTTCGACAAAGCGGGTGATGCGGCTCTTATCGTCGGTGTGCATCAGGCCGAAAGCTCGCGCCGAGTCACGATCTACTGGGGTCGTGGCGATAGTCAGATCTGCGCCGGTCTCTTTGTGTTGCTTAAGCATTTGGCGGTAGTTCATACGATAGAGCTGGTCACCGCTGAGAATTAGGAAGTAGTGGTAGGGACGCTCAAGGAAATAGTTCAGATTCTGACGGACGGCGTCCGCTGTTCCTTGATACCAATTATCGTCACCCGGGGTCTGTTGAGCCGCGAGGATCTGAACAAAATTCTCACCGAAGTGATCAAACTTGTACGCGTTTGTAACGTGGCGATTGAGTGACTCGCTATTGAATTGAGTCAGAACATACATTTGGCGAATGCCTGAGTTGATACAGTTGCTAATTGGGATATCGACAATTCGATACTTTCCAGCCAGGGGAACCGCCGGTTTTGATCGCCTGTGAGTGAGAGGAAAAAGGCGTGATCCCTGGCCTCCCCCCATAATGATGGCCAGAGTGTTGCTGAGTGGTTTGGCAGAGCTGGTTTCGGACATGATTTCCAAGGCAAGCCTACGAGGTATTTAAATAAATTGGCACTCTTTTAGTTACAAAATTTTTGATTAAGCAGCATTCACCAACTACCCTTTTCCGGGATTTTAAAATCTATAGAATTTATGTGTGGTATTGTTGGGTATGTTGGAAAGGCATCGGCAGGTTCGGTTCTCATCAACGCTCTGAAGAGATTGGAATATCGTGGTTACGACTCTTCCGGGCTGGCGGTGGTAAGCGAGAGTCGAAACGTCGAGATGCGAAAACGAAGCGGTCGTCTCGATAATTTGAAAGAGCTGCTGGCAGAGAACCCAGCAGAAGGTAATTGCGGTATTAGCCATACTCGGTGGGCAACTCATGGCGAGCCTACGGATGCGAACGCTCACCCTCACACGGACCAGTCTGGTAAACTGGTTATGGTCCACAATGGAGTGATTGAAAATTACCAAACTCTGAAGGAGCAGTTGGGAGCGGAGGGCCACGAATTTAGATCTCAGACTGACTCTGAAGTATTGGCTCACCTGATTGGAAAGTGTTTTGATAGCAGTCAGGAGGATGACAGATGCAAGCGACTCGTGGAAGCGGTTCGTGAGGCTCTCAAGATGGTCACCGGAACCTATGGCATCGTCGTGATGCACGCAGACGCCCCGAAGTTTCTCGTGGGAGCTCGTCTCGGCAGTCCCCTTGTGATAGGTTTGGGTAAGGGAGAAAAGTTTCTCGCTTCGGATGTGGGCGCTATCGTTTCCCATACGAGTGATGCGATTTATCTGAGTGACCGTGATCTGGTCTACATGACTGAAGATGACTTCGCTATTGAAAATGTCGACGGTGATGCTGCTGATTATGAGGTCAGTACGGTCGATTATACTCAGGAGGATGCGGAGAAAGGAGAGTTCCCGCATTTCATGCTCAAGGAAATCTATGAGCAGCCAACTTCAATTCAGAATGCTTTTCGTGGTCGTCTCCTTGATGATCAGGCCTCTGCTATACTTGGGGGGTTACAGTTGACCCCCCGAGAGCTTCGCGATGTAGATAGGATTGTCCTCTGTGGTTGTGGAACAGCGTCACATGCCGCCATGGTGGGGGAGTATCTTATTGAGCATCTCGCGCGCATCCCAACCGAGGTTGAAATTGCGAGTGAATTTCGCTATCGAAATACTCCGCTGGATAAAAATACGCTCGTTTTTGTCATTAGCCAGAGTGGTGAGACGATCGATACGCTTTCTGCGATGCGGGAGGGCCAGCGTAAGGGGCACCGGGTGCTAGGGATCGTGAATACGGTAGGTTCAACAATCGCACGAGAGTCTGATGGAGGCAGTTATCTTTACTCCGGACCGGAGATTGGTGTCGCGGCGACAAAGTCGTTCACCTCACAGGTAACTCTTCTGACTTTACTGGCTCTCTTGCTTGGTCGAATGCGCCATCTCTCAGTCGACTATGGCCAGCGAATGCTTCAGGAATTGAGAGATTTGCCGGCTAAGGTCGAAATGATCCTCCAGCAGAGTGATAAGATCCGCACGATTGCCGAAAAATACATTGATGCTCAAGGCATGCTGTTTCTCGGGCGGCAATTTAACTATCCCACGGCGCTTGAAGGGGCTCTCAAGATGAAGGAAATTTCTTACATCTTTGCCAGCGGTCATGCCGCTGCCGAGTTGAAGCACGGAATTATCGCACTCGTAAGTGAGGAAACTCCTAGCGTTTTTATCATGCCGAAGGACTCGGTGTTCGAAAAAAATGTTAGCACACTTGAAGAAGTTAAGGCGCGCAAGGGCCCTGTTATTGCCATTACCACCGAGGGTGGGGTCGAGCTTGAGCGAATCGCCGACGATGTGATTTACATTCCAGAAGTGACTGAATGTCTCAGTCCGATTCTCGCTTCTATTCCGCTGCAATTGCTCAGCTATCACTTTGCGGTGGCGCGTGGATGTGATGTCGATAAGCCAAGAAATCTGGCCAAGAGCGTGACGGTCGAGTAAACTCAAAAGCTATCTCAATGAACTGCTCGGTTTTAGGCAGTTCTTAAATGGAAATATAGTTAGGACAATGGAAAACGAAGATTCGAATGGGATACATACCGAAGAGGGGACTCCGATCCGGCAAATTGCTGTCTTTTTGCCGAATCGGCTCGGAGCTTTTGTAGCCGTTCTTGACTTAATTAAATCGAGTCATGTCGTGGTGATTGGTTTATCAGTTCAGGATTCTATCGACAACACCGTGGTTCGACTCATTGTTAGTGATCCTGATACGGTGGAGACCATCTTCATCGAACGTGGTATTCCCTACAATTCGACTGATCTGGTCGTTGTCGAGTTGCGTGAGGGAGCTGAGCAGATGCCGGACTGTCTAAGAACATTGCTTAATGCTGAGACAAATATTCATTTTATCTATCCCCTCTTGACTCAGCCAAATGGAAGATCCGCGCTGGCCCTGTGCGTGGAGGATAACCACTTTGGTCAGTCCATTCTCTCCAAGGCTGGTTACAAGATTCTGAGACAGGAAGACCTTAGTCGCTGATCATATTGAGACCCTTCTGAAGATGGTGTCGACAATGTTCCTGACATACTGCTCGTCAGATAAGCCAACTGTAATTTCATCGGGGAATTCGGAGATTTCGCGGAAGTATTCTGCCAGTTGTGAAAAGAGGATGAGGCGGCTTTCGGGATTCAGTTCACCTCGACGGGTGATGGCGTCGAGTGCAATTCTAGCTTCGTCCGGTGAAGTTCGCTGTCGAAGTCGTGCTTCCAGATGAGGCATACTGGAAAACGAGTTTTCCTCTTTTTCCAAAAGTTCATTGTAGGCTGGAGCTGGGACTTCGGATTCCCGGATTACGAGAGTTCCCGCAGCGATGTCACCGGTCCTCTGACACTTAGGAGTGAGCAGGCAGCTTGTTCCACCGATCAGGTAAAATGTTGACGGTAGCATATCGAGTAGACGGAAGATGTTCCGAATTAGAATTTGCTTGAATGACAGTGACAAGCCGCGCTCGTCTATCACTCTTAATCGAAAAATTCGTTTGCCGAGTGTTTGTCCCGACCAGAGCCATTCGGTGATAATTCCGTAAAAAGTTGCGATTACAAACTGGAGAATAATTGCGGCTCCTGTTCCGAAATCGATAAGGATCCTTCCGATTTGGGGAATTGCCTCTGCCATGTTCTGGAGAATGCTAATCACCGTGGTTGCGAGGAGGGTCAGTCCTATGATGACCGCGATGTCGACTGCCAAAGCGAGGCAACGGCTAAACGGGCTGGCGATGGGAACCTTAAACGATACCCCTTCTGCAGTTTGGACTTCGAGTGTAGTCGTTTTCCCCAGCATCAAGAGGTTGGCTGAAGTTGAGGGTTTTTTCGACCGGATAAACCAAGGTAGAGGACAAGACCGGACAGCTGGACGAGCCCGAACCCAATTTTCCATGGGTAGAATGGTGGAGCGTGATACTGAGATAGAAACGACTCAACAATGCCTGCCCAGATCAGGAGCAGCGCAGCTCCTCCGATCAGGGTGACGAGATCACCGCGGATCCGCGCGAAGCGCTGTCGGAGTCTCAGGTTTGTGCCCCAACCGAACATGGCGTGTGCAATCATCAAACCGGCTTGTCCACCGAGGAGGATGGCTGGGATTTCGATCGAGCCATGGGGCAATAGCCATGCAGTGAGAAATTCTCCTTGGCCATCGCTGAGGTAATCGTAGATCACAAAACCAAGGATCTGTCCATTGCTGAAGAGCAGAGTTAAAGTTAAAACACCCCAGAGAAAACCGCTGACCATAAGCAGAGCGGTAACCTTAGTATTGTGCGTCATTAATTCACTGGAGAAAGCGTGTCTTCCTTGAAAGGCGTCGAAGTCTTGCTGTTCTTCGCGTTCAACTCGCTTCGAAGGTTTTTCCCGAAGGTGCGGAAACTGTGGGGGAACAAACTGGTCTTTGAGGTCGTAGTCGCCCGCGAGAGCCCCCGCCCCGAAAAAAGCTCCCGCGAGAAATCCGGTGAGTGAGATTACGAATGCCTTCCAATGGCGACGGAAGGTAGAGGGGAATGTTTTCGTCAGCCAATAAAGCGGTTTTAGAGGAACCTTTTCGCCGCCTGATTCATGTAGCCGACTGTAGGCTTTGGCCACAAGGCGCTCGAGGTAACGCGTCGTTTCGACTTCACCGGCAAAAGTATTGAGCTTCACAAGGTCGGCCGATGTCCGTTGGTAGAGATAGTAGAATCGCTTAGCTTCTTCGAGGGCTGGACGATGTTCGCCACTTTCATCGTAATTCCTGAGCAGTCCGGAGAGTTCATCCCAGTAGGGCTGTTCTTTGGAAATGAAACTGTTGAGATCGAGGATCACGCAATGGAATATGGATAGTCGGTAATCTGATGGCAAGGTGCTTCTCGGGAAGCGATGGAATTTCGGCGCAACTGGGTAAGATAGTTGGGGTTGACTATCTGTGCGGTTCCCTGCGAAGGTTCCGTCTCCGCGTAGTGTTGACCTGCCTCTTTTGATATGTCCCTAATACCTTTGCTTTCTAAGATTTCGATGGATAGTGGGTGCATTGATGCCCCGCAGTGTGAGTCCGTTCTAGCTGATGCTGCTTCGCGCCAAAGTTCTTTGGTTGACGCAGTTTTTGATGCCAGTCTGGTTGACGAAGGAGAGTTCTCCCGCCTGCTGGCTAAGGAGGCAGGGCTGCCGTTCATGGCAGCTTCGGAGGTAGATCTGGAAGAGTCGTTGCATCGGAAGTTTCCCGCCAAGTTGGCGCTGCGATATCGATTGCTTCCGGGTATGATTGATGACGGGCAGATCTGTCTAATGACCTACGATCCCTTTGACCTTGAGGCGCGGCAGGCTGTCGGCCGGGAGTGGCCAAAGCCAGTGACCTGGGCGGTCGGAACTCGCTATCGAATTCTAGAAGGTTTGCGACAGGGCTACGGCGTCGGAGCAGAACAGTTCGATGAATTGATTGAGGGGCGGGAAATTAGCCCTGACGACGAGTTCGAGCAGGAGGTGACTCAGCTCGATGAGGATGAGGAAGAAGCCTCTGTCATGAATTTTGTGAATCAGGTCTTTCGCGAGGCACTTCGGGAGCGAGCGACCGACATCCATATCGAGCCACTCGAGAAAAACCTTCGAATCCGTTATCGTATCGATGGATCTTTACAAGAGGTCACTGTGCCACCTGATATTAGGGCCTTGCAAGCGTCTCTAATTTCTAGATTGAAGATCATGGCGCAGCTCGACATTGCGGAACGTCGTTTGCCGCAGGACGGGCGCATCAACCTTGAACTTGATGGTAATCCTGTTGATGTGCGTGTTGCGACCATTCCTTCGGTGAATGGAGAAAGCGTCAGCCTTCGTCTGCTTACGCGGCAGAACTTCGATATTTCGATGCTCGGATTGGACAGGGCAACCGAAGAGACGATTGAAGGGCTGCTAAAGCAGCCCAACGGAATTATTATGGTGACGGGGCCAACAGGTTCCGGAAAATCGACAACGTTGTACACTTTTCTCAAAAAGTTAAATACCAAAGACACTCGCATTGTCACGGTGGAGGACCCGGTTGAAAACCGGCTGGATGGAGTGGTTCAGATCGCGATTAAACCTGAGATCGGACTGACATTTGCCGGCGGTCTTCGGAGCATTCTTCGTGGCGACCCGAATATCATCATGGTGGGTGAGATGCGTGACCTTGAAACAACTGAAATAGCGATTCGTGGGGCATTGACCGGCCACCTGGTTTTCAGCACGCTGCACACGAATGACGCGGTTTCGGGGATTACCCGTCTCCTCGATATGGGAGTCGAACCTTTCCTGATCGCCTCCTCTGTGCGTGCCTTTCTCGCCCAGCGACTGGTGAGGAAACTCTGCAGTGAGTGTAAGCGACCGGCTCAGGTTGACGATGAATATTTGAGAGAAATCGGATTTCCACTTGAGGCCAAGTCCGGCATTTACGAAGCGGCTGGCTGCCAGGCTTGTCGCGATACCGGTTATCGAGGGCGAATGGCAATTCTTGAGATTTGTGTGATTGATCCCAAGCTTTCAGAACTGATCACATCTCATGCTCCTTATTCATCTCTGAAAGAGCAGGCACTCTCAGGAGGAATGACGACCCTTCGCGACTATGGTTGGCATAAGGTAGCTGAAGGGTATACCACGATTGAAGAGGTCCTCAGTAACGTCGATCATTGATTTGGTGGGTGTCCTGCCACGGATGCCCAGATTGCACGGGGTGAGCGCATCCGCCGAAAGTATTCGCTCATCCTCTTGAAAGATCCCTCGGATCTCCGTGATAAGGGGGCTCAAACACGTGTAGAGATTCATTGAATAGCCGGCGATATGAGCTGGAGTCTAGGCAGGGCTTGGGATTGTCAATTTGAGGGTTGCCGTACCCTAGGCGGGTGTTTTTGTGATCCTCGCCGGCCAATGTGAGAGAATTCCGAAAATAAGGATTAGGCGGAGAAGCGGCGCTCACCTCCGACAAACACTGCGACGACTTCAAGTTTCGGAGTTAACAGTGTTAGGTCAGCCAGCAAACCTTGTTTGATGTCACCTCTATCTCTCAGGCTGAGTGATCGGGCTTGGTTGAGTGCGCAGCTTCGCGATACTTCGTTGAGAGGTAATCCGGTAAACTCAACCACATTTCGGAGTGCTTGATCATAGGTGAGAATTGAGCCTGCAAGATTACCGGCCGGGATGCGAGCGGCGCCGTCTTTTACCGTGAGCGTTGTGCCTCCTAGCGGGTAGGTTCCGTTTCCGAGATGAGAGGCTGCCATAGAATCGGTGACCAGCATAACTCGTTCGCTGCTGATTGCCTTAAAGGCTAGCTGGACCATTTCAGGGCATAGATGGACACCGTCGCATATTATCTCCGTCATGATGGAATCGTCGAGCAAACCGGCGCCAACGAGTCCAATTTCGCGGTGGTGGAGGGGGGACATCTGGTTACAGAAGTGGGTGAGGTGTGAGAGGCCGGCGTCGCGTGCCGCTCTGTATTCGGCGTAGTTCGCAGCGCTGTGGGCAGCCGAGGTAACAATGCCCATCTTTTTCGCAGCAGAGATGAAATCGCAGGCACCGTTCAGCTCAACGGCCAGCGAGACAAGACCGACAGGGCAAAGGTCGTTGATTTTTTTAATCTCCTCGATGTCAGGTTCGCGCATTTGGCGGGGATCTTGAGCGCCCGCTTGGTCTGGATTTAGGTAGGGGCCCTCGATGTGGAGAAAAGGAGTACGGGCAAAAGACTGATTTTCGCGGTAAGCAGCTGTCGCCTTTGCCATCTCGAGAGTTTCCTCGGGCGAGGAGGTCCAGGTGGTGGGCAGAAATGTGGTAACTCCTTCGGAGAGCTTTGCCTCGGCAATGGTAGCAACGGCCTCGAAAGTTCCGATGGAAATATCGGCGCCGTTGGCTCCGTGAGTGTGAATGTCAATGAATCCGGCGAAGAGATAGAGTTCACCTCCGCCGTCCATGATGACATCGCTCCCAGCTGGAGGGTCATGGCCTTCGTGAATCTGCTGAATACGTCCATCATCATCAATAACGACGCTGACTGGGCGGATCAGGGATTTTGGGGAAACAAGGAGAACGTCGGCAATGACCTTGGGCATGGCGGATAGGCGGGCTGCGAAAATGAACTCAGTTTCTCACACAGAACCACAAAAAACCGCCCTCCTGAATTAGGAAAGGGCGGTTTAATCGCTTAAAGTTCCTTTTCGAGAATAAAACCGATTGCCTTACTCGGCTTTCTTTTTTGTGGAGTTAGTTTTCGGTTTGTTTTTGCCTTCACCTTTACCTTTGGCTTTAGCTTTAGCTTTGGCTTTAGCTTTGGCTTTGGCTTTAGTTTTTCCTGTAGGCTTAGATGTGGGCTGTTTTGTTTCTGGCTTTGTCGCACCCGTGTTGGCTGGCTTATCTTTGACAGTTTTCTTTTTTTCCTCATCCTCGGGAGCGGGAGAATCCTCTCTCGTTTCTTCTTCAGGAACGGGTTCAGGCTTGGGTGGCTCGGGACGGGGGACCGTTGGAGGATCGCCGATTGCGAGAAGTGATATCTTCTGTTCAGCGAAAGAGAAAAAAGGATTCCCTGGGTGATCGGTGTAGGATTTCTGGTAAAGCTGATCTGCTTCCACCTCGTCCCCGGTTTCAAGTGCTAGATCGCCGAGGCGAATTTTACAGAATGGAGTCAGCTCACCGTCTGGCTGAGCTTCGATCGTCTCTTCGTAGTATTTTTTTGCCTTCCCTGCGTCTCCAGACACGTGGTAGAGGTTAGCCATTCCGAAAAGACCTTGCGCATAGCGAGGATGCTGAGGGAATTCTCTGACAAACCTCTCTATTGCCTTCAAGGCATCCTGCTGTTTGTCTTGGTCGAGTAGAAGTTCAGCTTTGCTGAGCAGAGCATTGCCAGCCGGAATAGAGGCTGGGAAATTGACGAGAACAGCGTCGAGAGCGGCAATTTCATTTTTATCGGCGGCAGCCGTGTAAGCCGCAGCAGCCTCGAGGTGCCTTTGTTTCTTAATCTGACCGCCTACCAAAATGCCGCATATGGCGACTGCCGCGGCGATAATGCCGGTGAAGATCCGAGTGCGGTTTTTATTTAGGGCATCGACGACGTCAGCTGCTTTAGAAGCCGTAAGGGATTCCATCTCCTCTGGCTTTGGCTCTGGCTCTGGCGTTTCGGTTGATTTAGAACTCATTGTATCGACAAAAATTGAAGCGACTTGCCGCCGTTAGGACGGGCGGCATGAAAGGTAATCGCTATTTCCAGTTTGTCAGCCCCCAACCGCCGCGCGTGCTTCGTCAGCCAGCGGAGTGGAAAGATAGCGTTCACCTGTGGAGCAGCCAATCGTGACGATGATCTTACCAGCGTTTTCAGGGCGCTTGGCTACTTCGATAGCAGCGCATACATTCGCACCGGAACTGATTCCGCCGAGAATGCCCTCCTCTTTGGCGAGGCGCCGGGCCATGGTAAAGGCGTCGTCGTTGGAGACTTTGATGCATTCGGTGATCTGGGAATCCCCACCTTCATGATTGAGGCGAAGATTGTCGGGAACAAAGCCGGCGCCTGTGCCCTGAATTTTGTGAGGTCCAGGAGTGAGGTCTTCGCAGGCTAGGGTTTGGCTAATGACCGGGGAATCTTCAGGTTCAGCAACGATCACCTGGATATCGGGATTCTTCGATTTGAGTCCCTCGACGCAACCGGTCGCTGTTCCGCCCGTACCAACAGCAGAAACAACGATGTCGACTTTACCGCCGGTGTCCTCCCAGATTTCTTCCGCAGTTGTCTTGATGTGGATGGCGGGGTTTGCGGGGTTGGAGAACTGCTGGGGGATGAATGAATTCGGCGTAACGGCCGCAATTTCCTCGGCCTTGGCAATTGCACCTTTCATTCCCTTGGGTCCCTCAGTAAGCACCAGTTCAGCACCAAGGAGTGCCAGCAGGGTGCGCCGTTCGAGGCTCATCGTCTCCGGCATGGTTAAGATGAGTTTGTATCCTTTGGACGCGCACACAAAGGCGAGAGCAATTCCTGTATTTCCTGAGGTGGGTTCAACGATAACGGTTTCAGCGGTGAGCTGACCGGCAGCTTCGGCTGCCTCGATCATCGCCATTCCGATCCGATCTTTTACAGAGCCGAGTGGGTTAAAAAATTCGCACTTTAGGGCGATTGTGGCATCAAGGCCTTCGGTAACTTTGTTGAGCTTTACAATCGGCGTATTGCCGACTGTTTCGACGATGTTGTTGTAGATTTTTCCGTGAGCCATGAGTGAATTGCGGTTGTGAATGAGATCCGGTCTGTCCGGAAGCAGTTTATATATTTTAGGTGGTATAGCGAATCCAGGCAGTCTTGCAATCCGATTTTCCACCCCAAAACATGGCAAAAAATCGCAGATTGCTACTTGCGCATTTGTTTTTGTCCTCTAGCGATTACGAAATTGCTACAAAGCGTAGTGTAATTAAACAATACAAAACCAGCCGAATCATGTCAGATCTAGTCGCCAAAGACGAAATCAGGGGTCTCCTCAAGAAACTTCCTGAATGGGATAATGAGGAAAAAGCGATTGTCCGCGTATTTGAATTTAACGACTACACGGAGACAATTGATTTTGTGAATGCTGTTGCCGAAATTGCTGAAGATTCTGGGCATCATCCAGATATGGACATTCGCTGGTGCAGCGTCACGGTGAGCTCGACTTCTCATGACGCTGGGGGCTTGACGGGGGCTGATTTCGAAATCGCCAAGAAGATTGATACCTTGGTGGACTAGTCTTCAAGAGAGCTTGGTTTCTCATGCACTTTAAGGGAGGGAAAAGACTTCTCCTCCCCCAGGGCTTCCGTTAGCGTTCAAGCTATGACACGACTTTTTCTTTTTACTGCACTCCTTGCTGGCGTGGCGCTGGTGGCTTCCAGCTGTCGTGAGGTGGATCCAGGCAAGAAACGCTACGCTTACGTTACTAACGGCGTCGCAGAGTTTTGGACGCTAGCAGAAGCAGGCGCAAACAAGGCAGGAACCGAACTGGGCGTGGATGTCAGCGTTCTCATGCCAGGCTCACTGACTGACCAAAAAAACATGCTTGAGGATGCTATTACTCGCGGAGTGGATGGGATCGCTGTCAGTCCAATTGATCCAGTTAATCAGACTGATATGTTGAATGGGGTGGCCCGCGCCGCTGACCTCATTACTCATGACTCAGATGCACCCGAGTCCGATCGGCAGGCCTATATCGGGATGGATAATTACGAGGCCGGCCGTCTTTGTGGTCAACTGATCAAAGAGGCTTTGCCTGAGGGAGGGAGCATAATGCTTCTGATCGGGCGCATGGAGCAGGACAACTCCCGGAAGCGGCGCCAGGGCGTGATCGATGAGTTGCTTGATCGTCCCAGCGATCCAAATCGCTTTGATCCTCCGGGTGACGTGATTGAAGGAAATAAATACAACATTCTGGGGACACTGACTGACGGATTTGATCTGGCGAAGGCGAAGGCTAACGCCGAGGATGCCCTTTCCCGACATCCAGACATCAGCGCCATGGTAGGTCTTTTTGCTTACAATCCACCTGCGATCATTCAGGCGCTTGAGCAAGCAGGAAAAATTGGAGCAGTAAAAATTGTTGGATTTGATGAGGACGAGCAGACTCTGGCTGGAATCCAGTCTGGGGCGGTTCATGGAACGGTCGTCCAGAATCCCTACGAATATGGCTATCAGTCCGTTGTCTTGCTCAATAAACTTGCGGCCGAAGAAGAAGGTGCCCTTGCTGATGGGGAGTTTATTTCCATCCCCGGACGCCAAATTCGCAAAGATAATGTGGACGATTTCTGGACTGATTTGAAAAAGAAGTTAGGCAAGGAGTAATTCAATTTAAAACCTGTGGTCCAGCGTCTGCGGTTGGTCTACTATCTGTGTTTTTAGCGTGCCGCTAGGAAACTGTTCTTCTCGATGGTAAAGGCATACAGGGGGCGGGTATGCCGAGGAGAGTGAATTGTCCGCTCAGTAGGCGCGCTGGGACATGCGACTCTAGCCTTACCTGCGCCTGTGACAGGGTGATCTTTGCAGATGCCTTCGTAATTCCCTAGTCCAAGAAAATGAAAAGCATGGGGTAGATGGCACTTAGACACCCAATCTTTTTTTTGCTTCCTCTAGATATATCTCGTCGATTTCGAAGCCGAAGAATTTTTTAATTTCGGTTTCTCCAGCCGCGACTGCTGCGTTTCCGATACCGAGAAAAGGATCAAGCATGGTCAACGCTTTCGGTTTTCTCCCGTGAAGCTGAATACACTTGCGTGCCAGTTCGACGGGGAAGGTTGCAGGATGGGGGCGATCCTTTGAGCGGGAGGCAATCGTTTCATAGGGTATGTGCCAGTTGTTGCCGCGGCAGCGTTTGTCTTTCCCCTCAGTATGAGACCACCGGGCGATGTTACTTTTGTCAGCGTAGGGAACGCCCACAGCGAGGCGATCGACCGGGACCTTCCCCGACTTAGTGAAGTGGAATACAAACTCGTGGCAGTCGTTGAGGAATCGCTTGGAGTTTATGGGCTTAAAATGACCTACAGAGACAGGATCGCTCTCTTTCAATTCGAGGGTGATGGACTTGATCCAGTGGATAGTATTCTGAAGCTGAAAGAGATCACGCAATGTCAGAGCCAGTTCATGGGGCATCCAGGGATTGGCGGGTGAGGCGCCAACATTGAGGAAAAAAGACCCCTCGGGCTTGAGGATGCGTCTCACTTCCCCTGCCCATTCAAGAGACCATTTGAGATAGTCTTTGGAAGAAAGGTTATCGTTGTAGTTCTGATAATTGATTCCAAGATTATAGGGGGGTGAGGTGACAACGATATCAATTGAGTCGTCAGGCAACGTTTTCATACCCGCGACGCAGTCGCCCTGACCTAGATCGAACTCGGTCTGGTAGGACATAACCCCTTCGAGTCCTGGGAGAATTTCAGAATCGGACATCAACTACTTTAGTTAAGGTGAAGCGTGGAGCAATGAACAGGCGAATTTGGAGGAAGCTTCACGAAGTCGTTTAGCTCCGATCGTCATATTTACCTCGATGCTAAGATTTGGGTCCCGGATTTCGCAGATGGGTCCAAATTCCTTCTCGAGGGCGCGATCCTCGAGAAGGCCGCAAAAAGTTGTAGTAGAGATCCCGTTGCGGCGTGCCAATTGAACGATGCCGTGAGGGGCCTTTCCGTTAAGGGATTGATGATCGAGCTTTCCTTCGCCGGTGATGACTAGATCTGCCCATCGCACCGATTTTTCGAGATCGAGAACCTCGGCAACAAGTTCAAAGCCAGCGACAAGCTGCGCGTTAAGAAAGACGAGGCTACCAAAGCCAAGCCCTCCCGCTGCCCCGGCACCGGGCTGGTCGGTGCTGCTGCTTCCGCGCTTTCCGCATATTCTAACGAGATGCAAGAGTCGTTTCTCATGTCGAGCGAAATCAGATGGTTTGATCCCTTTCTGTTGGCCATAAATGGTGGTGCATCCGGATTTTCCGAGGAGCGGGTTGGTTACATCACACGCCACCGTAATTTTGGGCAAATTGAGACTGGATGGAGTAACTATTCTGACCGCTTTTTCTAGGTCGGCTGGAAGGGAATCGATTGGTTCTCCTTGTGAATTGAGAAAACGAAAACCAAGAGCTTCGGCCATACCACTGCCACCATCATTAGTTGCGCTACCGCCTATTCCCAGCACGATTTCCTCGACGCCGCGTCGGGCTGCATCGAGAATGAGTTCGCCAGTCCCGAACGTGCTGGCAACCCAGGGATCAAGGTCGCGTGATTCCATTCGGGCGAGCCCGGAAGCTTCCGCCATCTCAATCACAGCTACCTTGCTTGCCTTGATCATTCCGTAGCCAGCCTCCGTCTTCTCGCCTAGCGCATTTTTAACCTGGCAGGTCACCCATTTTCCATTCCCTGCCGCGGTGAGCGCTCTCGCCATTCCGTCGCCGCCATCGGCGATCGGTAACAGTTGTATTTCGTTAGCGTTATCGCCCAGTGTCTCGACAAGGCCGGCAGCGACGGCCGAGCACGCTTCTGGAGCCGTGAGCGAACCTTTGAATTTATCACAGGCGATCAGGATTTTCATGTGATCAGAATTTTCGAATCAGAGATGCGTCGTCAACGAGGTCCGCCAGTTTATCCTTGTCGTCGAGATTTTGAATCTACTGATTCAACCGTGATTAGTGATGGGCCGCTGCCTCTCTCTGAAGCCAGTTTTGGGAAGACAAATGCCAGATTAGGAGTCGGCATTTTGGGTATATCCTTCTTTCTGAGGCTATGGTCAGCAAAGTAGCGGGCAAACTTTCGGTAGCCCATCGGCTTTTTTGGTTGCTGAGTCCAGCGCTTAGTCTTCTTGATGGTGCTTCGGTAATAGCTGATTTTGCTGCGTGAGCGTGTGACTGGCGCGCCCGATCTGGCTTGATAGAGGCTCTTACCTTTGATCTGAAAGCCACTCAGGACTGAGGGACTTTTGCTTGTGCCCAGCTGATTTGACATGGAAATCGGTGCCAAGTTGATAGCATGGTAGACCTGCGAAAGGATGCCCGATTTACCTATTCCGTTCGGTCCGACTTCAATTAAAACCTCGCTCGTAGAGGGATGCGTGAGGCCCGGATCGCCCAAACCGAACCGCGGAAATCGGGACATGATAAGGTGCCTGATCTGGAAGGTTTTGGGCATGTGACGAGAGGGTAGAGTAGGAGTCCGCTCAACTCAAGTGAGATGGATGAGCCATTTGACCGATGCGTTTTGCACTTCCTTCGCTTAATGTGAATATTCGGAAAGCTGGTGTCCGACAAATCCAAAGAGGCCAGTGCCGAGGAAGCTTCAGCACCTAATCTGTGCGCCTTAGATGGAGCCACGACTGCGGTTGAGCCGTTGCAAAATTTCGATTTTCGAAAATTACCGGAGAAACTAGAAATCGTTCCGATACATCATCGACTCAACCGGTAGGGGGGTCTTGTCGTTGTATTTGGCTGATTGCTTGGTGTTGTAGGGAGTCAGTATTTCACCCTCCACGAGGAAGTAGATGAGCTGGCCGACCGGCATACCCGCATAAACACGAACTGGCTGTTTTACGGAGATTTCGAGCGTCCAGTAGTTACAAAAGCCAACATCGCCCTTGCCTGCGGTTGCGTGAATGTCGATTCCTAGCCGTCCCACGCTCGATTTACCTTCAAGGAAAGGAACTGCTTTGTGGCTTTCTGTGTATTCGATGGTGGACCCGAGGTAGTTTATTTGTGGCTCCAAAACAAATCCCTCCGGCGGGATTTCAAAATGATCGATCTCGTTGTGGGCCTTGGCGTCGAGGACACGGTTGCGGTAGGTCGCGAGGTGCTTCGAAAGGCGGACGTCGTAGCTATTGGTCCCGAGGCATTCGCGATCATAGGGCTGGATTACGATTTCGCCACGATCCATCGCGGCGAGGATTTCCGAGTCTGACAGAATCATAGCTTCAATCGATAGGGACCGACACGCCTCTCGGCAAGAGATTTTTAAGGGCGAACAGCTTAAAGAAGGATTCCGATTGCGGGCCGCGGGATCGGGGTTCAGGATTGGATACCTATGTCTGGAGAAACTTCCCTTGTTATCGCGATTGACGGACCAGCCGCTTCCGGCAAAAGCACGGTGGCAAAGCAGCTCGCAGCCGAGTTGCAAATCGTCTTCGTGAGTTCCGGCGGGATGTATCGAGCGTTCACGTGGTGGGTTCTCGAAAATGGGGTTGATCCTGCCGATACTGTTGCGGTAGAGGCACTGCTCGAAAAGACAGTTTTTCAGTGCGGCGAGGAGAATAATATTGGGACGATTGCCGTCAACGGGCGGCTTCCTGAGTGGAAACAGTTGGCTAATGATCGCGTTAACGGAGGAGTCTCTCTCGTCGCTGCCATTCCGGCAGTGCGGTTACGTCTCGTTGATGAGCAGCGGGCATACGCCCGTAAACGTGGTGTCGTAATGGAAGGACGGGATATTGGATCGGTGGTGTTTCCAGACACGCCCTACAAGTTTTACATCGACGCTTCTCCCGAAGTGAGGGAGAGGCGGCGCCGTGCCGAAGGAATTGATGATTCCATTGCGGCGCGTGACAAGATGGATTCAAGTCGCGAGGCTTCGCCGCTCGTGATTCCAAAAGATGCGACCGTGGTTGATAGTTCGCATCTTACCGTTGAAGAAGTGGTGGAGAAGGTGAAGGAAGTGATCGTTGGCTAGAGTTGGGAGAAAGATTTAGTCAGCCATCACTGCTTTTCTCTCGGGAGAATCGGGGTCGGACGCGGGATCTTTAAGGTGGAAGGCTGTCCACGTTTGGGAGAAGCCCTTAAGCTCCAGATCAGGTAAGGCTTCTGCCGTAGTATTGTCTCCCAGAGCCTCAAGGGTATCGAGGTCAATGACCGCCGTCATCGCAGAAGCCGCGTCGCAGAGCCTTGCGGCGAGATTCACTCGCGCTCCAAGAACCGTAAAATTCAATCGGTCGGTCGATCCCATGCAGCCCGCGATGGCTTCGCCTGTCGCCACTCCCACGCCGATGTCGACGGGGATCTCAACTTCGCGGTTCAGTTCTTTTCGGACTCGGATCATTTGGAGGGCGCAGGCAGCGGCATTGGCGGCATCATTTCCATATGACTTGAGTCCACCGAACACGGCCATGATTTCGTCACCAACAAATTTATCGACCACTCCGAAGTGAGTCTGAACAATTTGGGTCATCGCGGTCATGTGACTATTCACCATTTCAATGACTTGGGTCGGATCCATATGTTCAGTCATGGCGGTGAACCCACGAATGTCGCAGAAAAGGACTGAGACATTTTTCAATTCGCCGCCCAACTCAAGGTCAAGACTACCGCTGACAAGAGCCTGAGCAACCGTCTCGTCACTAACTTTGCCAAGAAGATCACGATAGAGATCTTTTTGTTTGAGATCTTCCGCCATTTCATTAAACGCTGAAGCCAATTCGCCAATCTCGTCCCGGGAACGGACTTCGACTCGATAGCCCAGCGTGCCTTCTCGAATTGCCTTGGTGCCTCGAACAAGTTCCCGCAGCGGTATGGAGAGATTCCGTGATAAAAGCCATGCCATTAGAGCGCTAAAGAGCAACACGATAAGACCAATGCCACTGCCGCGGATCCGCAGTTCAGCGAGGTCCGAATTCAACTTGGTAAGCGAAAATGCAGCAACTTCAAAAGCCGGCCACGGAGTATCAGCATCAGTGAGCGGAGCAATGTAGACGGCGTGACGCATACTCCCAATCTCACCCTCCCATCGGAAACGATCTTCACGGTATTCCTCGCCAATGATCGCTTCGACGACCTGAGCCAGTTCGGAAGCAAATTTGTGGTCGAGGGATCGGGAAAGCACTTCGCCGTTGAGGTAGATACCGCTTTTGAGTGGATCTTTGGAATCCATGGTGGATTGATAGCGCTCGATGAAACGCTGGGCATCAGTCTCTGCAGAGGTTCCTCGGAGAAATAGTCCCAGCATTTCTCCTGTCTCGGGATCTGTCACCGGAGTGCTGATCATCTCCTGCACGATAGGCGTTTGATTGCGACGCAGCTCGAGTTTGTTGCCAGATGCTTTTGCTTTCAACCCTGCACTGCTGACTCCGAGAGTGCTCGGTTGGACTGGATCAGGAGCGATGTAAAGGATGTGCTGACTATCGTCCTTCATAAAAACCTCGATCTCCTCACGAGCTAGATCGTAGTTGAAGCGTCTCCAGCGATTGTGCTGTGTCCCTCCATTCTTTGGCATGTTCTCGTTCTTCGAGAATGGATCCGGTATTAGCGTCACCTCGCCTTGAGTGTCCATCGTCGCAATAGCGCCAATTCGATTAATCCAGCTGTCTATGCCACTAACCAAGTTAATTCTTGGCCCTCGACTGGATCTGAGGACTTTTTCGTCGTTTTCGTTGAAGACCGGTTTTGCGGCTGATCCAAGCTCCGTTGACTTCCTGATGGTGGTAACATAAACATTCCAAAATTCTCTCCAGAGCTGTTCATCATCTTCGTCACCTCTAAGGATACTCAAAATGTAGGGATCGCTGGCAAGCGTGCTACCCAATGTCAAAGACTCTTCGGCACGAGCTTTTCTGGACTCGACCATGTGATCCATCAATTCCTGGAATTCGCCTTCAAACTGACGAGTGTAGGCTTCACGAATCTTTCGTTCGGTCGCCGCGAGCAGGGCCATGGTTACCGCGGTGACCATCACCACCATGGTCAGCAAGAGCTTGGTCTGAAACCGGGTTCCTTTTTTCATGCTTGTAGTTAACAACTCCGGCTGGATTCGTCAGTTTTGAATGATTTTGACGCAGAAGCGCCCCCACCGGGGCTTTCATCTTGACTCGGGGGGGGATTCTGGTGAAAGGGTAGGGGGTCGTAAGCTGTTAAGCACCGTTCCATGGAAAAGCCGAATTTTGACGAAGCCATTAAGAGTATCGTCTCTCAAGACGATCGCTACAAGCTGGATGGGTACCAGTTTTTGAGGAACGCGCTTGATCATACTGTTTCTTCATTGCGACAGGATGAACTGATCGAACATCGCCATGTCAGTGGGCCTGAACTGCTCGAAGGAGTAGTCGAATATGGACTCAAGGAATTTGGTCCAATGGCTGTTGCTGTTCTAGAGTCCTGGGGCATACGAAAAGGAGAAGATGTTGGCGCGATGGTTTTCAATCTGATTGAGGCTGGGGCTTTTGGTCGCTCTGACGAAGACTCTCTCAGCGACTTTGAGGACGTTCTCAATTTGAAGGACGAATTCCTGAGTCCCTTTCGTCCATCGCGAAAGGTGCTTACGGATGAAGATGAGCAGGAACCGCCCGCGCGCGGAAACCAACCGGCTAAGTCAAGCGAATGTTGAACTCTGAGTTCCTGGAGTTCCCTGAGACGACAGCGCGGGTGGCCACGCTGGATAATGGTCTGGAGATCATTATTAAGGAAGACCACTCGGCGCCAGTGGTTAGTCTCCAAGCGTGGTGCCGTGCTGGTAGTATCCACGAAGGTGGCTGGTTAGGCGCTGGTATGTCTCACTTTCTTGAGCACATGTTGTTCAAGGGGACGGAACGTCGCAGCGCTAACGAGATAGCCCAAGCGGTGCAAAGGGAGGGTGGTTATATCAACGCCTACACTTCTTTTGATCGCACTGTCTACTGGATCGATACCCCTTCTGCCGGTTTTGAGAATTGTCTCGATGTGCTTTGCGACGTCGTTGCATTCGCAAGGCTCCCCGAGGATGAGTTCGCCAGTGAAGCTGATGTAATTCGTCGCGAAATTGCGATGGGCGATGATGATCCTGAAGCGTTCCTCGGCAAGGCTCTTTTTCGCACCGCCTATACGAATCATCCATGCCGTTACCCCGTGATTGGTTTTCTCGACCTGTTCAACCAGCTGAGTCGCGACGATCTCTATGGCTACTATTTGGAAAAGTATTCGCCCGATAATCTATTCATCGTTGTTGCGGGTGATGTCGATGCGGATCAAACGGTTGAGTGGATTGAATCGCACTTGGGTGGGATTTCGCGTCGTCGTCGTCCTCTCGTCGTCCTCCCCGAAGAGCCACGACATATTGGAATTAGAGAAGAATTAGTCCCATTTCAAACGGAGCTTGTTAGAGGTCGGTTAGGATGGCCGATTCCATCCGGCGATCACCCGGATGGACCTTCCCTTGATATCTTGGCTGCTATCCTTGGCAATGGAAAAAGCTCAAGGCTTTATCGCGAAGTACGTGAAAATCAGCAACTCGTCAACAGCGTGGGCGCCTACTCGTATGCGCCTACTTTTCAGGGGCAATTCGTTCTTAGCTACGATACTGAACCGAGTAATTCGAAGAGCGCAGATGAAGCAATTCTGGGCGAGATTGATAAAGTGAAGTCAGATGGAGTCACTCTCGATGAAGTGAATAAGGTGGTCCGACAAGCCCTTAGTTCCCAGTTTTCTACCCTGACTGATATGCGAGGTCAGGCTTCTGATTTGGGTTCCAACTGGATAACGACACGGAATCTGAATTATACCCGTGACTATGTGAAAGACCTCCAGCGAGTTATGGCAGAGGACGTGGTGAGAGCGGCTAATCAATACCTTGCCGACGATCGTTATACGAGGGTGTCACTCGTGCCGCAGGTGGAGACTTCCCCTGTAAAGAGTTCGCTGGGCAAGGAGAGATCAGAAGACATTCGGCGGTTGCAGTTGGAGAACGGACTGACGGTATTGCTCCTCTCTGACAAGCGAGTACCATTTGTCTATGCTAACGGAATTTTCAGAGGCGGTGTTCTTGCTGAAGACCTTTCAAAAAACGGGGTGACGCGCCTGATGTCGCGTCTCCTTACGAAGGATACAGAAAACTATTCGGCGGAGAGTGTGGTAACGCAGATTGAATCGGTTGGTGGCGGTATCTCAAGTTCTGTTGGAAACAATTCTTTTGGAGTGACCGCTTACGGACTTCGTCCGGATGTAGGCCTTGCCGTCGATTTGCTTGGTGATGCCTTAACGAAGCCAGTTTTCTTGGACGAGGCGGTTGAACGTGAGAAGCAGTTTCAGATTGCCCAAATTAAAGCAGAAGCGGATCGGCCGTTCAGCGTAGCGATGCGAGAGCTGCGCCGTCAGGTTTTTGGAAATCACCCATACTCAATGAGCCTGAGTGGCAGTGATGAGTCAGTCAGCCAGCTTGATCGAGACTCAGTAATTCAGTTAAGAAAACGACTCGTCAAAGGGGGGAATGGAGTTCTTGCCTTGTTTGGTGATATCGACTTAGGCGAGGCTGAAGACCTTATTTGCGGTCGGTTCGAGAATGATATTCCGCGTGGAGAACGAGAGTTCTTGAAGCCTCTCGAGTTCAGCTATCCTAGCGGTGAAGATCGAGTTGTGAGGTTGGCGCATGAAAAGGAGCAGGCTGTGATCCTTGTCGGCTATCGAACGGTATCGCTTGATCATGGAGATAACATCGCGCTCGATCTGATCGAGGAGGCGTGCAGTGATATGGCTTCTCGAATGTTTATTCGGATTCGGGAAGAACTCGGATTGGCCTACTCCGTGGGAGCGACACGAATGCAGGGGCTGGAACCTGGTATGATAATTTTTTATGCCTCTACGGCCCCTGAAAAATTGGATCTGGTAGAGGAGGAAATGCTAAAGGAAATAAAACTAATTGCCGACGAAGGCCTTATCAAAGAGGAATTTGATCGTGCTAAAGCATCGTGGCTCGGCAAAGAAGTGATTCATCTTCAGGGTGCCCGCGAGTTGGCTGGCTCAGCCTCGGTGGATGAGTTGGTTGGGCTGGGTTGGGACCACTACCGGAAGGCGCCCGGAGAAATCGATGCGGTCAGCCGCGAGGAAGTTCAAGAGGTTGCAGCGCGCTACCTTTCCTCTTCGAACCGTGTAATCGTTCGCCTGACCAATCCTGAGATAAATTAGGCTTTGGTGGGCGTTTTCTCTTTCCTCTCGACACCGCCAATCCCGGGAATCTGAGATACTCCGGGAATGGAGACTGGCGCAGGGGTGTATTTTTGATCCCAATCCATATTGCCCTCTTGGGCAAAGAGGTCTTCATCTGCAGCCATGGCTTCTTCCCAACTGATTTGTTCGCCTGTGTGCGCCGACATGCGCCCCATAATTGCCATCATGCTTGAGTGAAGCATTCGGCTTCCATCATTAATGTGGTTCCCGGATCGGATGGAGGCAAAAAGCTCGTCATGTTCGACTTGATACATATTGGACTCGCCAGTGCGCGGCTTTCTGTAGCGCCAGATGATTTTTTCGTTGTTGTCCTCAATGTAAGGATCTGAACCGCGTCCGATGATGAGAGTCCCCTTGGTTCCGCGAATGAAGTCTGCATTTTCGTTGAGGCAACCTGGAGCTTTTCGGGAAGCAAGATGGCACCAGACGTTATTTGGGTATTCGTAGGCGATGTGATAATGGTCGAAAATATTTCCAGTCCCGACCTGTGGGCTGGAAAGGCCTCCGGTGGCTCGGCAACGGATTGGGCTTGCGTCACCCATAATCCAACCAATTTTATCAACGCTGTGAACGGCCTGTTCAACTAGTCCACCGCCTCCGAGCCAAGTGTAGTTGTACCAGTTCCGGATCTGCCATTCGATATCCGTCATCCCATCGGTCCGAAGTGAGGGATTGAGGTGAGGCTTGGAATGACCCGAGTAATAAGTCGCGTAGACACTGGTGACATCACCAATGAGTCCTTTTTCAATGACTTGACGAAAGGCTTCAATGCGGCTGGGCGAGTACCTCCAACAGAAACCGGCAACAATGGAAATTGGTTTTTCCTCTGCCATCTTAAGAGTGTCGAAGGAATGGCGTATTCCGGCAGCATCGACGGCCATCGGCTTTTCTGCAAAGACATGCTTTCCGGCTTCAACGGCGGCCCTGAAGTGAAGAGGGCGGAATCCGGGTGTGGTCGTGAGGATGACAACATCAACTCCTGAATCGATGACCTGTTTGTAAGCGTCGAGACCAATAAACTGGCGCTTTGTCGGAACGTTGACCTTATCGGCAAGGTTTTGGTTTTTCTGTAGAGTGGCGATCGACTTGTCGATCTTTTCTTGGAAGACGTCCCCCATGGCATAGAGCTCAACATTGTCGTCTGCTGAAAGGGCTTGGGCTGCCGCCCCTGTTCCACGTCCGCCCGTTCCGATAAAGCCGACCTTCAGTTTTTTTTCAGGGTCAACGCCTTCGCCCCGAGTTTGGCTGGCTAGCGCTACCGTGGCTGCGGTGGTGCCGGCTGCCGTCCGGATAAAATGGCGTCGGTCCGTGGGAGAGGGAGACTGTTTCATTTGGGTATTATGTGGGGCCTTAATAAACTCGAACCAATTCAGAATTTTGAATGAGAGCACATGTGACAAGCATAAAAGTATCGCGCAATCGAGGTCTGCCTTGATGTGTCCGATTTAGCTGGTGCAAATTCGTGGCATTCAAGTTAGGATCGCCAAGAGCGAACTATGCAGGCGACTTTGAAGGATTTATCTGGGGGGATGTTGATAGTGGCTCTGAGCCTTTTGGCCTTGCCGGTCAGTAGTTTTGCCCATCAAGTTTCATCGGTTTCGTTGATCACCCATCTCGATACAGAAGGCCGGACTTATTTTCTGGATGCGGCTATGGCGGTCATTCCCAGTCAGGAGCAGGAACGGAACGATCAGATCTCGCCCGAAGAAGCTGCCCGTCAGTTTGCGGAGGAATATCTGTCCGTTTTTTTCGATGAAAAAGAGCAAATTCCCGAAATCGACATTGAACGAATCAACACGAGCGATGAGGAAACACCGCAAGAACTGCAGCAGCAGGAGGTGCTCGTGAAAATGACGGGTTCGATTCCGAAGAATGCCAGAGAATATCTGCTTTATTTGGATCCTTCCAGTCCGATGGCAGTTGTCATGGTTGCCATTAAAGATGAGAAGCCAGAACGGCGAATGCAGGTTATTCTAGCGGGAGAATATAGTCGCCCCATAAATGTTCAGCCGGTTATGGACGAGGATCCGTTTGAGGTTGTTTCGCAAGAGAAAAGAGCGGTAGCGTCTCTAGGAACTAGTGAGGAGAAGGCTGGTCAGCAGAAGGAAGAGCGAGGAGCGTTTGGCAGCGGCTGGATGGGTCCGTTCGACGGGCCACTCTTACTAATCCTCCTGCCGGGAGTGATTTTTCTACTGACCTTGAAAGGCTGGCCCACAGTGATCCAATTGGGAGCAGTTCTAGTCGGGCAGAACATGGTAATCTCGTTGGTTGCTCTGGACCTGATTTCTCCGATACCTTCGGCAGAGCCGATTCTCGGTGGATTGCTTGCGACGCTAGCTGGCGAGACCTTCTTGCACCGTAAACTTCGGTGGTGGCGTCTTGTTGCACTGGTTGTGGCAGGGGTGATGGCTGGTTTGATGCTGACGCAGAGAGCGGACTTTTACCGGCTCTTTGTCGAACCCGAGCAGGTAGGATTTGGTCAGGTTATTCTTTATGTCACCGGAGCGGAGATTGCTGTGGTCGTTGCTGCGCTTTTTTCGGCGCTGCTGCTCCTGACGCTTAGGCGTTTTGACTGGTATGAGAAATCGGTTATTCAGCCGCTTGCCGTCCTCATCGGGGCGTATGGAAGTTTTGAGGTGATTAAAAATCTTTTCTGACGATTGGTGTTCGACAAATCGGCTTTTTTGCACTTTGAGTGACAACGTTGAATCTCTATCGAATAGTTTCTTTTAGCTTTTCTGTGGCTCTATTGGCTTTCGTCAGCTTTTTTGTATCGGGCTGCACAGTTGAGAAACAGTTGGTTTCTGATCCAGCCGTTATGGTAGGAGACCTTCCATCGACTTGGACAGGGGGTGGCTGGCAAGTGCCAAGGCAGTCAGTGACCGGATGGGCTTATGATTTTAAGAGTCCGCAGCTAAATGCCTTGGTAGGTGAAGCGGTTGATCAAAACTACAGTCTCTCGGCAGCCCTGGCTCGCCTTGATCAGGCAGCGGAGCGCGCTCGAATCACGAATGCGGGAAGGCTGCCAGAGTTGGGTGCAACCTTGCAAACAACCCGCTCTCAGAACCTCCGGGGCGCCAATTTTCAGACGGTTCGAGCCAATAATTTTAACTTTGCTATGAGCGTAGCCTGGGAGATCGATCTCTGGGGCAGGATCAAAAATCTTCGTGATGCTGATCTCGATGAGATGAATGCTCAGGCTAACTTTTATAAATCCTCGAGGCTGTCTCTTGCCGCCAATGTAGCTAAGGTTTCTTTTGAGATCGTTGAAGCACGGCTCCAGATAGATCTATCCAATCAAACCCGTCGAAGCCTTCTGACAAACCTTGAAATTCTGGATGCCCGGCTGGAAGCAGGGGGAGGTGACGAGCGCACTGCTCTGGAGATCAGTTTGACTCGTGCAGACATTGCAGGGGTGAAAGCCAGTATCATCGAAAATCAGCGGCAACTCGATGCCGCGAAGCGGGTCCTGGAAACTCTGTTGGGACGTTATCCGTCCGGAGAAGTCGAATCTCTCTCGACAATGCCCACTATTTCGCGCGAGATTCCCGTCGGTTTGCCGAGTGAACTGCTACTGCGACGCCCGGATCTGCTTGCGGCTGAGGCCCGAGTCGATGCTGCTCTGAAAGACCTTGCCGCCAGCCGAAAAGCCCTTCTCCCAACTGTGCGGATTAATGGTGGAGTGGGAACATCGACCACTGATGAATTTGGTGATATTTTTGATCCTCAAAATCTAATCTGGAACCTTGGTTCTAATCTTGCACGGCCTCTCTATCGAGGTGGCGAACTGAAGGCCCAGATCAGGATAAGTGAAGCTGAAAGAAACGAACTGGTTTCCGACTATGCTAATTCGGCCCTCGTAGCGTTTCGCGAAGTCGAAACCGCCTTGTCTTCGGAAGGCTACCTTCGCGGCCAGATTCAGGAGCTTACGGTCGCTGCAGAGGAAGCGCAGAGGGCTGAGGCGCTCAGTCTGGACCAGTATGAGAAGGGTATCGTGGATATCATCACTCTTCTCGACAGCCAACGCCGCGCTTTCAATTCCCAGAGTTCCCTCCTCTCCACGCAGCTTTTTCTTCTGAAGAACCGAGTGGATCTCTACCTTGCGCTCGGCGGTGATTTTGATCATGTTCTCAGCGACAAGTGAAGCTGTCAGAAGGATGAAAGTGTTCGTTATGCGTGTTGCCTAGCCAACCTATTGTCGTTAGTATTTGCTGAGGAACTGCAACTTTCCGCTAATCTCAGGGTTGTAGATCCTACGTCCTCCTCTATGAAACTCGCCTTTCGAATTCTGGCTCCTGTTCTCGTAATTACTGGGGCCGTATGGCTGGCCAAATACTTTATTTCTACGAAGCCCGAGCCGCGGAAAATGGTAATGCCGCAACAGATCACGAAGGTCGAGGCGACCAGATTAAAACCAGAGACATACCAGGTATTTGTGAAGACTCAGGGAACTGTCCGGCCAAGGACAACCAGTGTGATTATCCCTGAGGTAAGTGGCCGCGTCATATTCGTGTCTCCAAGCTTTCGGGAGGGAGGGTATTTTGAAGAGGGTGAGGTTCTTCTGGCGATCGATCCTGTTAACTACGAAACGGCGCTGGTAATCGCTGAGAGTTCGGTGGCACAGGCGTTTAGAACTCTTGAGGAAGCCAAAGTGTCAAGTAAGCAGGCCATTGAGAACTGGCAACGGGTGGGGAAAACAACTGAGCCTAGTGACCTTGTAAAGAAAATCCCTCAACTTCGAGAGGCCGAAGCTCGACTCAGAGCAGCTGAAGCAGAACTCGGAAAAGCAAAACGTGATCTGGAAAGGACCAAAATCAAAGCCCCCTTTGCAGGCCGTATCGCCGAACAAATCGTCGATATCGGACAGTATGTTTCTCCAAATACTCAATTGGGTCGGGCTTTTGCGACGGATGTGATGGAGGTTAGGCTCCCATTGACGAACACCGAATTAGCTTTTGTTGATCTTCCGGAGACCTACCGCGGTGAGTCTCAAGCTAAAATTAGACGAGAAATTCATAAGGCTCCCGAAGTGAGTATTTCAGGGACAATTGGCAATCATCTGGGTCGCTGGGATGGTAAAATAGTCAGGGTGGATAGTTCAATTGATGAAATGTCACGGCAACTCTTTGTTATTGCTGAAGTGAGCGATCCCTATCGCTACGAGGAGGCTGATGATTCTCCTCCTCTAAAAATCGGGATGTTTGTCGATGCTCTTGTAAAAGGAAATGATCTTGAGAATGTTTTTATACTGCCACGTCAAGCAGTGCGCATTGGCGGGGAAGTGATTGTTATTCAGGGCGACAACACGATTCGACGCCAGAAAGTAACGCCGATCTTCTCCGAAGATAAACGGATTGTGATTCCAGCGGAAGGCGGCGGATTAAAAGCTGGTGAGGTGGTCTGCCTGACACCTTTGGCTTACCCGGCGAACGGAGCAAAAGTGCTCCCGACCATCGATGGTGTGACACCTGATGTAGAAATACGGGGGGAGATGTTTGGAGGAAAAGGCGGCAAAGGGAAAGGCGGCAAAGGCGGCAAAGGCGGCAAAGATTCAACAGAAAAGGGTCCGGGAGCAGCCAAGCCGACCGAAACAGCGCACAGACTCTGATTTTGGCTATTGGGATTGATCAGTTTCGATGATTGCTTTTTTTGCGAGGAACGGTGTAGCCGCCAATTTGCTTTTGATAGCAATTGTGATGGCAGGAGCCGGCGCGCTCTTTTCGAAACGTATCCCGATCGAGGTATTTCCTGAACAGGAATCGCGGACGATCTCTATCTCAGTTCCCTATCGGGGAGCGACGCCTGAGGAGGTCGAGGAATCCGTTGTTATCCGAATCGAGGAGGCGATTGCTGATGTCGAGGGGATTGAAGATATGATCTCGACTGCCGGATCCAATGGCGGAAATGTGGCTGTTGAAGTGGACGAGGATTACGATCTTCGTGAAGTCAGGGACAACATCGAAGCGCGAGTTGATGGGCTAACTGATTTTCCTCCGGGTGAGGCAGAGAGCGTATCGATCAGGCAAACTGAGCCGAGTAGATGGGTCATCAGCGTGGTCGTGAGTGGGGATCTCAGTGAGCGTGATTTGGTTGCATTGGGAGCTCAGGTTCGCGATGAGCTGGTCGGACTGCAGGAGGTTACGAGCGCGGAACTTCAGGGCATTCGACCGTATGAGGTTGCGATCGAGATCGACGAAGATGCGTTGCGGAAATACAACCTAACCTTCAATGAAGTCTCACAAGCCTTGCGTCAGTCATCTATCGATTTGCCGGCGGGAACACTTGAGACAGTGGCTGGAGAGGTTGTTTTGCGGACGAAGGGCCGTGCCTACAACAAAGAGCAATTCGAGGCAATCACATTGGTGGCTCGGCCTGACGGAACTCGCATCACGGTCGGTGATATCGCAACAGTTATGGACGGTTTCGATGAAAACCCTTTTGTGGCGCGCTTTAACTCCGAGAGGAGCGTTCTCGTTGCTGTGTTTCGGGAGGGGAACCAAAGTGCGATTCGTATTGCCGACGAAGTAAGAGGCTTTATGGAAGATTACCGGAGCCGGTTGCCGGCAGGTGCCAAAATCGACTATTGGGCAGACTCGTCACGGATTGTCAAAGGGCGCCTCCAAACTCTGTTGGATTCTTTCTGGAAGTCGATGTTCTTCGTCTTCATTCTCTTGACTCTCTTTCTACGCCCGAGCTTGGCTATGTGGGTCGTGATCGGAATTCCAGTGTGCTTTATGGGGGCGTTCGCCCTTATGCCGTGGCTGGACGTGTCGATCAATATCGTCAGCCTATTTGCCTTTATTCTGGTCCTTGGGGTGGTGGTGGACGATGCAATAGTCACTGGTGAAAATATTTACACTCGACAAAAGGATACTGATGATCCGGTTGAAGCGGCGATAAAAGGGACCCATGAGGTTACGCTACCCGTGGTGTTTGGAGTGTTGACGACCATGCTGGCGTTTGTGCCCTTGTTTTTTATGTCCGGTTTTCAGGGGGCTTGGATGCCCCAGATAGCAACGATCGTGATAGTCGTTCTAGGTTTTTCTCTCATCGAATCTAAGTTGATTCTTCCGTCGCACATGACCCACAAACCCGGGAAATGGATACACGCGCTTGGGCTGTTTTTTCTAGGGCATCGCCTCACTCGGTTCTTGAGCAGGATTTGCCGGGAATTCTCTGCCTTTCAGGGCACGATTGCCGGCAGTTTAGAATGGTATGTTAGGAAAGTTTACCAGCCGTCCCTCGATTGGTCATTGCGCAATCGCTACCTTGTCTTGTCACTATTTATTGGATTCTTCGTGATCCTCATCGGCGCATTCCAGGGGGGGCGGATTAGGCAGGTTAGCTTTCCCAGAGTAGAAAGTGAGCGTGCAACCTGTCGCCTTACGATGCAGGAAGGGACGCCATACGAGGTAACGGAAAAGTATGTCCTCATGATGGAAGAGATCGTTCTCGACATGAAGCGAAAGCACGTTGGTCCAGATGGGATTTCAGTGATTGAAGACGTTTTTACCAGCATCGGAGGGCAGGGGGTATCTTCTTCCAAGGGGCGGACTTCGGCCGGGCGAGGTCACCTTGGAGAGATCGTTTTCTACATAAAAGCACCAGAAGACCGGGTTTACGATATGGGTGCCCGTGAATTGGCGAACGAATGGCGAGAGGAAATACAGAATCGAGGTGGGATCGTCGGCGCAAAACAGCTCTATTTCCGCGCAGAAATTGGCCGGGGTCGAGATCCGATTGAGGTGCAACTTCGCAGTAAGAACAGCGATCACCTGACCGCGGCAGCTGAGGAGGTTCGCAAGAAAATGAACACTTACGAGGGCTTGTTTGACATTTCCGATAATCTTGATGAGAGCCGGGATGAGATACAGCTTTCTATTCGTCCAGAGGCGGAGCAGTTCGGGCTGACGATGTCGGATCTTGCCCGACAGGTAAGACAGGCGTTCTTCGGTGAGGAGATCCAAAAGATCCAGCGGGATCGAGACGAAGTGCGCGTGATGCTGCGCTATCCCCTTGAAGATCGCCAGTCGATTGCGGCACTCGAAAGCATGATGATCCGTACGGCTGACGGCCGCGCTGTGCCGTTCACGACGGTTGCAGAGGCGAAAATAGAGCAAAGTATGCCGCGTATCGAGAGAATCGATCGCAACCGGGCGGTGGAAATTTCGGCTGATGCTGACAAAGAAGTGGCTGACCTTGACGCGATTCGATCAGATGTAGCGGCGTGGATTCCTAACGTTCTTGCCAAGTATCCGGGGATGAATTTTAGCTTTGAAGGTGAAGCACGTGAGGAGCGAGAAAATTCGAACAGTATCACGGTTGGTATGTGCCTAATTATCTTTGGGATTTATGCAATGCTCGCAATACCGTTTCGATCCTATATTCAGCCTCTTATGGTGATGGCAGTGATTCCTTATGGATTGATAGGAGCAGTGTTAGGGCACTTAATTGAGGGGTGGGTCCGTGGAGAATCCGGTGGGATTCCACTCAGCTTTCTAAGCTATTTCGGAATGCTGGCTCTGTCGGGTGTTGTTGTAAATGACAGCCTTGTCCTTGTGGACTACATCAATCGGAGGCGTAAGGCAGGAGACGGCCCCTACGCCGCAGCAAGAATGGCAGGAGCAGCGCGGTTCCGCGCAATTATACTGACTTCTGCGACAACTTTTGCTGGTCTTTTTCCTTTAATTAGAATGCAAGAAACACAGGCCCAGTTTTTGATTCCTATGGCCATCAGTCTTGGATATGGAATTCTCTTTGCCACTTTGATTACCCTGATTCTAGTGCCAGTCAACTATCTCGTAATGAATGACATTTTGACCGGATTTAAAGGGGTTTACGGTAAAGACGAAAATGGAAAAACTGAGTCTTCCGCTCTTAAGGCATCAGGCGGTTTGTGATCTATTCGGCAGCCTTCGGAAGAGATAGGGATTCGACGTTGAGTCGGCATCGGAGGAACTGAATTTCCTCCTCGGCTGCCGGAATTAGAATGGTGGTATTGGTTTTGCGGAGCCCGAACAGTTTATCGGAGATAGTGGCTTCAAAAGGCCGCAGCTGGGTTGCCCATTTGGTCATACGTTGTTGATATTCTGCTGTGGTCGCACTGGCTTCACGTGAGGGAGCTGCGGGGCCGTACTCTCCAGAGAGTTGGGCTTCTTCGATGATGAATCCGTAGGGATTACCCACGTCGAGTCTAACTCGAGTTCCTGTCTTTGACTTTTCAGTTGATACGAAAGTCACGAGGAAGGCACCGTATTCAGTTCTCATGATTGAAGCGCCTGGTGACCCCATTTTGAGATGCGCCATGGAACTCTCGGGTTGACCTCCTGTTATTTTGTCGGTGGTGATGTCAGCATTTTCCACAAGCATGACAAAGCTGATCACTTCGAGTTGTTCGCGTGAATCTGCCTGCATCTCAATTTCGAAAGTTGTCCATGNAAGAGGGGCNAGAGTTTTGCTTACCCNTAGTTCGAACGGTGACAGCGATTCCTGCCACGCCCGAATTTCAGGGTTGGCGAGACTATACTCTTTCCCCTCGCCTAATTCAGGCGTTCCGCCACCGTGGCTGCCGCGAAGTGTGAATTGATTGATGGCAAATCCATAGGGGTTGCCGATGCTGAGGCGGACATCATAGCCTCCGCGTTCGATATTGATATTGATGTTCTCAAGCCTAACGAGAAATGTTCCGTGATCTGTGTGCAGGAGGGTATGCCCACCCATGCCAGTTCGAAGGTAGACGA
Source organism: Verrucomicrobiales bacterium (assembly GCA_002726915.1). Classification (GTDB taxonomy): domain Bacteria; phylum Verrucomicrobiota; class Verrucomicrobiia; order Verrucomicrobiales; family DEV007; genus Arctic95D-9. Next base: position 3,772 of record PBSY01000019.1, on the reverse strand, counting down.
TCCGGTTGCCGCGCGATCCGAGCATTCGTATTCCATCGACAGACTGTTCGAGGCTCCCGAGACGGTCGGCAAATGATCCGTCTTCCTGTGAGAAACCAATCTTAGTTTCTGCGGCAATGACCTGCATTTTCAATTGGGCCACTTCGTCTCTTGTATCAGAACGCACCTCACGAAGCTCGGCCTCAAGACGATCGATTCGAGCCCCGGTTTCGTTGTTGCAACTGGAGAAAATCAGAGATGAAAAAGCGACAAGAGTTGCCCGATGAAATCCAAATTTGGTCATTGCCAAAGGTTAAGCAAGGTGTTGGCAGAGAATCAATACGGAAAATCTACTGTCGTTTTAGAATTGTTGGGATGGAGAGAAATCCCGAGGGACTGACATGACGAATAGCAACTTCGTCGGGCCGCTCGGTGATCTGATAGCTTGACTCTTTTGCGGGCATAAGGCGCAAGGTGGTCCATTTGCTGCCGTTTTTCACTTGGATAAGCCTCCAGCGCGCGTCATTGGCTGGGTTGAATGAAAGGGTTAGCGCATTGCCTTCGACAATAGGTGCTACATAAACGGGACTAGGTTGGTTGGATCCGTTCCAAGGCGTGGCAGGTGGAATGGCAACTTCCGAATAAGCGCTTTGAAGTATGCCGCGCAGCCCATCTCGGTCTTCCTTGATCGCTTTGATGCTCCAGTGAATGTGCCCAGGACCCATGCGTGAGGCGAACTTGCGGGTCTCGTCAATCTGCCGAATTGATTCTGTTGCGGGTCTACCTCTGTCCTCAGAACTCATGATCCGATTTGATGCTATTCCTGGATAGAGGTGACGCTGTTGCAAGTTTTGCTCAGCCCACCATTTGTTGAGAGCGGTGAAACTTTGATCTGGTGGATCAATTCGCCAGTAGAGTTGAGGCGAAAAGTAGTCGAGCCATCCCTGCTGAAGCCATTTTCTTGAGTCGGCAAAAATATGATCGTAGGCATCAAGACCAGCTTTGGTTGAGTTCGGGTAGCCAGGGCGCCAAATGCCAAACGGACTGATACCCACCTCGACCCATTCCTTGGTCGATTTTACGGAAGCATAGAGATCAGAGACGAAAGCGTTGATGTTGTTGCGACGCCAGTCGCGGAGGTCGAGCGTACCGCCTTTGGCGCAGTAGGCTGAATAGGAAGCTGAGTCATTGAACTGGTCGTAGACTTTACCGTTCTCCGTTTTTGGGTACGGGTAGAAATAGTCATCGATATGAATTGCGTCGACATCATAGCGTTTGGTCACGTCTACCATCACTTCTATGGCCCTTTTGCGAATGAAGTCGGAAGCGGGGTTGCCCCATTTCATGGTGCCAGCCGAAAGCATAAGTGAGGAATGGGTCTTTGTGATGTGTTTAGATGACTTACTGGAGCGTTCCGTAGCACTGGCCCGAAAAGGATTGAACCAGGCATGGAGTTCAATGCCGCGCTTGTGGGCCTCGTCAATTGCGAAAGAGAGTGGATCGTAGCCATCGGACGGGGCTTTGCCCATGCTCCCAGTAAGAAAAAATGACCAAGGTTCGATGTCTGATTTGTAGAGCGCGTCGCATTCGGTGCGGACTTGTAGAATGACGGCATTGAAGCCGGTCTCGGCGGCAGTATCCAGCAACTTTATAAGTTCGGCACGCTGTTGGACTGGACTCAGGTTGTTTCTCGACGGCCAGTCAATATTATGGACGGTAGCGATCCAAGCTGCTCGGAATTCACGGCGGGGTTCGGGGACGCGACTCTTGGTCGGTAGGTAGTCGGCTGATGCGTTGGAGTTGAGCAGCAGCACAGTGGCCAGGAGAAGCGAACGGATAACGGGCGCGTTCATGAGAAATTCGACGAGCGATTAGTATAGCGTCGGCTTTTGAGGCGGCAAACAGTATCGGTTACATAATACTTATTCGTCGGGTCATTGGAACGGTTTTCCATAGGGAGGTAAAGAGTCAACCGGGTTGATAGCCAAGGACCAGCGATATTGATTTGGCTCGCGGCGCTGGCAATAATTCAGTCGTCGAAAGATTTGTAAAAGTGGGAAATTCCAGCAAAAGTTTGGGCAAGCGGGGTGACACTGTTTGAATCTTTTCGGTGTCTCAATTGCCATATAATCTGGGCGTGCGCTTGCGTTTTTGACTTCGGCAGCGAGAGTGCGCCCATGGCGGAATTGGATTCAAAGAATCAAAAGCCGGTCGACGTCGAGACTATTCTGAAGGCTCTTGAGAGTCAGTCTGCCGATCGAATTGCGTCTATTGCCGAAGAGGCTCACCCTGGAGACGTGGAGCAGGCGTTCGGGCGCCTAGACGAGGGGATACGAGAGGACGTGCTCGAAAACCTTCCGAGTGAAGTTCTTTCAGAGTGGGCTGATTATCTGCCTGTTGCTGATCTCGAGAGGGGACTCGAAAGCCTCCCCGAAGGCCAGAAGGCCGAGGTGCTTGATTCCCTTTCGGACGATGAACTCGTCGACCTTCTTCAGGAAGTGGAGGAGGAAGACCGTGATGAGTACATGGAGCTTTTGCCTGAGGATAAACGGGAAGAAGCGGAGGAGCTCATGCGCTACCCTGAGCAGACGGCGGGGGGACGCATGACGAAAGCGATGGCAACGCTTCCGGCCAATCTTACGGTGAAGGAAGCGCTTAAGATACTCGAGAAAGAGCACGATGAGGCCGAACTTCTGAGCCGAATTTTTGTGATCGATGATCGGGACCATCTGGTCGGTAAACTTCGCTTGAGAGATCTCGCTTTCTCAACCTGGGATACGCCGATCGTGGATTTAATGTCCAAGGCTGAAATAACTATCAACGCGATGGAAGACCAGGAAGAGGCGGGACAGATGATTGCCCGTTACGACCTGATGGCGTTGCCGGTGGTCGACAACTCAAAACGCCTCGTCGGCGTGATTACCTATGATGACGCCCTCGATATTATCGAAGAAGAGTCGACTGAAGATATGGAAAAGATCTCAGGTATCGGAGGTGAGCGTGGTGACCAGGCTTATCTTCAAATTTCGACCTTAAGCCATTTGAAGCGGCGCTTTGGTTGGGTTCTTATATTGGCCTTTCTTGCGCTGACTTCTGGCTTTGTATTGCACAGTTTCGAAGAAATTCTCACGGCCTACTATGTTTTGGCTATCTACTTTCCTATGGTGGTTGCTGCTGGTGGTAATACGGGGGCTCAGTCCGCGACGATGGTAATTCGCGCGATGTCACTTGGTGAATTAGACACGCGGGAGTTCGGTCGTGTGATTTGGAAGGAGGCTCGTGTCGGAATCCTATTAGGAGGATTGCTGGGAATTTGCGTGGCAATCCAGATTAATTTTTTGCTCCCGCAGTCTCTAGTCTCGGAAGGGGTTAGCATGTTCACTGTGGCCTTGGTCGTGGCTGGAGCGCTTACCATTCAGGTTTGTAGCTCGACTCTGTTCGGAGCATTACTGCCGATCCTGGCTCGGATAATGAAACTCGACCCTGCCGTGGTGGCGGCGCCTGCCATTACAACCATCGTCGATGTAAGCGGAGCGATTATTTACTTCTCGATTGCGAAGGCATTCCTTGTCTAAATCTCACCGAAATAAAGTCTTGGGGTTGAGCCGCAGTAGGCAAGGCTGAATTCGGCATTCTTTCATAGACTAGAATGCTAGTCTATGGTTTGCGATGCCGATATCTATCCGTTCAGATAAAGTGGAAAGGAACTAAAACGGCAATTTACCGCCGCCCATGCCGCCCGTGCCGCCCATTTGTTTCATCATCTGATTCATTTTGCCTTTGCTGCGCATCA
>PBSY01000018.1 GCA_002726915.1 Verrucomicrobiales bacterium | reverse complement strand
CATCCTCCTCCGACTCTAATTCCAAAGCCTCCGACCTAGGCTCCGCTGCAGCCTCCTCCATCTGTGTCACTCCCTCATCAGAGAAGGCCGAAGGAAGCTCGCCGTCACCGTCGCCCGTCTTGACCACCTCCTCTTCGGGAACCGCGGCGAGGCTACTTGTTTCCGGCTTCTGCATAGCTGCAGAATCAGGAAACTGGATCGTCGCAGAGCAGACCGGACATTCGACGGTCGTGCTAAAAAAAGACTCGTCGCCGGATACTTTCTGCCCACACTTTGGGCATGCCACTTTGATTTTTGCCATGGTTACTTGTATCGCGGTTCGCTTTCTGCCTATCCCGCTTCAGTGAAGTCCTAGTCAAAGCGGATTCCCCCTCATCTGCAAACAAAAATGGACTCTCCCGCAAGACGAATCGGCTTGAAGTCAGGCGAAGACAGCCACAGGTTAAGGAGTGACATGAAAACTCTCTTCCGCGTTCTTTCTCTTGTCGCCTGCGCTACTGCTTTCGCGGCCTGCACCACCACCGACAACTCGGCACCGGGTGCCTCTATTTCCTCCCTTCAGGCCACTAAGGCTGCCGACAGGGCAAAAACACCTTACACCAAATACCCGTTTGACTACTGCGCCGTGAATCGGACACCGTTCAGTAAGCGCCCAGTCAAACATCGGCGTGTCTTCAAAGGTCAGGAGGTGCTGTTCTGCTGCACCCCCTGCGTTAGGGCCTTCGATCACTATCCCGAGGCCTACATGGGCTACATCGTTGCTGCCTCTGGACACACACTTCCCTAGCAGCGCCGACTGGACGGAGTCAACGGCCGGCCGAAAATCGTGGTTTGATTACTCAACAAGATTGAGAGGCTCACCGAAACAAGGTAGATCGGAATTCATTCATGCTCATTGAACTCGGCATCAATAACGTCGCTTTCGTCCCTTTTTTTCTTTGAACGCCCGAAAACCGCACCGATGTCCACACCAAAATAAGCAAGGCAGCTAATCAGCAGCCCGGTAGCGACGGCTTCATCCAGCGCACCGATAATGGGGATAATGTCCGGGATAATCGACGGAAAGAGCAAAACGAGCATGCTAAACGCGCCGACTCCAGAGACCACCACGGAGGTTAGGGGAGTCTTCTTGCTCCTATCGTCGGGTTGGGATTTTTGCTCTTTTTTCATCATTTATAACCTTCGGATTCATCCTTAAAAGAGCGACTACAATCCGGTTTCAAAATTATAACGTAATCATGTCCGAAGGACTTTGTGAAATTTTTCACAAAGTCGCCTTGCAACTCGTTTGCCCCTCATCGATAATCGAAATTTTGGTATTAAATTGCCACTTTTTGTGACCCATTACTCATGGCGACCACCACCAAAGAACTTGAAATTGGGGATACCAGAACCCGCGCTGCCAAGCTGGCCGGCGCAGAGCTGGAAGGCTACCAGCAGACCACCGAGGATTTGGTTGGAGAAAAACTCGTTCTGAACATGGGTCCGTCGCACCCAGCGACGCACGGAGTGCTTCGACTCATCCTTGAGCTAGACGGCGAAGAAATCACGAAGGCCGATCCCGACGTTGGCTTTCTGCATCGTGGTGACGAAAAAATCGCCGAAAACATGCAATACAACCAGTTTGTCCCCTACACAGACCGGTTGGATTATTTGGCCCCACTTGCCAATAACGTAGCCTACGCTCTGGCAGTGGAAAAGCTGATGGGCTGGGAACTACCGGCTCGTGGACAGACCGTGCGCACAATGTGCTGCGAACTGGCTCGCATCTCGGCTCACCTACTGGGCATCGGCGCGTATGCGATGGACGTTGGGGCCATGACTGTATTCCTTTACACCTTCACTCAGCGCGAAACCGTTTACAACCTCTGCGAACAGCTCACCGGAGCCCGCTTNACGACGAGCTACACCCGCGTGGGCGGCCAAACTCGCGATCTACCTGAAGGCTTCTTGGANGCGCTTTCCAAATTCTGTGACGAAGTCCTTCCGTGTATAGACGAAGTCGATACNCTACTGACGCGTAACAAAATNTTTCTCGACAGGACACGTGATGTCGGAGTGATCAGCAAAGAGGACGCGATCGACTGGGGGCTCAGCGGCCCGAATCTTCGCGGTTCTGGAATTGAGCATGACCTCCGCAAAGCTAACCCCTATCTGGACTACGATCGCTTCGACTTTGATATCCCAATCGGCTCCGTTGGTGACTGCTTCGACCGCTATTTGATCCGGATGGAAGAGATGCGCCAAAGTGTTCGTATTCTGCGCCAGTGCATAGCCGATATGCCAGACGGTCCGGTCAATGTAGCAAGTAACAAGGATATGCTTCCCCAGAAGGACCGGGTTCTCATGAGCATGGAGGAGCTAATCCACCATTTTATTCTTGTCACAGAGGGGATTGATGCGCCCCAAGGTGAGGTCTACTTCGGCGCAGAAAACCCGAAGGGAGAACTTGGTTTTTACATCCACTCCAAGGGCGGAGGCGTTCCCTACCGCCTCAAGATCAGGAGCCCGTCTTTTATCAACCTCAGTATCCTACCCGAACTACTCACGGGATCCATGATGAGCGACACGGTCGCCATCCTGGGTTCGCTCGATTTCGTTATGGGAGAATGTGACCGCTGAGACTGAAACCACGAAACGCGATTCACGGCAAACCCTGCAACATGGCTCTCGAAGTCCCCTCAGAACTCGAAAAAGAAATCGATGATCGCATCACCCATTACCCGGTGAGCAGGCGATCTGCTGTTCTTCCTGTTCTCCATGCTCTTCAACATCACTTTGGCTTTATCAGCGAAGATTCCGTAGAGTGGGCAGCAGCCAAGCTGGAACTTGAACCAATCAAGGTTCTTGAGGTGGTGACCTTTTACCCTGGTTTCCGCCAGTCGGCTCCGGGCAAATATCACATCCGCGTATGCCGCACACTGAGCTGCGCTATGGCAGGATCCTACGAACTAATGGATTCCATTTGTAAGAAAGCAGAAATCGATCGCTCCGGAGTGACTCATCACGACCCAATTGCAGTGAGCAACGACGGTAAATTTAGCATCGAATTTGCAGAATGCCTCGCCAGTTGCGGGACAGGGCCGGTATGTCTGGTCGAAGACGATTTTCATGAAGCTGTCACCGACGTTGACGCCCTCCTTAGCCAATACAAGTGATCCATGAGCCAAATTAAATACATTGCCGGCAAAGAACCTCACGCCAACGAAACCCGCGTGATTTTTAAGAATGTGGATCGTGAGAGCTGGGATCCGTCCATCGAGACCTACCTACAGGACGGTGGCTACGATCAGCAGAAAAAGGCCTTTCAAATGGAGCCCGGCGAAATCACTGCCGAAGTGAAAACAGCCGGCCTTCGTGGGCGTGGAGGTGCCGGCTTCCCAGCAGGTCTCAAGTGGAGCTTTCTCCCTCCTAACAACGACAAACCTGTCTACCTCATCTGCAACGCTGACGAGTCTGAGCCAGGCACTTTCAAGGATCGCTACATCATCCACCAAGACCCGCACCAGTTAATTGAAGGTATGGCGATTTCCTGTTTTGCTGTTGGCGCTAATCTTGCCTACATCTACATCCGCGAAGAATTTCCCGAAGGTGCCCAAATTCTCGAAACGGCGATTGCTGAAGCTCACCGTAAAGGTTTCCTTGGCAAGGATATCCTCGGTACGGGTTTCGAACTCGAGATTTACGTCCACCGCGGTGCCGGAGCCTACATTTGCGGTGAGGAAACAGGTCTGATTGAATCCCTTGAAGGCAAACGTCCTTACCCTCGTATCAAGCCACCTTATTTTCCTGCTGCTATGGGTCTCTACTTGTGCCCCACGATCGTGAACAATGTTGAAACCCTATGCCACGTGAAACACATCATCGGCATGGGCGGCGAAAACTGGTCAAAGACAGGCACCCCAAACAACACCGGGACGAGAATTCTCTGCGTAAGTGGTGATGTTGAGAAACCCGGTTACTTCGAGGTTCAGGTGGGTAAGGTTACCCTTGGAGAGCTAATCAACGACATGTGTGGTGGCCTCAAGGCAGGGCGCAAGTTGAAAGCTGTGATCCCGGGTGGCTCCTCCGCTAAGGTTCTTCGCGCTGACGAAACTTTCAAGTTAGGCAAAGATGACGATGCTAAGGAGATTTCCATCTGGGACATCCCGATGGACTTCGATACCCTCGCTGCCTGCGGTTCTATGGCCGGTTCGGGTGGAGTCATCATCATGGATGACAGCCGTTCCATGAGCTGGGTCATCAATAACCTCAATAACTTTTATGCCCACGAATCCTGCGGTCAGTGCACGCCATGCCGGGAGGGTTCACTCTGGATGAAAAAAATCACTGATCGCGTCGTTGCCGGCAAGGCGGCACCCTCAGATATCGATCAACTTGATGCGGTAGCTCGCAACATCGACGGACGAACTATTTGTGCTTTTGGAGAAGCTGCTTCCTGGCCGACCGAAAGTTTTGTTGCGAAATTTCGCGATGAACTCATTGCGGACACCAACCCCGAGTTGGAAGACGCTTTTGTTAACGCTGAAGCATTGACCGCCGCTGCTAATCTGAAATGAGCGACGAAAAACCTGATTTAGTAGATGTCCAAATTGATGGGGAATGGCACCAGTTCCCCAAAGGGACGCGTATGATCGAAGCCTGCCGCCAAGCTAGCGTCGAAGTCCCCCACTACTGTTATCACCCCAAGTTGACATCTCCGGGCAACTGTCGCATGTGCCTTGTTGAGATGGGCATGCCTCCTCGCCCGCATCCCGGCGAAGCTACCCCTGAGGCAGACGAGAACGGTCACCTTCCCATTTCGTGGATGCCTCGTCCGGTCATCGCATGCGCCAACACCGTAGCGCCCAATATGGGTATCCGCACGAATAGCGAGTTGACCGAAGACTGCCGCGAAGGTGTCATGGAGCTTCTTCTCGCCAATCACCCTCTCGATTGTCCCATCTGTGACCAAGCAGGAGAGTGCACCCTCCAAGAATTCAGCGTCGAACACGGCCAGGGTGAATCCCATTTCCGCGAACAGAAAGTGAAAAAGCCAAAAAACGTCGATGTGGGACCCCGCATCCGCCTCGACGACGAGCGCTGCATCATGTGCAGTCGCTGCGTTCGTTTCACTGATGAGATTGCCGACGATCCAGTTCTTGGTTTCACCGACCGCGGCAGCCACACGGTTCTGACTGTCTACCCAGGGAAGGAGCTAGCAAACAACTATTCGCTTAACACAGTGGATATCTGTCCGGTCGGTGCGTTGACCTCAAACGATTTTCGATTCCAGATGCGAGTCTGGTTCATGAAAGAGGTTAAAACGATCGACGTGAACTGTGCGACTGGCTCCAACATCACGGTCTACCAGCGCGAGGGACAGATCTATCGTATTACGCCTCGTCAGAACAATGACGTAAATTCGGATTGGATGCCCGACTCGCACAGACTCAACTTCCACTGGATCAACGGTGAAGATCGCCTCACCGATCCGATGGTGAAGGAGGGGAATAGCCATCGCATTACCTCCTGGCAGGAAGCCCTCGCGACCACTGCTGACAAACTCGCCGGAATTGAAGGAAGTGAAATCGCTGTGATCGCCTCTGCTAGCATGACCAATGAGGAGTTGCTGATGGTCAATCGCCTCGTCAAGCATCTCAATGTCGGACACGTCGACACCGTTCCCCGCGAGGGAGAAAACGATAATTACCTAGTCGCTGCTGATCGCAACCCCAACACCAACGGGGTGAAGCTGGTTCTCGGACTCGACAATCCGGGCTCGCAACTTGACGCCATTAAAAAAGGCATCAAAGAGGGCCGCATCAAGGCTCTCCTCTGTCTCCAGGAAAATCTCGTCGATGACGCAGGATTCGATGGTGAAACGCTCGACAAACTCGACTTCTTCCTCACCGCTCACCCAATTGCTAACCCGACTGCCGACTTCGCTGATGTGGTTTTGCCCGGAGGATGCTGGGCGGAAAAGTCTGGCACAATGATCAATGTGGCCGGTCGCCTCCAGAGACTGAACAAAGTCATTGATGGCCCAGGCCAAACCCTTGAACCTTGGGAAGTCGTGCGCGACCTCATCCAGGTCACTGGAGGTGGTAACGGCATTTATTCGGCGCTCGACATCTTTAAGCAACTCACTGAAGAAATCTCTGAATTTTCCGGCCTCACCTGGGGCAGGATCGGAGACCTAGGACTACCCCTTATTGAAACCGGCAAAACGATCCCTCTACTGGAACGCGAGAAAGAGCGTATCACTCAGGGTCTCATCGTAGGCTGACATATATTCCTATGGATTGGTATATCATCCTAGCCGCTACCATAAAGATCGTCGTCTTTGTGTTCTTGGTAACATTGCCCCTCGTGGCCATGTCCGTGTGGGCGGAGCGACGCGTCAGCGCCGCGATTCAAGACCGTGTCGGACCGAACCGTGTCGGCCCTGCCGGTCTCCTGCAACCCGTCGCTGATGGTATCAAATTCCTTCTTAAGGAGGACTTCACCCCAAATCACGTTCGTAAAACCTACTACTGGCTGGCTCCGGCCCTTACCATGATCCCGTCCTTGCTGACCTGCGCGGTTATTCCGTTTGGTAGCAAACTCTTCGGGGAAAAGATGGTAATCGCTGACCTTGACGTCGGGCCCCTCTTCGTCTTCGCCGTCGCATCGCTAACCGTCTACGGCATTGTCCTTGCCGGCTGGGCATCGAACTCGAAGTATCCATTCCTCGGTAGCGTTCGTTCCACCAGCCAGATGATTTCTTACGAAATCTCACTCGGCCTCTCCATTGTTCCGCTGCTTATGATTTACGGAGAGCTCAACCTTGGTCATATCGTCATGGAGCAAGCACAGAATGGTTGGGCGCTGCTTCCTCTCTGGGGTGATGGCCTCAGCATAAAGGGTTGGCTTCTGTCCATCCCTCTCTTCATCTCTTTTGTCGTTTTCACAACATCCATGTTTGCAGAAACCAACCGCCTTCCCTTTGACCTTCCCGAGTGTGAAACTGAGCTCGTGGCCGGCTATCACACCGAATACAGCTCCATGAAATTCGCGTTATTCTTCCTCGGAGAATACGCGGCTATGATCATAGGCTCAGGCCTCGCCGTGACTCTCTTCTTTGGTGGTTGGAGCCTCCCTTTCGGCTGGCTCACCCCGGAAAGCGTTGATGCCGAAGTCCCTTTCTGGCATGGTCTTATTCACCTTGGAGCTTTCTTCGCGAAAGTGATCCTTTTTATCCTTTTCTTCATAGCGGTGCGATGGACGCTCCCCCGCTTCCGCTACGACCAGCTCATGAGACTGGGCTGGGTGGTTTTCTTTGAACTGGCTCTCGCCAACGTAATTCTTACCGCCTTGTTGCTGATGTGGCTCAAGTAAATTCAACTCTCTCCCAAACCATGGCCATTGTCGTTGATCGTCCTAAATTAAAGTGGTGGGAACACCTCTATCTCCCCGCGCTTGCTAAAGGCCTGCGCATCACTCTTGGGCACTTTTTCAAAATGCTCCGCGGTAACACAAAAGTCACGATGCAGTATCCTGAAGAAAAGTGGGATGCCAATCTGCCAGACCACTACCGCGGTGCACCTGCGCTTGTAACCGATGAGCAGGAACGGGAACGTTGTGTCGCCTGCCAACTCTGCGAATTCATCTGCCCGCCTCGTGCCATCACTATCAAACCGGAAGAGATTCCCTCCGATGACAAATGGGCCAAAGTAGAAAAGCGTCCTAAGGTTTTCGATATCGATATGATCCGCTGCATCTATTGCGGATTCTGCGAAGAGGTTTGTCCCGAGCAAGCTATCTATCTTCGCAAGGACTACGCCATTACCGGCACCAGCCGTGAGGAAATGGTCCACGACAAAGAAAAGCTTTATGAAATTGGTGGCGTTCGCGTCGGCTTGGTGAACAAGTGGAACGCGCTCAAGTAGCAGAGCGGCTGAAATAATTATACCCTAATCGAATCGCCCACTCGGGATGACTTTTTTCTTCTTCATCTTCGCCGCCTTGACACTGATGGGGGGTATTGGCGTGGTGGTGAACCGTAATCCGGTTTCATCTGCCTTCTCGATGATTATCTCTTTTCTCGGTCTCGCCGCACTGTTCATTCAGTTAGATGCCTACCTCGTGGGCATTCTCCAGATTCTCGTTTATGCGGGGGCAATCATGGTTCTTTTCCTTTTTATCATCATGCTGCTCGACATCCCAAAAGCAGAAAAGAAGCGCTTTCCAGTATTCACGCTGGGTGCCTCGATCGTAGTTGTGGTCAGTTTTGCGACTCTTATGATTACCGTCATCACGCGCAGTGATATCGGTTCTGCGAAGCTCCCTCCCATCGAGCCTGTGAAGGGCACGGGCAGCTCCGACGTCCACCAAATCGGTGAACTTCTTTTCAGCACTTACTGGTTCCCGATTCAGGTAGTCGCGGTGCTTCTGCTGGTCTCTACGGTCGGTGTGGTCGTGCTCAGTAAGAGGGAACTCAAATAAAGCGCTTCTTTAGACGAAATGGAATCAGCTCTCACCTTAGATCACTTCCTTATTCTCAGCGGATTGCTATTTGCGATCGGTCTGGCCGGCGTACTGGTTCGCCGTAATCTCATTGTAATCTTTATGTGCCTTGAGCTCATGCTCAGTGCCGCCAACCTCACCCTCGTTGCCTTTTCAAGATTCAACGTCCAAGACGGCCAGCCCAACTACGATGGCCACGTCTTGCTTTTCTTTATCATCACCGTTGCAGCTGCTGAAGTGGCCGTTGGCCTCGCCATCATCGTTGCTCTTTTCCGTTCACGGGAGACCACCGATGTCGGCAAGCTCAACACGATGAGAAATTAAAAACCAATTTTCTGACTGACCATTTCATGGATGTGACTACCGCTGCCTGGACCGTTCTGTTGTTGCCTCTCGTCGTGGCGGCCTCAATCCTGCTCGGCCTGAAGCGCTGGTCCGGACTTGCTTCACTGGTGTCGACTGGTTCTGCGCTCATCACCCTGTTCCTATGCATCCGACTGGCTGGTGGTGAAGATCTCGCCGCCACATCCTTCACCTGGATCGACATGGGCGAAGCGCTGAGAATTGATATCGGGCTGACCCTCGATGATCTCAGTCGCGGCATGATGCTGATCGTGACCTCGATTGGTTTTCTCGTTCACCTTTTCTCCCTTGCCTACATGAGGGATGACGCCGGCAAGTCACGCTACTTTGCCGGCCTTTCCCTCTTCATGTTCTCAATGACGGGCATCGTCCTCGCGGACAATTTCATCATGATGTTCATCTTCTGGGAACTCGTTGGAGTGAGCTCCTACATTCTTATCGGCCATTGGTTTGAAAAAGCTTCCGCTGCCGATGCAGCAAAAAAAGCATTTCTTACCAACCGAATCGGTGACTTTGGTTTCATGATCGGCATCCTTATGGTCTGGACCCTAACAGGTTCCATCTATTTCAATGAGATCGCCTCTGCCGTCGGAGGTGTTGAAAACGCCAAGTTGCTCAACATTGCCGTCCTTTGCGTTTTTTGCGGCGCAATTGGCAAGTCGGCACAGTTACCTCTTCATGTCTGGTTGCCAGACGCGATGGAGGGTCCCACACCAGTATCCGCTTTGATTCATGCGGCTACGATGGTCGCCGCTGGAGTTTTTATGCTGGCTCGCGTCACCTTCCTCGTCGAAAGCGCCGAAGTGGCCGCCACTGTTATTGCCTGGATCGGGGCTGTCACCGCTCTGGTCGCTGCGCTGATGGCCCTTCAGCAAAACGATATCAAGCGCATCCTTGCTTACTCAACCCTTTCCCAACTTGGCTACATGATCATGGCTCAGGGCATTCATCATGGTAGCGACGCCGGCATGTTCCACCTTTACACCCATGCCTTTTTCAAAGCGCTTCTTTTTCTAGGGTCCGGCGCGGTGATCTTTGCCTGCCACCATCAGCAAGATATCTGGAAAATGGGGGGTCTTCGCAAAAAGATGCCCATCACTTTTATCACGTTCGTTATCGGCACGGCTGCTCTTATCGCAGTTCCCTTCACGTCAGGGTTCTGGAGTAAGGAAGCCATTCTTGAAGCTGCCCACCACGAGAAGCTTTGGGGGCCTTACACTCTCGCAATCATTGTGGCATTTCTCACTCCTTTCTACATGACTCGCCTCGTCATCGTAACTTTCTTCGGAAAGCAGCGCAGCAAGGATGCCAGTCACGCCAAGGAGGTTGGACCGACCATGTGGCTGCCGCTGGCTCTACTCGCTTTCATGGCTATTTTCTCGGCCTATGATTTCCTAACCGGGCCACTGATGGCTAACGGCCATGCTGACTTCGAGCATCTCTTTGGCCACTTCGGCCTCACGGCAACGCTTTCTTTAATCGGCCTTGTTGTTGGTGTGGGTAGCTCCATCTACTTATACAAAGGCAAAGACAAAGACCCGGTTTCGATTCCTCCATTTGCCAACCGCTTCTATATTGACGAGATTTACGAGAAAATTATAGCCATCTTCCAAGACGGAGTTGGGAAGATCTGCGATCTTCTTGACCGCTACCTCATCGAACCGCTCGTGGCCCGCTTTCCTGCCATGACAGCAATGACCGCGGGATCTATTCTTCGAATCTTTCAAATGGGCAACGTGCAGACCTACGCCTTCATGTTCGCTATCTCCGTCGTGGCTCTCATCATCTTTCTTATTTCCTGATTAACCCATTCCCCGGACAGCCGTGAGTATTCTCGAAATCATCGTTTTCCTACCACTCCTCGCCGCACTGGCAATCGGATTAGGTGCTCCTGCCCGCTTCATTGCTCTTAGTGCCTCGGTGCTGGTGCTCATCATGAGCCTGGTATCCGCCATCCAATTCAGCACGAGCATTGAGGGAACCATGCAGATGGTCTCAACGAGGCCACTACTTGAGATGGACGGTTTCCCATCCCTCAGTCTTTCGTTCGGTCTCGACGGGATCAGCCTTGTCATGCTTTTGCTCTCCGCTATCGTGATGTTAGCAGCGGTCCTCGTTTCACCCAAGGAAGAGGAACTTGAGCGTAATCCACGCCTCTACTACCTCTCCCTCCTTCTCATCGGTGGAGGAGCTCTCGGAGCGTTCTGCTCTACTGATCTTTTCTTCCTCTACGCCTTTCACGAACTGGCTCTAATCCCGACCTTTCTCATGATCGGCATTTTCGGAGCCGGGAGTGACCGGCTAAAGACCGCGTGGACTATCACGATCTATTTGGGAGTAGGATCCTTGATCCTACTGGTTGGTCTCATCCTTGCCGTGAGCGGACTAGGCGGTTCAACCTTCAATATCGAAGAGCTGACTGCCTTGGCCAGTGAAAGCCCAATGGCATCGCAAATGCAAGCCTGGGTCTTCCTACTCCTCCTGGTCGGCTTTGGTATTCTTGTCTCCCTTTTCCCGTTCCATAGCTGGGCGGCCCCGGCTTACGCCGCGGCTCCCACCCCGGTCGCCATGCTACACGCCGGCGTTCTTAAGAAGTTTGGCCTCTATGGAATCATTCGCGTGGCGCTCCCCTTTGCTCCTTCGGGTGCCGAAGCTCTCCTTAATGTGATCCTGTTTCTCTTGCTAGGAAACATCATTTACATCGGGCTGGTCACTATCGCTCAGAAGTCACTCGACCGCATGCTGGGTTACTCCAGCGTGATGCACATGGGCTACATTTTCCTTGGCCTAGCCGCAGGAAACGAACTGGGCCTGTCCGGTGCCGTATTACTTATGTTCGGGCACGGCATTTCGATCGCGCTTTTATTTGCTATGAGTGGCTGGCTCCGAGAAAAATACGGAACCCTCGATTTTGACAAGCTTGGAGGTATCGGTAAACAGGTTCCTAAGCTGGCCCTCATCTTTGGATTTGCGGCCTTCGCCTCAGCTGGGCTTCCCGGTTTCGCTAATTTTGCTGCTGAGATCGAAGTCTTCATCGGAGCCTTCGCTGGCGCGGAAGACGGTTTCGGCTGGATTCAGTGGGCTACAATCATCTCGCTCTGGGGCGTGGTCATTTCAGCGGTTTATATGCTTCGTGCCTATCGCTCGATCTTTATGGGACCCATCCCCAAAAAGGTCGAAGCACCGGGCGACGTTGGTTGGAACACTCGTCTCCCGCTCCTAATCCTCCTCGCCGCACTCATGGCCGTGGGATTCGTTCCCGAAATTCTGAATCAATACATCCGCCCTGCCGTTATGGTGATACTCACTGCCGTTGGATGAGCTTCTTTTTATTTTCTATTTTCTACTGATTTAACTTTCTAACCTATGCCGGTTTACTTTCTGGAAATCATCGTTGTCACCCTCGGTCTGCTCATGCTGATGGTTGATGCTTTTGCCAAGATCGAAGATAAGCGCTCTATCGCCTGGATCGGCATGGTGGGCCTGCTCGTCGTTTTCGGCCTGCTCTTCGCCGTGAAGTGGCCAGAATCAGCCGACGGCGCTTTCTGGCAGTTTTATTCTGCCAACGACCAGATTTCTCTTTTTTACAAAGGTATAGCGGTCATCACAACCATCATCGTACTGATCATGGCTGTAGACTTTCGCCACATTGTTGTTGCCCAGACAGCAGACCCTGAAAAAGGAGCCCATCCCCAGTCCGGCCTCGGAGAGTTTTTTGCCCTGCCTGTTTTTGCCTGCGCTGGTCTTATGCTGATGGCATCAGCGAACAACCTTGTCAGTATCTTTGTCTCATTGGAGACAGTGACGATCACTTTTTATATCCTCGTGACCTACCTGCGACGCAACGTTGGTTCGCTAGAGGCAGGTGTTAAATACCTGATTCTTGGCGCCCTTTCGACTGGCTTTCTCGTCTATGGTTTCGCTTGGTTGTTTGGTATCACAGGCAGCATGCAACTCGCCGAAATCGCTTCATCCCTTGCAGATCCTGAAGTCAACTCTGCTGCTGCACTCTTTGCATTTGCCCTAATCCTAGTGGCGCTTGCTTTCAAGGTAGGTGGAGCTCCTTTCCACTTTTGGATTCCTGATGTCTATCAGGGTGCACCAACTCCAATCACAGCATTCCTCTCAGTAGGTTCCAAAGCGGCAGGCTTCATCATTTTTCTGCGGTTGATCGGACCATTCCTAGCCAGTGATGTACTCGCCGAGAAAATCTGCCTTGTTCTTGCCGCAATCGCCGGTATTACCCTCATCATGGGCAACCTTGCTGCCATGCCGCAAAAGAACTTTAAGCGACTCCTCGCTTATTCAAGCGTGGCTCATGCCGGATTTCTTCTCATGGCCTTGGCATCTGCACCCACTAAGAGTGCAGTGGGTAGCCTTTCGCCTGCAATGGTTGTGACCTTTTACCTTGGTGCCTATCTCTTGATGACACTGCTGGTTTTCCTTGTCGTTACGACCGTACGCAATAGCATTGCGGGTGAGGAAATCGATTCTTACAAGGGCCTCGCCAAGCGTTCTCCCTTCCTTGCATTCATGCTGATTATCGCGATGGCTTCGCTGGCCGGAATCCCACTGACCGCCGGATTCTACGGAAAACTATTTGTCTTCAAGATGGCCGCGGATCAGGGCAATTGGACCCTTCTCATCATCGGTCTGATCGGTGCCGCCTCCGGCTTTTACTATTACCTCAAGATCGCAGTACCTGTATTCTTTGCCACTTCCTCAGACGATGGTAGCGGCGAGGAAATTTCCAGCATTCCCGTGAGTGCGCCCGCACGAGTTGCCATGATCATACTGACGGTAGCCATTATCGCTGTAGGCGTGAATCCAAATCTGATCATCACACTATTTTCCTGATCATAAAATCTCACCGGATTTTAACGCTTGAACCCGGTCCAAATTACCGGCGCGACATCCAAATAGCCGGTTAGTTAGCTCCCGGTGCTTTCTGCAATTCACGAAAAACCCGTGAAGAAGAACGACTCGGCTGCGCTTGATGAATCTCAGATTTAGCCGTTGGCTTCCGACCACTCGCCACCGTCATATTATTGACCCGGAAAAAAGGCAGTCCACTATACGAGTCCTTCACGCGATTTCCGACTTCGACAGGGAAATCAATCGATGGTCCCCGCCTCAACAGTGAATCAGCCGTAAAGGACTGGAGACGGACATAAAACAGCAAGCCCAGTGACGCACAGTTTTTCCTGAAAGGACGAAAGCTCCCTGCCGCATGCTGTATACCTCGCTCATTAAAACTGCGCAGGAGAGTGACCTGCGATTCCGTCGTCGGGAGAAACCACAAATTGACCCAGCAGTTCCTGTATTCCGTCTGAGTGAAAAGCCAGTCGTAGAAATTCTGCGTATTACTCGTCAGACGGAGCTTGTTGTGGAGGTTTAGCGCTTCAGTCATCCTGGGTCGACGGTCAGCATACCAAGGCGCACGAAAGTCGAAAACCAGATCCTGTTCCGCATCGCCGCCAATCTCCCTCAACCCAAAGCAGAAGTGTCCGTGATTCACTCTCCCGTTACCCTTGTCGTGGTGGACGTTGATAATGACCAACTGATAGCGACTACTCGCTCTCTCCGTGACTCCCATCCTTACATTCCACCATGCGTCCTCTTCAAGTGAACCTGTCGACTGTTCAACTAGTCGCTTCGAGGCGATAGCAACAAAGCGATCCTTCTCCATTGGGATCAACTCTCTCATATTCATAAGTTCCTCGTATCGCGTCCGCCGATTAGCTTGGAGCACCAACTGGTAAAATCTGACTGCCAACGCTTCTGCCGCCAATTGATTCGCACGCTCGACTGACAGTGCCACACGGGAGCACACCACCACCCCGGAAGGCTGCGTAACTCTCATAATTCCATCGTAGGCGTTGTAGCGACCCGCTCCATATACTAGCGCCGATTCTTTGAAAAAGAATCCCCTCCGTTCCTTGATCACTGGATTCCCAAAGAGCGCTTCAAAAGCAGGAGGCCAATTAAATACATCGTCGGCACGACGGCCTTCAGCACCCTTGGTGTGAAGTATCGGGAAAAGATTCAGCATCACGCTGAAAACCGTAAGCCTTAGAAACATGGATTAACCCTGATTGAATACTCTGGTCGCCTTTCTATTCAAGTGTAGAAACATTAAAGCGCAGATCACAAATTTGATCGCGCTATTGATTGGATAGATTTCATCACCGAACTTGAAATATCGCATGAGCGCCCGAACTCCCCTGTTTTTGGCCCTGATCGGCCTTATTTCCCTTGGTAGGGCCCAGGATCAGGCCCACCTTGATATCGATTCACCCTTTGGGAGTTTCGTTGAAGAGGGCTTTCCTTTCTTTAGCCAGACTCTCGACGCTCGCGAATTCGGGGAGAATCCTGAACCGGACAACCTCACTCCGCGTGGTATCATCGTAAAGATCGGTCATGGTTACTACGGCTGTTTTGACCCGGACCTACTGCGCTGGTCACTCATCTGGCGGGAGAACGAAGAGGGCGAATACCTAAAGATGGACGGTATGGGGCCGGGAAGTTATCGGCTCCCGAATCGCAAAGCACCGTCCGGGCAGGAAAGCCTACCTAAACCGATTGGCACAGTTCTCACATCCACCCCTGCCCTTCCGGGTGTTGGAGTTGATGAGTCCGCTTTAAACAAAGATCCTAGAGAACGCGGAATATCAGATAAAGGAGAGGTTGGGTTGGGCCCCATACCTGAAACGATCGGACGATTTTCCGGTCTGCATATCACCAGAGACGGATCGGATGGACCCGGGGTTACCATAAAATACTCAGTTCTAAATACTGAAATCTCAGAAACCCTCACGGCACGCCCTGAAAGGGGTCTATTTCTCCGTTCGCTTTCAATCAAACCTCACCGTAATCCGATCTATCTGCGACTGAATCGTCGGCATGACGCTCGCGTTGAGATTGGAGGTATTCTTCAAGATTTAGTCAGCGAATTTGTAGTCATACCCCCAGCAAACTCACCTCAATTGGTTGGTATTATTTACTCAAGCCAAGAGACCGCATCTGCATCTGCATCTGCATCTGCATCTGCATCCGCATCCGCATCCGCATCCGCATCCGCATCAGGGACGCGCCTTTGGCCTCAGACCATCGAAAGTAAAATAGAGCGAGGCACTTTGGATGGGACGCTCACCTTTGATGATATCGGTCTCCCCGTCCCCAACCCCTGGAAACGAAATGTCCGCTTATCCGGTCTCGATTTCTTTAACGACGGACGCGCCGCAATCTGCACCTTTGATGGCGATATCTGGATTGCGGAAAGCATCGAAGAAGGCCATAAAACAGCGATTTGGTCTCGATTTGCAAGCGGTCTTCATGAGCCCAAAACCGTCTGTATTGTCGACGACAAAATCTACGTTTCAGACCGTAACGGTATCACCCGCCTCCACGACACAGATGGAAACGGTGAAGCTGATTTCTACGAGAATTTCTCTAACATCGTTGCTCAGACTGCCGAAACTCGAGAGTTTGCCATGGACATGGTAGCCGCGCCCGACGGAGGATTTATCGTCGCCAAGGGTGGTCAAATTGGAAACACTCGCGGAAAGCTCAACGGGACGATAGTCAAGATTTCACCCGACGGACGAGCCTACAACGTGATTGCCACAGGGCTGCGGCAACCCTACATCGGCTTGGATCCGGAGACCGGTACCCTGACATCCAGCGATCAGCAGGGCCACTGGAAACCGGCCACACCCATCTACCGCATCGAACAGGAAAAGTATTACGGATTCCAGCCGGCGAAGTTCAAAGAAAATGCCGTTCACCCGGAACCAATTGCCCCACCGGAAATTTGGATTCCCCACTTCATCAATCAATCCGGAGCTTCTCAGATCTGGATGAAGGGCAACGCCAACATGGGCCCACTCAACGGCTCGCTCATCCACATCGGCTACAACCGGCCCGAAATCTTCAAAGTCTTCCTGAACGAAGAAAGTGGGCAGGGAGCCATCGTCCCACTTCTCTCGGGTTTTCCATCCGGTCTACTCAAAGGAGCTATCCATCCCAAAGACGGCCGCCTCTACCTCACCGGTTTCGAAATCTGGGGGAGTTCCGGGGATCGAATCAGTGGCCTGTTTAGAGTTCGCCCCACGGGGCGGACCTCATGGATTCCCACACAGTTGCGAGCATCTCGGCGTGGCGTTCTACTCGAATTCAATCAACCGCTCGCGCCCGAACTGGCTTTAGATCAGTCCCGTTATTCTGTTGATCGATGGAACTACCAGCAGACTCACAACTATGGCTCCGGTAATTTTAAACTGGACGGAGAACCTGGGCAGGAAACCGTATCCGTCACCAGCGCTAAACTCTCAAAAGATGGAAAGCGGCTATTTCTTGGCCTCCTTGATATGAAACCGTGTCACAGCCTTCGTGTCACTTATCGACTTCCCTTCACCGACAACACCGCGGTCGAAAGCGCTTACTTTTCTTTGTGGGAACTTCCAGAGATAGACCTCACAAAAAAAGGCTTTGCCGATGACGAGGTGGATATGATCTGGAATTCTCCGCTAACCAGCACTGGAGAAATGATTGAACCATCTGCTGCACTCGGAAAGGAAGTGTCAATTCGTTATGGTTGCGTTGCCTGTCATGCGACCGACAAGAGCGATACTTCTCCACCTTCGACCACTCTGGGCGGACCCGGAGCTGAAATCGCCGTCGGCCCCTCCTGGAAAAGGCTCTGGGGCTCAAAGCGCGAATTTACCGATGGGTCCTTTATAAAGAATGCTGACGAAATCTACCTCCGCGAATCCATTCTTGATCCCGGAAGACGCGTGGCCGTCGGCTACGAAGCAGAAAAAACTGGCGTTGGCATGCCATCATATCTCGGAGTGCTTAAGGATCACGAAATCGACTCAATCCTGCTCTACATCAAGTCTTTGGGCAAAAACGGAGGGAAATAAGTGAGCTTTACCTATTTTAGCCTAAAATGAAGGTGCCCCGAGGCCCGAAAACGGCTTGAACTCGGCTGCTTCCAAGGGAAGAGATATAGGATACGGTAATTTTCCGTTTCCCCGCGAAATCAAGATGCCAAAAGCCAAAGACTCAGATTCGGCCACCAAGACCGAACCGGCCTTCGAGGACGCCCTTGCCCAACTAGAAGAGTTGGTGCGCGACATGGAATCTGATCAGATGCCTCTGGAAGATCTCATTAAAAACTATGAGCAGGGAACACAACTCTACCGGGTCTGCGAAAAGCGGCTCGATGAAGCTCGCGGACGCATCGAAATCATTAGAAAGAAGCGTAACGACGAACACGTATTAGAACCCTTTGCCGACGATGGTGCCTCCGCGGAAAAAAGCGGGGAAGAACCCGACTCTGACGCATCTCAGGAGAATGGAGAACTTTTTTGAATTTCCCGAGATCCCAACGGTGGATCTCCCCAAAGTCGATAACGGCGACGACTTGAAGAAACTTCCACTGGAAGAACTTCCCAAGCTCGCTGAAAACGTTCGACGGACGCTGATCAACTCACTTTCAAAGACCGGCGGCCACCTTGGCCCCAACCTTGGTGTTGTTGAACTCTCCATCGCTCTGCATCGCGTGTTCAACACTCCTGACGACAAATTTGTTTTCGACGTGAGCCATCAAGCCTATGTCCATAAGATGCTGACAGGTCGATGGGACCAAATCCATACCATTCGCCAGTATGAAGGGCTCAACGGCTTCATGTTGCGCACCGAGAGTGACCACGACTGCTACGGAGCTGGTCACGCCGGCACAGCTGTTTCAGCCGCACTGGGAATGGCTGCCGCTCGTGATCTGAAGGAAAGTGATGAGCACGTCGTAGCTGTCGCTGGAGATGCCGCTTTTACATGCGGCCCAACCTTTGAAGCACTCAATAACATCGCCGAAACTACAAAGAAGTTTATCCTCGTATTGAACGACAATGAGTGGTCGATTGACCGCAACGTAGGTGCCATTGCCAAGTATTTTCACGCACTTCAGACCAGCTCGACCTACTCTCATATTCATGATAAGGCTGCTGAGTTTGTGGAAAAGATCGCCGGTAAGTCAGTCCGAACGATGGCCCACCGTGTCGAGCGCAGCGCCAAGAACTTGCTCTTCCCTAATGTTCTCTTCGAGAAATTCGGGATGCGCTACTATGGACCAATCGACGGGCATGATCTCGACCTACTCGTGAAAACGTTTGAATTTCTTAAAGAGCAAGAAGAGCCGGTAATTCTCCACATTATTACCGAAAAAGGTCGGGGCTACGAGCCCGCTAAAGCAAATCCGATGAAATTTCACGGACTCGGACCCTACAAATCCGAAACCGGTGAAACGCCAAACTCCGGCAATCCTACCTACTCGCAGCTGTACGGCCAGACTATCGGGAAATATGCCGCAGAGGATAAGAAAATCGTAGCAGTAACAGCAGCCATGCCCAACGGAACCGGTTTGGTTGAATTCCAAAAAATAGTTCCGGAACGCTATTATGACGTCGGCATTGCCGAGGAGCATGCCGCACTCTTCGCCTGCGGGCAGGCTGTCCAGGGACTGAAGCCATTCCTGACAATCTATTCCACCTTCTTCCAGCGCGCCTACGACATGGCTGTTCACGACATTGGCATCCAAAACCTGCCGATACGCCTCTGCATGGACCGTGCTGGATTGAGCGGCGATGACGGCCCGACTCACCACGGTTTGTTCGATATTGGATACATGCGCCACGTCCCGAACTGGATCTTCATGCAGGCGAAGGACGAAAACGAGTTTGTTGACATGCTTTGGACCATGGCGAATTACGACGATGGTCCATGTGCGATCCGCTATCCGAGAGGAGCAGGCACCGGTGCCAAACCTAAGGCCGAGCCTGAGTTACTCGAGATCGGTAAAGCGGAAGTAGTCAGCAAAGGTAAGGACATAGCCCTCTTCGGTTTGGGCAATATGTTTGAACTAGCCGAAGAAACTAGAGATCGCCTTGAGGAGAAGGGGTATTCCGTTTCCTTGATTAATCCGCGCTGGATCAAACCTCTTGATACCGACTGCATTGAACAGTTCGCGAAGCTTTGCCCTGTGGTTCTGACGTTTGAAGATCATGTGCTCCACAACGGCTTCGGAGCTGCTATTATTGAACACCTCAACGATGCCGGAATCAACACGCCGGTAGAGCGTATTGGCTGGCCTGACGAATTTGTCGAGCACGGGAAGGTAGACATCCTCCGAAGAAAGCACGGCATCACAGTTGAAAACGCCGTTGAGAAAGCTCTCAAGCACCTCCCTGCCCCAACCGAGCAGACATCAATTACCCGCTGAATTTCGTCTCCAGTAGACGATCAAATGTCCTAACCAGAATTGACCACTGAAGGGCTGAACGGACTAAGTCGCCCAACTCAATCCGATTGGATCTTGGTCAAGGATTGCGGGGAAGCAGTTTTTGAGACTCTTTTCTCTTCCCGAAGAGCTTCTGACCAAACTTTTTGAACGGATTGTCTTCGACACCAGAACGGGCCGTTCCCTCGATCATTCTATTCTGATGCTGAATCGTGGGAACTCCCGGTTCAGGAAATTCAACCGCGGCAGCTTCGCCAACATTCGAGCGAACATCTTCGTCGTAGCTTGCGCTAAGCACCTGTTGATCATCGTTCACAACGACAGGTTGAATGAAAATCATCAATTCTTTGCGCCGAGTGTCCACCTTTGTTTTCTTCACAGCTTGTCCAAGCAAAGGAATATCTTTAAGCAGTGGAATTCCTGATTCGCTTTCTTCATCCTCCTCAGAAATCAAACCACCAAGAATAATGGTAGACCTATTTGCCACAGTAACCGTGGTGTTGAGTTCCTGTTTTCCGACCACTGGGACTTCGTTTTGGTCAATCACAGTAGTACCCACGACACGGTCATTGATCTGAACAATATCCAGAGTCACTTCGTTGTTTTCGTTAATCGTTGGGAGCACTTCGAGTTTGAGCACGACTTCTTTAAAATCCACCGTAGAACGTACCGAGTTCGGATTACTAGTATCGGTCACCGCGCTGTCTGCAAACGGAACTTCCTGACCACTGGTAATCTCAGCACGCTTTCCATTCTGGGTATAAATGACCGGCCGGGAAAGAACTGTAAATCTATTAGTCGACTCCAAAGCCGAAATGATCACGTCGAGTGAATCCCCGATCTGACCGTAAAGATTAAGACCCGAACTAGGCCCAAACGGCGCTGTCGTGACCATCGTAGAAAGATCGGCAATGCTATTGCTCTGCAGCACGTCAGTCCGGCTGTTGAAGAGACCGCCAGTAAAACCACCACGACTCGGATCACCTCCATCCCAAGGGCGGAACCGCTGAATGTAGTCGACTCCAAGCTCGAAATCATCATCAATAACCAGCTCACCGATCACCGTTGCAAGATAGACCTGCACGGGCTTACGATCGAGGCGCTCAATCATATCGAGAACGATCTTCTCAGCTTCACCAGTGCCGATAATGATAATAGAATTGGACTGACGGTCGGCAATGATACGTGTTTTCCCAACGAGGACAGAAATCGGAGCAACTTCATCAATCGGAAAAGCAATCTGATCCGCTCGACCTCCGATCTCGTCCGCTGCCCCAGCCTGAGCGTTTCTGTTTTGACTGTTCTGCGACTGATTGGCTCCTGTCAACGTCGCTAACTGGGAGGAAGTGACCGGTGTGGGTCGCGACTGAATCTGGCGGCCGCCAGGAAGCTGAGTTTGCCCCGTGCCTGTATCTTGAAGAATATCGACAATGACGGGGAGGATATCGTTGGCCTTCACGTAGCGAAGCTTCCGCTCCACTGGATTATGATTATCGAGGGGATGATCAAACTCATTAATCAACTGAAGGATGTAGGCAGCATCCGAAGGAGACGCCACCACCATGATTCGGTTCAATCGATCATCTGGAATCAGCTGAGCCGCTGGTTGGTCTGCAGTTCCCACCCCATTAAAGTTGCCGCTGTCTCCGCCGCGTGCATTGCCCTGTTGCTGCTGCCCAGATCTTGACTGCCCATTGTTGCCGCCCTGCTGTGGCTGACCAGTGACAGAACCGCTCAACTCAACTTGACGCTGCCGCTCTTCCATACGGGCGTCCATTGCTGCCTGAATGATTTGAGACACGATGTTCGCTTCAGCATACTCAAGCTGAACAAATTCGGTAATCAACGGAGCATCTTCAACCGGATGATCAATGATGGAACGCAAACGAATCAACTGGCGAACGATCGGTGAGGTCTCAGTGATGAGCAAACCCCTGGGGTTGAGAACTGGAGTGATTCGGCCAAACTCATTCAAGACGATGTGATTCCCAAAAATAGTTGCTGCATCTTCCGGAGACACAAATTCCAATTCCATAAAGAAGCCGACCAGACTTTCTCCGTCGGGCAACAGATTCGGGTCGGTGTAAATCACGACCCCTTCGCTGAAAGAAGGACTCTGGCCACCACCACGACCTCCGCCGAGGAGCACTTTAACACTAACCCCGTCCTCTTCGCTCATGATGACATAGCCGTTGACGAGGAGTGCAGCTTCAATGAGCTGGATAGCCTCATCTCGAGACACATCTGAAGGTGTAACGAGGCTAACTTGTGGCCCTTCAAAAATCGAACTGTCCTTCACCAGCGGCTTGTCGATGAGACGCTCGTAAATGTTCAGAATGTCATTTACCGGATTGAGGGGGAATTGAAGATTCACCCGATTGCCAATCGGAGCGCTGTCGCTCTGCAAGACAGATGGGGCCTGCCTTAGCTGGTTGTCCTCGCGCTCCGGTCTATCTTCTTGGGCCACTACCGCAGTGACCCATAAACTAACAGCAAGGGTTAGTATGCTCTCTCTCAGACCCCTGATGATCCAAGAACTATGACTAGTTTCGCCACTCATTCGTGTGTTTATGCCCGTAATCACTTAGTAGAATTGGTATCAACCCCGCAGGCAACCAATCGGTTCCGATTTTTTCGAAAATCGCATCAGACAAGGGTTCTTTTACTCCATAGCGGCGACGCCCTCAACAGAAGAACACCACAATCTGCCCCGCATTTACGGAAAGTTTGAAAACTCTTGAAGCTCACTCAACTACGCTAGTGACGTCCCCATCCGCAAAGCGAGTCTTGAGACGGTCACCACTGGAGACCTTTTCAGCTTCCGTCACCAGTTTACCCTCTGAGTCCATTGTCATCGAAAAACCGCGGCTCAGGACTGCTTCTGGGCTCAAAGAACGCATCAATTCACCGCAATGCTCCAACTCACTGCACGCTTCACTAATTCGGCCCTCCACGAGCGCGTCAAAATGCTCACGCAGCAAATCGAGGCGCTCCGATCCACGATCAATCACCTTATCAGGTTGAATGGTCTCGAGAAGCCGCCTCACGCTATCGAGTGATGCGTTGCCGGTCTGAAGTTTTACATCTGAAGCATTCTCCAGCCTATCGGCAAGATAATCGAGTGATTGAGCCCAGTTCTGAATTCTTCTTCCGGGCTCCCTTGCCTGCAATTCGCGCTGCAAAGCGCTCGACTGATGAGAAAGGCTTTCGAGTCGTCCTTCGACTCTCCCGCTCAGCAAAGCTTGCATATGATTCAAGTGATTCTTTAGGGGTTCTCCATCCGGAGTGGCATTTTCTGCTGCCGCACTGGGGGTCGGCTCCCGTCGGTCGGCTGCTAAATCCGCTATCGTAAAATCGATTTCATGTCCTACTCCCGACATCACTGGGATAGTGGCTTCAGCGATCGCCCGCGCCACTACTTCCTCATTGAATGACCAGAGGTCTTCGATACTGCCACCACCCCTCGCGACAATAATCAAATCTGGGCGTGGGATTCCATCGCCGCTCTCAAAGGAACGAACCCCTGCCGCAATCTCTTCGGCCGCCCCTTCTCCCTGAACCCTCACAGGTTGAATCATCACCTCCACCCATGGCGCACGTCGACCCAACACATTGATCATGTCTTGAATAGCGGCACCGGTTGGCGAAGTGACAATGCCGATTCGTTGCGGAAAAAATGGAATTCGTTTTTTCCGGATGGGATCAAATAGTCCCTCTGCCTCCAACTTCTGTTTCAGGGCCTCAAACTTTGCCTGCAAATCGCCAAAACCCTTCGGCTGTATGACCTGCGCAATGAGTTGATACTGCCCACGCGCTTCATAGACGGAGACATTCCCGTATGCTTGAACCTGCATTCCATCTGAAAGAGGGATTCGGCTTTTCATGGCCGCTCCCCGAAATAGAACGCATGAGAGTTGGGCCCCTCCGTCTTTCAAAGTGAAGTAGTGATGCCCCGAAGCAGGAAATCGATGATTGCTAATTTCGCCTTCGATCCACACGCCATTAAACCGGTCCTCAAGACTCTCGCGGATGTCGGCGGTTATATCGGATACGCTGTAAACTTTGTCGGACATCAATTCAAAACCCTTCAGCCTCTCATTGCGGTAATCGCACCCGCCATATCTTCAGCTCCAAACAAAGAAGTTCCAGCTACCATAACATTGGCACCATTTTCGCCGGCAATATGGACAGTTTCCTGTTCGATACCGCCATCCACTTCAATGTGATACGAAAGCCCATGCTCCTCACGATAGTTCCGCGCAGCACAAACCTTAGGCATTGCTTCTTCTTCCATGAACGACTGACCACCAAATCCGGGCACCACAGTCATAACGAGGAGAAGATCAATCTGATCCAGATAAGGAACTACCGCGTCAAACGGCGTCGCTGGATTAAGCGCCAAACCACACTGCTTGCCAAAGTCACGAATAGCTTGCAAGGTTGCCGCAATATCGTGTTCTGCTTCGACGTGCACAGTAATCCGATCTGATCCCGCTTTTACAAACTGGGAAATATACCTGTCAGGGTGAGTGATCATGAGATGCACATCCAGCGTCAGTTCCGTATGTGGACGAACCGCTCCGACGAATTGCGGGCCAAATGAGATGTTCTCGACGAAGAGTCCGTCCATCACATCAAGGTGAATCCAATCAGCACCAGACTGATTGGCACGCTCAATTTCGCTTTTCAGCATAGCCCAATCGGATGCCAAAACCGACGGGGCGATGATTCGGGTGTTGCAGTCGCTCATTGTCAGGCATTATCTTCACTCTTTCACACAACCGCAAAACTTTTGTCCCAACTTCTTCATTATGGTTAGCGAAATTCATGAGATACCCGAAAACGATGATTCGGCTCTCTCCTCAGAAGAAGATTCGGGATTAATCGATCTGGCCAGTGATACTTTCCTGATGGGGCAGGCGATGCGGCAAGCCCAGAAGGCATACCTTGCGGGAGAAGTTCCGGTCGGTGCAATCATCGTTCAGAATGGCTCTATTATTGCCCGCTCGCATAACCAAGTAGAAACACTCAAGGATGCGACAGCCCACGCCGAGATGTTGGCCTTAACTCAAGCGCAGGAGGCCTTGGGTGACTGGCGACTCACCGATTGTGATCTCTATGTCACCAAAGAACCCTGCCCAATGTGTGCCGGCGCCATCGTACACTGCCGAATTCGACGAGTTATCTTTGGTTGTGGTGATGCAAACGGCGGAGCTGCCGGTGGTTTTATCAATCTTCTCCAGCAACCCACTTTAAATCACTTCAGCGAAGTCACTCCAGGAGTTCTTCAGGAAGAGTCAAAGTATCTCCTAAAATCATTTTTCCTCGAAGCGCGAACCAAAAAGATAACTGGTCAGGGTGGAGAATCCAACTCAACATAATCGTATCACTATGCGTTTCCAACATCTTGCACGCTATCCCGATATCGGATCTAATTCTTGCCTGCTTGAGCTAGGTTCAACTCGAATCGTATTGGACGCCGGAACCCACCCAAAACACGTCGGGCGAGAGTGCCTTCCTTTGTTCGAGGAAATCGAGTTCGACTCCGTGGATGCCATTTTCGTGACACATCCTCATCTGGATCACATTGGAGCGCTTCCCTGCCTGATGGAACAACAGCCGCATGCGGCGGTCGCAATGACCAAGGAAACTCGTGAAAGTGGTGAGGCACTCCTCCATAACTCTGTTAATGTGATGAAGTCACAGAAGCGTGAACTTGGCGTCTCCGGGTATCCACTCTACTCCCACAAAAAAGTCGATGAACTCGAACGCTTTTGGTTCTCTCGAAGCGTTGGTGAAACCTTTGCCGTCGGTCATGACGACCGGGTTGATTGTGAGTTCTTTCATGCCGGTCATGTTCAGGGCGCTGTAGGAATTCGATTAGCGTGGGAAGGGAAAAACGTATTTTATACCGGCGACGTCCACTTTGAA
Organism: Verrucomicrobiales bacterium; assembly: GCA_002726915.1. Lineage (GTDB taxonomy): Bacteria > Verrucomicrobiota > Verrucomicrobiia > Verrucomicrobiales > DEV007 > Arctic95D-9. Next base: position 53,799 of record PBSY01000018.1, on the reverse strand, counting down.
GATCAGACGGTCACTACAGCGGCACAGTTTCCCACTGAAAAATTAGACACTCTCATCATCGAAACCACTCGCGGAAATAACCCTCGTCCTGAAAGCTACACCCGGGAAAAGGAGAAGCGGCGTCTTGGCGAGACGATCGCGAAGGTCCTCGAGCGGAACGGATCTGTCCTCATTCCGGTTTTCGCGTTTGGTAAAACTCAGGAACTGCTGATGATGCTGCACGAGTTGCGTGAGGAGGAGATTATCCCAGTCGTGCCGGTGCACATAGGAGGTCTGAGCACCCGAATGACCCAGATCGCAGATCTTTTTCGTGAGTCTCCGCGCCGTTTCCATCGCGGCTTTCGAATACTTGAGGATTTTGAAGATCTCCAAATCCTGCCAAGAGGCCACCGAGAACCAGATTTTCACCCCGGTCGTATTTACGCCCTATCCAGCGGGATGATGTCTGAAAACACGGTTTCAAACCGTTTTTCACGTCATATCCTTAAATCATCGGAGCATGCCATTATCTTCGTTGGCTACGCGGATGAAGCGACTCCCGGAGGAAAAATCCTCGAGGCAGGTCAGGGAGGCAGAGTACAAATCGATGGGAACCGGGAACACGAGACAGCTATCCAATGCGAAGTGCATCGCTTTGACTTCAGTGGTCACGCGCCTCCAAACCAGATCGCTGACTACGCAGTATCTTGTAATCCTGACAATGTAATCTTAGTTCACGGAGATACTTCGGCAAAATCTTGGTTCCATCAGGAACTGAGCGAACGCCTTCCTCATGCTCGGATCGTCGTTCCAAAGCCCGGACAGAAAATCGACCTTGAGTGACTGCTAGGAGTCGATCTTCTTCTCGAGCGTCTTAACTCGCTTTAAGAGTCCTCCAAGTTGCTTGATCCGCATGCGTTCGCGTCGGTCCTCTTTTAGCGGACGTGCTGGATAGCCAAAATAGGTTCCTCCAGGTTCAGCGATCGACTGGATCACCCCAGATCGGCCTCCAAAGGTGACATGATCCGCAATATCAAGGTGACCGGCCACACCACACTGGGCTGCGAGAGTGACATAGTTACCGATTCGACTACTACCGGAAATGCCTGTCTGAGCCACGATGATACAATGTTGACCAATGGTAACGTTGTGCCCAATCTGCACTTGATTATCAATCTTAGTCCCCTCACCGATTATCGTTTCTCCAAAGCGGGCGCGATCAACCGTTGTCGAGGCCCCGATCTCCACATCATTTTCTACACGGACGATTCCTAGCTGCTCAATCTTCTGGTGTCGGCCCTCGATAAATTCAAATCCAAATCCATCAGCACCGATTACCACCCCGGGGTGCAGGGTGACGCGGTCCCCAATAATACAACCCTCACGGATGGTCACATTGGGACCAATCTCGCAATCCTCCCCTACGGTTGCCCCTTCACAGATGACGGCGCCAGAGCCAATTCGGCTTCCCTTCCCAATTACAGCACCAGCAGAAACGGTCGCATTCGCCAGAACGCTAACCTCTGATTCATTTACCGTGGCATCGCAAGCCACCGAGGCAGATTCGTGGATCCCTGGCATAAATTCTGGTGGCCTGACGCCGTATTCACGGACAATCGTATCAAAGGCAACCACCGGATTGTCGACAAGAACCACCGCTGTGGAGTCAGGTGCTGGTGCCTCTTCAACAGGAACAAGCACGAGTCCGGCTCGCGTCTCCTGCAACTGATCAAGGTATTTGGCATTGCCAAAAAAGCTGACGCAACTCTCATCGGCCTGATCCAAAGAAGCGAAACTTGTGAGCACTGCCGCTGGATTCCCTCGCAGTAGGGTACCTCCTACCAAGCTCATAATTTCGGTAACTGTCGTTTTCATCGATTCTTCAATTGAGGTGGACACAAAAAAGCGGCGGGAAGACCGCCGCTCTAAAATTCACGAGCTCTCAAGTAGCCCTTAATCAAGGCGAGGAAGTCGTCGTAGTTGCAGGGGCCGAGGCGTTAAGTTCAGAAATCACTTTTTCGGTAAGATCCAACACGTTCTCCGACGTGTGGACGATTGCCTTATTCGCTTTAGGAAGGAAGGACTTATCAAAGACGAGGTCGAGCCCTTGGGCCGTTACCACTGCATCGAGTTTTTCTTTAATTTCAGCGACGAGAGTTTCTTCCATCTCGGTGCGAGCCTGCATTACTTCGGCAGAAGCCTTACGCTGGGCATCTCCAATCTCCTGGCCCTTAACAGCACGTTCCTGAGCGAGAGCCTGGAGTTGCTCAAGCGCATCTTTACGCACACTTTCATCCAGCAGAGTGTCGCGAGCTGTTTTATCAAGCTCAGTCATTTTGTTAGTCATCTGCTGATACGCAGCCTGGTAACCATCGAGGCTCTTGCGTTTCTCGTCGGCCATCGTGTTGATCTTTCCAACCTCGATGTCAGTTTTGTAATATTTGTTCAGTGCCTCCTGCATGTCGACCACAGCGATTTTGAGGTTCTGAGCTGAAGCAGTGAGACCTGAGACGCATGCAGAGATGGCGATAGCACAAAGAAAGGATGGCAAGTTGTACTTCATTTTAGATGTTGTGTAGAGATTTGTAGAAATTGAGAGCAGGCGTTAGCGTCGGACAACCCTACAAGAGACGGGCCTAAGAACGGTTTTCTTAGAAAAATTCCGGAATCTGTGGGATTAGAACTGGGCACCCATGGTGAATTGGAAGCGTCCGCCCTCATCGTTAAAGGCGTCAGCCTGAAGTGGGAACGCATAGTCCAATCGAACCGGAGCGCTGCCAAGAATAAACATGCGGACACCCACGCCCCAGTCAGAATTGATGCCACCGCCCACGCTACCAGTAGGCCCGCCGCTAACTTCACCGATGTCGTAGAAAAGAGCGCCTCGGATTTTCTCCACGATAGGTAGGGTAAGTTCGGCCGTCCCATACCAAGCCTCGTTGCCGCCAAGCGACTCACCGCTAACCTGATCCCGAGGTCCAACATCACGAAAATCGAAGCCACGCAGATTATTGGCACCACCAAGGAAGTGACGAGTAAAGAGATGATCACCATTCGACGAATGCTGATAGCGCCCAATGAAGCTCACAATCGCATCGTAGGGTAGGTTGAAGTATTTCGAGCCCTGTAGCGTGAAGATGTTGTCGTCGATGTCACCACCAAGGCCGACGAATTCGAACCCTGCAGACACCTTTGAACCAAGGCGTGGCAAGAAGACGTTGTCACGGGTGTCGCGTACGATGGTAAGACCGACTGAACTCTTCATGAAATCGCCTTTTTCATTCAGGAAAGCAGGTGAGGCATTGGACTCAGGCGTAATTTCTATGTTTTCGCCGCGGAACTCAACGGATGCATAAGTGAATTCTCCGACAGACTTCCTCAGTGAAATCGCAGCACCTATATCGGTTTGGTCGTACTGATCACTAACAAAGAGAAGATCTCGGTAGTAAGCCTCGGCCGTCAGTGCGATAGGACGGCCAAAAGCCCACGGTTCAGTAATGGCGATACTGTAGTCCTGTCGCTCACTTCCAGCGCGAGCACTGAAGCGAAATCGCTGGCCACCACCGGAGAATTTCCAGGGGTCAAAGAGGTCAAAGTTGCTCTGAGTCACCTCGAAAAAACCGGTAAGACTGTCAATTGAGCTAAAGCCAGCACCAAAATTGATCGAACCAGTGGGTTTTTCAACCACACGGATGAGAAGATCTTTCTCGTCCAAGTAGCTGGCATCGAGCGGCAAGAGCTCAACATTCGCGAAGTAGTTCATGTTTTCGAGACGACGCTGAGTCACCTCGGTTTTTGTGGTATCGAAGGGCTGACCAGGCTCCAGCGGAAGCTCGCGGCGAATCACGTGATCCTTCGTCTTGTCATTACCTTCAATGTTGATCTGACCAATACGGTAGGACCTTCCCTCGCTGATATTGATCACCACCTTAACCGCGCCGTTCCCCGCGTCCTCGAGGCGAGGAACCACTCGAGCGTCGGCGTAACCACGACTGCCATATTGGTCAACGATCAACTTGATATCCGACTTCAAAGAACCACCGGCGAACTTGTCACCCGCTTTTGTTCGCAGGTAAGGAACGATGTCATCCTGCATCGAAAGAGCAGATACTCCGTTAACGACGAGACTCTCGACTAGGTAAGTATCACCCTCTTCGATGGTCATGATAACATCAACATATTTGGCATCGGCGCGCAGTCGGGACACATTGGTCACCTTGGCGTTGAGGTAACCATTGTCGCGGTAGAAATCTTCGATGGCGCGGACGTCCTGCGCCAGAGTTTCGGCATCCACTGCGCCAGCCTCGCCGAAGATCGACCTGAGACCCTTTTCTTTCTGAGTCATTTGATCCTTGAGGCGGGCAGAGGCAAAAGCCGTATTCCCTACAAACTCGACATTCCTAATGACTCCTTGGATCCCCTCATCGATGGCAAAAACCACCGTTGAGTATCCCTCAGCTGTTGGTGCGCCAATACGATAGGACACTGTTGCTTCTGAGAAGCCCTTCTTGCGATAGAGTTTCTGGATGTCCTGACGGGCAGTCTTTAGAAGTTCTTCGTCGATAGGGTCGTTGACCGTAAGATCAACCTGGCGCTTCAACTTGCTGGTATCGACTACCGTATTTCCGGTAAACTGCGACCCACCATAAACGGCCCGGGTCTGCACGACAAAGATCAACTCGATGCCACCGCCAACTTCGTTAGCAAGAACTTTCACGTTCTCAACGTCCCCACTCTTGTAGAGATTTTTAACATCCTCATCCACCGCTGATAGAGAGAGCTTATCGCCAACTTGAGACGACGTGCTGGAAAGGATTCGTGCTTTCGAAACTGTCTGGTAACCAACATACTGGACGTCAACAGACTTCACTGTTTTGCCCTCCTGCGCCTCTGCGTTTATCGAGAGAAGAGACGAGAGGACCAAGCCGGCCGTCAATATCGCGGCGAACCGACCATGTCGGTGCGTAAGAATGCGTCTGAAAAGGTTCATGAGCTGTGTGTGTTCCGGTAACGGAGAGAATCTGTTCGGTTCAAGAACGGCTCCGGGAGAAGCCTGTTTAGATAAGGGAATCTAGCGTCAGGTCAAGCCGGAATTTGCCCGCCAGAATGCGACGGCCCGGTTAAAACCTATGTAAACAAACGGCCAAAATTGGCCCTTCGCAATCGTTTATATGAAAAGCATATTTCTGCGACGGAAACATATCGACTTTTATAATTATCAGGTTACCTTAAATATTTGTAAATACAAAGTTTTTTAGCGTTTACCGAGGAATTGCAGCCATCTGCCCCCAAACAGCCGTGTCAGATCCCCAACAGCCCGATCCCGACGCCACGCCCGCCGGCGATTTCGAACAAAGTTTACGACCCCCAGATTTCGATGAATTCTGCGGTCAAGCGAAGGTGAAGGAGCGCCTCATGCTAATGGTTGAGGCCGCCAAACAGAGAAAAGATGCTCTCGATCACGTCCTCCTATGTGGCCCTCCCGGGCTCGGTAAGACCACTTTGGCCCATATCCTTTGCCGCACCTTTGGGAGCGAAATTCACATAACGAGCGGTCCACAAATTGAAAAAGCTGGAGATCTGGCTGGAATTTTAACGACCATCCAACATGGGGATTTTCTCTTTATCGACGAAATCCATCGCCTTCACCCAGCCATCGAGGAGTATCTCTACCCCGCGATGGAAGATTACAAGTTGGACATTATGATCGATCAGGGTCCAAACGCTCGATCGATCGCCCTCAATCTTCCCAAATTCACGCTGGTTGGTGCTACGACCAAGGCAGGCATGCTGACCCGCCCCTTACTCTCCCGCTTTGGAATTACTAATCGACTCGATTATTATTCGCCAGAAGAACTGGTCACCATCCTGAAACGTTCGGCTTCCTTACTCTCCGTTCCCATCGACGATGAAGGAGCTCTGGAAATTGGGGCCCGCAGCCGTGGCACCCCTCGAATCGCTAACGGACTTCTGCGCTGGGTTCGAGACTACGCACAAGTTCGCGCTAATAATGTGATTACTAAAGAAGTGGCTCACGATGCCCTCGCGATGCTTGAAATTGATGAGGATGGCCTCGATGAAATGGACACTCGAATCCTGAACGCCGTGATTTACAAATACAACGGCGGCCCAGTTGGACTTAACTCCATCGCTGTCGCCGTCGGCGAAGACGAAGCCACCATAAATGAAGTCTACGAGCCGTTTCTCATCCTCAAAGGATTCCTCAAGCGCACCCCTAGGGGGCGGGTGGCGATGCCCTTAGCCTACCAGAAGCTCGGGGCTACTCCGCCAGAAAGTTCCACTGGCGATCAGCCCGATCTTCTCTGATTCTGTCATGACCGAGTTCACTCTCCAAATCGAGCAACTCCTAACCGCCTGTAGCGATCCGGAATACCGCTTCCTGCTGCTCGAACCAATGATCTTCTATGGCATCATCACTGGGGTTTTCATGCTGTGTTTTGGCTATTTCATGAGAGTAAAAAAGCTCCAAATCGCAGCACTGATTGTGATTGGCATATCAGCATTGACTCACGTGCCCTACAAAGATGCTCGCATCTCCGCCCAACCGCGCATGGAACAAGTCTACAAAATTAGCTATCCGGCCCGGATGAAGGGATTTAATTCCAATACCGAAGAGTGGATTACCTCCTCCTGGAAGTTTCGCCTCCTCGCTTTTGCCGCAATTGTCACCATCCTCATCGGTAGCAATCGGAATCGTATCGGATACGGTTTCGGGATCGCCACAGCGATTTTTGGTCTCTTCACTGCAAAAAATGCCATGTGGCTTCATTATCAGGATGCCATCGCTTATCACCCCAATCTTAAAAAGCATGAGGCGCCGATTGATCTGCGGGAACACGATGCCTCTTCGCCGTCGAGGGTCACATATAATCCGAAACGCTCCTCGAGCCGCGCTCCTGCTGCTGCCAACGCTCAATCCTATGCTCCGGCCGGTTCCGCAAAGCCTTTAATACCCAACGACAGCGGCCGAATTCCTTCACCAGAACTATCACCACGCAGCAGACCAGTCACTCCCCTGTCGCGTTGAAGTTGGCTACTCTGTTGCTGTCAAGTCAATGCGATAGGCGTCAACGACATCACCTCCAACATTCCGGAGTTCCAATTCTACAAGACTGGAATTCCAATCAATCGTGACTAACCCGAAGTTTCGACTCTGAAAATTGGTTGGACTGACTCGATGACGATTTGGCTCACCCGGCCGTCCTCCACCGGCATTGGTTAGACCACTCGAAGTGATCTCATAGATCGGAAAGCCAGGGCTCGCCGGATCATCGGCTCTCAACTTCATAATTTCTCCCATGTGACGATCTCCACTGAGGAAAATGACAGGGCCTGTTTCCTTCTCCTTCAGGAGATCCAATAACTTCTGACGCTCATGAGGAAAATTCTCCCACCTCTCCCATTGATGATCTTGAGGTAAGAACTGAATGCTTGTCGCAATAACCCTAAGATCTGCAGGCTCACCCAAAACCTTTGCCAACCAAGCCCACTGGCCCTCGCCCAAGATCGTCGCCGACCGGTCCAAATTGCGACCATAGGGGCCATGACGCCCTTGTTTTGGGAGTTTTACCAGCGGACCGCGAAAATAACGAGTATCCAAGCGAATCAGCTGAAGCGTCTGTCCTCCCGGGGCCATGACGTAGTCGACGTCATAGATCCCGGGCCGTCTTCTCGAGTCGGAATCCTCTGGGGTCTGGAAAAACTCGTGGAAAACCTTCTCGGCCCCTTCCCGCATTGGAAATTCCGCTCCCCCGTCATTCACTCCATAGTCATGGTCATCCCAGATGGCATAAACCGGGCAAGTATTGAGAAGGGCCTGGTATCCGTCTTTCTCAGCTAAGGCACGATACGCGTTGCGCATCTCATCCATATCCTCTGTATCAGCATAGACGTTGTCTCCAAGAAAGACAAAACCATCGGGCTGCGTCGCCACAATTGCCTCCCAAATAGGCTGTTTCACCTCTTGGTTGGCACACGACCCCATCGCGATCCGAGTAGACGAGTCATTAGCCTGCAGATTGGGGAGCCCGTTAAATACCATCACAACGCACACCTGCAGCAATACCAGCGGCCAAAAAATTGGAAGAGTCGGGATCGAAGTTCGATTTCTTTGGGCAGTCATGATGACACTATCTAAACCTGCTCGATGCTTTCAGAGCAAATAATTTTCGCAAACAAGTGTGTTCTGGTTTAGTTCGAGTAGACATGTCCCTTTCAAAGTCGATAGAAGAGGCCCGCTCGAAGGCCGAAAAACGTCTCAGGAATGCCTTGGACGCGGCAGGAAAGAATGCTTCTCGTCTCAAGATCTATCGAGGGTTTCTCAAGGACGTTCGCAGCGACATTAAGGAAGCCCACCGCGGCAGCATGGGAGGAATTGAAGTTTGCGTCATGCGCTCGGCGATGATGGATATGCTGATCAATGATGTTTTCCGCCATTGTCTCGAGCAAACAGGGGCAGTGGGAAAAACCGGACAAGAGCACCCTCTCACCCTCGTAGCCAGCGGCGGTTATGGTCGTGGACAATTGAATCCCGGCAGCGATATCGATCTGCAGTTCCTTGTTCCCGAATCAAGTCGCAACATCCATCAAAGCGTGCAGGAAACCGTTAATCAGGTCTCCTTAATACTTTTTGATCTTGGGCTTGATGTCAGCTATCCGATTCGGTCGATTAAAGAAGCCTGCAAATTCGCAAATAAAGATCACCAGACGAAAACAACCCTACTCGACGCACGATTCATTGCAGGGGACGGCACCTTGTTTGACGATTTTGAGGAAGCTTTCTTCGATAATTGCATCCGCGGACGCGAGAAGTCTTATCTCAACGAACGCAGTCGTGATATCCGCTTGCGCCATTCTAAGTATGGCCAAACCATCCACCTGCAGGAGCCCCAGGTTAAAGAGGGGTGTGGTGGTTTGCGGGATTACCACAATCTTGTTTGGGTGATCTGGGTGCTTCGCAAGTCAAGGGATCTCAAAGCACTTGTTGAGGAAGGGCGTCTCACTGAGATTGCTTTTGAAGAGATCGAGGAGGCCTATGAATTTCTGATGCGCGTGCGCAACGAGCTGCATTACTCACAAAAAGGTCGGTCGGGCGATATTTTGACCCTTCGGCTTCAAGGTGTCATAGCCACCAACCTGAAATATCCGGGCAAGAACATCATTCGCCGCAGCGAAAAGTTCATGCGTGACTACTACCGGCATACTAGGAACATGTTCCACCATAGCACCTCGCTTATGCAGACATTTCGTCTCGGGGTTGTGAGCGATGATACCTCCAGAATTCCCGTCTTCAATTTTCTCGCCCGCCAGATCACCGGGGGTGAATCATTCGACGGCTTTTTTGAAAAAGGTGGCCTCATTTACCCTGAAAACGAAAATATATTTGCAGAGGACCCAAAGCGCCTCATGCGCTTCTTTCTGCACACCCAGCGTCGCCACCTTCGCACCAGTCCTGAGATCCGACGCCTCTTTAAGCTGAATTGGCACCTCATTGACGGGAACTTTCGGCGAAACAAATCGAACCGAGAAACATTCGAAGAGATCCTCCAGAACCGCGGTCAAGTCGCTCATATCCTCAGACGGATGCACCGAAATGGATTCCTCGGTCGTTACCTCCCAGAGTTTGGTAAGTTGACCGACCTTGTGCAGCACGAATTCTTTCATCGCTACTCTGCCGATGAGCACACTCTCCGCTGTATTGATGTCCTCGACGGACTCATCCATACCGAAGATCCCAAGAAGCAATTCTTTAGAAAGATCTTCCAAGACATGGAAGACCCCGTCGCTCTTTACGTCGCCGTCCTGATGCACGACACCGGTCGTGCTGAGGAAGTACGACATCACGAAGATGCCAGCGCTATTCTCGCCGCAAAAGTCTGTAAACGCCTTCGCTATACCGGTGACCGCCTCAGGCTTATCATGTTCCTCGTTGATCACCACCTCACTTTCTGGAGAACAGCTACCACTAAGGACATTAGCGACCCTAACACAATCGCTGAATTTGCGGGAGCAGTGAGAAATATAAGTGCGATGGAAGCGCTCCATCTTTTTACCTACGTCGATTCAAACGGCACCAACAACGAGGCGTGGAACGATTGGAAAGCTTCCTTGATGCGCCAACTTTACCAATCTACGAAGGCATTCTTCGGTGATAAGAAGTCATTTCAGGATCAATTCAACCGCCCTAAAGAAGAGACTAAGCAGCGCGTTTTTACGAAACTCCCTGATTCCTATCGAGAGGAAGTGGAAGGGCACTTTAAAGCCATGCCAGCCCGCTACTTCCGCCACCGTGGTTCCACCAGCATCGCGCGCCATGTAAAATTGTTTCACCGATTCTTCAAATCAATACACCGCGTCACTCATGACGCTATGGTTCCAAAGTTAGGTTGGGAAGCGCGACCGGACGAAGGCTACAGCTTACTGGAAGTAGCAGGCTGGAACCGTCATCTCCTCCTATCCAAAGTAGCCGGAGCCCTCGCTGCGAGAAATCTTAATATCCTCTCGGCTGATCTCTTTACCCGTTCCGATGATCTTGTCTTGAATATCTTCAGGATTTGCACAGCCACACTGAATCCCGTCACATCTCCTCGAGAGATTGAACGAATCGAAAAAATGATGCAGGATGAATTCGGCGTCGACGAGCGCGTGGTTAATTTCGATGCCCTAATCGAAAAGCAAGCCACCCCGTCGGTCACTCAGGCAGAGCCGCCAAATTTTGACATTCCCCAACGAGTGATAATTTCCAATGAAGAAGAGCCAAATTCGACTGTGCTTAATATCCAAGCACAAGATCGAATCGGCTTGCTCTACGAAATATTCACTATCCTCGGAAATCAAGGAGCAGAAGTACTCAATGCCAGAATCAGCACACAGGCGGGAGCAGCAATCGATCGCCTCTCCCTCGTAGATTTTGCGAACGAAAAGAAGATCACTGATCCGGAACGCCTCGCCAAAATTGAAGAATCAATTCGAGAATGCCTCGACTCCAGACCCACGGTAGAAGCATTGCAGTGACTCCCTACTTCTCTTGGGCTTCACCCCCTTCGCGTCCTTGCTCATAGGCTTCGATGATCCTCGCCACAACGGGGTGACGAACCACATCCTCACGCTCAAATTGTATAAAAGATACTCCGTCGATGCCATGCAGCAACGACATTGCTTCCAGCAGTCCAGACTTTTTCTTCGGACGAAGGTCGATCTGCGAAGGATCACCCGTCACGATACACTTGGATTCTTCGCCCATCCGCGTGAGGAACATCAACATCTGCTCGCGACTCGCATTTTGTGCTTCATCAAGGATGACGCAGGCGCGATTGAGCGTCCTTCCCCTCATGTAGGCCAGCGGAGCAATTTCAATGAGGTTGTTCTCCGCAAATCGAATCGCCTCCGTGCCATCAAGCATGTCATTCATGGCATCGTAGAGCGGGCGTAGGTAAGGCAGTACTTTTTCCTCGAGTGCACCGGGAAGAAATCCAAGCGCTTCCCCGGCTTCCACTGCTGGACGCGTCAACATAATGCGATCAACTTGCCGGTTCTTAAGCAAGTCGAGTGCAAAAGCCATGGCTAGGTAGGTCTTACCGGTTCCTGCGGGGCCAATCCCGAAAACCACATCGTGAGAGTTTAATGATGCGATGTAATCTCGCTGGTTCTTTGTTCGTGGAGTCACCGCTGGTTTGCCACCACCGCCAAGAAGTCGAGTATCGAACAGTTCCGAAACCTTAGCTGATTCGCCATCCACCTTTGATTCTTCGATTTCGCTCATCGTAGTCGCTGCTTTCATCGCATAGCGAAAGGAGTGAGGCGTGATAGCTCCCCCACGACGTCTTGCTTTTTCAAGATCAGCAAATACCGCTTGCCCCGCACTTATACTTTTCTCGTTCCCTTCGAGTTTCACCCAAGCATCGCGTGTCGTCACTGTGATTCCCAATTTCTCCCCCATCTCCTTTAACATCCCCACATCATCAGCAAAGAGGCTGTGAAGAAAATGAGGGCTTTCAAATTCTATTATTTTATCTGCCATAACCTGCAGCGAGGACCCCGTCACTTGCGCTATCTGCTTTTTCTCCCAGAAATCTATTGATCATCGAATCGCGCCGTGCACGAAACTGAACTTAGCGATAACCATAAACTAATCCCCAATCGACAGAAGTGCCAAACTCCCCGACCCCGTCTGCCGCTGGAAGAACTCCAATCGCTTGCGCTTCGGCGGCAGCTTTTTCGGGATCATACTCTGCGACCATGCGAATGTAATAAGTCGCTGTTTTCTGAGGAAGCACTCGAACCCCGGCGTAAGACTCTTCCGCAAACGACTCAAGCCCAACAGAATTGCCTGAACTGTCAAAAATATCGACTCTGACCGAAGCACCAGTCCAACTTGTCCCGGCCCAAAACCAATACTCATTGCCGCGAAACAATTGGTGACGCACTAATAAAGGCTTTTTAGGTTCCACTTGCCCCGACCAGTTATCCTCCCTCACTTCGAATCCCTGCTCCACATAGGGTGTAGCCGCCTCCAGAGCAATAGAAATCGCTTCATTAACAAAAGCATAAAGCTTGGCGACCGTGAGCAGGCAGACTGCGGTCAAAAGACCGGGAGCTATCAGGCGAAGGAGTTTGTTGGATCGTTTCTCCAGAATCATATTCCGTTTAATCAATTTGCCGCATCTTCAGTGCCAAAGTAATACTCCTCCAACATCGTATGACTGATCTCGCGGAGTTCATTAATATCCTCCTCGGAGATAATCTCTTCGTCAGTAATGACTCCCTCAAGTCTAGCCAAACCAGTTGAAATGGCTCGAATCTCTGAAGATGATTTCGAAGGCCCCGTCATTGAAGCCAACTCTTCGCGAAAATGGGAAATCAGCCCCGGTTGATTGAGCAGCTCAGCCTTGTCCTCGCTGTAGGCTTCGCTAATAAACCTGGTCACCACATAGGTTCCGCGAAGCCAACCACCGAGACTCACCAAGCCGGAAAGCTCCTCATCTCGAAGGCGCACCATCGTTTCCCGCACCGTCTGCTGAGTATTATCTAGCTCCTCACGAACGCGCTCCCAGTCCCCCAGATCAGCGGCTTCAATGATTCCGAGACTATGAGGTCGGACCGCACTTGCAAGACCGAGGGACTCCGAAAGATTGAGGACTCGGTGGCCAACCTTCTGGATTTTTTCGCGGTCTTTTGCCTGCACCGCGATAAAGCCTTCGCCCACAAGGCTACCGAATGTAAGTGCGAGAATGGCTCGTTCGGTTGTTTGCGGTTCGTTCTCTGGAATTGAAATTCCGTTTCCCCAATCCAACTCACCCAGCTTATCCAAAACGGAAAATATCTCGACGGGAATTGGCACCACCACCTTATCCACAATCTCTCCAGGAAAATTCGTTAAATCAATACGCTCTGGGACGTCATCCTGCGCTCTAATGACGATAGAGGTCAGGACTGCTAGAGTCGTGAGTAATAAACGAATAATGGTTGGAATGGAGGAAGTTCTAATCATTGTCGTGTTGGTAGATTATCGCAGAAATACCTCAGGGATCAATCTTCCATCGTCGCGGAAAATCGCCAATTTAAGCCGACGGCAATATCCTCCGATTTGATGGTCGGAGATCCAGCCGGGAGTCGACTGTAATTCTTCGATCAAGTTTGCCATCGCGAATGGCAGCCGATCCTCCTCTGACGGATCCTCATAGCTTGACACATTGCCCTCTCCCACCAGCCGATAAGCAGACTTGCCGTGAGAAAACTGGCGGTCTTTAAGGTATTTGTCGGGCAAAGGAAGGCGGGTCACCAGATCATCTTGGTTCACAAACCGCCAGATTCTACGGTCCTCATTGAGCCTATTAAACTCTTCATTCCCTACCTTGGGAGCCCCAAAGGTGCAGACGAGGTCAGCTTCTGAAACCGCACCGCCAATCATAGCCACAGCGCCACCCAACGAATGGCCGGTAAAGACCCAAGGTCTTGGCAATCGCTCCAACGCAGGCCACAAACGGGTCCAAAGCCGCTTGAAAAGGACGTAAAATCCTGAGTGAACGAAACCAGTTTCAGTTTCGCCTGACCTTCTAAATCGTCGCCAACCGTGGGGCCGAAACAAGGCATTAAACATCCATTGCCGTTTCCGAGTGGAGCCACGAAAACACACAATCGTGGCACCCTCGCCCTTTTTGGGACGATAAATCGAAACATGATTTCCCACGGTGTGAATCGAGCAGACTTCTTGAAACTCCGTCCGCGACTCGAGAATATCTCCCCGCCTAGGAAGTTTTCCCAGCTTATCTCTAGGCTCTTCGCGGCGGTCAGGCGTGTAAGCCAGTCGACAAAACTCGCTCAGCCACCACGCTGTCGCTGTGCAGAAACCTTCTGACTTGAAGGCAAAAGGTGGCAGCTCTTCATGCCCATCGAAAAAGTTCTCATCCGAGTCGGTGCCAAACACCTCCCCCCATTCTGCGACACCTGACTGCACCCATTCCGCCAGCTCAGCGGTTCGTTTCTCAAGCTTCCGAAATCGTGGGGAAAGTGCCATCACACGGATACGAGCGAAACTGCTATATCCCCTCCAAAACAAACATCAACATCGCTTCCCTCACGTCTTGGGCGCTCGTGATAGTCCCCCTCGTAGAGAAATTCGTCATTACTTACTTGCTCATAATTAACAAGAAGCGACTGCTGCTCCTGCTCACAACGAATTACTTTAGGCTCGGGATCACCTGGATCCGGATGGGGAAGATTGACATTCCAGAAGTCTCCACGAGTCGTTTCGTCACTGAGGAAACTCTCAAAGGCTTTTCTCACCCAGCGGGAGGCGCACTCCCAATCCAATTCCAGACCGCGCTTCATAAAATGGGAAAATGCGGCTCCTTTGATGCCGGCAAAAGCTCCCTCACGCACCGCTGCGACTGTCCCAGAAATCACGAAGTCGTGCCTACCGAGGTTGCCCCCGTGATTGATCCCCGAGAGGATCCAGTCAGGTTGCTCGGGTAGCAGTTGAGCCAGAGCCACCCGTGTGCAATCGGCCGGAGTTCCATGAACAGCAAAAGAACGCTCTCCTTTCTGCTCAAATCGAATCGGCGTCGAAGTCGTGACCTGATGACCAATCTGGGACATCTGCTCGGCTGGAGCCACCACCCAAACTGCGTCGAAGTATTCAGCAGCAAAACCTTCCAAGGCCTCCAGTCCTTTAGCATCAATTCCATCATCATTAGTCAAGAGTGCGATCATTTTCTCACTTTCTTAAAAACGTTTTTGCCGTTCCAAGGCTATGCGTCTATCTCTCAACTGTGCAACAAAGGCAAGAATTGGTTTACTTTGATCGCTACGCCGGAAAACTCAAAACGGAGAGTATTTACGGCGAAAAGCCGTTACGATGGGCATACGGGACCATCATCGGTCGGTTTTGCCTAGAAACTACTATCAAGCAGAGATGGTTCTCAAGACTCTACGGGCGATGGGCGGATTGCACCTGCTCCTCTCGCGAAATCCTGCCCTTTATCGAACAATTCGAAATAGATACCAAAGATTTCCTCGAGACACCCGAGTCCTACCAGACCTTTAACGAATTCTTCTATCGCCGCCTCAAACCAGAGGCACGGCCGGTCTACCAAGACGATGGCACGGCCTGTTTTCCAGCAGATGGCAGGCAACTGGTGATTCCAAATCTTGAACGAGCCACCCACATCTACGCAAAGAACCAGCAATTTGATCTTATCACTCTTCTCGGAGATAAATCATTGGCTGAAAAATTCGCCGGAGGTTCAGCTGTCATTTCGCGCCTCTGCCCTACCGACTACCATCGCTTCCATTTCCCATTGAGCGGTATGCCAGGGGCGGCCTGCCTGATCAATGGACCACTCTATTCCGTGAATCCCATCGCTTTGTCTCACACTTTTTCCTACCTCTGGCAGAACAAGCGTAGAATCACGCAGGTCAAAGAATCGCCTGCAGGAGACTACCTTATCCTCGAAATCGGAGCGACCAACGTTGGTAGCATCGTTGATTCTGGCTCGGCCACCTTAGTCACCAATGGCGATGAAAAGGGCTTTTTCAAGTTTGGCGGATCCATGGTCATAACCATGTTTCAAGCGGGGCGCTTTACTCCCGCTGCCGACCTCGCTGAACATTCAGCTTCAGGGGTCGAACTCTATGCCCGTTTTGGAGACTTCATGGGCAAGATTTCTTAGAACTGGCCAGTCGCTATGAAAGTAGAAATCCGCGGCCGCTTCTCAGGACAAGGAGAGTTAGTTTTACGCTCAATTGCCTTGGTCCAACCATGAACCTACAGCACTCTTGCTACTTTTTACGAAGGTGTCGCCAAAGCTTGAAGAGCCCTTTGCAACCTCAGAAAGAAATTGTTTCACCGTCAAAAAAAAGGCTCTTCCTCACGGAAGAGCCTTTTCCCAAATATTACTTATCAGTCGAATCTGACTCAACCGCCGCAGGTTCCACAGCAAGAGGTAGTGCCACCACAGCAAGAGGTGGCGCTTCCACAGCAAGAGGCCGCGCCATTGTTAGTGGTAGCGCAAGCACCAAAGAAAAGGGAGGCAGCAGAAAGAGCGACAATAGCGATAATACGTTTCATAATTTAGCTGGTTAGTTTAATTCAGGTAAGTTTGGCAATCCGCCTCACGTCCTGTTACATTAACGAGGGCAAAGTCCATTCGGTTGCAAACAATGTCATAATACGTAAGCTCCCAGCCCCTTTGCAATCAAAGAATCATGGACCAACAGCCCAAGCATATCGCCGTGGCAGGAGCAACCGGAGCCGTGGGGATCGAAATCCTCGAGTGCCTCGAGCATCGTCGCTTTCCAGTTAGCGAACTGACTCTTCTCGCTTCAGCCCGCTCTGCCGGCAAAAAGCTCACCTTTAGGGGAAAAGAAATCACGGTGAAAGAGCTGACTCCCGATTCGTTTGAGGGCGTGGATATTGCCCTCTTCAGCGCGGGCGGCGAGATCTCAAGAGAATTCGCCCCCCATGCCATTGCTGCCGGTGCCGTCGTTGTCGATAACTCCTCAGCGTTTCGTCTCGACGAGGGCGTCCCTCTCGTTGTGCCCGAGGTCAATCCCGAAGACGCCAAGCAGCACAACGGCCTTATCGCCAATCCCAACTGCACTACCATTGTCACGCTAGTCGCGCTGAATCCGATGCACCTTGCCTTTGGCGGTGTAAAAAGCATTATCGCCTCTAGTTACCAGGCAGTTTCTGGCAGCGGCGCTCAAGGCATTGCTGAACTTGAGGAGCAGACAATTGCCCTTGCCAAGGGTCTTACCATGCCGGAACGCAATGTTTACCCACACCAGATCGTATCCAACGTCATTCCCCAAGTGGATGCCTTTCAAGAGAACGGCTATACCAAGGAGGAAATGAAGATGCATTATGAGGGACAGAAAATTCTACATTCGCCTAACCTCAAAGCATCAGTCACCTGCGTGCGAGTGCCAGTGATGCGATCCCACGCCGTATCCGTTACGGCAGTCTTTAATGAACAGCCCTGCGTTGAGGCGGCACGCGAATCCATTGCAGCGGCCGAAGGTGTGCGAGTTCTTGATGATCCTTTTGCTGATGAGCCGCTTTTCCCGACACCTCTTGACTGCACCAATAAGGACGATTGCCTCGTCGGCCGGATCCGCAAAGATCTCGTACTCGAAAATGCCCTCACATTCTGGGTGGTCGGTGATCAAGTACGGAAAGGAGCTGCACTGAATGCGGTTCAGATTGCTGAACTGCTTTAGTTGCCCGAAAGTCTGTTTATCTTCCTGCTCCCCTTCTATCCCCACTACCACGGTAAATGGCTGAAGTACTCAAGACCTACCTCAAGGATCGCTGCAAAGTTGTTGATAAGGCACTTAATGGATTCCTTCCTGAAACCCGGATCCGTCCAGTGACAGTGCACGAAGCAATGCGCTACAGCATTTTTGCGGGAGGAAAACGACTCCGCCCAATCCTAAGTCTTGCCGCAGCAGAAGCCTGTGGCGGGGACACTGAGAATACTCTCGCTCCGGCCGCCGCCGTGGAGTGCATCCACACTTACTCGCTTATTCACGATGATTTACCGTGCATGGACGATGACGATCTCCGCCGCGGACAACCTACCAGCCACATTAAATATGGCGAAGGTGTTGCGGTCCTTGCCGGTGATGCCCTCCTCACCATTGCTTTTGAAATTCTGGCACAGACTCCTCCAACAAAACGTTACGACGTAGGAGCCTACGTTAGCGAACTGGCTACAGCCTCGGGAAGCCGCCACCTCATTGGCGGGCAAATCCTTGACCTTGAAGGTGAAGGCAGTGACATACAACTCACCCCGACTCAGTTGAAATACATACACGAGAGTAAAACAGCAGCCTTGCTCACTTCATCGATTCGACTCGGAGGCATGAGCGCCAACGCGACTCCACAGCGACTGGAAGCCCTGACAAGCTATGGGAAATCCCTCGGTCTCGCATTCCAAATTATAGACGATATTTTAGACGTCACTCAAACCAGCGAAAAGCTGGGTAAGAGCGCTGGGAAAGACGAAGCGACAGACAAATCGACTTACCCGGCTCTCTTCGGTCTGGAAAAGAGCCGCAAAGAAGCAGCTCGACTTACCAAGAAAGCGCACGATGCCCTCAAGCTATTCGGAAAGCAGGGCCAA
The DNA here is from genome assembly GCA_002726915.1 of Verrucomicrobiales bacterium. Classification (GTDB taxonomy): domain Bacteria; phylum Verrucomicrobiota; class Verrucomicrobiia; order Verrucomicrobiales; family DEV007; genus Arctic95D-9. The sequence continues at coordinate 35,176 of PBSY01000018.1, read as the reverse complement.
CGCCTCCACGAGATCCTCGACTACCTGCTTGACCGCGACTATTAAAATAACGCGAATCAACCCTGTGAATTCGCATTGGCAACAGAATACGAATGGCACTATCCTGTTGTCATGAGCGAAGAGGAACCTCGGAAAAAAGTTAAAACTCCAGTTTCACCAGGTCTGTCCATCGTCGGACTATTCCTGACAGGAATTGTAGGGATCATCATGGGCATTCTTGTTGGCAGCGGCGTCGCCCTCCTTGCCTCCGTATTCTCCTTCGGCCTTGTTGCCTGGCTCTCATTCCGCTGATTACTGCGGGGTTGCGGCCGTAAAAGGGAACGGATTAAAGGATCAGTTCACAAGGAATGGATCCCAGTCCGGAATCCCGTGGGTGTTGTGCAAGAACATCGTCACTGGTAATTCAGCCGGAGCTTTGGGTTCTTGCAGTAATCGCATGCCAGCTTCTTCTGGCGTTCGGTCGGCTTTGCGCGAGTTAACTTCACGAGCGGCGATCACGCAGTTTTCCCAAGTGGTCTCTCCACCCCGTGAACGCGGTACTATGTGATCGATATTACCTTCCCCAGCGTCCAGATTGCGTCCCGTATACTGACAACGACCTCCGTCGCGTTCCCATAGCGTGCGGGAATTGAGCTTCGGACGCTTCTTTGGCACCCGACAAAAGTTCGCCACCACAATAACCGTCGGAACCCGAATGCGACCTCGGGCCGTTCCAATGCTGGCGTCACATTCACGCACCGGCAGTTGCTGCCAGTCTTCCCATGTTGTGGGTACCATCCAGTCTTGTCCTTGAACGTCAAGAGCCGTAGCGGCGGTAGTCGCCATCTGACAAAAAGCTTCTGCGGGAGTCCGCGTGTTGATCGCCTGCCAGTTTCGATTGAGAACCAGCACTGTCTTAAGATCAAGAATCGAAGCGCTCATTGATTGGGAAAGCTAAAGTATTCTTTTCAGAAAGCACAACTCCAATTATTGCTTTTTCGTTTCGCAGAAAATACCGATTTAGGATCTTAGAAAAATATCGGCTAATTTGTTTTACATTGCCACAAAAGTGAGAGCCTTCCTTATGGGTGGACAATCAAAAAAGATTACCAGACGATCAACGCCATTTCATCAGCGTTAAAACAGAACCAAAGACCGAAGCAGAGCAAAAAAGTTTGTTTTGCTATCCCCTGCCGAGAACCTTAAAACTGATTTTTCCTCTCCATTAGGCCTCCCTCGCTGCCAAATCATTGGGTAGCACGAGGAGCTATATCCATCACACAGCGAAAACCGGTATGGTTTGACGGTGACTCATTATCCATCTGCTGGCGGGAGCCGGGCTGGTAACCTTTGCACCACTCGTCCGAACAGAGAAAGGACCCCCCTTTGGTTACCCGGTAAATCACTGGAGCGTTCGGTGGAATTGCCTCTTCCGGTTTTGGTCCAGTTGAATTTTTCGCCGTCGCTGAGGACAGGCTATAGGCCTGTGGATGATACAGATCGAAAACCATTTCCCAGACGTTACCGGACATGTCGTATAGACCGAACGCATTCGGAGGAAAGCTTTTCACAGGCGACGTAGTAATGTATCCGTCCTTCTCCGTATTTTTAAACGGCCACTCTCCCTGCCAGATGTTAGCCATCCAGACTGACTCTCCCTCGGGAAACATTTCCCCGCCCCAGGTAAACGGCTGGTGTTTCAAGCCGCCTCGAGCTGCCTTCTCCCACTCGGCTTCCGTCGGCAGCCGCTTACCGGCCCATTGGGCGTAGGCGGACGCATCTTCATGGATTAAGTTCACTACTGGGTGGTCCTCGAGTCCCTCGAGTGAGCTGCCTTTTCCTCCCGGAGTTCTCCACGTGGCTCCAGGCACCAATCGCCACCACTGAGTGATATCTTTCGAGTTGTAAAGTTCTCCCTTAGGAACTGCAAATACAATGGAACCCGCGAGGTGACCAAAGTTTGAGGCTTCTTCGATTCGCTCCATGGAATCAAGAATCTCTTCCTTCTCTCGACCAGTTGCGCGTTCTGCCATCGCTCCCAGACGCTTCAAGTTTATTTCAGCGGCGTCCTGCAATTCCTTGACCCGGTCTTCGGGTAAAGGCCTTTCCGAAAAGGTGACGTAACCGGTGGCCTCAACAAATTCAGCAAATTGACGGTTCGTAACTTCAGTCTCATCCATCCAAAAGGCATCAACTTGAACCTCGTGGATCGGGTAAGCCGACTGGTGAGAATGGGAATCCCCACCCATCTCTCCGGCATCCCCTCCCCGCATGAATGGACCACTAGGGATAAAAACCATCCCTTCCGGTGCCGGTGTGTTAGGGTCGGAGTTCGGGTTAGAACAACTATCCAAAACAAGTGGGGCGAGTGACAGGAGAAGGAGGAGGAGTAACCGCATGACTGATTGACAATGTTTAATGTATTCTAACATCGAAAGGGTTATACAGCGCCAGTTTTTGCCCCTGATTGCGCTTGAGAAATGCTGAGACACTAAGAAAAGCACCTAGTGACTAACTCACCATTTTCTCCAAAGGAGGGGCAAACTTGGTCAGATCAATTCCTTCAACGGCGGCTTTGTATTCTTCCATATTAGGAATCCGCCCTAGAACCGCTGATAGAACGACCACAGGAGTAGAAGCAAGAAGGGACTCACCCTTCTTGCGCTCGGAATCTTCAACGACTCTTCCTTGGAAAAGTCTAGTGGATGTCGCCATCACGGTGTCACCCTTTTCAGCTTTCTCCTGATTCCCCATGCAAAGGTTACAGCCCGGGCGTTCGAGATACATCATGTTTTTGTATTCAGCCCTCGCTGTGTTCTTAGGAGCGTTGTCATCAAAGACAAACCCGGAATATTTTTCCAGCGTCTCCCAATCACCCTCTTCTTTGAGCTCATCAATGATGTTGTAGGTTGGAGCTGCTACCACAAGGGGAGCCCGAAATACAACTTTACCCTGTTGCTCCTCTAAGTTGCGGAGCATCTGCGAAACGATCTTTAGGTCTCCCTTATGAACCATGCATGATCCAACAAAGCCAAGGTCTACTTTTTTGGTCCCCTCATAGTAGGAAACCGCTCGAATAGTGTCGTGAGTATAGCGTTTGGAGACATCTCCATTGGTCACGTCAGGATCGGCGATCATCGGTTCGACAATCTCGTTCAAATCAACAACGAATTCAGCGAAATACTTTGCGCTGGCATCCGGAGTCAGGATGGGCTTCTCACCTGACCTGATTTCGGAAATACGACTTTCTGCGCGATCAACTAAGCCTTGAAGGACTCCGGAATCGTTATCCATCCCCTTCTCGATCATGATCTGAATCCGGCTCTTCGCAATTTCGAGTGATTCAATCAATGTTTCATCCTGAGAAATACATATGGACGCTTTAGCCTTCATCTCCGCTGTCCAGTCGGTAAAGGTGAACGCTTGATCAGATGGCAGTGTTCCAATGTGGACTTCGATGACTCGCCCTTGGAAAACATTCTCGCCAAATTTTTTCAACATCTGCGCCTGCGTCGCGTGCACAACGTCGCGAAAGTCCATATGATCTTTCAAATCCCCCTCGAATGTCACCTTAACTGATTCGGGGATCGGCATGGTTGCCTCGCCTGTCGCCAGAGCTAACGCTACTGTGCCGGAGTCTGCTCCGAAGGCGACGCCCTTTGACATTCTAGTGTGGGAATCTCCACCAATAATGATGGCCCATTCGTCCACGGTCAGGTCGTTTAAAACCTTGTGGATCACATCCGTCATTGAGTGATAGACGCCTTCAGGATCACGCGCGGTGATGAGCCCAAACTTGTGCATGAACTTCATCAGCTTTGGGATGTTAGCCTGGGCCTTTTTATCCCAGACTGAGGCGGTATGGCAACCGGACTGGTAGGCTCCATCAACAGTCGGTGAGATCACCGTCGCGGCCATCGCTTCTAGCTCCTGAGAAGTCATCAAGCCGGTCGTGTCTTGGGATCCAACAATGTTGACCCTTACCCTAACATCAGAGCCCGCATGAAGCACGGAACCTTCGGCAACGCCCACCGCGTTCTGATTGAAAATCTTTTCCACTGCGGTGAGACCCTGACCTTCATGGGAAATCTCTTTCGAAGGGGCGAAGACAAGAGGTGCTTCAATCCCTAGAGTGGCAGCTGCAAAACTTTGGAGCTTCTTGCCAAAGACAACAGCGTAGGATCCCCGTGCTTTAATGAATTCGACTTTCTGAGGAGTGAGTGCCGAGGAAATATCCACCAACTCAGTTTTACCTTTGTAGAGTTTTTTCTCCTTAGTGTTGATCGTGAGAACTGTTCCCGTTTCCACGGAATAGGCCTGTTCAAGCACTGGATCCCCATTATCGTCAAGAATCGGGTTACCGCTGGAATCGAGCTTTTTAACCCAGTTTTTCAAGTCTATCCCAATGCCACCCGTCACGCCGACAGTGGTAAGAAAGATGGGAGAAATTCCGTTCGTTCCCGCCACAATGGGCGCGATGTTCACAAAAGGCACATAGGGACTCGCCTTCTTACCTGTCCACAGAGCGACGTTATTCACCCCCGACATCCGTGATGAACCCACGCCCATAGTACCTTTCTCAGCGATCAACATGACGCTTTTACCAGGGTTTGCGTTCTGGAGCGCCTCGATTTCGATCTGAGCGGCCTCGGAAATCATGCATTTACCGTGCAACTCACGGTCTGATCTTGAGTGCGCCTGATTACCGGGAGACAGCAAGTCGGTGGAGATGTCACCTTCAGCGGCGATGTAGGTAACCACGCCAATCTCCTCATCAACGTCGGGAAGTTTTGTGAAAAACTCGGCCTCGGCATAGCTTTCGAGGATCTCTTTGGCGAATCTATTACCGGCCTCACAGCCGGTTTTGAGACGATCTGTGTCCGCCTCATAAAGAAAAACCTGAGTTTTCAATACTTCTGCCGCCTGCGAAGCAATGGACTCGTCCTCACCAAGAGCAAGATCCAGAAGAACCTCAACGGAGGGCCCACCTTTCATGTGAGAAAGCAGTTCAAAGGCAAACCTAGATGTGATCTCTTCGACCTCGACTTCTCCAAAAATGATCTCTTTGAGAAATTTCGCTTTGACGCTGGCTGCACTTGTTGTGCCTGGCAAGGTGTTGTAGACCAGAAAATTGAGAGAATCTTCCCGGGAGGAGCTTCCGAGATCTTTAATCTGCGCAACAATCTCGGAGAGCAAGGCACCGTCATCGATCGGCTTAGGGCTCAGACCCTCTTCTTTCCTCTCTGCAATCTCTGCAGCGTATTTTAAATACAAACTCATCTATGGGGCGACAAATGTCTGCTGAAGCTTCGTAATTTCAAGAAATTTGGCTCCCAACTCGCTATGCCGTGGTCCATTTAAGTGGACGCGGGATTCTTTACAATCGGTGGGGAAAATTGCAAGGAATCGCAAAAGATACCAAAGTTTCAATTATAATCAGTAAACCGAAAACAAATGCTCAAAAATAGGGTTTTCTTGAACCGACGGGTAACTCAAATCAACCCTCTGGAGCAGCGCGCCACCTTGCTATAACCAGACTTTTTGCTCACGCAGTTGCTTCTCTGCCGTCCCCAACCAGTCTCGGTTTGCCGCTGGGCTCGCAGGGCTCGGGTGGAGGATGCGACCAATTTTTACCTCCATTGCAATAGAATCCGCGACCCGCTTTAGGCAGCTCTCGGCAAACGCGCCAACTCCAATGGCGAATTCCGGCTTCAATAGGCTGAGGTTATTTGCCACGTAGGCGTCACACGCGTCAGAGACCGGTAGCATTTCAGCAGCAGGCAGCTTGTCGGGAGTCCGGTTACGCCCACTCTCCTCCATCCAGACGAGGGGGCAGTAGTTCAAGACGTAATGCTCGGCAAAGAAGTCTCCAGCATTGGGATACTTTTCTGCAAACAGCCCCCAAAATCGGCGACCGCTGACCTCTGATTTTTCACAATCAAACCCCACAATAGGGCGCTTGGGGTGCTCGGGGCACGGTTTCCCGATATCGGCCGAAATCCCCATCCAGTCGCGGACTGCCGAGACCTCACCAAAAGGCACTCCGGTTTGGGCCATTCCCCACGGGCCCGGATTCATACCCATCATGAGAACCCGCTTGGGAGAGTCAGCAAACCGATTCACAAAGATCTCATGAGATGCTCTCGCATATTCAAGAGGATTGTAGACGTGACTGACTGGTTCAGAAAACGACAGACCTTGCAGCTGACTCACAAGTTCATCGGTCGCTTCCAGAATTTGACTCGAAATTGACATACCCCATTCAACGGAGTCACAGCTCCTCGTCAAGCTACCTGTCCTTTATTCCCCACGTCACTGCTCAGCGATATCGCGACCGGCGCGTCAGTATTCTAGTAAAATTATTTAGGCGCAACCTGCCGTCAGTGAATTAACGACGCCTGCTAGTCTTCTCGAAAAAGAATGAATAAGCTTTTAGCCTGATGAACCGGACTGAACACGACACCATGGGGACTATTGAAGTTCAAGCAGACCGCTATTGGGGCGCCCAAACTCAGCGATCTATTCAGAACTTTCCGATTGGAGCAGCAGGCTCAATGCCAATCGAAATCATCCATGCGTTCGGCTATCTCAAGAAAGCTGCCGCGATGACCAATGCCAAGCTCGGGGCACTGACCCGAGAGAAAGCAGACCTCATCGCCCGAGCATGCGACGAAATAATTTCAGGAGAACTGGATGATCATTTCCCGCTCGTCATCTGGCAGACGGGGTCAGGAACACAGTCCAACATGAACTCGAATGAAGTCATTGCGAATCGCTGTCACGTGCTCGCGGGAAACATGCTTGGTAAAGGGGAGCGGACTATACATCCCAACGATGATGTGAATCGGTCGCAGTCTTCAAACGATACTTTCCCTACGGCGATGCACATCGCCGCTTACAAAGCGCTGGTAGAAAAAACAATGCCGGAAATCAGTCGCCTTAAAGACACCTTGGAAGCGAAATCTCGGGACATGTGCAAAGTCGTCAAAATCGGTCGCACCCACTGGATGGATGCGACTCCCCTCACACTGGGCCAAGAATTTTCAGGCTACGTTGCTCAAATCGATTACGGGCTCCGCGCCCTGAGGAATACGCTTCCTCACCTGTCTGAGCTTGCCCTCGGGGGTACAGCCGTCGGCACGGGTCTCAACACACCGGAAGGATATGCCACCAGCGTAGCCTCTGATATCGCCAGTCTGACGGATCTCCCCTTCGTTTCCGCGCCTAACAAATTTGAGTCCCTAGCCGCTCACGATGCTATCGTCGAATCTCACGGTGCCCTTAAGCAGCTGGCTGTAGTTTTGACTAAAGTCGCTAATGACATTCGTCTTCTTGCTTCGGGTCCCCGCTCCGGGATCGGCGAACTGTTGATTCCCGCCAATGAGCCCGGCTCATCGATCATGCCAGGCAAGGTCAATCCAACCCAAGTTGAAGCTCTGACGATGGTGTGCGCCCGAGTTATGGGTAATGACACAACGATTACCTTTTGCGGCGCTAATGGTCATTTCGAACTCAATGTTTTCAAGCCAGTCATGATCAGTGCCTTCCTCGAATCAGCAACGTTACTGAGCGATGCTTGTCGCGCCTTCAACGATAACTGCGCGGTGGGAATCGAACCCAACCAGAGCCGAATCGAATCTCACCTCAAAAACTCGCTCATGCTGGTGACGGCTCTTAATCGACATATCGGGTACGACAACGCCGCTAAAATAGCGAAGAAAGCTCACACTGAAAACATCTCCCTAAAGGAAGCTGCTCTTTCTCTCGAACTACTCTCTGAAGAGCAGTTCGATGAGTGGGTCGTTCCCTCCGACATGGTGGGATCCTTCGAGTCATGAAAGATATCACCCACAACATTATCGATTTGAGAGAGTTGGAGCCTCATCTAACTCATCCAGCGATTGCACTCAGGGCCGCCTCAACTCAAATCGACGAGTCGTTCTGGCTCATTGCCGACCACGACCCGGTAGAACTCCACGAATTCCTGCTCGAGCTGGCCTTGACGGTGCAGACTTTTATCTGCTCCGAAACCGAATACCGAGTATTCCTCGGCAAGGTGGCCTGACTTCAGATCCCCAATTATTTTCCCATGGGAGAAATGGTAACGGGGATCGACTTCGAGCAGGGTGTGTTAGAAATTGCAGCCGTCAGATCTATCGGCACCAGCGGATTCAATTCTGGAAAGTAGCCAGCCACAGCCTTCCGCGGGAGTTCATACGGAATCGCTAAAAACCGAAAAACCTCTCGAACGCGGCCGCCGCTCTCATTGCGAACACTGATCTCCTGTAGAGGTTTCAGATTGCGCTCCTCCATATCCTCAGGATTTATAAAAAGGATGCGACGCTCGTTGTGTATGCCACGATAACGATCGTGCAGGCCATAAACAGTGGTGTTGAATTGATCATGGCTTCGCACCGTCATCAGCATCAGCTCGCCGTCATCAAGGGTGGCTTGGTGAAGGGAATCACTGGAAAATTCGGCTGACCCTGACGCCGTTTTAAAAATACGTTCTTTCGCCGCGTTTCGAAGATAGAAGCCGCCAGGCTCCTCAACTCGATCATTGAAGTTTTCAAAACCCGGAACCGTTCTTTCAATCAACTCTCTGATCTTTCGATTTTCTTTTGCAACCTCGACAAAATCGAAGGTCGCTTTTTCTCGAAGGGTCGCTGCAGCCATTCGTCCTACAATCATCGCTTCGCTCAAGAGATCAACCGAAGCCGGCTCCATCGTTCCTCGGCTTTGATGAACCACGCTCATGGAGTTCTCAACCGTGGCAAACTGAATCTTTCCGTCTTCAGCAAGATCCCGTTCACTGCGACCGAGGCAGGGAAGAATTAGCGCTGTCTCGCCGGTGACGACATGACTCCGGTTCAATTTTGTCGAGACGTGAACCGTTAATGAGCAGTTTTTTAAAGCCTCAGCAGTGTAGTCCGTATCAGGTGTAGCCTGCAAAAAGTTGCCTCCCATCGCAATGAAAACGGATGCCTTCTTTTCGTGCATCGCCCGAATTGAATTTACCACATCATAACCCACCTCACGCGGCGAGGTGAAACCGAACTCACGGTCGATCGCATCATGAAACCACTCAGGCATTTTCTCAAAGATACCCATAGTCCGGTCTCCTTGGACATTACTGTGCCCACGCACGGGGCAGAGCCCAGCTCCATCGCGCCCCAAAGCCCCCAGCAAGAGGTGAAGATTCACTACCTCTCGAATTGTAGAGACCGCATTGTGATGCTGTGTCAGGCCCATCGCCCAACATGTAATCACCTTCCGTTCGCCACGGGCGATGGCATTGGCTGCCTGCCTGATAGCGTCCTCAGACAACCCAGAATGCTCTTCAATTAAGTCCCATTCCGTCGTTCGCACCGTTTCGAGGAAAGGATCAAGACCCTGGGTATATTGCTCGAGGAAGACCGCATCGAACACACTTCCCGGCGCCTTCTCTTCAAGATCAATTAACGCCTTATTCAAACCCCGGAAGAGAGCGAAGTCACCGTTCACTTTTACCCGGAGAAACTGGCTTGTCAGCGGCGTCGAAATTCCCATCATGCCAGAGATTTCCTGCGGATGCGCAAAACCAACCAAACCGGCCTCCTTCATCGGGTTCACGGCAAGGATTTCGGCTCCGTTGCGAACCGACTTTTGGAGCGCGGATAACATTCGCGGGTGATTAGTCCCAGGATTTTGACCGACCACGAGAATCGTTTCTGCCGACTCAATATCTTTCAAAGTCACAGTTCCTTTACCGACGCCTATGGAAGAACCGAGAGCAGCTCCGCTCGACTCGTGACACATATTAGAACAGTCAGGAAGATTATTCGTCCCGAACATCCTGACAAACAAGCCATACAAAAATGCGCTCTCATTGACAGTGCGACCAGACGTGTAGAAAACTGCCTCATTAGGATCGTCAAGAGAATTAAGTTCCTTCCCAATTAGTTGAAACGCTTCCTCCCAATCAATCGTCTCGTAGTGAGTTGATCCCGGTCGCAACACCATCGGATCTGTCAACCTCCCCTGCTGCTCCATCCAATAATCCGACTCACGCGAAATTTCTGCGACCGAATACTTCTGGAAAAAGGCAGGATTCACTTGGCACTTTGTTGTTTCTGAAGCCAGCGCCTTAGCTCCATTTTCGCAGAACTCCGTCGCCGCCCGGTGATCATCGGGATCAGGCCAGGCGCAGGACGGGCAATCGAATCCACCTTTTTGATTCAGCTTTGCCATTCCCTCTGCCCCACGCTTCAGTCCGGCAAGACCGAAGACATGCTTGAGGGAAGAAGCGACTGCTGCCACCCCGGCAGCGTAGGCTTTGGGCTTCGAAACGGAAATTCCGGTGTGCGCTTCAGGAGGCTGGGCGTTCACTTCTTCCGAGGAACGGTTGGGGGCTGATTTCATACGAAGTGTCGAAGCGTGGCAGGTTTACATCAAAAGACACGCAAAAATGTTGGCCGAATAGTGCTGAGAGGTTACGCAGTAACTCCGCGATCGGATTTTCCCGCCCACCTTCTCTTCTTTTGAGTAGAACGTTGCCTTGCCTGAGAAACAGCCGTATCTCAAAGAAGTGAAATCGATCAAAAGAATTGCCATTGTTGGAGCGGGTTCGGTCGGCGGCTACTACGGCGCCTGCCTTGCTCGGAATGAGGATGTCTCCTTCCTGATGCGCAGCGATCTCAAAAAAGTTCAGAAGGACGGACTGGTGATCGAGAGTCCAAACGGCGGTTTCTGTATTGAGAAGGTGCAAGCATTCGGGTCAAGCGAGAAAATCGGTCCCGTTGATCTCGTTATCATTGCGCTAAAAACAACTTCAAATGATGCGCTGCCCGATCTTATAGCTCCCCTATTAAAGACCGATACCCGAATCCTGACGCTCCAGAATGGCCTTGGAAACGAATCGCTTCTTCACCAACTTTTTCCGGCCCATCCTATCTTTGGAGGTATGTGTTTTGTGTGTATCAACCGCGGAAATCCTGGGGTGATTCGTCACCTTGCACACGGAAGGGTGGAATTGGGGGAACTCACAACCAGCGGGCAGCTTACTGATATTGCTGAACTTTTTCGAAACGCCGGAATCGATTGCAGAGAACTTCCCAACCTCGGACTTGCCCGATGGCGCAAGCTTGTATGGAACGTTCCATTTAACGGTTTGTCGATAGCAGCCGGAAATCTCGATACTTGTCAGATTCTGGAAAGCCCCGAATTGGTCGATCGAGTGCGCTCTCTCATGCGTGAGATCATTGCCACAGCGGCGTCCCAAGGCCACCACATCGATCCCGAATTTGCCGAAGCCAATATTAACGGTACGAGGGAAATGGGGCCTTACGAACCGTCCAGCCTGGTCGACTTCAAAGCAGGCAACCCTGTCGAAATAGAAGCCATCTGGGGAAAGCCTCTGTCATCTTCACGCGGAGCAGGTGTGCCCACCCCGGAACTGGAAAAGCTCTATTTCGAAATTTGCGACGCGATCAAAAAACGGTAATGATTGAGAATGCCGTTGCCTGAGTTCCATCTTCCGGAGAAACCATTACCTGCCAGCCCACAAGTTGGACTTATCCTTGGCTCGGGTTTGGGCAGCTTTGTTGATTCGCTCTCAGATTGCACAACGATCAACTATGATCAAATTGAAGGGCTACCTACTAGCACCGTTCCCGGTCACGCCGGAAGACTTCATCTCGGCAGCCTCGGCGGGATCAATGTAGCCGTCGCCCAAGGAAGATTGCACTGCTACGAAGGACACTCTGCTTTTACTGCAGCCGCACCGGTTCGCCTCCTTCACCAACTTGGAGTTTCGACTCTTATTCTCACAAACGCCGCCGGAATCGTGAATGCCAATTTCAAGCCCGGACGTTGGATGCTCTTGTCGGACCATCTCAATCTCGCTCGGCTCTCTCCGCTGACTGGCTCAGCCGAATTCATCGATCAAACCAAGGCTTATTCACGCGAACTCCGCGAACTACTTAAAGCCGTGGCATCCGATTCAGGGGATACCAAACTCTATGAAGGCGTCTATGCATGGATAAATGGCCCGGAATATGAGACTCCTGCCGAAATCCGAATGCTACGCACTCTTGGCGCCGACGCTGTTGGAATGTCAACTGTCCCGGAAGTGATTCAGGCCCGGGCATTGGGAATACGGGTTGTCGCTATGTCTTGCCTCACGAACTTCGGTGCCGGACTGTCAGGAAAAACGCTCAGCCACGAAGAAGTAATCGAAGTCGGTCAGCAAGCCTCACGCCAGCTATCTAACCTTCTTGAAAACGCGATTCCAGGGTTCGTCGAAATCTAAGTAGGACTTCCAAGACAAATCTCCCCGTTGGTCCCTTGATCGAAATCGGGGAAACGGGTGCATTCTGAACGCTGAAAACAGTCCCTGCCGTGCTCGTGGTATTTTTTGGACAATCTGGCATTCGGCTTCAAGCCAACAAAGTGAGCAGATCTCCCGGTCTTTCGAGTATTTTCGTCGCCCCGTGCTCCAGTAATTCATCAACTGGCCGAAATCCCCAACTCACCCCGACAGCATGCATACCTGCATTGACTGCGGTCATCATGTCGACATCGGAGTCTCCGATAAAGTAGCAGTCAGACGGGAGAGCACCCGCAGCAGCAGCCACCTCCAGAGCCGCTGTAGGATCCGGTTTTTTAGGCACTCCTTCACGAGCTCCGAGAACAATATGCCATTCCCACTCGGGCAAAAACGTCTCAACGCACTTCACAGTAAAGTCGTGAGCTTTGTTTGACATCACCCCGATCGGGATGCCAAGAGATTGGATTTCCTTAAGTAACTCAGGAATCCCGGAAAAGGGCTTCGTCGTGTTTTTCCAGTTGCGCTCATACGCCTCACGATACTCGTCGAGAATTGCATTTGTCTCCGCGCCTTCCTCAGGACGATCCTTTTCAGGAAAAATATCACGAACCAGATTAATCATCCCGTTGCCAATGAAAGTCCGATAATCGTCCACCGGATGAGGCTCAAACCCATGCGCCTGCAGAACCGCGTTTCCTGAGTCGGCCAGATCTTGGAGCGTGTCCAGAAGCGTCCCGTCCAAGTCAAAGATCACTGCTCTCTTTTCGGCAATCATGACTTAGAACTTCGGAGCAAGTTCCATGCACAGATGAGCGCCTTCAGACCCCCCATTTCAATTGAAGGGTCGATACCACACCCCCAGAGCAAGGTTCCATTATCAACATGTTTGATTTGAACATAAGCTGCCGAGTCCGCATCCGAACCCCCGCGAAGTGCCTGGCTACGATAGTCTGTCACGGTAAAGTCTTTGCGTCCTGCCTCTTCGAGAAAATTCACAAAAGCATTAATGGTCCCGTTACCCTTCCCGGTGCCTTCTACCTCTTCGCGCCCGATCTTCACTTTAGCATGATAGATCATCTCACCCGCGCCGCCCGCCGAGTGATCGAGTTCGAATTTTTCAAGACTCAGGGGAGTCTCAATATTGACGAAATTCTCGAAGAAAAGCTCGCCAATCTCTCTGTTGCTAAGTTCCCTGGCGGCAGCATCAGCCTTATCGTAGACAAACTTGCCCACTTGAGGGTGCATTGTTTTGGGAAGATCAAAGCCATGCTCGCGATCCAGCACGTAAGCGACTCCACCCTTACCGCTTTGGCTATTGATACGAATGATCGCTTCATAGCTTCGCCCAATATCTTTCGGGTCGATGGTCAAATATGGCACGCCCCACGGGACTTCTTCACCAGACTCAGCAACGTCCTTCGCTCGGCGATCAAAGCCTTTTTTGATCGCATCCTGATGGCTTCCTGAAAAAGCAGTAAACACCAACTCACCCGCATATGGCTGGCGGTCCGATACTTCCATGCGCGTCGTTTCTTCGTAAATCTGGCGAATGGATGAAAGATCAGCAAAGTCAAGCCCAGTCCCAATACCATGGCTGCTCATGTTTAAGGCCACGATTACGATATCAAGATTTCCAGTACGTTCCCCGTTTCCAAACAACGTTCCTTCTACCCGATCCGCTCCTGCCATCAACCCCAATTCAGTTGCGGCAACGCCAGTGCCACGGTCGTTATGGGTATGAAGACTGACAATAGAATTCTCCCTGTTATCCACATGACGACAGAACCACTCGATTTGATCGGCATGAACGTTGGGAGTAGACCACTCCACTGTCGCCGGAAGGTTTAGGATAATCTTCTTATCGAGACTCGGTTTCCAAACGGCCGAAACCGCATTGCAGACTTCCAGCGCGTATTCCATCTCGGTATCGGAAAAGCTCTCCGGCGAATACTGCAAAGTAATCTCAGTGCCGGGTAAAGTCGGCACGAGCTCTTTGATCAGTTGCGCCCCTTCGACTGCGATCTGTTTGATGCTCTCTTTCGAAGCGTCACCAAAAGTCACGCGACGTTGCAGGGGCGATGTCGAATTGTAGAGATGAACGATCGCTTTTTTGACGCCCTCAAGACTCTCAAAAGTGCGACGGATCAAATGCTCACGCGCCTGCACCAGAACTTGTACTGTCACGTCATCGGGAATGCGATCTTGCTCAACCAGTGCCCGAAGGAAATTAAACTCCGTATCCGCTGCCGATGGAAAACCCACCTCAATCTGCTTAAAACCAATGCGCACCAGTTCGTCAAAAAGGCGGATCTTCTCGTCCACGCTCATCGGTATCGGTAGCGCCTGATTCCCATCACGAAGATCGACGCTACACCAGATGGGAGCACTCGTAATCGTCCGATTCGGCCATTGACGGTCGGGCAAGTCGACCACCGGGAACGGATGATACTTCTGAATGGATTCAGGATTCATGGGTTTTTGGGTTTTATGTAAAAAAAACAGCGGGACGCAATTCACCCGCTTCAGCAGGAGTCAAAAAGTTAGGAAAAAGACAAATACCGGGCAGACTAGCCCAGCAGCACCTGCTCAAGAGCGAGCGGGAGAGCGAAATGTTTGGTACTGATTGTCGTGTGATTCATCCGTTATATTTAAACGTAGGCCGATTACGCAGACTGTCCAGAAGCAATCTTCCATCTCGATGGCCCGCTACCACCGCCGTTGCGATAGCACCCGAAAGGCATCGCCCGCCCCGGCGCCCGCCATCACATCACTCCCCTCGCCGTAGCGATGAAGGAATTCGGTCTGCTTTTCGTAGCCAACTTTTTCTAGTTCTAATTCCCCACCCCAGTTCATCAAATCGGTGAAATTCACATCGACGGTCAGATCCTGCTTTCCAATGCGCTGATAAATTTCGGCTCCCTCCAATCGCTGTTGCTGAAAATAGGCCCTCGCAGTTCCGTGGGGACGCCTGTGATAAACCTCAGCCGCTTCACCCCCATAATCGATCGTCAACATGGAACCTTGCTCCCACTGCTGAACTGCATGTGCCAACCAAAGTTGGTAAAGGGGCTGAATCTCGACTCTTTGCCCTTGGGGACGCTCAGATAGATTCATCGCCGAATAGAGATCGACGGGGAATCCCTTGGGCAGAGCGCGGAACACCTCGCTTAGCCCACGCTCGCGGTCAAAGGCGATAAACACCTCATGCCAATGACCTTCAATTTGACTCCAGATCATTCTCTTAGCCGGAAATGCATCGACCAACTCATTCGAGAAAATCAAAGCTTTGCTGCCAGCAGCCTCGAGCGCTTCCTCCATTTTGGTGTGCCAGAAAACCTTAAAACCCTTCAACACCGCCTGCTGTTTCTGCCGAAGCGGCGCTGACACATCGACGATGTGATAGTGGACCTCGCGACGCTTCCACCAGTTGAATGACTTTAGAATTTCCCGAGCAAGCACTCCGTTCCCCGCCCCTACTTCGATCACATGAAACGCGCCGCTCCAGTCGTGATATTCCCGCTCCTCCTTAAGCCACTTTGCGATGGCTCGACCCAGCGCTGCTGACAACGTTGCGGAGGTCGCAAAATCACCACGTTCTCCGCCTACATCCTCAATTTCAGCTGAGTAGTATCCAAAGCTTGGATCGTACAGCGCCATCGCCATAAAATTTTCAAAGGGAATCTCACCGCCTGACTTCTCGAAGGTCCGATGAAGAAATGAGCGTAGATCAGACATGGTCGCGAAGATCAAATAAAGTAACGATCCCTATTCAACAACGTTTCTCCGATTGCCGGAACCAAAAATAGACGAAATTTGACGGCGATCCCCTAATTACGAGCAGCTGTTGGTGAAGCGATGATGCCCGAAAACGAAAGCACGGCTTGTCATATTCTATTACGTTTTATCATGGGACTGCAGCGCCATGACTATGGCATTGAAGAACTGAGCCACGCCACCAAACTGACTCCAAACGGCGCTCAAACCCAATATTTCTATGACATTGCCTTGAATTCGTTACATAACTTCGGTGAAGCACTGCCACGTATACAGGAGGCTCACGATCTCGATCCTTACGAGGTGGAATTCCTCATCGGTCTGGCCACGATCTGCGTCGACAGTGGTAAGATTGACCTGACTCTGGGAGGCGCCAAGCCGAGCTCACAATTAATCCATCGGATCTGCAATTCCGGCAACTGGTTCGCAGTTTGGGAGGTCAGTAATCTCAGCTTGCCGAGGCGCGGTAGCGACGCAGTTCAAAATCCTCATCGCGGTGGAGCACTTCTGCTAACTCGAAACCTTCCTCAAACTGCGGGAGGAAAGTATCGCCCTCGTAGGGGTGAAACACATAACTCAGGAGCACTTCTTCGCACTGAGGAATCATCTCAGAATAAATCTGGGCACCCCCGATAACAAAAATCGCTTCTTCATCTTTGAGGAGCTCGATCGCTTCCTCACAAGACCCTACCATTTCGAATCCCTCAGGGCCTTGAGAAACACTCCGCGAAATGACGACATTACGCCGCTTTGGCAAAGGCCCGTTTGGCAGAGAATCCATCGTCTTACGACCCATCACAATCGGGTGACCTATGGTCAATTTCTTGAACCACTTTAGATCCTCCGGCAAACGCCAAGCAAGGTCTCCATCTTTCCCGATGACCCGGTTCGATGCCATCCCTACAATGGCTTTTATAACAGGGCGACTCATACTGCAATTGGAGCTTTGATTGTTGGGTGCGGGTCATACCCCACCAATTTAAAATCATCATAGCAGAACCCATCTATCTCTTTCACAACTGGATTGAGCTTCATCTGCGGCAATGACCGCGGTTCGCGGCTCAACTGCTCGCGGGTCTGGTCTAGGTGGTTCTGATATAGGTGCAAATCACCAAACGTGTGAACGAAGTCACCTGGCTTCAGATCACAAACCTGCGCCATCATCATGGTGAGCAATGCGTAGGAAGCAATATTGAATGGAACCCCAAGGAAGAGATCGGCGCTACGTTGGTAAAGTTGGCAGCTCAATTCCTCGGCTGTTGTATCAACGTAAAACTGAAACATCGTATGACAGGGCGGTAGTGCCATCTCTTCGACGTCTGCCGGATTCCAAGCACTGACGATATGTCTCCGGCTCGTTGGATTATTTTTGATCGAATCCACGACGCGAGCGAGTTGGTCAATCGTCTGCGAACCGTCTCCAATAGCCCAGGATCGCCATTGCTTTCCGTAAACCGGGCCAAGATTTCCATCCTCATTGGCCCACTCATCCCAGATGGTGACACCATTGTCATTCAGATATTTGATATTGGTATCGCCATTCAGGAACCAGAGCAGTTCGTGTATAATAGAACGCAGGTGGACCTTCTTCGTCGTGAGACACGGGAATGATTCACGCAGGTCGAAGCGCGCCTGAGCACCGAAGACGCTAATCGTTCCAGTGCCGGTACGGTCACCCCGTGCTTTACCATTTTCGAGCACGTGGTTAAGAAGGTCGAGGTAGGCTTTCATCACTTGGATAGGTTAAGAATTAAATATCATTCCCGATACAGAGATGATGGACCATCCTCAGCGGCGACGGCAAGTTTTTCGAGCAGATCAGACAAGTTATTTGAGTGAATCAGATTGGCAGCATCATTCGCTGAAATGAAACCGGCTTTCACCTGGGTCTTTGCACAAAACGAGATTAATTCGTCGTAAAACCCATCCACATTGAGGAGCCCGCTCGGTTTGTCATGCTCTTGAAGTCGTGACCATGTCAGCATTTCAAACATTTCATCGAGTGTCCCAATGCCTCCAGGCAAGGAGATGAAGGCGTCACTAAGTTCAGCCATGCGAGTCTTCCGTTCGAGCATGGTCCCCACCACATCCATCCGCGAAGCCTTGGGATGAGCCAGTTCGCGGGTCTCAAGATAAGTCGTAATCACTCCAATTATTTCGCCACCTGCATCAATACAACCATCGGCGACTGCTCCCATAAGGCCGAAACTGCCACCCCCCGTCACGAGCCTGATCCCGTTCTCGGCGAAATACTTCCCGACCCCACGCGCCGCCTCTGCAAAAGCCGGATTGGTCCCTTTTTGGGCCCCGCAGAATACACAGATCGATCGCAGGTTAGTCGACATAGAAAGGTTCATACTCGACCTCAGCGCCTCCTCTGCAAGGGAATCCTTGCCGCAGTTCAATAAATCCTCACTTCTGATCGGGAAATAAGTGGCGGCACCGTCTTGGTGTCGTTTAAACTGTCAAAATGACAGCACGTCAGTATCTTTTTGCGGGTCGGGTCCAAGGGGTCGGATTCCGCTATACGACCAAAAACCTAGCCAAAGGTTTCGATGTCCTCGGTTGGGTCAAAAATCTACCCGACGGGCGCGTTGAACTACAGATCATGGGTGACGAAGAGGAACTTAATGAATTTATCGAGGAACTTCACGACAGCCCTTTAGGGCATCATATTCAGGAGCAGGAAGAACGCACCCTTCCGTTGCTCGAAAACATCCAAGGATTTTCTATTCAGCACTGATTTACGAATTGATGAGCAACTGCGCGGTAGAAGTTAAAAACATGACTAAGGTCTTCAGTAAGGGACTGAAGAAAAGCGACTACGTAGTCGCCGTCGACAATCTTTCATTCGAGATTGAGACTGGCGAAGTTTACGGATTGATCGGACCGAATGGATCGGGCAAATCTACAACCATGAAAGTCGCCCTTGGACTCATGGCACCCAGTAGAGGTAGCGTTAAAGTTTTCGGCTTCGACAGTGGCGACATTCGCGCTCGCAACGAGATCGGTTTCCTTCCAGAAAACCCCTACTTCTACAAACACCTCACCGGAGCCGAGACCTTGAAATTCTGCGGTAAACTATGTGGCTTCCGCGGAGGCGAACTAAAAGACCGCATTGCTGAATTACTGGAACTTGTCGAACTCGAAGGCGCCGCCAAGCGCCGACTAGGCGGTTATTCAAAAGGTATGCTGCAGCGCATTGGACTAGCTCAAGCACTTATTCAACGCCCCCGCCTCGTCATTCTTGATGAGCCTACCGCAGGGGTTGACCCACTCGGCTCCCGTCAAATCCGCGACCTTATCCTTAAGCTCAAAGAGGATGGCATCACCGTTTTTCTTTGCTCGCACCTACTTGAGCAGGTCCAAGAAGTCTGCGACCGAGTTGGGATCATTTTCGAAGGCCGCATGCGTCGCGAAGGACCTCTTGCCGAGTTGATTCAAATCAATGAACAAACCTCTATGACTTTTGCGGGCGCCAAACCCCAACTCCTCGCTAAAGTTCGAGACCTCATTGAAGCAGAATCAGACGCTACTATCGTAGAAGAAGGTCACCCAAAAACTACACTGGAAAGACTATTCATCAGTCTTTCCAAAAGTGAAAAAGAAGAGGAGGAGAGAAAATGAGCCAGTCACCTCCCTCCGTTTTCGAACCGGCCTCCAAACCGGTATCACCATTTTCCTTCGGTCGGGTCATGGTTATTGCTTCCAGTTCGGTGACACAACTCGTGCGCATGAAGACCTTCTACTTCCTGCTCGCATTCGCTGCGATCATCGTTGTCCTCATGAGCCTCAACCCGCCAACGACACCTGCGGGCGTACTCTCGACGATCAAGCGAATCTCATTTGGAACGATGGATATCTTCGCCTGGCTCTTTGCCATCGTTTCGACAGCCTTACTAATTCCCAAGGACATTGAGGACCGGACGCTCTACACCATTCTTTCAAAACCGGTTCGGCGCATTGAATACCTCATCGGTAAACTCCTCGGAGTTCTCTTCGTTATCGCCGTCTCGCTAGCAGTTATGTATGGTATCTGCGCACTGGCCCTCTTTTCCCGCGAGAGCCTCTACATTGCCGAAGAACTGGGAGCGATGCAGGCAGGTGCTCAGTATTCTGCCGAAGAGGTAGAAGCGCAGATTGCCTTAATTCAGCAGCAGGGACTTCGGCTTGAACTTGGCATCGCAGTGCTCGCTTCATTCTTGAAGTCTGCTGTTGTGGCATCAGTTACGATCTTTCTATCCACCTTTGCTTCGAGCTCCCTCTTCTCAATCATCATCAGCGTCCTCATTTTTATCATCGGCCATGCCCATACCATGGCAACAAGCTTCTGGCTTTACCAAACTGACAACAGCCTGTTGGTAGAGCTGATACTTAAGTGCGTCAAAATCTTTATCCCGAATTACCAACTCTACTCTTTCAGCCATGGAATCATTCAGGGAGAAGCTGTCTCCTACTCACTGGTCTGGCAGATGACAGGACTGACCGGCGTCTACCTTGTCGTGTTCATTTTTCTCTCCCTTCTCGTGTTTATTGATAAAGAGTTTTAGCTGTGTCTCACTTCAAGAAAATCCCTCGAACTGTGGTTATCCTCGTGGTCCTTGCCGCGTTTGGGCTGACGAGAGCACCATTTGAAGATCGGCTGGTGCGGGATTTAATTGACACTAAAATGGTCGTCCCCCCCCCTGGTATGACCGTTCTCGACCAGATGGGGCAATCAGCGCTCATGGCCACACTCGGTGGGCTCCGACCCCTCGTCGCCAGCTTCATGTCACTGCGAGGATACGAAAACTTCTCAGAGAAAAACTGGGACGAACTTCACCAAACCTACCAAGTGATCACAGCGCTCGAGCCACGCGAGGAATTCCACTGGGTCAATGCTATCTGGCATCTTGGCATTAACGCGACTGCGAACATGGAACTAGACACCAAAATTCCAGAGTTCGAACGCAAACGCCGCTTCTTCAACTACGCCCAACAGGCCATTGAGTTTGCAGACAAAGGGATCGATCAGATCCCCGATTCGGTCGAAATCCGGAAACAGGTTGCTGAAGTTTACCGGGAAAAACTTAAGGATTGGTCAAGCGCCGCCAGAACATATGGGGAAATTAAAGATCTCGACGGGGCTCCTCAGTATGCCGAGCGTTTCCATGGGTATTTTCTTGCCAAGGTGCCTGGCAGAGAGAGGGAAGCTTACGACTACCTTAAAGGTCTCTATGATAAAGGCGCGGATCAGCACCTTCCAACCCTGATCTACGAAGTGCGCCGGCTCGAAGAAATCCTGAAAATCCCCTACCCTGAGCGCATACCCGAAGCTGACCTAAACAGAAATCGAGCTCGCCCTCAAAAACCAAAATCCAAACCGCTACCAGGCGGAGTTATCATCCCTTGAAGCATCCAACTTCCGCGATTGAATCGGGCTCCATCACGTTGCGAATCCCGATTTCTGTGTTTAGTTCGGAGGCTCGCCCGTTTAACCGCTGCTGTTTCGAGAGAGCTCATTCACTCCATGAAATACGCCATATTCGGAGATATTCACGCCAACCTCGAGGCCTTACAGGCCGTCCTAGCCGATGCTGAACAACAAGGCTGCACCAATTACGTCTGCACCGGTGATATTGTAGGCTATGCCTCCGATCCCAACGAGTGCCTCAAAATCATTCGCGAGATGGACTGCCCAGTCGTCAAAGGAAATCATGACGAAGAATCCACTCTCAGCACCTCACTCGACGGACTCAACCCTCTTGCCAAACAGGCGATGGAATGGACCCGCGCCCAACTTAACGAAGATGAGCGGGACTTTCTCAACAACATGAAGCTGGTGCGTCAGGTCGCCGATTTCACTATCGTTCACGCCACACTCGACACTCCTGGCAGCTGGACCTACGTCACAAACAAGTTCGATGCCATGGCAAGCTTCTCTTATCAATTTACCCAACTATGCTTTTACGGCCATACTCACACACCTCGCATTTATGTAAAAGGCGACAGCGTCGAACCGCTTGAGGAAATTGAAGTGAACCTCGAAATGGGCCGGAAATATTTTATCAATGTCGGCAGCACAGGTCAGCCCCGCGACGGTGACTGGCGGGCCTCCTACGCAGTCTATGATTCCGACAACCAAAACATGACGATTCGCCGCATCGACTACGACATTCAGAAAGCTCAGGATAAGATTATCGAGGCCGGTCTTCCCGAAATGTTAGCGCATCGTCTCACACTGGGTAAGTAGAGTGAAACTCGCGGAATGTAAACGTATCCTCGTGGTGAAGCCGAGCTCGCTCGGAGACATCATCCACACCCTGCCAGCAGTCGAGGCAATCCATCGCGCCGTTCCCGACGCTGAGATCGACTGGCTCGTCAGCACGGACTGGAGCCCTCTGCTTAAGGGCGTGACATTCCTTGACCGTCTCATTCCTTTCCCTCGCAAAGAGTTTCGTGGCATCAGCGGGGGATTGAAAGCGGTCACCTGGGCGAGGACGACCTTACAGCAAACGCACTATGATCTCACCCTTGACTTTCAAGGGCTCTTCCGTAGCGCCCTTCTATCCCGACTTACAAAAACTAGCCGAGTCATGGGCTTCCAAAAAACGAGAGAAGGAGCCAGTTTATTCTACGATGAAAAAGTGATGATCCAAGGCTGGTCGGCCACTCACGCCGTCGATCGGAACCTTGCCCTCGCGAAAGCCGCGGGTGCCGACATCGTCTCCCCCAGCTTTGGTTTACCGGAGGGAGATCCGGTCGACGGTCTTACTTCGATACGTAAAAAACCGACCATTCTTCTTCATCCCTTCTCTCGCGGGGAAGGTAAATCCCTTTCCACCGACGAGGTGATTGAGCTGGCGAATCAACTTGCTCCAACTCCCATCATTCTTGTAGGAATGTTTGAAGGAAATACTCCCGATACGTGGCCAGACAATATCACTGACCTTCTCGGTCAAACCTCCTTACCTCAACTGATCCACCTCATTCGTTTCTGCGATTGGACCGTAAGCGTCGACAGTGGTCCGATGCATCTTGCTGCCGGCATAACCGACCGAGTTCTTTCGCTTCATACTTGGTCTAATCCCGCGATGGTCGGCCCATGGCCTAAGTCGTCTTGGGCCTTTCGAGAAGGAGAGATCGTTCAGGTCGTCGATTTAACACCTGACCGTTTTCCAGAACGTCGCGATCTCAAAAGTATTTACGGAAAACAACGACGCCTCTTCAAACCCGACGACATCGAGACGATGACTTCATTTTTGCGCGAGCAATTATCCATATGAAACATGTCCAGATTTACACTGATGGCTCTTCCCGGGGCAACCCTGGCCCGGGCGGTTACGGGACGGTAGTCAAATATGGACAACATGCTCGCGAACTCGCCCAAGGTTTCAAAGTGACAACCAATAATCGGATGGAAATCCTCGCAGCAATTGCAGGGCTTGAGTTGCTCAACGAACCCTGTCAGGTAACGGTCTATTCCGATTCACGCTATCTTGTCGATTCCCAGACCAAGGGCTGGGTCGATGGCTGGAAGTTACGCGGCTGGAAGAAAAAGGACAAATCCGGCGTAAAGAACGTTGATCTCTGGAAACGACTTGAGGCTTCGGCAGAAGGGCACGAGATCGATTGGCAATGGGTAAAAGGGCACGATGGCCATGAGATGAATGAGCGATGCGACACCCTTGCGACAGAAGCAGCCGACGGGGAATACGGGGCACTCATTGACGACCGCGGTTTCAAAAGTTAATCCCCTCACTTCGAGTTCCCGCCTAAAAGTGGCTTGGCTTTTTCAAACGCTTTAATCAATCGCTCCGAGATGTCCTCTCTATAAAAGGGCATGCGTCCTGACATGTGGGGTCACATGCGATTACCGTCTTCACTCGATAGAAGTGCGCGACGCATTAGATCTCTCGTCGCTTCCCCTCCAATATGATCTATCGGCGGTGGCAACTACTCTTCACGCCTCATCTTCCAGCAGGATGGGTCTTCGAATCCTAAGTAAACTTCACGAGCAGCTTCAGCACCACCCGCTCCGTCGCGCTCGTGACACCAACCCTGACAAGTTAGGATGTCTCGTCCGAGCAAAATCCCTACTCCACAACCTTGCCATCGACGAGCGTCACTATTCGCTCACCCTGCTCCGCTAGCTGATTATCGTGCGTGACTACGAGCAGGGTTCGCTCCCTCTCATCTGCTAACTCCATGAGTAGTTCCATCACCGCGATTCCTGTTTTGGAGTCGAGATTCCCAGTTGGCTCATCAGCAAAGATGATCTCCGGCTCGTTAATGAGAGACCGGGCAATCGCGACACGCTGCTGCTCTCCACCCGAAAGTTCGTTGGGCAGGTGGCCACTCCTCGCGCCGAGTCCCACGCGGTCAAGGAGTTCGAGGGCGCAGTCTTTTCTATGGCGCCCGCGAATCAGAGCAGGAACCATTACGTTCTCCAAAGCAGTTAGTTCAGGCATGAGGAAAAAGCTTTGGAACACATAGCCCATTCGTGCATTTCGAACTTCGGCCTGCTCACGTCGAGGGAGATGATAAAGCGATTTCCCGTCAATGAGGACTTCACCTTGATTGGGCTTTTCCAACCCAGCTAAAGTATAGAGTAGAGACGTTTTGCCTGCCCCAGAGGGACCGACGAGGAACAGCTTTTCGCCGTGTTGAACCTCGAGAGACACTCCCCTGAGAACCTCGATACGATTATCGCCGATCTCAAAGGTTCGAACGATATCCCGTGCTTCCACAGCGGTTTCGAGAGACAAAGAACTGGGCTTGGCCATAGATACAAAAAAACATTCGCCCCAGAATCGTCCGGAAACGAATGTTTTATTCAAACAGTAACGTGACTGGAATCAACGCTTGCCCTTCAAACCCTCGCGTCGGGCTTTCTTGGCCATATTGAGAGCCTTGTCGTTACCGTAACGGCTGATTGAAAACTTTGCAGTCTTGCGAGTGTTCCTACCGTCCACCCAGGCAGCCTGCCAGTACTCATAGTTCTTGCCCTTCGGGGATTTGGACACCACGTGAGTGACCCCGGTAACGTTCGACTGCTTAATGCGTCGCTTCTTTTTCGCAGCTGCTTCCTGCTTATACTTCGGCATTTTAGCAAGCAACTTGTCACGATAGGCTTTCGCTGCATTGAGCGCCTTGGTTTTTCCACCAGAGGATTTGTCAGGAAAATACTTCTGAGTGCTTCTTCCGCGGTGAGTAATGCGAACATAGAAGCCGTGATTTTTCTTTTCCGGCTGGTCTATACGAGTAATTCCGTAATTCGGTCTTGGAGCGATCATAGGGGCGCAAAGTTGGAGATTAATTGCCAACGGCTTGAGCTAACAGTCCTATCGTTTTTTAAAATCGTGACAAGACAAAAGCAACGTTTTTAGCCAACTGAATTACGTCGCCCAAGCCTGACGGATGCCCTCAAACAAAACAATTCCTACAGCAGTCGACAGGTTTAGACTTCGCCCCTTGACCTGAGGGATTGTCAGGCAGCTCCCAACATTACTTTCCAAAAGAGCTTTGGGAAGTCCTCGCGTCTCTGGCCCAAAGACCAGATAGTCCCCTTCCTTGAATCTCGCATCCCAGTAGACACGATCGGACTTCGTGGTCAGGTAGTAGACAGAATTCCCACTCGGGACCGATTCAAGAAACAATTCTAACGATGGCCAGAGGGTCGGTGAGAGCTCACGCCAGTAATCAAGGCCAGCACGGCGAAGTGCTTTATCCTCGAGTGAAAAGCCCAAAGGCTCGATTAAATGGAGAGCAGACCCAGTGGCATGACACAGCCGCCCGATGTTGCCTGTGTTCGGAGGAATTTCCGGTTCGAACAGAACCACGTTCATCACCGGAGGCCTCCAGCTTTCCAGCTTGTAAAGCGCGGACCTTGATCAGCGCTTCGAAAATCAAGCACTAACGGAATCGACGTTGACGCGCCGGCCGTTCCGGTCGAAGCGCACATTGCCTTCCACCAGTGAGTAAATTGTGTAATCGCGCCCAATCCCAACATTTTTTCCAGGATGCCACTTGGTGCCACATTGGCGAAGGATAATGTTGCCAGGAATAACCTGCTCACCACCGAACTTTTTCACCCCGCGACGCTTACTGTTGCTGTCGCGACCGTTCTTAACGCTACCCTGTCCTTTCTTATGAGCCATGACTTCGAAATGATAAAATTCTAACTTCGGGAATTTGTGAAATTAAATGGAAACAATCTCAAGGCGGGTCAAGTGACGGCGGTGCCCCTTGGTTTTGTGGTGACCTTTTCGGCGTTTAAACTTGAAAGCGATTACTTTTTTGTCGCGAAACTGCTCGACAACCTTGGCTGTCACAGCAACACCGTCGATGAAGGGAGCGCCTACTTTTATTTCAGAACCATCACCAGAAGCCAGCACCTCTTCGAACTTTACCGTATCGCCGATTTCGGCGTCGAGCTTTTCAACGTCGATCTTGTCACCGGATTCGACACGGTATTGTTTTCCACCGGTTTTAAAAATTGCGTATGCCATCGTTCTGATCTGCTTTGAGGGCGGGAAATTTGCCACCAGTCCGTCGGATCGGCAAGCGGTTTTTTTTAAAACGATTCAAGGACTTTTTTTTGCCCGTTCCGGAGGGTCAGATCCGGCAGCTAAGAAGCTCAAAAAGCCCTGTTTGTCCAACTCAGCTTGATCAGGACCGTCGAGCCAGAGCCCTTGTATTTCATCGTCTGAAACGGGATCAAAGCGCATCTGGATTCCCGTTCCCTTCACTCGAACCGCTATCCCGGGGAGAAACCGACCCACCGCACCGGGTAAACGGCCGATTTGAATTTGATGGTGAGAGGTCGAAGGATCATTTGGGTCCGGCCGACTCATTGTAGCGACTCTACCGTGGCTCGACCAGGCCCGGCACAGAGGAATTCCAAGCTTGGCCTCCCACTGCTTGATCTCTTTTTGAAGAACGGGACCGAAAAGCAGAGCATACTTGAGCATTCTTCCACCAACGGATTCACCGAGTCCGGCGTAGAAATTCCTTGAGCCGGACAACAGGGTAACTTCCTGCTCGTTCAAAGCCTCCTTCAGGAGTCCGGTTTCTTCTCGCAAAGAGAAAGATCGCGCCACCACCTTACCTTTCCCGAGTAATGGGGTCCAGCAAGCGAGCGTCAGACCCTCGGGAACAGAGAGCGAATCCTCAGTAAAAATGACATCATCACGCCCGACAAAATCAGCAGCACCCACCTGAACTGCATTTCGATGCAAGTTAGCGGACGAGAGGAGAATTGGAGATTCCCCCGCTACAGGAACTAATCCAACTGCTTGGCGACTGAATTCGCGGTTGTTCAGATCGAGCCGCCAGCAGGTCACCCACGCCGGTTCTATTTTCGCCCTCAGTCTTTCCATCAAACCCATCGGAGACCCCTGAATGGAAGCCAGTGATTTCATGTCGATAAAGGAGCCTACGTCCCCTTCCCAGAAATCTATCAGGTGCGGAATGAATGCCCGGGAGGTGATAACTGTTTTCATCCCGAGCGGCTTGATCGAGTGCGCCGTTTTTTTCAACTCTTCCTGATCGATCGTGAAAGGAAGATTTACCGGGGTCTTACCTGCGAGAAATAACCCTAGATTGATCACGGCGTTCATTGCACCGGGCGGCAGCATTACCCCGACAAAATCACTCTCGTCGGGTCGATGATTTATCCACCGCCTCGAAATTGCAGTCGCCATTCCCAGGGTTTGGGATCGCGTCCATACTCTCGGCCCCTTCTTGCCATACTCCACGAAAAGGGGGTTCCCCTTATTTTTCTTCAACGATCGGATGACTGCTTTCTCCAGTGGAAGTTCAAAATCACGTCGCTTGGCAAAAGCTTCGACTGATTGAGCCATGACCGCTTCACGAATCGATTCCGTATTTGCTTCATTTGCCGACACAGCTGGCCCGTATGCCACCTGTAAGGGGCAGAACAGCCCATGGGGTCGTTTACTGAAAAAGCGCCCCCGCTCGAATGAGAAAATCGAGTTCCACAAGCCATCCATATAAACTGGCACCACCTGACAATCCGATTTGCGGGCAATGATTTCAAAACCCTTCTTAAATTCGTCAACGACTCCGAGGCGGGTCAATCCACCTTCGGGGAAGAGACACACCATGTCTCCTGCCTTCAACGCATCAATGCAGTCAGTAATCGCTTTCTTGGCTTGACTCGGTTGAATTGGGATAACTCCAAACATCTTTAGAAACCACCCAATTGCCTTCATTTGGGTATATCTTGCCAACACCACAAAGCGGATTGGACGGGGAGATGTCAGGTAAAGGACAAAAGAATCGATATAGCTCACATGATTCCCGAGCAGAAGCACTCCTCCCTTCTTCGGCACATTAACGACACCAAACCGACGGAGCCGGTAGAAAAACTTCACCCAAGGCAGTAGAAGAATCTTTAAAGACCATTGTGCCAACCACGTCATTTTGAATCGGAAATATCAGTTTTAAGGAAGCGTAAGAGGATCACCCCGACCAAGATCAAGAAAGGAACCATCACAAGGATCTGACCGGAAGGGTCTACCGAAATCTTATCGAGGGTGAAACCCACCATCACGGCAACGACGCCAGAGAAAGAGGCCATCAAGTTCAGCGCGGAAATGATTCGCGCACGGCGTTCTTCTTCCGCCAAGTCCTGCAACCAAGCATTCAAGGGGACCACGTAAAAACCACTAGCAAATCCCATAAGGCTGAGGCTCAAATTCCACAACAACGACCCCGGCGGATATAAACCAGCACCGACCAATGCTAACGCCATGCCGAACCCACCAAAAGGGGCAACCGGTAAACGAATCTTTTTGCGAGAGAGAAGCGACACGATTGTGCTTCCCACAATTAAGCCACCACCAACCCAGGTGAGCATCTCCGCAGTCGCCTCCATCCGACCGGCTTCGCCGGCATCAGGATAAAGCTCCTTCGCGAAATTTACGAAAATGACGCCCATGTAGTTTGCCACAAACCAATAGGAGGTGATAAACAACGCCACTATTCGCAGCCGGCGTTGAGCAAATAATTGGCGGAGGTGCAGAAAGTGCCGAACCCAGACACCTCGAGTAAATTTTTCCCGAGGATACGACGGTGTTTTCTCCACGAACCAACCGATTATCAGAGCAATGAGGCAAGCTCCGCCTACCCAATACATTGGAACGAGAGCGGCCTGCCAACCATTCTCGGGAATGACACCGTTGAGTTTATTGAACGCCTCTAAACGACCGTCAAACCATCGACCCGCCAGCAACATACCTCCCAGAATTCCAACCATGGTCAACATGGACATAAGCCCATTCGCAAACCCCAAGCGCTCCGATCCAACGATCTCTTTGAGAATTCCCTGCTTCGCAGGAGAGAAAATCGTCGATTGAACGGCCAACAGGAAATAACCAAAGATTGCGACCTCAACTGATCGCATTATCACGGCACCAGTGACCATCACGAAGAGAACGAGCTGGAAAAGCAAACTGCCGAAAATCACGTCTCGCTTCGAAAAGCGGTCGGACAAGTATCCTGCTATCGGTGCCAGCAGAATAAAAGGCAACGGGATCATTACGAATAGGATATATTGAATATTCTCTCCCACTGGCGTGCCCGCCGCTACTGCCATAGCGAGCCCCGTTAGAACCAGTTTCACAAAGTTATCGTTAAACGCATTTTGCGCCTGAACGATCAAGACGGCTATCAACGACCACCAGGAACGTCTGCTGACAGTGAAATTGGAGTCGCTTTCTGGCATGCTACTTTCTGTAACGAAATCTCCCTCTAATCGCGAATCGATTATTAATTAATTCATAATCACTTTAGTCGATAGAAGCCCATCGCCTGAAATACTGAGGCCCAGCGACCTCCCCACTTTCCATTATAGGGTCGCTTTGGAGTCATGGTTCGCCAACCCTGCTTCAGGCCTTCCTCAGCCAGGCGATTGCCGGGATGAATCATGACTCCGCTTTCCGCAATCGAGAGAAGCGGCATATCGGCTGAACTATCAGAGTATGCCCACGTGTTGGCCAGCATTTCTGCCTCACAAGAAATCAACTCTCGCTCCCTCATCGCTTTGATCTTCGCCTCGCACTTATTGTTAGGGCCCAAGATCCTCGGTAATATCGGCATGGTATCTTCCACCGTCATTTCGGTTCCGATATAATGATCGAACCCAAGCTTCTTTGAGATCCCCGCCAGATAAAAATCGGGACTGGCGCTGTTTAAAATTAAGGTCCGCCCTTCCTCCCGGTGACGTTCAACCTCCGCGACTACCTCGGGATAGAGAGCCTGATCGAAATCAGTTTCGAGAAACTCCTTCACGTACCGCTCAAGGGTCTCTTTTTCCATCCCGACGAGATAGCTCATAAAAACACGCTTCATCATCCTCAAATTGAAGATCTTCAACGCTGCGAGTGGCAGACTGAGCAAAAACCAAGCCAGATAAATTCGACGCCAGCCTTCCTGCTGCAGCACGTAATTACAGAACAACGCCTGCGTGTCGAAAGGCAGGATGGTATGGTCGAGATCAAACAGAGCGTATCCACGCGGCATAAAGGAAGATAAACGCATCCGGCAATTGTGCTACCCTATGACTCTCATGAAATTTACATTTGCATTTGCACCCCAAAACTTTACTGGCACAATCCCCCATGCCTACTGAAGTTACTTCAGTCAACCTCGCCCCCTCTTGCCACCATGAAAGCTTTCGAAATTTTCCAAAAGATCAGCCCTGAAACCACCCGGTCTGTTTTTCAATTTCTCCGCGACGAGCAACGCGAGGTCTACGTCGCGTCCCTCTCTTCTCTCGCCTCTAATCGTAAACTGCGACCCGTCTTTATACAACGAAAGCCGGCAGCCGAGCAGATCGAATGGCTCGCTAAAAACGTCAAGCTTCGCGGATCCGCTGAAATTGCTGATCAGGTAATGCAGTTGTGGCTCATGAAAGCTCATCAGGACGTCCTCGTGCAGTTCCTCGACGGAATCGGCATCGAGCACGACGGGGAAGGAGCTGCAGAAGATCTCCCCGAAGAACTCAACGCCAAAAAGGTCAAATCGACGATCGACAAGCTGCTTAAGGAGCACAATCCGGAAGTGGTGAAAATCTACCTCAATGTATTTCAGCTGCAGCGCTCCAATGGTTGGGACGTAATCTCTGAAATCATCGCTACAACCCCGGCCCTCCAATTTGGAGTCGAGGAGGCTCAGAAACCCGAACTGGCCGAGGAAAGAAAAGACGAAGCACCAGCAGCTGAAGAGGAGGAATAGTTTTTGCCATGAAAAGCGCCTACGAACTTGCCATGGAGCGGCTCAGTCAGTCTGAGCCAGAGATCAAGCTTACCGACGAACAGCGTGAGCAACTGGCTTCCATCGACGAAAAGTTCAAGGCCAAGACCGCAGAGCGCGAGCTCTTTCTGACAGATCTAATCAAGAAGGCAACCATGGAGGGCAACTTCGTCGAGTTGCAGGAACTGGAGACCCAGAAAACCCGCGAAATCACTTCCTTTAAAGAGGAATGCGAAGCCGAAAAAGAGCGCATTCGCTCATGCGAATAATTAGATAAACTCTTTCTTAAGCGATTCGATCTCTTTCTTAATGAGCCGTCCAACGCGATGTTTCGCGAGGTAAACTTGCGACTGGCTTACACCAAGCTCTTTTTTCACCTGCGAAGTATCCCACTCCTTGATGACATAGGCATCAAAGATCTGGAACTGCTTGGGTGACACCAACTTCTTTACTCGTTCGATAGCAACCTGCGAGAGGTTGGCCATCCATTCGTTCTCCCACATCCGATCGAGAACCTCTTCACCGTCTTCTCCGACCATGCGATCCACTGTCGCAGTATCGCGATTTCCCCCGTCACCATTCGGACTCCCGCCAGCCTGAGCATTGGCTGCCGGATTACGCTGTTTCTTCCGAAACTGATCAGCGATTCTCCAGCGGGTAATATTCATCAGCCACGTCTTAAATGAGCCTTTGTCAGGATCATATTTCTGTCCCTTCTTCCACTGCTTCGCCACCGAAAGCACCGTTTCCTGAACGACGTCAAAGGCTTCATCGTGGCTCAATCCTGACTTGGTCGAGATGCTGTAGATTAATCGCCAGTAGGTCTGGTAGAACTCATCCCAGGTGCGCTGGTCCTCCCAATCGGCAAGGCGCTCGATTAAGCTCATGCGAGTACGGGCAAATTCTTCCTTCACCTCATCTTTCGCTGCGGGATCTTCGGTGGTTTCCATTTGGCACAATTGCCAGAGTGTAACCGGACGCTCCCCCTGGGTCCACACCGGATTCACACAGCTATATCGGTTGCCTTCGGGCAAGAATTCCTTCTTGGAAAGCTTGCCGCACCCCTTATTCTCTCGGCATGATTCGAATCGGTATCGTCGGTTGCGGCCGTATTCTCGCCGCCCACCTCGAGGGATACAAAATCCTGCGGGAAGCCGGAGTCGACAATTTTAAAATCACAGCACTTTGTTCGCGAAAGGCAGAGGATGCACAAAGCTACGTGAAGCGCGGCGATGGGCCACCTCAGCGTGAACCTGTTTCCAAGATCGCTGGTGATCCACTCGCGGTCGGTGACCAGTACCTGTCTGATTTTCAGCCTGAAACGGAAGTTGAAATCTACACGGACTACCGGGATCTCATTGCTTCAGGAAAAGTAGATGCGATCAACGACTTCACCGTCCACAGCCTTCACCACCAAATCGCCACTCTTGCCTTCGGACAGGGCAAACCGGTCCTTTCCCAGAAGCCTCTTGCTGTCTCCATGGAGGGCGCGCGCCGCATGCGCGAAAAGGCCGAAGCTGCCGGCGTCACCTTTGGAGTCTTCGAAAACCTGCGCTTTGTCGAAAGCGTCCGGCATCAGCACTGGGCTTTCAGCAATAGCGGTCCTGCCGGAGCACTTCAGATGGCAGTGATGGGAAATATGGGCACGTGGTGGGCGCCTAATCTCATTGTAGCAGAGACCCCCTGGCGACATATCTTGGAAAACGGTGGAGGTATGGCTCTTGATCTCGGCCCTCATTTCTTTGACATGATTCGCCATATCGGAGGAAGTGAAGTTATTTCTGTTAGCGCCAAGACGCAGATAGTGGAACCAACACGCTATCTCATCCGCAACGGGGAGCGCGTTGATCCCATTTCATGCAATGCCGATGATACGTTTTACGCTCACTTTGAACTCAAATCGGGGGCCGCGGGTTCCATGTTCGGAAGTTGGGGTGGTCATGGCACCAATACCGTCCTCGGAGAGGGCCCAGTATTCTACGGCACCAACGGTCGTGTCACCGGCGACAAAATCACTCTTGATGGTGGTGCGACCCAGTCTCTCAAGGCCCTCTACGAAGCCAACGCCTCTACCGAAATGAAAACGCGCCATTTCCCGCTCGGCCTGACCAACGACTTTGCGTTGTCTCAACTCGATTGGCTTCGCGCTATTGAAAAAGGCACTCAACCTGAATGCTCCGGCGATGAGGGCCTGCGCGACCTCGCCTGCGCCTTCGCTGTCGTCGAATCTGATCAAGCGGGGCGCAAAGTCACTATTGAAGAAGTCGAGAACGGCACGCTTCGTGCCTACCAAATACCTATCGACCAGAAATACGATCTCCTCCCTTAACGATTTTTTACTCACCAGTCTTTCTTGAATTATGCACCGTATCGCCATACTCGGACTCCATCACGATCACGTCTGGAGTAATCTTAAAGAACTTCAGCAAACCGGTCGCGCCGAACTAGTCGCCGCCGCAGACACAGATCACGAACTGCTAAACCGATACCAGTCAGAGTTTCCCGGTAAAACCTACCAATCCTACGAAAAGCTTCTCAGCGATGAAGAGCTAGACGCAGTTTACATTTTTGGCAGCAATAAGCTCAGTGAGGACCTCACGGTCATGGCCTGCGAACGCGGGCTCCATTGCCTCGTCGAGAAACCCATGGCTTCCAATCTGGAGGGAGCAAATCGCATGTATGACAGCGCCGTGTCTGCCAAGGTTCGCCTCATGATCAACTGGCCATTCGCCTGGTGGCCTCAACTTCGCCACGGTATCGCTATGGCCCAGGCCGGTGAAATAGGAAAACTCTGGCAGGTTAAATACCGAGCTGCTCATCAAGGACCGATCGAACTGGGTTGCTCGCGACAGTTCTGTGAGTGGCTTTACGATGCTGAGCTGAACGGTGCGGGGGCCTATATGGACTATTGCTGTTACGGAGCTGTTCTTGCAGAATTACTCCTCGGCCGACCCACTCGTATTAGCGGCACGAAGATAAGCACTGGCTTTAAGCCAGATCTCTCCTTGGAGGACAATGCCATTCTCGTTCTGACCTATCCTAATGCTCTTGCGACCACGGAGGCGAGTTGGACCCAGATCGGTAAACTGACTTCCTACAGCACCACGCTCTACGGTAGCGAGGGCACCCTTCTAATCGAGCCCAATCACGATGGTAAAATTCGACTCGCAACCCAGAAGCAACCTGACGGAATTGAGATTGAGGTGCCAGAACAACCCGATTATTTCGGCAATGCGAGCCTTCATTTTCTCGCTGCTATCGAAGACCCCGACCTCGATATTTATCCTCTTTGCGACGCTGCACATAGCCGAGGTGCCCAGTGGATTCTAGAGGATGGCATTCGCGTCTTAAGCCAACCAGCAGTGGACAAGTCGCTCAAGGTTTAACCGCTGGTATCGTTGCGGCAGCTCTTGTAATCATAATTTATGCTTATATTGGACTATGTAAGAAAAACTGGGCTAACAATTCGCAGCAGACAATCCCAGATACACCGCCAGCTGAGTAAGTTTTATGATTATTAACCACCAACCCTTGTCAGTGACATTCGGATTCCATCAGGGATCGTCTGTGCTATGACGTTAGACTGCCCAACCGAAATATATTTTCCCTAGGATTAGCTATCCTGAGATCTCAAGTCACCTTTGTCAGTTGGAAGTCAACATGTTCATAAGCGAGAATGATCTCTCCCTCGATAACAATTTCAATCTCAGTCATCACCTTAGCGGGAACGGATTTAAACATCGTCTTCACGTCAGCGTCGAGGAAGCCAGTCAAGGTTATTACAAACGGCGCATGTCATCCCTCTGTTTTTGAGAGACGCCTCAGCAAGGAGTTGGATCCGGCTATTAAGCCGCCTCT
>PBSY01000017.1 GCA_002726915.1 Verrucomicrobiales bacterium | reverse complement strand
AGCTGGGCCACCATATATCCTACGTTGTATTTTACGCTTTCAGGGAGCTTGCCGGTATCCAAGCTTGCCCGCAAATACCCGATCGCGACTTGGAAACGTTCTTTACTCATTTCTGCATAGCCCAACGTTTGTAGGGTAAGGGCTTTGTCTAGGGAATCCTCGTCCAATTCTTCAAGCCAGGATTTCAGCGATATAATCGCGTCATCGACGTTCTCTTCCGCAAGCAATTCCTGCGCATCAATTAATTTTTTGTAAGTACGCGGCGTAATAGAGTCGGCGAGGGCATCAACCGAATAAAGACCTCCAAATGCCGTGATGCTGGCCAACAACAACCATAAAAAGGGCTTTGCCGTAATAATGGACATGCTCATCGCTTATTTTTCCAACGAAAACTGGATCGTTTGTCGAGCTCTTTGAGACACCGGTGTCCCGTCAACTATTTTGGGTCGAAATTTCCAACGTTGAATTGCAACGAGGGCAGCCTGGTCAAACATTCGAGGCGGCGTCGATTCCAACACTTTCGCTTGGGATACCGTGCCATCCGGTTTGATCAATACCTCCATCGTAACGGAGCCCTCAATCCCCGCCTGTTTAGCTCGGCGTGGATAAGCTGCTTGGACGCGAACAACCGGGATCACATCAGTGTCGAACCCAGCAAGACCGCTACCTTTCTGCAAGGCCCCTAAGTAAGGACCATCGCCACTGCTTATTGGCAAGCCAATGGATGGCATGGTCATCGAGAGCGAAGAGTTAATTGGATCCATTGCAGCTGAGAAATCAGGTGTTTCCGGCATATCTTGCGGAAGCGGAGGCTCAGGGATTCGGCGATCCTTGGTATTCGTAATCGTGTCGGCGGGATCTATTCGAATAAAGTTTAAATACGCACGACTGCGATCTGGCTTGTCGTAATTTAGATCGTTACTGATCAGCACGTTCATAACGGCAAATAAACTCAGCGCCAAGCCTAAGGCTATGAATCCGAACAGGCTTTGCCTCATCGCTCTCAAGGCTCATCAGTCGCTACTGAGATACTCTGCGCACCAGCCAGGCGCGCCTGATCCATAACGTCAATTAATGCTTCGGTATTCGAAAGTGCATCAGCCACGATGATCACGGCAGCGCCGGGACTTTCTGCCAGCCCTTTTTCCACATTTGCGCGCACAGCACGTTTATCGACCAGACGTTTATCAAACCATATTTGGTTATTGGCTGTGATCCCGATTTGGATTGTCAGCGCATCCGTCTTGACCGCGGTCTCCGCGTCAGGCCGAGTCACGTCTACACCACTCTCCTTAACAAAGGTCGAGGTAACAATAAAAAAAATCAGCATGATAAAGACCACATCCAACATGGGCGTGATATCAACTTGCGTCTCGTCCTCAGCCGCCACTAGGAACCTAGACTTATTCATGTTTCACCGGATTCAATTATTTGTTGGAGCGTGATCTTTTCTGCTTTGTGACGCCTATCTATGAAGGTCCAGAAAGGTAGCGCGCTGATCGCGACCAACATGCCCGCCATGGTCGGAATGGTTGCAGCACTGACCCCATTTGCCATCGCGCGAGGATTGCCTGAACCCAAAGAAGCCATTACGTCAAAGACCTGAATCATCCCTGTAACCGTGCCTAATAATCCGAGCAGGGGCAGCAGCGCGATTAACGTGGGGATTGTTTTCGTATTTCGCATCATCAGGCACTCAATTTCCGATACGATTTGATTTTTCTGACACACTGCGTACCAACTGGCTCGATCACTGCGATCTAACCAACGATTCACTTTTTCAGACCGATGCTTGGGATATTCATTAAAAAAATACCAAAGACGTTCTACTATGCACCACCAAAGCATAATCGTTATAAGTAATATTCCCCAGAGCACATCGCCCCCTCTCGACATAAACTCCAAGAAATCTAAGATTAATGAGTTCACTAACACTAGCCTCCAGCAGCCCGGCTCACGGCAATCTGTTCAGCTTTTTGCGCCATCACTCCCGCCGCCTGCTCGCCAACTATCTTGGCTAACACAGCGGCCTTCGAACTCAAAATCGTATGGCTTATAAGAAGCGGTATCGCCGCCAGCAACCCGAGTACCGTCGTAATGAGTGCCATTGAAATGCCCCCGGCCATTAGCTTTGGATCGCCGGTACCGAAAAGCGTAATCGATTGGAAGGTCTCTATCATCCCAACAACGGTGCCAAGAAGCCCAGTCAAAGGGGCGACAGTGGCCAAGATTTTTATCACCGGCAGGCCTTTAGATATTTCACCGACGTCTTCGATGACGACCACTTCTAGTTTTCTCGAAATAGTCTCTAAGTCGTCAAGATGTTGATTTTCGTCATAGGCATTGAGGATTCGCCCCAGCGGGTTGTCGAGTCTTACGGAACTCAAGTCGCCTAATTGCCGATCTATCGATCTTTGGATGCGCGTTAACCGCATTCCTCTTTCTAGCACAAGCAACATCCCCAGTAGCGCCCCCGCTATGATTACATACCCAACGAATGCGCCTTGCTGAACTCGCTCCATCAGACTTGGTGACTGAACAAGTAGACCAAGCAGCGCTCCTCGAGACGGGTCCAAAGCAAAATCCACCTTGGCACCGGAAGCACTGGACAAGCTCTGAGCACTACTCCGGGCATAGCCTGCGGGCTGTCTGGTTAATTCCGCTAATCTATTCTGCTCGGGCAGATAACTTAGATACTTGTCGCCAGCCACTGCGTTAAATACGCCCACGCGAGTCACCTCTGCGCTGTAAACCTCACCGGCGGGGGCTATGACCTCTGCATCAAATCGCGATACTTGACCAGAATAGGCTGCTTCTTGAATCAGCAGTTTCCATAACTCTCGCATTTGCGGGATGGTGGGCACATCAGTCGACTCTGCGAGTTCCGCGATGATCGCTCTGCGTTCCGGGAATTCTAAACCGATCAGGGAATCGAACAGTAAGTTTTGCGTATCGTCCGCCGTCTGTCTGAACACTCCGAAGAGTTCACCAAGGTCGCCAATTCGACGATCTAGCAGCGTGGTTAATTCCGCTAACCGGTCTTCATTCCCATCAAATTCGTTTTTCAGAGAATTTTTTCTTTTTTCCTCTTGCGCGATTTTTCGCTCAAGATCTCTCAACATCCGAGCCTTTTCTTGCGCCGACGAGGCGAAACGCGCTTCTCGTCGCTCGTCCCTTTGCCCGGTTTCGACCGCGCCTCGTTCAACTTTTTCGTATAGATCGATTAGCGGGGTTGCGGCATGGACAGATATCGGTTGCGTGCAGAGCGCAAAAAAAGCCAATGCAGCCAAGTCCCTTAGCTTCATTACTGAGTTCATTTAAGCGCCCCCTCAGGAGTGCCAATGGGCAGCAGCAACAGCTCTGGCGGAGCTTGTTTTCGCGCAATTCTTAATCCCGCGCGAATTTCGTCGCGCGAGTCACTGCCAAGACTCTGGAATGCGCCCCTTTCTGCATTCCACCATCCGCTCTCTGACCCGTCCAAGGTCTGATAATACAAGCCAAGGCGGCCCACTCGCAGAAAATTGACCGTTTTAACTGAGTTATCGAGGTCCAGTTCGCCACGGTAGCCTTCAATCGTGCGTCCGAAGTCCAATTCGACCAGATAAGCCTCCATAATTCGTCGGAATTTCTCACCAGCGGTCACATCGGCGCGATCGATCAAGAGAGACAAACTGTCCGCTCTATCCTCGCGCTCACGTAGCAGGAAAGGTATATCACTAGATACCATCTCTTTAATGGTCTCAGTCATTTCGATCATAAGCGGCAACGCGCCCGTTTCTATGTCGTCGATCTCTTCGGTCTGCCGTTGCAAAGAAGTTATTTCGGATTCTTGGGAGTCAATCAAACGAGCGAGTTGATCGTTGTATATCGTGAGACTCTCCAACCTTTGCTCCGCCAACCTGATTCTTTGCGCGTCCTCCGATGCTTGCGCTGCCAACCCATCGATTTTTTTCTGGCTTTCGACAGAGGACTCGTCGGACTCGACTTGGGAATTAATAACACTCTCGAGCGAATGCGCGGGCGCGATCATCAACATCCAACTTGCAACCCAAGCGAGCAAGCCAGATTGGATAAGTTTTACTAGATTCATATTCTCGTTTTCTGTTTAGTAAGCGTAGGGGGTTTTCTCAAGCTGCCTTGCTTCGCCGACATTTCCTGGCTTCCCATCCCTGTGAAGCGCTTTTTTCGAATAAGTTACTGTCGTTTCTGGAATCCCTAAAAGTGTGCAAAACACATGCCATCGCTTTTAGCACCGAAACCACAAGCGTAGCACTGCAGTTACGGCCGGCTTAGCCGCATTCTGGCGGCTATTTACTTGGTCCGAATCGTCTAATATTTTTTGGCAACGCCCGTATTAGGGCCATGGTGAAGATCCTCATGCACCATATCGGTGCGTGACGACTGGAGTCAGACTTTTTTACCGAATCCAAACTCGAAAATATTGCCGCTTCGGCAACATTCAAAGTATCTTCCGGGGTCGTTTAGCTACATATCAATGGTTCTAGCAATTTAAACCCTGTTCAGTGGTGACTGGCTTGACGCCCGGAGAGAATTTCATGAACACCTCATTTTATCCGCGAGACATGCTTGGCTATGGTCGGACACCTCCCAAGCCGAGATGGCCTGGTGATTCCCGATTAGCTCTCCAAATTGTCATAAATTACGAAGAGGGTGCCGAGAACAACGTGCTTCACGGCGATGCTGGGTCAGAAACATTCTTGTCGGAAATTATCGGCGCGCAATCTTACTCTGATCGGCACATGAGTATGGAGTCCTTATACGAGTATGGGAGCAGATCAGGATTTTGGCGCCTATACCGACTTATGACAGAGCTCAGAATACCCATCACTGTATTTGGCGTTGCTATGGCGCTCGAGAGGAATCCGGCGGCGGTAGCCGCAATGCAAGAGGCAGATTGGGAGATCGCGAGCCACGCCTACCGCTGGATTGATCATCAGCACATGTCCGAGGATGAGGAGCGAAGACAAATACAGCTGGCCACCGAAATTCACAAAAAGGTCACCGGCGCAGCGCCCGAAGGTTGGTATACGGGTAGAGACAGCCCAAATACGCGCAAACTTGTTATCGATCACGGTGGTTTCTTGTATGACTCAGATTCATACGCGGACGATCTTCCTTACTGGCACTTTGAGGACGACAGCCCGCACTTGGTCATACCCTACACGCTGGACACCAACGACATGCGATTTGCCACCAGCCAGGGATTTAACTCCGGCGACCAATTTTTCACTTATTTGAAAGACTCTTTCGACGAGCTCTATGAGGAGGGCCAAGAACATCCGAAAATGCTCAGCGTAGGACTCCACTGTAGGATTGCAGGCCGACCTGGCAGGACGCGCTCACTGCGTCGATTTTTAAAATATGTTCTGCAGCACGAGGACGTTTGGCTTTGTCGGCGGATTGATATCGCTAAGCATTGGCACAAACATCANAAACCAGTTCCNNCTTAGACTTAGCGAGCACCGCCCNCAG
Organism: Verrucomicrobiales bacterium; assembly: GCA_002726915.1. Classification (GTDB taxonomy): domain Bacteria; phylum Verrucomicrobiota; class Verrucomicrobiia; order Verrucomicrobiales; family DEV007; genus Arctic95D-9. The sequence goes on along the minus strand of PBSY01000017.1, from coordinate 2,422 downwards.
CTTCGAGATAGGCAATCATCGCGGCACGTTCTGTCTCTTTCAATTCGGTCAGGTTGGCCAANGGCATATACCCAGANACCATAGATGTAATAGCTCTCTGCCTATAGGCTTTTAGCGATTCGAAATTTTCAAAGACAATTCCGCCAGGTGCCGCCGCGTACCCAGGAAAACTTGGGTTCTTGGCATGGCAAGTGGTGCAGTGCTTTTTCAGGAGTTGCTGAAACTGCACCGAGGACAAGGAATTCTTATTGGCGATAAAGCTATTCGCCCGCGCCATCTTCTGTTCTGTAATTTGCCACGTTGTTACGGCAACCACTAATAGAAAGGATGCCGCGCTTATCACCAACACGCTCGGACGGATCTTCCCTGAGTGTTTGAGATTGAAGAAATGACGCGCATTGGCGGCGCTTAGACAGAGGGTGAGCACTACCAACCACGACCAACTATGACCCAGCGCGAACGCAAAATGATTAGCCAGCATGCATAAAACTACGGGCAGGGTCAGATAGTTGTTGTGTAGCGATCGCTTGCGCGCTAATAGGGCAGGACCTGGATCGACTGCCTCACCACTTGCTATTGCAGCTAAGAGCGCTCGCTGCCCTGGAATGATTCCAAGGAACACGTTTGCTGCCATAATGCTCGCAATAACCGCCCCAGTATGAATAGTGGCGGCCCTATCGCTAAAAAGCTGGAACGCCACCCAACATAGAAACGCAAGCCAAAGGGTCACCGAAATCGATAAGATTTGGTTAGACAAATTTCGTCTTCTTACGATCAACTCATAACCAAGCACGCCTGAACTCAGGAAACCTATAGACGCTAATATGGCAATCGTGGGTTCACGAACAAAACTATCGTCGTCAACAAGAAATGTCTGCGCCCGGCCATAGTAGACGAGCACAAGCAGAGCCGTACCAGTTAACCAAGTGCTGTAGGCCTCCCACTTAAACCAATGCAGCGTTTTGGGCATGACTGGCGGAGCGAGTTTGTATTTCTGAACCTCGTATATGCCGCCACCATGAATGGCCCAGAGTTCCCCCTGAAGGCCCAGCCCTTTTTTGTTGGGGGAAATCTCCTCAAGGCTCATATCCAACCAAACAAAATAAAAAGAGGCGCCAATCCAAGCGATGGCAGTGATGATATGCGCCCACCGGACCAGCAAAGTTATCCATTCAAACAATAAAGCGTCCAAATCAGCCTACCTCCGCACGATCAAACACCACTTCCCCAGCTACGTAGGTTCGCGCGATGCTGCGATCATCGCCTAGGAACATGAGCGCAAATAATTCATCGGGTAAGTTTTCGCAATGCTCCAACCGATTCCCTAATGCACGGGGTTGATCAAGATCCAAAAGCACCATATCGGCAAAAAAACCCGGGCGCAGTTGACCAATGCTGTTACCTAATCCCAGAGCATCCGCGTTACCCTTAGTGATTGACCACAACGCTTCATACGGATGCCACTCATAACCAGCTAAATGGGCTACCTTGAACCCCTCGGCACAAGTATGAAGCATAGAGAGCCCGGTGCCGCCGCCAACGTCGCTGCCTACGGAAAAATTGGCATCCGGAATAGATTCAATATCTAAAAGGCCACTACCTAAAAATAAATTTGAGCTGGGGCAGAACGCAATTTTACTGCCAGCTAGAAATAACCTCTGTTGCTCGTCTTCACTAAGGTGGATTCCGTGCGCAAATGTGCTTCTTGTCGTCGCCAGACCTGCTTCTTCATAAACCTCGAGGTAATCTCTTTGCTGCGGGAAGAGCGAACGCACAGTGTCGATCTCTTGCAAGTTCTCCGAAATATGGGTCTGAACGTATAAATCCGGATGACTGGTAAGCAAGTCACTACAATGCGACAGCTGTTCCTCGCTGGAAGTCACCGCGAATCGCGGCGTTAGCGCATACTTCAATCGGCCTCGCCCATGCCATTTCGCAACCAGCCTCTCGATGTCATCTCGGCAATCGGCCGAATTTTGCAAAAGCTTCACCGGCGCATTTCTGTCCATCATCACCTTACCGGCCACTAAACACATATTTTTCGCGCTAGCAGCGACGAACAGTGACTCGCACGCGTGTTCATGAACGGTCGAAAACACTTGGGCGCACGTAGTGCCTGCAGATAACAGTTGATCGACAAAAGTAGCCGCTTTAATTCGCGCAAAGTCGTGGTCGGCGTAACGCAATTCTGCAGGGAAGGCGTGTCGATCCAACCAATCAAGAAGCTCGCTAGACCGTCCAGCAATAATGTCTTGTTGCGGCATATGCACGTGGTTATCTATAAAACCGGGAACCAACAAATGTGGTCGTAAATCCTCATAGAAAACTCCGTTAGGCATCTTCGCGAAATAATCATCCGCCGAGAGCACCTCAACAATTAGACCTCCCTCACAAACCACAAAGCCGTCGTCGTAGTAATCCA
>PBSY01000016.1 GCA_002726915.1 Verrucomicrobiales bacterium | reverse complement strand
CTGGGAGCAATTCCCCTCTCGCCCCTGCTTCTTCTCGAGCTAAGAGCTCTGCTACCTCTCTCTGAACTTCTTCGATTTCGTCAAGCTTTAGGCCGGGGTCCGCTACAATAAACACATCACCATTGTCCGCGTGCTCGTAAAAGAGCAACTTCCGGTCTTCCATCATCTTAGAGTCAGTCGGAAGCAGCGACTTTTTTCGCTCCAACATCAAAGCGAGGATGTAGCGGGCGTGCTCTGTCCGAGAATCATCCTCTTCAATGAAGCGGCGCAGCATTCCTTCGACTGAGGTATCGTCAATTCGCTTATGGTCAACTTCCGTCTCGGGCGCTTTAAAGGTTGATCTCCAGAACGAAAACGGCTGAGGTCCTTCACCTCTCACCCGACACCACGATTCTACAGAATAGTCCTTCCGAATAAATCCGTCGGATTCCGGATCATCGAAGATACAGGTGTAAAAGTCTTCACCGTCTTCAAATGTTTTGTCCGTTAATCCGCATTGAGCGGTCGTTGATCGAATTTTCCAGTCCTGAATAATCGCCATATTTTGTATTTCTTACCCGCAACGTTGGGCGGTAATTCAATATCGGAGTCGCCGCAAGCGGCTTTTGGCAGAACTGAAAACTAGCCTCCCGTTGAGCGGTTCGCCCCGAATCGTATGATTAAAGTTTGAAACACTTCTTTTACCTTGGGAATGTCACGATTACGGGCTCGAAACCAGAGAAGAAATACACCCAAAGCAGCGACCAAAAAATTTGTTCCCCACGCTGCAATAAAGGGAGGCAACGCTCCCCTGTGCCCCAGAGCGATAAATGAACCACGCATAACGTACATCATCGCAAAAACGGCTATGGCGCCGGCAACACCGCTCATAGCATTGCTCCTCGAATAAACAATACCAAGAGGAGCGGCAACTAACACTAGCGCCAGACAAGTTAAAGGCTCCGAGAATATGTTCCACCAGTTTGTCCTGAAGGAAGCTAGAGATTCCTCCTCTGAATCAGAATGGGCATCTAGATACATACTGAGGCCCGGCAACCCGAGATACTCAGGATTCTGTGAGGAACTCAGCACTTTCCAGGGGGTTTCTGACCAACTCTCTATTTCAAGCATTGCGTAGCTCTTCCATTTGGGAACCTGCTCCTCGTCGTAACTCCACTCTTGAGCCTCGGTCAATATCCACTTCGGAGGTATCGCATCCCACACCCATTTCGCACGCATTGCCTTCCAGATTTTTTCGGGCTGCTCGTCCTCCCGAAGCTGCCAGACAACCACGTCCGCCATTTCGTCACTTAACTTGTAGGGAACCCTACCCACAAACCAAGTACGTCGTTCTACTTCGTTCACATGCATCCACCCCCTCTTTGCCCAAACGTCTTGGATGATTTCGGTGCCATTACTTAGGGCGAACCGCTCTTGGTTCGCTGTCTCAATCAGTGCCTCTTTATACCCGACGGAAGACGGAGCCCATTCATATTTGAATGCCAGACTAATAAGCGAGCTATAAGCCCCAATAATAAAAATTGGCGCGAGAATTCTCACCACACTCCGGCCTGAGCCAACCATACTGATAAACTCGTTCGCCTTAGACATTTTGCTCAGCGAAAACAGGGCTGAAAGCAAAACAGCAATCGGCATCACAAAGAGAATCACATAAGGCACTTGGACCACATAGAACGTGAGCATGTCGCGGGCGGGAAGCCCTGCAAAAGCCGGCGCATTATCGGTCAAATCGGCGATAACCCAAATAGAAATGAAGGAGAGAAGGCAGAAGGAAAAGGGAGAAAGAAAACTGTGAACGACATAGCGATCCATCAGACTTAATCGAAAATAAACCATTGCAGCTACAGGGATACTCGAGATGACGACCGCGATAAAAAAGAGCTTTCCGATATAGGCGGGAATCGATGGTGCCTCACCCGCCAAAGCCTTTCCTGCTATCGCTTGTTTTGTGGCTAGTATATCGGCCGGCAACCAAGCTAAGAGCGCTGCTATCGCCGCGAACCATAGAGCCATAACAATGAACCCACTGCGTCGCTCTTCGCCCATTCGCTCGTTAATCCAGAGACTCGAAAGGAAGGAAACTAGCGCGAAGAACACTCCAAGACCCTGCCAGATCAGAGACGCCTTAGATGGCGCATACTCTCGCATATCACTCAATGCTTCTATCGCCTTTTGGGCGACTCGTGTCGCCTCGAGATAATCCACAAAATTTCTGTTAAACAAAAGTCCCAGCCCCACCGCGAGGATGCACATAAATATTTTGAGTGCTAATCCTCGGCGATCGACTCGCTGACTAAGCTCCTTGGTCTTCGACACCAAAAGGTCGAGACCGTTTTGGCGCGCTTTCGCAACGAGGTTACTTGTCAGCCTCTTGATCATGAATCATAATGAGCATCTGCAAAGTTAGCCGGATTTTCTTGATATTCTCCGCGCCCAAACAATGAAAGCTTCGCGTGATCCTATGGAACGGTCAAGACCCAGCTTTGACGAAGCGTCGATTGGCAGTCACTTGCCAGACGAAGGCGAATCAATCACATGTCTCGCATCACGCGTTCTATTCGGCAATACGCTGGAGGAAAAGCTTCGTTTGTCCCGTTCAGAATCCCTTGTCTACGATGAGCCCGCCGCCTCTGAACACTACCGCGGGATCATCCCCGGGCGTCCCGAAAATCTTGCCTTCGCTTCCGAATCTGAGACTCGCCCCGCTTTTCCGAGAACACCGGCTATGGTTGAGGAAAAGAGCCGCGGAGTGCTCCTTCACTTCTTCGCTAATCACGAACTGCTCGCCGCGGAACTGATGGCCCTCGCGATACTAAAATTCCCCGACGCCCCAAGGGCCTTCAGGGAGGGGCTCGCCCGGACACTGAGAGAGGAACAACTTCATACCCGCTGGTATGTCAATCGCATGCAACAGTGCGGCATTAGTTTCGGCCAATATCCACTCAATCGATTTTTCTGGGACGTCGTCTCGAGTATGGAGTCCCCCCTCGATTATGTATCACGTCTTAGCTTAACATTCGAACAAGCGAATCTCGACTATTCCCGGCACTACGCCAACATACTCCACAAGGCCGGAGACAAAGCGAGCGCTTCTATTTTGAATCGTATCTATAAGGATGAGATTTCCCACGTGGGCTATGGTTTGCATTGGTTTCGTCAGTGGAAGAACGAAGAACATTCAGATTGGGAAGCTCTGAAAAAACAACTCATCTTCCCCTTATCCCCCACACGGGCCAAGGGCAACCGAGCACCGTTTAACGTCGAAGGTCGACGCGAAGCCGGTTTCGACCCAAGTTACATTCGCCAACTTTCTCTATTCGAACGATCGAGAGGAAGGACGCCGAACATTTACTGTTTCAATCCAGAGGCGGAGAACCGCATCGCGCGTCATCCTGGCCCGTATCATCCAAACAAGCGCATCCAATCCGTAATTTTAGATCTAGAGATTCTTCCCGCTTTCCTAGCCAGACGTGACGATGTCGTACTGATGCGGAAACCTCCTACTTCGCAGCACCGCCTGCGGCTCGCTAAAGTTGGATTTCACCTTCCGGAAATTGACGTTTTATCGAGCGACGGACGCCTGAAGCGTGACAGCATCCTGCCGAATAGAAAAATCAATCAAGTGCGGCCGTGGTCGCGGAGTCCCGATATCCCTGATCTCTTTTCAGCCCTGTCACAAACTAATAAGCCAATTCCGGGATGGAGGCCGGCAGATCGAGATCTATTCTCAAAAGCTCAGCAGATAAAAGCACTTCAGAGATGGCTGGGGCTAGGACGATCTATCACCTCTGGAGATGATTTAGTTGAAGTCGCTCTTACCCTAGCCAAGCAGGGTTGGACTGAATTTATCGTGAAACGGCCCTTTTCTACGGCCGGAGGAGGAATGAAACGTCTCACTATCGAGGAGGCCCTCCAGTATCGAGGTAAAGACATGAGCGAAGAAATCATTTCCGAGGGCGGACTCATCATAGAACCCGCACACGACAGGGTCTTAGATTTCTCCGTACAATATCTGATCGAAGGAAAGGAGATCAGGCAACTTGGAATTATTGAACAGATTATTTCTCCATCGGGTCAGTATCGTGGCAGCCTTTCTTTCCCCAAATTCTGCAGTGGTTTAAACCCTGATATCGCGCAATTTTTGATGGAAAAAACCTTTCCTTGCTACGCCAATAACGCCCTCTTTACTGAAGCGCTCCACGACTGGGCAGCAGAGAGAAATTTCGAAGGACCGCTTGGTGTCGATGCCTATCTCTACCGCGATAGTTCCGGCGCACTGCAACTCAGAACAGCGTGTGAGGTCAACCCTCGTTTTACAATGGGGCGGGTTGCACTCGACATTCGTCGCCAGATAGCGCCAGGGCACGGGGTCCGCTTGGAGATTGTTAAAGCTGCTGCGGTTACGCAGATGCAAGAAAGCATCCGACTCCTCGACGGCCGTCTCGCCTCTGGATCACTCGTTCTAAACGAAATCAAATCTCACTCACATTTCGCAGCAAGGATCAGCGTTGCGAAACAAAAGAGCGCTCTTGAACCTTCTTATACCCCAACAAGATGACACGCACCTTTTTCTTCATTGTCATTCTTATTGCCTCGACTGCTACCCTGCCGCTAAAGTCCGGCGACTTGTCGGAGGCCTCTATTAAAAAACTTCGGAAGGCAGCGGTAGAAATACACATCAAGGGACAACTCAGGGGCGGCGGGGCGTTTGTCCGGGCATCAGATGGTAAAACCTACGTTATCACTGCAGCTCACCTTTTTCACGACCCAAAAGACACCTGCTGGGTTGTTACCGAAGACGAAAAAAGCTTTTCAGGATCGCTTAGCGCCTACGACCTTGGACATGACCTTGCTCTCATCGACATATCGCCAGAGGTCGAGAGCTATGGCACTGTCCCCCTAGCGGAAAGAATCCCGCCAGATACGACTCCGATCTATAACCTTGGCCCCGCCTTGCATCGGCGGACCCTACTGCTCTCAGGTTCGGTAGCCGATTCCCGAATCAGCTACACCGATTTCACCTCTTCAAGAGGTTCTATTGCTCACTTCTTTGCATCAGGTATCAATCCAGCGCTAACCTCGGGCGGCATCTGGGTAAATCAGGCGGGCGCCATCGTGGGACTTCAGCATGGAAGATTAATCGGCGATAAAGGGGCTCCCTCTTCCGGAATCAGCATGGTCTCCCCCCCTCAAGCAATTAAAACGCTCCTTCACACCCGCAAAACCGCTGAAACACCGGGAATCGGGGCGTATCTTTGGGAGGTATGGACTGCTAATCACGAAATACTCAAGGAATTACCCAAGAAAACTGAAGGCTTAATTCTCAACCCGGTTTTCAAAGGCCGCCCCATCGAACAGGCTGGATTGAAGGCGTTAGATGTCATCGTGGCTGTTGACGGTCAATCAGTCCGCAGGCGTCATGAGTTCCTCAACCTGATCCGTTCAAAGCCCCCAGGGTCTTCATTTACGCTTCAGGTATTGCCACAGGGAGGCAGAACTAAGCGCTTCGTTGAGTTAGTCACAGACACATTGGAAGATCATTGGAGGCCTGAAAATAAAAACTAGTGGCGTTTCTAGTTTTCACCCCTCAGGTATGTCTCGATCTCAAATTGTGACCGTCTCTGCTCCTCACCCTTTTTTCTCTTACGATACTGGTTGGTCAGGTCGTGATCAAGAATGCGGGCCTTCGTGTTGTCCTTCCACTGGATCTCAAAATACTCCTGCAGCTGCGCCCTCGAGCGGCGGTCATAGATAGGAACAATTGTCTCCACGCGAGAATCAAAGTTTCGCGGCAGAAAATCGGCTGATGAGAGATAAACCTCAGGATCCCCATCGTTCCCAAAGATCAGCATCCTGGAATGCTCAAGGTATTTGTCGACAATACTAATAGCATTGATGGGGCTATCCTCATTGATCACAAGAGAGAACATACTGCGAACGATCAACCGCACTGGGACACCAGCTTCCGCTGCTTCTGTCACGAGATCATTGGTTTCAACGTCAGAAAAATTATTCACCTTAAAGGAAATGCCGGAAGGCTTACCGGCGCGATGATTCACAATCTCTCGCCTTATTCCCTTGCGGATGAACTCTCTTAGATCAAACGGCGCGCACTTCAGATGCTTCAACTCTGGGGGACGATAGGATCGATTAAAAAACTGAAATATCTTACCCGCGTCCTCTCCAATGCCCTGATGATAGGTCATGAGAAGATGGTCCGCAAAGGTCGTGGCAGTATCCTCGTTAAAATTGCCCGTTCCAATTACTGTGTAAAATCGGTCTCTACCGCTTTCACGACGGGTTATATGTATGAGCTTACTGTGAACCTTTAGGCCTTGAATACCGAGTTGGACGTGAACTCCTGCGTCACGATACTGACTCGCCCATTTGATGTTCGCCTCTTCGTCAAAGCGTGCCTGAGGCTCAACGAGAACGAAGACTTCTTTCCCGTTTCGCGCCGCCGATTGAAGCGCTTCCGCAATGCATGACCTCGAAGCCAAGCGGTATTGGGTCACACTGATGCTCTGCACCAGCGGATCCATCGAGGCTTCCTGCAAAAGAGTAATAAGATGGCGAAAGGGCTGGTAAGGAACATGCAACATGATATCCCGCTTCCGAATAGCCGTGAACATCCCCGACTTCCTCTTCTTAAGCGATTTGACCGAGACGGGCTCAACCGAGTCATTGGACAGACCTTCAACTTCGAATTTAGGGAATTTTAAAAGGTCTCGACGATTGTGATATCGCGCTCCCGGGTATAGCGAATCCGAACGGGCCAAGTTTAGCTTCCTTAAAACTAGATTAAGGAACGGCTTGGGAAAGTCCTCGTCAAAGTTAGCTCGAACTGGAAGCCCTTCCTCACGGGCTTTGATGCTGTCTTCGAGTTTTTCGTAGAAACTTTCTGTAAAGTCGTCGTCCAACTCTAATTCAGAGTCACGGGTGAATTTGATCGCATAAGACTCGAAATGGTCATAAGGAAAGGTAGCAAAGATATCATCAAGTCCAAACCTGATGATATCGTCGAGATACATGACCAGTTGAACGTCACCGGATTTCGGCAGAAGAATAAACCGAGGTAGCTTATCAGGGATTTCAATCAAGGCGTGCATAGGACGCCCTGAGCCGTCAGACTTAGTTGCTCTGACCGCAAGATACATAGGCAGGCCCCGCAATCTCGGTAACTTCGCTGCAGCCTTAAGAATAATTGGGAAAATATGCGGACTGACCTCACGCCGAAAATAGTCCCTCAAATATGAACGCAAGCCTGCAGGAACCTGAGTTTCATCGATCAAACGAATGCCATTTTTTGCGAGATCGTCTTTCACCTGAGTATAAGCAGCGTTGAAGCTGTCCCCCTGCGCGGACACCAAGCGAGTCACTTTCTTCAGCGTGATTTTTGGATCAGGAATCCCTAGTCTTTTCCACTGATCGCCGAGTGAGGCCAGCCTTTTCAGCGTGGCTACTCGGACGCGAAAAAACTCATCGAGGTTAGAGCTGTAGATTCCAAGAAACTTTATTCTCTCAAAAAGCGGCACCGTCGGATCTGCTGCCTCCTGCAGAACCCTAGCATTGAACGAAAGCCAACTGGTCTCTTTACTCCGAAACTCTAAATCCATAAGCTGCAAAGCCTATAAGATCTCAAAGCTTTTGCGAACTCTTCTTTGAAAATAGTTCCCAATCTCCAATTCGGATTCGCCTTGTGTAATCACTTTTGACCCTGAGCGATATGACAGATTCCCCAACGCCACTTTGCTTGATATTTTCCCTACCAATAATTTCAGCTGATCCTCCCCCAAGTATCAGATTACGCCCTCCCGTGGAAAGTAGTATTTCACCCTCCCCTGATAGGATAACAATTTCAGTTTCTGGAGAAACACCTTCAAGCGGGAATTCGAGAAACGTTTCACCAGCTTCGATCTTTAGAGCAGCCACTCGAAAATGATTTCCCGCCACTCGTTTTATTGATAGTCAGCACGGGTGCGAATTCACTTCGACCGCCCAATTCCTTCACCTCGCCCGGTCGCGGACGGCCCCAATACTCTTTGAGAATTCAATTAGTAACGACGCCAGGAACACTGACAAACAAGAGAGTATTGAAAATAAAAACGCTGCGCCACCCGCGCCAAGACTCAGAACAAAAACTGACAAATACTCCCACAGTAGAGGCGACTACAGTAACAGGGACCGGGACGGCACCAAAACGAGAGAGAAACTGCCAAAGTTTTCCATCACCTACTGCCCAACTCTTCTCACCCTCAGGGTAAATTGCCAACTAAATCTCAAGATCCATACCGGTATCGCGAATCCGCAAAGTAAACGCTGCCACGGCAATAGCTGGTATTACGATGAGCCTAAAAATTGGAAAACCTTGTCCCGCAGTACTGCACCTCAGAACCGTTAAAAACCCGGTCCAAACTTCGAACAAAGCGATGCCGCCCATCGATCCTGAACTGTTCTACCAATCCCTTCCCCATCCGACGTGTCGTTAACGAACCGAACTTCTCTTGAAAAGCAAACAGGGTTAGATCTATGACCTAACCCTGCTTTGAATGCTTCTCAATCTAATTGGCACTATTTCAGCCCCACAATTGGATGAAGGTTCTCCTTACACCACTCTCCATTTTGCAAAGTAACCCCGTCGGGATCCTCAACCGCTATGTGGGCTTCGTCCTCGCAGATAATCCACCCCTCGTAGTTTCGTAAAGTCAGCCACTCAGTAATTTTATGGAAGTCGAGTTTGCCGTTACCCATCTGTGCCCAAGGCTCGGGTCCATTCCCAGAGAAATCTTTATAGTGAATATGGTTTACGAGGTGCTGCCATTTATTCATCGTCTCGATCACGTCCATTCCCCCTCGAATAATGTGCCCTACATCGGGTGTCCATCCGGTTACTGATGGATCGAGTGAACTCAATACAACGTCATAGTCATACTGAGTCCGAACAAGCGAATCTGGTGGGCTGTTCGGATGGTAAGAACAGACCAGACCGGCATCAACGCCGCGCTCGGAGACTCGATTGATATTTCTTACAACATTTAGTCGACGCTTTTGCAACTCGTGACGACCGCTTGGAAGAGTCACAGTGCCTAGCATAGCGCCCGGAAAGTGCTTGAGAAAATCAATGGTAAAGTCTGCAGCTGCCCGCTCTTCAGGAGTCTCCTCCTCATTGTCCCACCCACAAATAAGGGCCAGGCCGGCTAATTCCACGTTGTGCTCTTCTAGGACGTCCTTGAATTTAATAGGGTCAATGAAATCCCCCATCCAGTATTTACTGCAACCGAGGGCGCTCTCCGAAATCTCAAGAACCATCGGCTCGATCCCAGTAAAACCAGCTTGAGAAATAATTTTGACCATGTGGTCCAGCTTATTGTCGAAGCCCTTGCCAGTGTCCTGCATGAACCAGGTGTAGACCTCGGATCCAAATTTGATGTTTGCCATGATTTAGTAGAAGAAGTGTTAGTATAAAAGATTATCGAATCAGTGAGCATGGAGCCACTCTCGTACTCGCGGATTAAAGTCGGCAGTTTTTTCAAAGTGAAAAGCGTGGCCGGCGCCATCGTAAAAGTGGGTATCGCAGTTTGGGATACCACCGGCAACCTCTTCCGCCATCCACATCGGCGTGAAAATGTCGTCGCGACCTCCGATCACAAAGCAAGGAGCTGAAATTTTGTCAAGATCTGAGGCAACCTTGTGCCCAACGCAAGCCGCTGCCTGGCCGCGAAGTCCATGTAAGGGCTGGGGAACCTCACTGGCATCAAAATCTTTCCTTCCCTGCAGAAGTCCTTCATAGCATTCCTCGCTGTCAAAGAATGGCTTGGTGAAGATAAGCAATTGGATCCATTCCATAAACTGCTGATTATCGAGGTGTGCTTTACAGACGACCATATGGCTAAAAATGTTGGCAGCGTAGTTATCACATCTTGCCCATGGGCACATCAAAACGGCACTCTTGACCTTGTCTGGATGACGCAAGCAAAGCTGTTGAGCGATAATGGAGCCCATTGAGCACCCTATGACGCGTGCTTTTTCGATACCGAGCGCATCCATCAATCCAGCATAATCGTCGGCCATCATGCCGCTGTTGTAATCTCCAACGGGTTTATCAGAGAGCCCCACACCGCGATTGTCCGGCTTGATGCATCGGAAGTGCTGAGCCCAATCCTCGTCATGGGCGCCCCAGACTTCGCCACGGGCAGTGATCCCCATAATCAGAATGAGCGGATCGCCTGACCCAGACTCTTCATAATACATATTGATTCCGTTGGTTTCGACGTATGGCATAATAACTTAGAGTTTATTGCGATGAAGTGACAGAATCCACACCCCACTGAGCTGTGTCCAGAATAAAGCATCACAAGCGTAGCGATTCTTGTGTCGAATCTGACTTCTTCCAACCCTCCTGCTTCCCGAGGACGAATCCTGACCGCGCCAACTCCACCAATAACCGCAACGGAATGGAAAATCGGAGGGCACCCTTACGATCTACGTCGCTTAAACAAAGATTCTAGAGATGTAAATCTATCCCAAAGGACGGGGTCATAAGTAATCTCGGACCCTGCTGCGCGGGCCTTAGTGAACCCATTGTGTCAGACCTGTCACATCCGCCCCCACTTTCTTACATAAAACTCCTTGCCTCTCTATCGATTATGCACAAGCTAACAACAGCAAGTGAGATTCTAGCGAGTCGAACTGTTACGGGTTGCTCATCTATGGCGAAATTGTAACAAAAGATTGGTGGATTTTCATTCGGCAGCAACCGAATTAGAACTACTTCATAAATATCAAAACCTAATCAATGACACAACTCAATAGCCTGAAAAAACTGGCCTCTGGCACTGCCATCGCTGCTCTTGCAGCGGGCGCATTTGCTAGTGATCATAGCAAGACGGTCATCGACGACAAAATGCCGCTCGAAGATCCCTGGACAATCTGCGACCTCTTTGACTACTCGACTCTCTACGAATCTGACGCAGGTTTCATTCGCGAAATTTCACTTACCGGCCGCTATCACGGTCAGTGGATCTCTGCTTCCCAAGACGATGATGGTGACCGCGAAGGTTTCCACCAATTCCAAAGCCGCCGTTCGCGGGTTGGCTTCGAGATCGGTATTCTCGACAACATCACGTTTGCTACCGAATTCAATGTGACTGACTCGTCCGGTAGCAGTCGAGAATGGCAAACGGGTCGTTTCTTCAACGATATCGATACCATGCTAATCGAGATTGAGGGTGACGGATGGGACCTTTGGATCGGTAAAAATAAATTCAAAGTCACTCGCGAAGAGTCTACTTCCTCGAAGCGAATTAAGACTATTGAACGTTCACAGATCGTAAATGAGGTTCTTCCCGGCAAGCCTTGGGGCTTTAATTTTGCTTTTCAGAGTGGTGACGTAGCGCACGTTATCGGCGCTGGCCTAACTGGTTCAGATCTTGATTCATCAGGCCAGGGTTGGGCTTTCCCAACGACTGAAGGTTCAAACGCCCAGTTGCTTTACCGACTCGAAACTCCCGTAACAGATGTAACCACCTTCTACTTGGACTACCTCTTCACAAACACCGGTAACGACTCCGATAATGACATCGCTTCTTCCTACAATCACGTGCTGGCACTCGGCACGACAAATGCACTGAACGATCGGCTCAATGTCACCACCGATCTGATATTCGGTTTTGACCGTGAAAGTAGCGGGGCAATTCCTGATGGTGAGAACACATGGGGCTTGGTTATCCTTCCTACCTACTCGATCACCGAAAAACTAGAGTTCGTTGCTAAATACGCCTACATGGACTCCGGCCGCACTCAACGCCCCCAGCGTTACACAGATCGCGAAGAATTAGAAAACTGCCACACCCTCTACGCAGGACTCAATTACTACATCTGCAGCGATAAGCTGAAGCTGATGGCTGGTTACGAGTATATGACGGCAGATCAATACGCCTCCACCGACGACATCACTTCCGACACTTGGATGCTTGCTGTTCGCACCTACTTCTAGGATTTATTCAAACTTCTGCGCAGGCGGAAAACCCCTGGTAAAGGCGGGACTTAAGTCCCGCCTTTTTTGTTGCCCTAGGCATAGGGCATACCCGATAGTCTGATATAGATAATGGCTTCCTCCCCCCACAAATCGCACTCAACCAAGCCTCCCATCCTCGAGGTTGGGGGATTTTTTAACCGTCACTCTAAAGAGCTCTCCATGACACTGGCGGGCAGCCGCGCCGGCTTTGACCGTCAGATTCTTGAACCGACCATCAATCGCCCCGGACTGGCTTTATCGGGATTCTACAAATACTTTGCTCTTCATAGAATCCAAGTGATCGGCCTGGCCGAACGCTCTTACCTTAAACATCTTAGCGCCGACAACGCGCGAAAGCGCTTTCAGGACCTTTGTCGACAAAACATTCCTTGTATCATTGTTAGCCGGGGAGAGGACTTACCGGGAGATTTGCTAGATATTGCCAACGAGTCCGATGTTTCTGTGTTCCAAACGTCACTGGTCACCATGAACTACATCAACGCCGCCACGGTAAGGCTCGACTGGGAATTCGCACCATCTACCACCGAACATGGATGCATGGTTGATGTCATGGGTATTGGCATTCTTATCAAGGGCGATAGCGGAACGGGTAAGTCGGAAACTGTCCTCGCTCTGCTTCGCCGCGGTGCCAGCCTAGTTGCAGACGACATGGTTCGACTGCGCAATATCGAAGATCGCGAACTAATCGCTACCGCGCCTGAGTTAGGACGGAGCTACATGGAAGTCCGTGGGCTTGGCATCATTAATGTTTCTGCCCTCTTTGGGGTGGGTACGTTCCGTACCGAAAAACGCCTTGATCTCATTGTTACCCTTAAGCGCGAATCTGAAATCAACGAAATGGAAAGAGTCGGTCTAGACCGAGAAAGCATCGACATTCTAGGAATGAATATCCCTCACATTGAGCTTCCAGTCGCCCCAGGGCGGGACATGGCACAACTGATTGAAGTCGCAGCGCTTGACCAAAAACTTAAGGCCTTGGGCCACGACTCGGCTGTTGAATTCAATAAGAAACTATTGAAAAGAATGCGAGATCAACGTAAATCCTTGGTTTGATAGACCTAAGATGGCCGATCGCTCTACTTTTAAAACAAAATGCCAGCTTGTGAATTGACCATCCCGAATGAGGAGGGGCTTCATGCTCGTCCCGCGGCGAAGTTCGTCAAGTTGGCAAGTCGATTCTCCTGCGAAATATGGATCGAGAAGGATGGCGAAGAGATCAACGGTAAGAGTATTATGGGCCTGATGATGTTAGCGGCGGCTCAGGGCACCGTGATCAAGGTCACCGCCGATGGTGATGATGCCGACGAGGCGATTATTAAGATTTCCGCGCTTGTGAACAGTGGGTTTGAGGCAGATTGCTGAGAAATCCAGATTTTCTGTCGTTTTAGACCAGTTTTTCCGCTAAAAACATAAGGTTTACCGTGGAGGATCGTTTACAGAGCGTAAAAAATGACCGAACCCGCCCCACAGGCCGAAATTCGACTTCAGGGCATCGGCGTATCTCCCGGAATTGTCTGGGGACCCGCGGAGATTCTTGGTAAAGCACTTGAGGAGCCCGAAAAAACCAACATCCAACGCAGCGAAGTCGATGCCGAGAAGGCCCGTATTTCTCTCGCATTGGTTGCAACGCGCGATCAAATCGTTGAATTGCAGCGTCAGATAGCGTCTGATGAGGGCGAGGACCACGCGAGTATTTTCGACGCGCACCTACTTCTCCTCGAGGACTCGACGGTTCTCAACGAGGTCCTGCGACTCTGTGAAACCAAGCTAATCGCGATCGAATGTGCCTACTTCTCGGTCATGAAGCGCTACGTCGACTCCCTGCGCAAAATTGCTGACCCCTACCTCAGAGAAAGGGCCGTAGACATCGAAGACGTAGCCGGGCGGGTCCTGAAGAATCTCAAGTGGACAGAACCTTCGGCAGGTTCAGAAATCAGCGAGAGTGATGCCTCTGTGATTCTCGCCCATGACCTAACCCCATCCAGTACTATTGGTCTCGATCGCTCCAAGGTTAGAGGCTTCGCGACCGAAGTCGGCAGTGCCACTTCGCACACGGCCATCATGGCCCGTTCTCTTGGCATCCCAGCGGTGGTAGCACTCCATCAGATTCCCGAAGACTGCGACCGGTCCGAGAATATCCTAATCGATGGTTACAGTGGCCTAGTCATTGTCAATCCTTCGCCGGAGACATTGGTCGACTACGAAAAACTTCTCGAGGAGGAAAAAGACATTCTCTCGGACCTCGAGCTTTTCAAAGGGCAGCCAACAATAACTTCCGACGGTAACCAAATTATTCTTTCGGCGAATATTGAGTTCCTCGATGAGTTGAAAGCCGTTGCGGAAAGAGGCGCTGAAGGGGTCGGACTTTATCGAACTGAATTCTTCTACATGAGCGAGAAGGAACTGCGCTCCGAAGAAAACCAAGCGCAAAACTACCGTACTGTTGCGGAGGCCACCTCCCCTGACGGGGTTATTATAAGAACATTGGACATCGGCGGAGACAAACTTTATCCGGAACTGCGAGAAGATCCCGAACCAAATCCATTCCTAGGCTGGCGAGGAATCCGACTTAGCCTTGATCGCACCGAGGAATTCCGCATCCAGCTTCGGGCTATCCTGAGGGCTAGCGTACACGGCAAAGTCCGGGTGATGTTCCCGTTTATTTCTTCTCTTGAAGAAATCCAAGCGGCGAAAGAGCAAATTGAAATCTCAAAGCAAGAATTACAGGAAGTTGGCATCCCATTCGATGAAAATATAGAGGTCGGAGCGATGATTGAGATTCCGAGCGCCGTTTTAGTTGCCGACCACCTTGCCAAAGAGGTCGATTTCTTCAGCATCGGCACCAACGACCTTATCCAATACACCACCGCAGTCGACCGCATCAACGACCGAGTTGCCAATCTCTACCAGCCAATGCACCCTGCTGTCATCGGAATGATTCGCGAAACGGTAGAAGCCGCCCATCGCAATAACATTTGGTGCGGCGTTTGTGGCGAGGCCGCTGGCGACCTCACCATGACCCCAATCTGGGTAGGATTAGGAGTCGACGAACTCTCAGTAGGCTCTGTCCAACTGCTAAAGACACGCAAGGCCATTTCGCTCCTTTCTTCGAAGGAGTGCGCTGAGTTGATGAAGAAACTCCAACACTGCGGCACAGAGGAGACGGTGAAACGTCATTGCCTTGACATCGCCAGTGCGGCCTACCCTGAGCTACTCTATTGACCCAGAGCCGTTTTCGTTGAAGCTTACCCACCTCATTTTTCGCATGTCTTTTTTCCACCAAGCCAAAAAGCATTCTTTCGTCGGTGTTGCGGCCAGTCTTGGGCAAAGCCTGATTCTGGGTGGTCTCGTTCTTCTTTCAGCAGAGCCTTGCCCGGCGCCAGACCTTAAACTCCCATCGGAACTTAAACTACCGAGCTTTCCAGGAGTTTTTAAAAAAAATGGCAACGAACTCGAGGAAACCACCCATGCCCCTACAGGGCCAGGAGGGATGTGCGTCCTTCCTTCAGGAGAATATGTGATCTCCTGCCACCAGTTCTTCAATCACCAGTATCGCGTCATGATGCTAGACAAGCAGAACAAGTGGGTTCCCTTTCCGAACGCTGAGATGAACACACCTGATTCGGGTTATCCAGTTGTTCTGGACTCCGTTTTAGGAGTTACCTGTGACTCACGCGGAATTGTATGGATGCTTGATAACGGGAGACGCTCGGACACACCACCCAAGCTTGTTGCGTGGGATACTAAAAGGGGCCAACTCCACCAAATCATTGTTATCAATCCTCAAGCCCTGGCACCAACATCATTCCTCAAAAATCTCGTCCTCGATCCCGAAGCACCGCTAATCTACATCACTGACCCGGCAGATGGTATCAGCTCGGCGATCGTTGTAGTCGATATTGAGACCAATCTAGCTCGTCGAGTTCTTGAGGGTCATACCTCAACAACGATGGACCCCTCCCTCGACTTGGAACTCGATGGCAGGCCTGTAGAAGTGCGTCGTCCCGACGGACATATTGCCACTCCCCTGACCGGGGTGAGTCCGATCGCTATTGATCGCAAAGGCGAGTTCCTTTATTACGGCCCACGCAACGGCTCGTCCCTTTTCAAAATCGAAACCTCTCTTTTGCGTCGCCTTGATATCGCCCCCAATGTATTGGAAAGCCAAGTGGACGGCGTTTCGCCCAAACCCATTTGCGACAGCATGTCGATCGACTCGAAAGGTCGCATTTACTTCGGCGATATCTCTCGCGGATCGCTTGACTACGTTTCTCCAGACGACGACTACCTAAACCTGCGGCTTCTTCTTGTTGATCCGAGGGTCAGTTGGCCAGGCGGTCTTCTCATCGCTCCAGACGGCAATCTCCACTTCTTTAGCAACCAGCTACATCGCACGCCATTCTTCAACGGCGGCAAAGATGTCTCATCACCTCCCTTTCCAATCTTCAAGGCGCGCCCTCTACCCTCGAGCCGTTTTGGATTCTGATCAGAGTGGACTCATGGCGACGATTCTTGATACCCTAAAAAGGGGCACAGAATATCTTGAGAAATACGGAATCGCAGATGCGCGGCTCAACATGGAACTTCTCATCGCCCACGTGGTTAGGTTGGAGCGCATGCAACTTTACCTAGACTTTGATCGCCCACTCGACGAGGAATCGCTCGAAGCACTGCGCGCCCTTGTTAAACGCCGCAGTCGAGGTGAACCCCTTCAACATCTTCTTGGTTCGATCGAATTTTGCGAACTTGAATTCAAAACCGACGCGAGGGCTCTCATACCAAGACCGGAAACTGAAGAACTTGCTACTTTCCTGCGCACTTCCAATTCGCCACCACCGTCTCGTGTACTCGACATGGGATGCGGTTCGGGGGTCCTAGGGCTTTCGATCATTGAGGCCTTCGAAGAATCCTCACTTGTTTTAGCCGACGTTTCTCCGAAGGCGCTAGAGCTCGCCTCCGAAAATGCAGCGGGGCTTGGTCTAGACCGCAGGGTAGAATTGGCCGAAAGCGACCTCTTTTCAGCGGTAAGTGGCCAATTTTGCCTCATCGCGGCCAACCTCCCCTACGTACCGCTGTCCGAACAGGCCGAACTGAGCCGCGAGGTTAAATGGGATCCTGCACTCGCGCTCTATGGAGGTGAGGTCGGCACCGAAATCATCGAAAAATTTTTGGGCGAGGCGCCAGCCTTTCTCTCTCCTGGGGGTAAGCTTGCTCTTGAGTTTGGGATCAAGCAGGAAAAACACCTGTTCAATGTGGCTTGTGACACAGGCTTTCACGAGGTGGAAATCGTGAAAGACCTCAGTGGAACTGATCGTTTTCTTTTAGCTACAAAACCGTTCTAAACCTGCTAATATCAGCAGCCCTCAGTATCTTTTGGCAGAGCCTTTATTTTTCACCGCTAAATATGGAAAAGTTCATCGTCCACGGCGGAGCGTCGCTAGAAGGATCCGTTAACATCAGTGGTTCCAAAAACGCCTCACTCCCAATTCTCGCAGCCACCCTGCTTACTAGCGAGCAGTGTGTCATCCGGAGAGTCCCAGATGTTTCCGATACGAATTACATGCTTCAGATTCTTCAGAATCTTGGCGCCGAAGTAGAGAGAGCCAGCGGTACCGTTGTCATCAAATGTGAGAAAATCCACCGCCATGACGCACCCTATGAATTAGTTCGCAAAATGCGGGCTTCGGTTTGCGTAATGGGCCCTCTACTTGCCCGTCAGAATCGCGCCAATGTCTCTCTGCCTGGAGGCTGCGTTATCGGAGACCGCCCTATCGATCTTCATCTAAGGGGTCTCAGTGGCTTGGGCGCTCAGGTTACGGTCGAGGGAGGCAATGTAGACCTTCAAGCCCGATTCGGTCTTGAGGGTAAAACCGTTGATATGATGGGTAAGCACGGTGCAACCGTTCTCGGAACCGACAACGTCATGATGGCGGCCGTTCTTGCCAAAGGTATAACGATCATCAACGGCGCGGCCTGTGAACCGGAGGTCGTTGACCTCGCCGATTTCCTCAATTCAATGGGCGCAAAAATTAGCGGTGCGGGGACTCCTCGTATCGAAATTGTTGGAGTAACCGAACTCGGTGGAGTCGATCACACAGTCATCCCTGACCGAATTGAAGCCGGTACTTTTTTAGTCGCCGGTGCGATGGCTGCAAAAAACAAAATCACGCTACGCCGCATTCGTAGCGATCATCTCAACTCAGTTCTTCAAGTGCTTGAGCAGTGCGGCTCTGAAATCGAGATTGAGGGCGAAACCATTACTATCGGTAAAGCCACCTCTCCGCAAGGCGCCAACATTAATACCGAGCCTTACCCTGGCTTTCCCACTGACATGCAGGCGCAGATGTGCTCGCTGTTTGCAATAACTCCAGGCATCAGTGTTGTTAAAGACACCATCTTTCCCCAAAGGTTCATGCACGCGTCGGAACTGAAAAGGATGGGCGCTGATATCCAAGTTGACGACGGAACAGCCGTCATAAACGGAGTAGAACATCTCAGTGGTGCTCCGGTAATGGCTAGCGATCTTCGTGCTTCGGCTGCCCTCGTCTTATCAGGCCTTACCGCGTCAGGTAAGACTGAGATTACTCGGGTCTATCACATTGATCGTGGCTACGAGCATATTGATGACAAGCTAGCGGCACTCGGGGCACAGATTGACCGAGTTCCTGACCGTTAGTTCAGTCGCTACCCTCCTGCTGGGCACGGTCTCGGCGGATGAAATAGTCGATCTCGGATTGCTTCATCATTATCGCTGTGGACTTGGGTTTCATCTTCACGACCATTCCAAGTTGCATCGTAGTGAGGACTCCACAGAGGCGACCCTGCCTATCGATAAGCGGCGAACCACTATCTCCCTTTATCATAGGTAGAGTGGTGATTACCTTCCAAAACGTTCCTCCCTCAACCGTAGAGATGTCGGCATAATTGAGAAACTTTCCACCACCTTTTTCATGCATCCACCCCCCGGCAAACAGGGTCGCCTCGGCCTGAAGAGATTCAATGCGATAATCCAAGAAGCGGGGTGTTTTGAGATTCGCTTTCACAATCGCGAAATCCGCGTCGTTATTGCGATAGACAACGCGCAGAGACGCGTAGTCGATAAAGGTCTTCCGATTATCCGACGTCGCATAAAGAACATACGAGTCTTTATGGGCCAAAACATGGGCTGCCGTCACGAAATAGCCATCAGACGTTACCGGGGCACAACTGCCAAACCCGGAGCCTCCTTTTGCGATCGGCACTGAAAATCCTAGCTCTAAAACACCCGCGTCGTTTTCCCGACTGGTCTCAAGTTTCTTCTTAAAATCCGCATCAAGATACTCTCCACTAACGATAAGCCCTGAGTGTAAGGTTAGGAAATCAGAAGCTGAAAAGCCTGAATCCGTCTCATACTCGAGTTCCGGGAGGCTAACTGACGCTTCAATTCCATTCGAATCGTAGATAGCCAATGAGCGCCTCTGATCTCTATGAGAATTTGTAGGCAACACCATGCAAGAAGACATCAGCAACGTTCCCGCCGGCATGCATCCAAGAAAGATATGAAGTAGGTTCTTGGTCAGGTCCGAGATACGCATGTGAAAATCGAGAGGGAAAGTCATCTGCTGTCGCAGAAAATTATAGCGAAGGAAGGTAGGTCAATTTCAAACAAGCTATCATCAAGAAATCCTTGAACTGTCGGTAGTCTTATCGCGTTAAACGCAGTGCTCATCCCCATCACGAGCCAGTGATTGCGCCCGTTTCAGCTCCTCTCTCAGGTCACGAAGGCAATCATTTCCGTTTTTCCAGACTCTACTCTTCGGGACGATTGTTTTCCCAAGTGCTTGCCCCTGTTGCAGAACCCGACGCAGTTGAAGTTGCTGGGTAACTGAAAAATGATAGCCAGAGATCAACTCTGCAAAGCCCTTAGGATCGGATGCATGCCGCGCCTCTTTTCTCAGCAAATCTTGGAAAGTATCTAGCCAGTCTGAAGATTCACCGAGTGCAGTATGGCATAAATCAATCACTTGTGATTTGTTGATGGAGTCCATGTCGTTGAACGGGTCATCAGAGACGACCTTAAGCACATGGCAGAATTCACTCGACGCCAACCGGGACGCGACAGGATAGAAACCGGCCGCTTCCATTTCTACTAACGTGCCATCTTTAGGATAGTCTTTTGTAGGGGCGTCAACTGTCTGGATTCCTCTTCGCTCAAGCGTCCTCTTTTTCGGAAAGACAAGAGGAGGGTAAAATACATTGACGGAGTGCACCGCACTAATCCGATTCCCTAGAAACGATCTTCCGTAGTCTGACTTTCCTGAGCCGGCGATCCCAAAGTTGATCCATCCGCAATACCGTTGCGGCTCCTGCGTTTGGCCACCAAGATACCCCGTTGCGGCCGCAGAAAGAATGCGGCCGGGTCCGGAAACAATTACCTCCATTATCCCGTCCTCCGACACCCAAACCGGAAACGCACTTGCTGAATCCTTCTTGGCAACCAAACCGAACCGATCAATCAAAGCCTGCGCCTCAGGTCTGAGAGCGACGACCCATCTTATACAAACCTCCATAGCGAACAGGCACCCACGGCCAAATCAGAAAGGCCCGGCACCCCACGATGGAACCACAACTTTGATTAATTCCCAACCCAAATTTGATGCGATAATAACCGAAGCATCCGTCCTATACGCCAAGTTCAAGATCTGGGGCCGTAATTGACTGATTCCCCCCTGTTTAGGGAATTAAGTCATGAACGAATCATCAAACCAGAGCCCCCTGAATTCCGACGGAGTAAAGTCGAACACAAAAACAACACGCTTAGACTACCGTATGCTCAACCAATCAGCGAAAAGCGTAGATCACAGCGTAATCTTGGGGAACATCGATGCTTGTTTTCAGCGAGACTCTGACAAAAAACATTCCAGTGAGGTGAGGACTCATTGTCAGAGTCACGATATTGCTCCCACCTATTTCGGAAAGCCGCGTTGGCACCAATTGTCCATCGCTGTTGTAGATATTTAGATTTAACTCAGCCTGCCTGTCTGGAACGGCAAACCAAAAGCAGTAGGAGTTGCGCTTGAAGAGTTGAACCGGATGAAGTTTCGCCTTACCAGGATCGATACTTCCGCCCCACCAAGACTGTCGAAGCACAAACTTCTCATCGCCGCCTAGCAGCGGCAAGGCGGCCTCTTGGGCCATCACCTTAATGTCATTAAGACTGTTGAATGCTTCTACCGCGGACGGTTCGCTAAACGGCTCTTTGTCTTGAGCGGGCAAAACGGACCCCATACCGAGAATTCCCCCGGCAATGATCGCGCATATCCTCACCGACAAATCGACTCTCATAGACTTATAATTAAATTAAAGAGCACGAGCAAAGGCACCGCCGTCCACCAGAAGCATTTCGCCGGTAATGTAGCTGCCAGCCTCACTAACAAGCAGGAGCGCGGGTCCCGCCATCTCCCGCGCGTTTCCCCAACGCCCGAGAGCCGTCATGCGGGAAAATTCTTCTTTCTCGTCATCGCTTAACAAACTCATAGGCATATCAGTTAAAAAGGGTCCGGGGCCAATGCAGTTGACGGTGATTCCAAAAGGTCCCAAATCAAGAGCACTGGCTTTCGCCAATCCCATTAGGGAAGCCTTGGTTGCGGAGTAGGCATTACGCGCCGGTTTTGATCCGACGCCTAGAACCGATGAAATATGCAGAATTCGGCCCCATTTTTTAGCCTTCATCGGGGCTACGAGAGCCCGCGTCAGCCGCATAATCGATGTCAGGTTGATCTCAAGAATCCTATCCCATGTCTCATCGTCAACCTTATCAATGGGCTGGGGCACATTCACTCCTGCATTGTTGATGAGAATATCGATCACATCAAATTTTTCCAACGCAGCCGCGGCGAGGCGGTCAGTGTCTTCACGTTTCGACAGATCACAAACTTGGTAGACAACGGATACCTTCAAACCCTCGCCAATTTCAGCCGCTGCTGCCGCGAGTTCTTCCTCATTCCGACTGCAAATCATTATGTTGGCGCCATGTTCGGCAAGCCCTCGCGCCATGGCCTTACCCAGGCCTCGACTCCCTCCAGTCACGAGAGCTGATCTCCCATTTAGATCAAACAAATCACTTGGCATGACACATCATGCACGTTGACTCCACCACCGCAAGTGTTCCAATATCTCCATCACCTATTTGACCCCTATGCAAACCGCCTTAATCATCGACCCGGCCGACAATCTCGGTGTCGCTCTCACTCAGCTGGACACCGGCGACATGGTTGTAATCAATGGGAAGACCGTAAAAATTGCCGAGCCCATTGCCCCAAAACATAAGTTTTCTATTGCTCCTTTGAACAAAGGTGCCCGCTGCACTCTCTACGGCGTCACGGTCGGCATCATGACCGAAGACCTACCTGCCGGCGGTCTTATTCATACAGGTAACTTACGGCATGAAGCTGACAGGTTCTCCAAAAGCCGTCAGCCGCTTGCTGAGTGGAACGCACCCGATGTCAGTTCTTGGCGGGAACGCGCCTTTGATGGCTATCATCGCTCAAACGGTTCCGTAGGAACAGCCAACTACTGGATCGTTATACCAATGGTCTTTTGCGAAAATCGAAACGTCGATGCAATCCGTCGAGCCTTCGAACGAACTCTGGGTTACGAACGAACTTCACATTACGAAGACTTCGCACGAGGTTTGGTGAAGCGGTATCAAAGCGGAGAAGCATCTGATGCGCTTGCTCAGGTCTCCTGTGAAACGCTCTCTCAAAACGAAGCTAATCCCATTTTCCCAAATATTGACGGCATTAAGTTTCTGACCCATACAATGGGCTGCGGCGGAACAAGGGACGATGCGAATGCTCTTTGTGGCCTGCTAGCCGGATATATTACACACCCTAACGTCGCCGGGGCCACGGTTCTCAGTCTCGGCTGTGAAAATGCGGAACTTCGAATTCTTGAAGATGAGATCCAAAAGCGCTCTTCTGGCTTTGATCGACCGGTCCTAACTTTCCGGCAACAAGAGTTCGCTAGCGAGCAGGCCCTTCTCGAAACAGCCATTCGCAAGACCTTTCTTAATCTGATCGAAGCAAACAAGGTCAACCGTCGTCCTGCGGCGCTCGGCAAGCTCTGCCTTGGGGTCGAATGCGGGGGCAGCGATGGCTTTTCAGGGATTTCCGCAAACCCGACTCTGGGAAAAGCCTCCGACAGGCTTATTGCTCTTGGAGGCAAAGTCATCCTGTCAGAGTTCCCTGAGCTTTGTGGAGTCGAGCAGGAACTGGTGAATCGATGTGTTTCAGATGAGGTTGCCGATCGCTTTGTCAATCTTACCTCGCGCTACGCTGCGCGGGCAGAGGCAGTCGGCAGCGGGTTCTCACAGAATCCAAGCCCTGGCAACATCAAGGATGGCCTCATCACAGACGCTATCAAGTCGGCAGGTGCTGCAAAAAAAGGTGGTTCTTCGCCTATTGTTGACGCTCTGGACTACCCCGAAATTGCTCGTCTACCCGGCCTAAATCTTCTCTGCACACCGGGGGGCGATGTGGAATCTACCACCGCCATGGCGGGCGCACACGCAAACTTAATCGTCTTTACGACGGGATTAGGCACCCCAACCGGCAACCCTATTTGCCCCGTGATCAAAGTCAGTTCATCTACTGAACTTGCCGACCGATTACCTGACTTGATTGACTTTAATACTGGAGGAATTATTCAAGGCGAAACCGATTTGGACACACTTTCCGACGAAATGCTTGATCTCATTATTCAAGTGGCATCGGGCCGCGTTACCACCAAGGCCGAAATGCTCGGCCAAAATGATTTTCAGCCCTGGAAGCGTGACGTTTCTCTCTAGCTTTGGAAAAACTCTCGTCAATATGCGCTAAAAGACGTCTAACTTCAAAAGTTCCATCGCGTGCCCGATACGCTGATCCCTTTTTTTCACCGCAAATCTAAACTTGCCTTGGCGCTTCTCAGCCGTATAGTCCCCCGTTCTGTAAAGGCACGGTAGATGTTCGTGATTTTCCCAAATCTGATCGCCACCCCACAGGTGGTCGAAGAACTCCTCCCTCAAGGACGGAGTTACGGTAAATCTCGTGGCCGGCCGCAGACCTCAGTTAAAAACCGGAGCGAAGCTATCGCTAAGGATTCTAACTCGATATTGATGCTTTTGGCATCAATATCCAAGACAGAATCCTGCAATACAAATCCGTCGGTTCCGAGAATCTACTTCAAAGCACCCAAGCCCATCCCATTAGAGCTTGAAGCAGCGAGCACTCCCCTAAACTGGATAGCCAACCCGATGGCTCAGCCGATTCTCCCGACTCAACGAGCGATACGCTACTCCGATCGAACCCAAAACGCCCGAACAAACCCGGGCACCGAAGAAAAAGCTTCCAACTACCATGGAAAAACAATCACAAAACAATGCCTCCCGCCGCCACCGCAGCAATCGTTCTGGAGGAGGCAATCGCAATAGAAACCGCTCTGGCGGCAACCGTAACGGCAATCGCTCCGGCGGCAACAACCGCAATAGAAACCGGAATCGTTCACGCCGTCGCCAAACACCCAAACCGACGGCTTGGCAGAAGTTCCTGCAAATCATCAGCTTCGGAAAGCTCGGCCAGCCCAAGCGCAGATCACGCAGAAAGCAGCAGCCGAAACAAAAGACATCACCAGCAAATGTTTCCACTCAGTCGTCTGAAGACAGCCCCAATCGCCGCCGTCAGCGCAATGAGGTGACTTCAGGTCGTCTCTATGTTGGGAACCTCACCTACGCCACCACCGAGGAGGAATTGGAAGAACTCTTCCGCGGTTCTGGCACCGTGATCAGTGCCGAGGTCGTTACGAACTCCCGCACTCAACAATCTAAGGGATTCGCCTTTGTTGAAATGGCCAGCATCGATGAGGCCAAGCGCGCCGTGGAAATTTTAGACAATAAGGATTTCATGGGTCGGAAGATCACAGTGAACGGCGCTCGCAGTGAAGGCCCCAAGGCTGCTCAGGACGCACCTGACCAACCAGTTGGTGAGATTACGGAGAATACTGCAGCCGGGGAGAACCATTCGGAAGTAACCACTCAAGTCGAAGCACCTCCAGAAACTTCCCCTGAAACTGTTTCTGAAGCAACTCCTGCCGAGGATTCGGCGATCGAAACTTCGCCAGAGAAACCTCTTGGACAGGCAGAAGCTGAGCCCGAAGACGAAAAGACCGAGCAGGAAACGACTGCGTAATTTATTTTTAGGCCAGGAGCATATTTGGGCTCCTTCGGTTTTGTAAAGTTATTGGCAGCGCCGAAACGGTCATGGATCGTTTCGGCGCTTTTCTTTTTAGATGCCCACCGATCAACCATATAAATCGATCTACCTCGCCGGCCAGACTGGCTCGGGGAAAACAGCGGTAGCGATCGAACTCTCGCGTCAAATGGATACTCCGGTCGAGGTCATTAACGCGGATGCCTATCAGGTTTATCGCGGTCTCGAAATCATCAGTGCCGTCCCCACTCCGGCCGAACAGTCCTCCATACCTCACCACCTTTTTGGTGTCCTCGCGTCCTCAGAAGAGTGTGACGCCGCTCACTTTTCGAAGCTCGCGAAATCAAAAATTGCTGAAGTGGCAACCCGAGCTATCCCTCTGGTAGTAGGAGGAAGCGGGCTCTACTTAAAAGCGATCACTCACGGACTCGCGCCGACCCCTAAAGGTGATCCTGAGCTTCGCAGAGAACTGGATCAGCGCCCTCTCGAAAATCTTGTCAAAGAATACGAATCACTTGATCCAGGCGGCGCAGCCACCACTAACCTGAAGAACCGGCGCTACGTCACACGGAATCTCGAGATCTGCTTAATCACCGGCTGCCCCGCTTCTAGCATCAAAAACGAGTGGAACGACAATTCGCCCGACATTTTAGGCTTTTATCTTGAGCGCAGTCGCGAGGACATTTACCACCGGATTAATCGACGTACCTTGGCAATGTTTGAAGCTGGGGTAATAGATGAGATTTCAAGACTGAGCAACCTCTCCACCACAGCAGCAAAGGCGATCGGAATTCGTGAGATCGAATCACTTATTGCCTGCAAAATCGGGGAGGAAGAATGTGTTGCTGAGATTCAAAGGACGACTCGTCGGTTGGCTAAGCGACAGGAGGCGTGGTTCAAGCGCGAAACGCTATTTTCACGAATCAAAGCCTCCCCAAATGATTCTCCTGAGAAGCTTGCAAGAAAGATTCGTAAAGACCTCGATTGAAGGCAATACCCGCTTCACCGCTCTACCTAAAATCCCTTTGCAACCAGTCGATAAAACCGTAATCCTCTGGCCATGCCCAACGCTGCCTCAGCCAATCAACCCCTTGAAATGCCCTCTCGTCCCGGCCGAAAGACTTCGGGCGCAGCGATCTGGAGCTTAGTGTTAGGATTTTTCAGCACCGCCCTTCTTTTGACCATACTCTCAGGTATTCCTGCGATCATTCTCGGAATCCTCGCCCTTAAAAAAATCCGGTGTGCTCCCGATCAGCTTAAAGGTAAAGGTATGGCCGTCACTGGTATCGCCGCAGGCGCCATTGGCAGCTTGATCGCACCCATTATGGTCGCCATCGCTTTACCGAACTATCTGCAGAGCAAAGACCGCGCTGATCAGGCAAAGATGGTCGCTGAAATGAGAATGATTAGCAATGCCTGCCAGAGCTATTCAATCGATAACGGAGGCTTCCCAGATGAACCGCACAAATTGTTCCCTGCCTACCTCTCTGACCGCAGTCAGCTTACCTGGATCGACCCGGCCACTGGACGCGAACTGCCCTACATTTACATTGCCGGAGCAGATCCCGATTCGGCAGAGATTGAGCCTTTGCTGATCAGCCCAACCGACTTTTGTGGTGAACGAGTAATCATCTACAACAGCGGCACAATCGAAAGGACCGCGGCCGAAGCCGCTAAAGCACTCCTTGAAACACTCCAAAGACCCTAATTCAATCGTGTGGCCCCACCTTTCAGCCTTGATTCCGGGGCTGCTTCACTCTTTAGTCCAACTGCCATGGCTACCGTTAACGAGGACGACCCAACGACTATTTCTCTAGAACTCGAGAACGACAAATACACCGTTCTGGTCGGCACAGGATTACTTGCTCATACGGCGTTACACATCAAATCACTGACCTCAATAAGCGGTGTAAAGGCGGCAGTTGTGACTGACAGCCATGTTGGGCCACTCTACGCGGAAACAGTGATTTCCTCCCTCAACGAAGCTGGGATCCAAACCACCCTGATAACAGTTCCCGCGGGTGAGGCATCAAAGAGCATGGAACAGGCTACAGCCGTTTGCCGTGAAATGCTTTACTCCGGCCTTGACCGAAAATCTTTTCTAGTCGCCCTTGGTGGCGGAGTTGTTGGCGATTTAGCTGGATTCTGCGCCGCCATCTTTCAACGGGGCATCGCGTGTGTGCAGATACCTACCACTATTGTCAGCCAAGTTGACAGCTCAGTAGGCGGAAAAACGGGTGTCAACACGCCCGAAGGAAAAAACTTACTTGGCGCGTTCCATCAGCCCCAGTTGGTCTTGGCTGATGTTGATACATTAAGCAGTCTCCCCGAACGTGAATTCAATGAGGGATTTGCCGAGATCATCAAGCACGCAGCCATCCGCGACGAATCGCTCCTTAATCTCGTCGAGCAACGGGACCAAATCCGCAATCACCTCATTTCCCTCGTTTCACGCAATGTTTTGATCAAAGCGAATATCGTTGAAGAAGATGAATGCGAGACCACCGGTATCCGTGCGCTTCTCAATTTTGGCCACACGATTGGTCACGGTATCGAAGCTGCTGGCGGCTATGGGCGCTTTCTACATGGGGAGGCTATCAGCCTGGGACTGGTCGCGGCTATTCGACTCTCTGTGGACAACTCCAGCCTCACCAGTGAAGAGGGAGATCGGCTCATTGCGTGCCTTCAACAATATGATTTACCGATTAAATTACCCACTGACATTTCTGACGAAGCCATTCTCACGTCTCTTCAACGGGACAAAAAGTTCGAAGATGGCCAAATCCGTTTCGTTCTTCTGAGCCAAACCGCTCAGGCCTACGTTTCGAGCGATATCACAACTGAACAGATTGTCAGAGCTGTCGCTCGCCTGAGATAGCCACCTGAGTCCTCACCCGTATTAACGTCATGCCGGAAAAATCTCCCATACCTAACCAAGCTGTAAATTCGCTCGTTAATAACGTCCCCATCAACAAAGAAACTTCTTTTCTTGTCGATAAAATTACCCAATGGATAGACGGACAGCCTCTAGTCCCAGAGGCTTTCAACCACGCAGTCGCGATCGGCATTCTTCTTTGCGGGCTTCTGATTTGCTCCACACTCTTATACCTCTTCTTCCGACCGCTCCTTCTCAGTTTAGTGAGCCGCTTGGTCAAAAGAACCGAGTTCTCGTGGGACAACGAACTGATGGGCCATGGCGTTTTCCGATGGCTCACGCATCTACTGCCCGGGTTATTTATTTTTCTGACCTCCCCCGGACTTTTCATCTCCGCCCCGTGGTTGGCCGCTACCCTACATAGCGCCTCATCGATCTACATCGTGGTGACCTGCTACTTCCTCTTTGATTCCCTCTTGAATTTTCTTCAGGTCGTTCTCTCCCAGAGCGCGGCAGGAAAACGGCTTAATCTCGCGACCTTTACTCAGGTCGCCAAATTACTTGGAGCGCTTGTTGCAACTATTCTGACCATTGCCATTCTCATAGGAAAGTCACCGCTTGTCCTTCTCGGAGGCCTCGGAGTTTTTGCTTCGGTCTTTATGCTTGTCTTCAAGGATGTCATTCTCGGATTCGCCGCTGGAATCCAGCTAGCCTCTAACCAGATGCTTTCGCAGGGTGACTGGCTCGAAATGCCTAGCTATAATGCTGACGGCGATGTCCTCGAAATTGGTCTCGCTACAGTTAAAGTTCAAAACTGGGATAAAACGATCACTACGATTCCAACCTACGCACTCATCAGCGAATCTTTCAAAAACTGGCGCGGGATGTCGGAAAGCGATGGAAGGCGCATCAAGCGCAGTCTGCTCATTGACACCAATACAGTGAAGCTTTGCAGCGAGGCCATGCTGGCCCGTTTCGAGGAGGTTGAGCATATCTCGGAATACCTCCAGAAAAAGCGGCAGGAGGTCGAGATGGAGAACGAAAAGATCGCCGCGTCCCGAAGGAGCAACCGGGTGAATGGCCGACGCCTGACTAACATTGGCACTTTTCGGGCCTACATCGAATCCTACTTAAGACATCACCCTAGCATTAACACGGAGATGACACTAATAGTCCGCCAACTGGCTCCAGACGGCAGGGGCATCCCTATAGAGATTTACTGTTTCAGTTCCAATAAGGTGTGGGCGGAGTACGAAACCATTCAGTCTGACATCTTTGATCACTTTCTCGCTGTAGCACAGGAATTCGACCTTCGAATCTTTCAGGAACCGACCGGCAACGACCTTCATCACCTAGGTTCAACAGGCTAATCTCGCACCTAAGTTTTCACTTCCTGCGAGTAACCCATCCTTATGTTCGCTCTGTTACAAGAACCCAAATTAAGGGGGCTTCAAACGGGCCTGAACCAAAGGAAAATGAGATGCCGTTCCGCCTCCGCGTGGGCTATCATCTTCGCTTTAGCTATCTGCGCTTTCCCATCCAGCGCAGGGGACGATTCTCGTCCGAATATACTTTTTATTACGATGGACGATCTTAACGATTGGATCGGATGCCTAGGCGGACACGAGCAGGCTGTCACTCCTAATATTGATCGCCTTGCCGCCGATGGAATGCTCTTCACCAATGCCCACTGCCCGGCGCCTGCCTGCAACCCTTCCCGAACCGCTATCTTCACAGGCCTAGCTCCGAGCACCTCCGGGCTCTACGAGAACAGTCAGAATATGCGGGAATTAATGCCCGATGCGATTCTCCTTCCCCAGCACTTTCGCAACCACGGCTACCGATCCAGTGGCTCGGGCAAAATACTGCATTACTTCATCGACGCGCAGTCATGGGACGAATATTACCCAGAAGCAAAAACAGAGAATCCCCTTCCCCGAACGTTTTATCCAGAAAATCGGCCCGTCAATCTGCCACGAGGCGGTCCCTGGCAATACGTCGAAACAGACTGGGCGGCACTTGATATCACCGATGAAGAATTCGGTGGTGATTACCTCGTATCAGAATGGGTTGGCGAGAAACTCAGCGAGCGACATCAACAGCCCTTCTTCCTTGCTTGTGGCATTTACCGACCCCACGAACCTTGGTTTGTTCCAGCTAAATATTTCGAGCCGTTTCCCCTTGAGGATATTGAACTCCCACTAGGCTACAAAGAAGGAGATCTCAGGGACTTACCTCCAACTGGTAAGCGCCAAGGACCCAATCGCTACTTTGCTCATATCCGGAAGCACGAACAGTGGAAACAGGCTATCCAGGGCTACCTCGCCTCAATTCATTTTGCAGACGCGATGTTAGGACGCATTCTCAACGCTCTCAAAGCGGGCCCCAATCGCGATAACACGATCGTCGTTCTCTGTAGCGATCATGGATGGCATCTCGGGGAAAAAGAACACTGGCAGAAATTCACCCTCTGGCGCGCCGCAACACGTGTCCCCCTAATTATCAGTGTTCCAAAGAATTCCAGTCGTGCTTTACCAGGAGGCACAATTTCGGGAACCGTATGCGACCACTCTGTTAATCTTATCGACCTTTTCCCCACCCTCACCTCACTCGCCGGAGTGACGCCTAAACATGACAACGACGGTGTCAGCCTAGTGCCACTGCTCCACGATCCGAAAAAGGAGTGGGACCGCGTCTCCACGACCTACCTTGGCAAACCTGGGTCTTACAGCCTAAGCGCCGACGAATGGCGATACATACACTACGCCAACGAAGACGAGGAACTCTATCACATCGCCAACGATCCTCACGAATGGTCAAACCTTGCCGCTCATCCCGAGCACGCGCCCAAGCTTACGGAAATGCGATCACTAGCGCCGACGAAGTTTGCCCACAAAAAAGAGGCCTCACTCGGTTCAATGCCCGGCCTGAAATGGAGACCGAGGAAAGGTGGGATCATCCCTGCTTCTCAGCCCGACGGAAATTCCTTCGATATCATTTTTTTTAACCAGCGAGAAACCGAGGTCGAGCTATTCTGGTCTACTTCAAAAGGCAATTCTCAGCCCTACGGCCTAATTAAGCCTGGTGAAGCGCGGCGCCAGCAAACCAGACCCGGTGCTGTCTGGTTTGTAACTCTCCCCGGAAAGCCGGAATCACCACTCGGCTTTTTTCAAGTCGGAGATCGAAAGGCTCGAGCGACTATCCCCTCAAAATAACAGAAGTTTTAAGCGCCACCCCTAGGGACCCAGTCGTTACATCGCATTCTTCCGTATCTACGCCCCTTATCGCGGTTCGACAAAGGTTTCACGAATCGCCATTCTACTATTCGATGACGTCCTCATTTTTGATTCGATTGTTGATTCTAGCTTTTACCATCACCGCCGATGCCGAAGACCGTCCCAATCTTGTTGTCATCATGACCGATGACATGGGTTACTCAGATCTGGGATGCTACGGATCTGAAATTGAAACTCCAAACCTCGACCAACTGGCAGCAAACGGCATCCGCTACACCCAGATGTATAATACGTCGAAATGCTGGACCACTCGCATCAGCCTACTAACAGGAGCCTATCACCAGCGCAGTGATCGGGACTTCAAAAATACAGCACTTGCTGGGGAATTACTTCGCCCAGCCGGCTATCACACGTGGTGGAGTGGAAAGCACCACGCCAACTTTAATCCCTACGACCGGGGCTTTGATCACTTTTCAGGATTTCTTGGAGGCGCAATTAACTTCTGGAATCCCGGAGAGTCGCCCCGAGAAAGAGAACCCGAACCCGGGTGGAAGGCTGTCTATGCGTGGGCTTTCGACGAAAAGATTGTTAAACCCTATGCTCCTGAAAACGATTTCTTTGCCACGGATGCCTTTACTGATTGGGCGATCGACTGGCTTGACGACGCCTCTGGAGCAGGAGGCATCAAGGACCCCTTCTTTCTTTTCATCGCCTACAACGCCCCGCATTGGCCACTGCACGCTCATTCTGAGGACATTGCAAAGTATGAAGGAGTCTACGACGTTGGATACGATCCGATTCGTGAAGCCCGCTACCAGCGTCAGCTTAAACTAGGCCTCTACAACGCGACCACTTCCACCCTAAGTGTCCCTGAATCCAAGAGGCCGGAATGGGATGCCCTGACTGAAGAAGAACAACTCGCCGAGTCCATGCGCATGGCGATTCATGCCGCCATGGTCGACAATATTGATCAGAACGTCGGACGACTTGTTTCTCGTCTCGAAGATCTCGGCGAACTCGATAACACCCTCATCCTTTTCCTCGTAGACAACGGCGCTAGCGCCGAGAGCCCCAATCGTAAAGGTGCTCCACCCGAACCATGGGGCTCTGTCGGAACTTTCGAGTCTATCGGGCAACGCTGGGCCAACGTTGCCAATACACCGCTTCGGCTCTGGAAGGTGAGCAGCCATGAAGGAGGTATCAACACGCCCATGATTGCTCACTGGCCGGCAGGTATCAGCGAAGAAAACGAAGGCTCATTCTATCGGGAACCATGCCACCTCATTGACCTCCTTCCAACCTGGATGGAGCTGGCTGGAGACGACGCAACACTTCCTGGCGAGTCTTCTGAACCTGACATCCCACCGCTTGACGGCATCTCTCTGGTTCCCTCTTTCTCAGGAGACTCACTCGATCGCGAAGATCCGCTATTCTTTGCCTATGGATCCGGCAAGGCCATGCGAGATGGAAACTGGAAACTCGTCGTCAAAGGCGAGGGTCCGTGGGAACTCCACGATCTGGACCGTTGCAGAGCCGAAACCAAAGACCTCGCCTCTCAACATCCTGAACGCGTCGCCACGATGGAGAAAGCCTGGCAGGACTGGTATCGCGAATGCACCGGTAAGGCCTTCTCACCTAAAGTGGAAAAAGAACGCAACGCTCCTAAACAATAACATTAATTCTCTACGTTATGACAAAACTACCGTTTCTATGCCTCCTGATCTTGGCAATAGCCATAGGGTCACATGCCCAAACTGACGTGCCAGCACATTTTGCCAATGGAATAAAAGTAGGCGAAGTAAAGTCCGATACCGCAATCATCTGGACTCGCCTGACAAAATTCCCCGAACGGAACCTGGATGGAAAACCGTTCCCCAAAAACAACGATAAGAAACGACGCTCACTCGAATACCCCGATCTCGATACGATGGAAGGTGCTGTTCCCGGATTGAATGGTGAGGTTCGCCTTACTTACTTCCCAAAGGGCAATCCTAACTCTGCTATGACAGCAGAATGGCAGCAGGTGCAATTGAACGAGAACTCCACCGCTCAGTTCGAACTCAGCAACCTGCAACCGGCGACCCTGTATGAAGTCAATCTGGAAGGACGCTCTTCCAAGGATGCCCCGACAGGCTCTGTGACCGGCTCTTTTTCCACCGCTCCCACCATCGACGATCCTGCCACGGTATCCTTTACTGTCGTTACCGGCCAAGATTACCCGCGGCGCGACGACAGGGAAAACGGGCATCAGATCTACCCGCAAATGACCAAACTCGGCACCGACTTCTTCGTTCACACCGGAGACATCGAATACTACGACAAGGCTGAGCCGTTTGCTGACAACATCGAACTTGCCCGCTTCAAATGGAATCGCCTCTACGCTATGCCCTTTCAGCGCGACTTTCACAATCACACCGCGAGTTACTTCATCAAGGATGATCACGACACGCTCAAAAACGATTGCTGGCCGGGTCAGACTTACGGTGACCTGACCTGGGAAGACGGCCTCAAGCTCTTTCCTGAGCAGCTACCCATGGGGGAAAAAACCTATCGCACTATTCGCTGGGGTAGGGACTTGCAGATTTGGCTGGTCGAAGGCCGAGACTTCCGCAGCCCGAACACCATGCCCGACGGCCCTGACAAGACCATCTGGGGCAAGGAGCAAAAACAATGGTTCAAGGAAACGGTTGAAGCCTCCGACGCGACGTTCCGTATCCTCATCAGCCCTACCCCCGTGGTCGGTCCTGACCGCGGCAACAAGAACGACAACCATGCCAACGAGGGATTTACCCACGAAGGCGATGAACTGCGCGACTTTATTGCTTCGCAGGAGAATATGTTCGTCGTCTGTGGCGACCGCCATTGGCAGTATGTTTCCCAGGACTCTCGCACCGGTGTTCGCGAATACTCCTGCGGACCAACCACGGATCAGCACGCCAGCGGCTTCACTGAGAATCAACGATCCGAGATGCACCGTTATCTCAAGATCAAGGGAGGCTTTCTGCGTGTCGAAATATCACATGTCGACGGAAAACCCACGGCCACCTTCAGACACCACGGCGTTAATAATCAGCTCTACAATGAGGATATCCAGGTCGCCGAGTAGCCTTCCTCTGCCATTCCCTTTCCCATGAACACAATAAGAACCCATCTCACTGCCATCTTTTTCGCCTTTACCGTTACGCTCCTAACTGCCTCCGCACAAAACGAGGAGCCATCTCCACCCAACATCGTTTTCATCCTCGCCGATGACCTCGGCTGGCAGGACTGCGGCTTCACCGGGGCGAAGTTCTTCGAGACCCCTCACCTTGACAAGTTCGCGTCCGAGGGCATGAACTTCACCGCGGCTTATTCCGGTGGCCCTAACTGTGCACCCACCCGCGCCTGCCTCATGTCGGGCACCTACACGCCACGGAATCGGATCTACACGCCCGGAGGCGCAGCCAAGGGAAACCCGAAATACATGCGACTGCTCGTTCCCGCGAGAGAGCGCCGGGACGAGGCTCTCAACAAGAAGGCGGCCACTTTCGAAATCACCAATTCGCTCGATCCAGAGTTTGTCTGCATTCCGGAGGTTCTTAAGCCAGCAGGCTATACCTCGGCGCGAATTGGGAAATGGCACCTCGGCCCGGATACCCAGGGATTTGACCTCAGCACTTCGAACGGAAAGGATGGTGTCGAAAAAAAGCACTATGGTGACGTCGATGTGGCCGAGAAGCTCACTGACCGGGCTCTCAAGTTCATCGAAGACAATCATGATGTTCCCTTCTTTCTTTACCTGACTCATTTCGATGTCCACACCCCGCACCGATCGAGAAAAGAAGTCGCAGCTCGCTACGAAGAGAAGCTCAAAGCACTGCCAAAAGAACAACGCGAAAACTTCAAACCCGTCTATGCCGGAATGGTTGAAGCCGTCGATACATCAGTCGGCCGTGTCGTTGATAAGGTCGACGAGCTTGGAATCAGCGAAAACACACTCATAATTTTCTCCAGCGACAACGGAGGGCTCCCATCGGTTTCCCAGCTGAACCCCTTGCGTGGCCAGAAAGGCTCCCTGTTCGAAGCCGGCACCCGAGTTCCCACGGCGATGCGCTGGACCGGGACCATCGAAGCAGGAACCACCTGCGACACCCCGATAACCAGTGTCGACTTCCTGCCGACCTTCGCCGCACTAGCAGGCGCCGAACTTCCAACCCCCCAACCCGTTGACGGTATCAACGTCTCCAACCTTTTAAGCGGGGGCAAAGTCAAAAAGCGCAGTATCTTCTGGCACTACCCGCTCTATCTGCCGGGACGCGGTCTCGAATTCGAAGTCCCGGGAGGCAAAACCTACTCGTGGCGTGGCTTCCCGTCGACCAGCCTCCGCAACGGCCAATGGAAGATGATCGAATTTCTCGAGACCGATACGGTTGGTCTCTACAACCTAGAAGAAGATCCCGGCGAACAGAAGAACCTCGCTGATTCGATGCCGGAACTGGTCGCAGAGCTCCGGGCCGAGATCGACGCCTGGCAGGAAAGCACCGGAGCGCCTATTCCCCATCAACCGAACCCGGATTGCATCCTTGATTAATTCTCAATGCGTCATTTCTGTTGTGCTTTCCAAAAAACTGACCAATTTCCTATCGCGGAAAACCGGTTACAGAAGCTCACTCGGGACCACATCCTAATTTAACCGACTCTGCTTTATGACCATCTTCACTCGACGACGCTTTATGCCGATCCTAATCGGTGCACCCATGCCCTCGCTCTTTGCCCAAGAGGGCAAATCCCAGGAGACCGCTGAAATGTTCCAGGTCAGCCGGGTCGGCGCCCGCAATGCCGCTGAAACCCGCGAATTACTTGGCCTGATTTACAAGGATATCACGACCAAGTACGATACCAAGCTGCGTGAAGAAGCCGCGAAGAACAATGGCGGGCAGGAATTCAAGGGCGAGCGTATCCGGGTGATCCGTAAGCTCACCAAGAACAACCCCAACGGCGATCTCTTTCTTTGCGCTTATGCCGGAAAGCCGTCTGTGGTCAAGATCTCCGGGGTCAATCTCAAAAGTGGAGAACTTACCCCTTCCCTCGCCAATATTACGGCGGCTGGCGAACACGTCACCGAAATCACACGAACGGTGGTCGATCCGGCGGCGAAGAAGGGCCCAGAACCAGCCCTCCAGAAAGTGAACAAAGGAGGTGGCGGGGTAACTTTCTTCGGTATCCCTCTCGATAACGGCGGCGGCAGCGCCCCGGCAGAAGAACCGCCCGGCACTAAGCAGATCAAAGAGATCAGGACTCTGCCCATGTTCACTGCTGAAGTTTCGACAGAGAAGCTTGAGGAGGGTCCGCCTCCGATGTCTCAACAACTCTTCCTCTCCATGGTCAAGAATGGGGAGGTCTTCCAGTATCAACAATTCGAAGACCGCCGCTGCCAGGAGTGTCGCGGTTTTGGCAAGGTTCAGGACACCCGCCCTCTCGGAATGCGCTCACCCGATGGCAAGATGGACTGCCCCGACTGCAGTGGAACCGGCAAGATCAAGTGGGATGTGACCTATATGGTTGGCTGGTAAGCCTCGCCACTCTCTACATAGAATTATACAGCTGTAAAAAGTATTATATAAAATATGGTGGGAACTAAAAAAACGATGAGCGCATGTTTATACTCACGCTTTACGAGTAAAACGATCACCGTGGCCACTGTTCCCAACCCTGGAAACATTCCC
Organism: Verrucomicrobiales bacterium; assembly: GCA_002726915.1. Taxonomy (GTDB): domain Bacteria; phylum Verrucomicrobiota; class Verrucomicrobiia; order Verrucomicrobiales; family DEV007; genus Arctic95D-9. The sequence goes on along the minus strand of PBSY01000016.1, from coordinate 63,046 downwards.
AATACATACATCCATAATGAAAAGGAACTCCGCGACGACTTCTGAGCCAACTAATGCGCCGCCCAGTCAGGGGCTGGCCTGATCAATTAAGTCAGCAATACCAAATCGCACGTGTACCCTGTTCACTCCGCGCGAGTCACCTTCAAAGGCAACTCAAGTATCTCCACGGTTACCGCCTTATTTGCGTAGTGAATCTTCAGACGTGCGCCGTCGTCAGCGATAACCTCGTCATCGGAATTCGCAAATTGACCTTCAATCTTAGCGCCAGTCAAAATCTTGAAGCGGGAGCCAATCCTCCCATTTACTGTGCCTCTCATTTCAAGACGCCCCGCAAGGAACGCTTTCCCCTGAACTTGAAGCCCGGTATCAAGATCTGCAAAGGCTAGTAGTGTTCCTGAGGTTTCGCGGTAATCTCCCGAGACAGCGAGCACTTCGGCAGTAGCGGTGGGGCTCACCACAATTTTGCCTTGATTGTAAAGGCTACCCTCGACGCTACCAGCGCCATTCAGCGTACCTCCACGCTTAACGTCAATCCAACGGACCGAGACAAGCTTACCACCGTCGATGTCAATAGTCCCTCCAGCTGAAATTCTCACCTCATTCCGACCCGTGACCGTGACCCCCTTGCCTACCTGAAGCATCTGAGAGCCACCCTCCTCCGCTCCGACTTCGAGGGCCAAAAAGCCAGTGTCCCGATCTGCCACGGCAGTCTGGCTCTCTCCTTCAATCGCGATCATGTGAGCGATCCATGATAACTGCGGCGCTCCCTTATCTTCAAGGTAAGTGATCCCCTTATTGCGATAAGCGTAGTTAGACCAGTGGTTCGCCTTGGAAATCGACAAGCCGTCCTTGCCTTCCCAGAAATGGTATGTATTAGCGAAGCCCCGGGGTTCCTCCACCCGCTCCTCAAGCAAAAGCTTGTTCAACGTTTCGGCGAGGATAGGAAACTCCTTCGCAAGATTGGTGGTTTCAGCAGGGTCCTGCGCCAAATCGTAAAGTTCGATCCCACTCTTGGGACGCCTGATCAGCTTGTGATCGCCACGGATTATCGAATGCCCTTTCCCGGCTTCATGAATAACGAAATCACGGGGGCGCCGTTCACTAATCTCTGTCAGGACTGGGGCAAAAGAAACGCCATCGATTCCTAGAGGTACCTCAGCACCCGCCAGTTCGCAGAATGTCGGCAGCAGGTCAGTCCCGTCGATCACCATCCCAGAACTGGCGCCACGCTTTAGCGCTGATTTTTCCGTGATCTGAGCAGGCCAGCGCATAATCATTGGGACCCGAATGCCACCTTCATTAATTGTTCCCTTCGTGCCAGTCAGACCACCATTGGCATCAAACTCGGAATTGTTGGCCCCGCCAGGCCCGCCGTTGTCTGACATGAAAATGACTAGCGTATTGTCAGCAACGGAGTCGGATTTGTCGCCATCGTTATCGGGATCCTCCAGAGCCGCAAGGATATTGCCGAAGTGGGCATCAATCCTGGTCACCATGGCAGCCCATTCGCGGGACTGCTCCTTTAGTTTTGAAAAATGAGCGTCATCGGCATAAGCCTTATCCCAGTCAGGCAGTTCCTTGATATCACCGAAAGGGCCATGCGGAACCTGCACCGCCAACAAGCCGAAGAAAGGAGTCCCATCTTCGTTAAAGCGCACCGCTTCCTCCCGTACAAAGTCCAGCGCGGCGAAGCAGTAAACATCGTCGCAGTAGGCAGTTTCCGGATAATCCGGATGATTCTGCAAAGCCGGTTTATCAGGGTAGGCATCATTGTTTTCCCAAGGCTTCATGGAGTTAGGCGTGAGGTAAAGTCCTCCCTGACTACCGTCGGGTGCCGGTGCCGTCCAAAGAGTCGGTTGAAAAAAAGTATGAGCTCGGACATGGTGCAACTCGGCCACAACGTGCTGATAGCCGTGGGAAGTAGGAAGCGTCTGTAAATTGTCGAGCGTCGGGTTTTCCTGCTCTTTCGATCCGCCGTATCCCCATTTCCCCCAGTAACCCGTTACATAGCCGGCCGCAGAAAGAGCATCGCCCATGGTGATATCATCTTTACGGATCGCTTTCTTAGCATTGTCAGGATCATTGCGGTCAGCAAAGGTATGTCCCTGATGGAAACCTGTTTGCTGCGAGGAGCGGGCAGGAGAACAAACTGTAGAGCCATAACCTCGGCTTAAGTTGACGCCTTCCGCAGCCAATCGATCGAGGTTCGGTGTCTTCACGTTCGCTAGCCCCTTTGTCCGGCGATCCGTCTGGGCGTTCGGCCCAATACCGCCCCACCCCATGTCATCAACATAGAAGAACAGGATATTGGGGCGCTCAGCGGCGGTGAGCGAAAACGCAGTGAGAATGATGACAGCACCAAAGATAAGAGCGATTTTCATATTTCGATAAAACACGATCAACCGAAGACTCATTCGTTCAACCTGAAGGGTAAATAAGTTTCGATAAATGGCCTACTTCTTCCTTCTGTTCTTCCGCTCGGAAGTTTTGGCATTCTTCTGCTCCTCGGCGTATCCGTCGACCATGTATTCCTTCAAACGGTTGACGTAGCTTTCAGGCTCCGCCTCGCAGGCGAGCATCGCCTCCTGGTAGGGTTCAGCGCCGTCTCCGATCCAGTCGATCACGTTGAAAGTCTTCATCGAAGCATAGGAACTGCCGCTAAGCAGATCTTTGAACGATTCCATCGCGATTTCCTTTTCGCCGGCACGGTAGAGTGCCCATGCGGCCATAAGACGAACATGATGGGATTCGTCATCAAGCACTTTCTTGACGGCCCCATTCTTCAAGCCGACATGATCCTGGATGTGGAACAGGCCTACCATCGCCCAGTAACGAACCCCGGCATCTTCACTCTGGAGAAGCTTGAGCAGTTCCTTCTCATTGGCGGGATCGTTTTCAATCGCCAACTCCGAAGCAGAGAGATAAGCAGAAACCGGGTAGAGCTCCTCATCACGAACCATCTCATAGATGGTCATGTTGTTATCCGCGGCACGCTTGACGATTTCCGTCTCAGGAAGCAGGCCTGCATCGTAGTTCTTGAGCTGCCATTCAGAGAGACTGGTTCGGAACCCTTCTACGAGATCGGCATATTGCGGGTCGTCGATCAGATTGTCGACATTGTCCGGGTCAACTGAGGTGTCATAGAGTTCCTCCATCGGCTTGGTTCCGAAGAAACGCCCCGTCACGGCATTGGTGCGCCCATCATCGTGGTATGCCTGCCACGCCTTCGTTGCCTCCATCTGCCAGAGATAATTGAGGCGCTGCCCCCAGGGCGCGTAAGGCATATAGTTGCGAATATAGAGCCACTTGCCCTCGCGGTAGGCGCGGACGTTATCACAGCGCTCATCCATCCGGCCACGGAAGCTGACGTGGAAATTACGCTCCTCTTTATCGGCCCCTAGGAAAACCTTGCCCTGCATATCGTCGGGAATCTTCGCTCCGGTCAGACTCAACCATGTTTTAGGCATATCGATGAAGCTGACAAACTCGTCGATCTTGTCGCCGGGTGAACCGGGATGCAGATCCTTAAACTTCTCCGGAATGCGAACGATCAACGGACAATGGGTCCCGCTGTTAAAAAGAAAGCGCTTACTGCGGGCAATCACTCCACCGTGATCGGAGTTGTGAATCACGATTGTATTCTCGGCGAGCCCGGCGTCCTCCAACTGTTGCAACGCAGCACCAATATCGGCGTCCATGTTTTTTATCTGATCGTGATAATGCGCGTAGTTCTTCCGCATCTCAGGGATGTCCGGATGATACTTAGCCAGCTGAACGTGCCCGGGGCTATGCTCGGAATTGTTGATATCACCAAATGCACGCGACTCGTGGGACTTCGTGCTGTTGATGATCATGAAGAAGGGCTGGTTATCCTTCGCCGCCTGGAAGTCCGGCTTACTAGAGTCCCAGGGCTCCTTGTCATCGCGACCGCCGATATTGTAGTCCGTCTTGCCTGCGTTAACCACGTAGTAGCCAGCCTCCTTGAGGTAATCGGGGTAATACTTGATGCGATCGTGAGGAATCTCGTAACGACTCCGCATCGGGTGCGTGCCCATGGATACCGCGTGAATGCCAGTAATCCAGGTGCATCGCGAAGGAGCGCAAACCGGAGCATTGGCGTAGCAGTTCGTGTACTGAAACCCCTCTGAAGCCAGTTTGTCAATATTCGGAGTATCAGCGTAAGGGTTACCATAGCAACCGATCCAGTTGACATTGTTGTCCTCGCAAGTCAGCCAAAGAATGTTCGGGCGATCTCCGCTAATGCCGATGTTACCCCCTAGAAATAGTCCTAAAAGAACTGTTAAAAGACATTTTTTCATAGTCCACATATGAGTTACTCTGGCCCTCCTTCTTAAAGAAACCGAGAGACGTGATCACGTTGTCGAAGCAAACCTTACTGGAACTCAACGACCTTCTTCTGACCATGACATCTGCCATTATCCGTGCCGGAATCCCACAGCATAGCTTCGCCATTTTTCATGAAATCCAGTTATCCCTCGGCGATCCGGTCGCCCTAATCGACCTTATTCTCAATCAGAAAAGGACTAAACGGATCCTGATCGTTCGCGACATCGAAGTTGAACGCACTCGCGCCGCCGTCACTGCTGATCATGTCGTCTGCCCAGATGAATACACCCCCGAGGGAGGGCTCTCTCCAGATCGCGAGATAGCTACCGCTCAGGCAGCGGCCGAATACCTCCGTCAACAAGGAGTCGCTCAAGTCACAGCCGATCGGACCCTTCCACTAATTTTTCAGCATGTATTAACTGAAGCGGGAATCCTCGTCCTCTGCGATCCGAACCTTGGAGTTATGGAGAGACGCAAAAAAAACGAAGAAGAAATCGAACATTTACGACGGGCACAAGAGGTAACCGAGGAGGCAATCCGACTAGCCTGTCAGATGATTGCAAATGCTGATACAAGAGCAAACGGAAGCCTTGAGGTCAACGGAACTCCTTTAACCTCTGAGCGTGTCCGCGCTGCTGTTAATATCTTCTTGATGGAGAAAAACTTCGGCGGTCCGACTTATATCATCGCAGGAGGCTCGCAGGGGGCCGACTGTCACCACTATGGCAGCGGCTGTTTATACACGGGCCAACCAGTCATCATCGACATCTTCCCCAAAGACCTAAAAAGCCATTATTGCGGCGACTGCACTCGAACCGTAGTCCACGGAGACATTCCACATGAGATTCAAAAAATGGTTGAGGCTGTCCAGAAAGCAAAAGCAGCCGGATGCGAGGTCATTCGACCCGGCATTGAGGGCCACGAGGTTCACGCCGCCACGACAGACGTACTAATTGCTCATGGATACAACTCGGGATCCGTTCCCGAAAATGCTGACCCGTCCTATACCACCATGCCCCACGGAACAGGCCACGGCATCGGATTAGAGGTCCACGAACCACCCCTGCTCGATCCCAAGGGAATCGCTCTTGTCAAAGGAGACGCGCTCACTGTGGAACCCGGACTTTACCGAAAGGACCTCGGTGGGGTCCGGGTTGAGGATATGGTCGTAGTCACCGAAGCCGGCCATATGAATCTCAATGTACTGCCAGAAGGCCTTGACTGGAAAACTTGAGAGGAACCCTGCCTTCCTAAAAAGCTCTCGCTCCCACTCAAATCATCTAATCCCAGGAATCACAGCACCTATTTTGGGCCATAACGGGACTATTGCTTTTAGTTTCGAGTTCCTCTTCAATTCGATTCGGTATGCTCCACTTCCTTTTCAATGGATTCTGCGCAGTTTTGATAACATCCGCGGTGGCTCAACCTGCCGAACCAAGACCTAACATTCTTTTCCTTATGGGCGATGACTGGTCATTCCCGCATGCCGGTGCGCTAGGTGATCCGACTGTTAAGACCCCTACCTTTGATCGCATCGTCGACGAAGGCGTCCTCTTCACTCATACCTTCGTTTCTGCGCCCTCGTGCACCCCGAGCCGTCTCGCAGTCTCAACAGGTCAGTATCACTGGCGGCTTGGTGATGGAATCAATCTGGGAGGGTCTCTTCCCGCTGATATACCGGTTTATCCGGATCTCCTTACAGAGCAAGGCTACGCCACAGGCTTCAGTCGAAAGGGCTCTAGCCCGAGTGAACACGCCTTTCGCGGCAATGATCCATTTGGTAAACGTTACGATAACTTTGCTTCTTTTTTTAGAGAGCTTAGTGCCGGAACCCCCTGGTGTTTCTGGTATGGTGCTGGCGAGCCTCACCGCCCCTATGTCTGGCAAAGCGGCAAAGGAAAGGGCATAGATCTAAGTGGTATTCAGGTAAGCCCGAGCCTTCCGGACAATGAAACCACTCGGACCGACCTCGGGGACTACTACGCAAAGATCGAACGATTCGATCGCGACGCTGCCCGGATGATTCGGTTCGTGGAAGAACAAGGCGCACTGGACAATACCATTATCATAATGAGTGGAGATAATGGCATGCCATTCCCTCGAGCCAAGGCGACCCTTTATGATCTAGGCACTCGCATACCGCTCGCGATTCGCTGGGGTGCCAAAGTCAAAGGAGACCGAATTATCGAAGACTTTGTTAGCCTAACCGATCTCGCTCCTACATTTCTTGAAGCGGCTGGGCTTCCCATCCCTAATGAGATGACAGGTCGGTCTTTACTGCCTCTGCTGACTTCCACTGAAGAGGGAGTCATTGATCCGAAACGACGGTCGGTAGTCACAGGGATGGAGCGGCATGTCTATCCCAACCCCTCCCGAGCCATTCGCACGAAAGGCTTTCTCTACATTCGCAACTTCGCACCCCGCGAATGGCAAACTGGCAAAGTTAAAGGACCGGAACCAAAGTTTGATTTTGTCGAGACTCCTTGGCCGACTGTTCCCGGGGCATTTTCCTACAATGTTGATCCGAGCCCAACCAAACAATGGATGCGCCTCAACGCCGAATCAGGAGAGAATGCCGAACAACACCGCCTTGCTTTTGGGCGGCGACCTGGTGAGGAGCTATACCATCTCGAGAAGGATCCTCACCAACTCGTAAATCTCGCGGATGATCCCGTGTATCGCCAGCAACGAGACCGCCTTTCGCGCCAGTTGACCACTCAACTAAGGAACAGCGGTGATCCCAAGTTTGATTTTGCGACCCATGCCACTTTTCCGGTAAATGGATGGACAATACACCTCAGCGACGCGCTTTGGGCCGACAATCCCACGGCAACCAATCGAATGCTTGAATTGTTGGGACTCCAATTGCAGCGCGTCGTTGACACGGTGCCGCCTGCCGCTCTCAAACGATTGCGAAGTGTCCCCATTTGGATCAATCCAACCTACCCCAATAAGCGCCCCGGTGCCGAGTATCACCCTGACTCCAAGTGGCTTTCCAACAACGGTCGCGATCCCATCATGGAAAAGGCCGTCGAGATCACCAACACTCAGATATTCCCGTTCGAGAACCGTCGCATGCCCTACCTATTGCTCCACGAGTTGGCCCACGCCTATCACGACCAAGTTCTCAGCTTCAAGAATAAAGAAATCAGAGACACCCACGAGCAAGCCGAGATTTCTGGCACTTACGATGAGGTCGACCGCTTCGATGGCAGGAGGATCGTAAAGGGAAAGGCCTACGCTCTCACAACTCCCCAAGAATACTTTGCCGAACTCACCGAAGCCTACTTCGGAAAGAACGACTTCTACCCGTTCAATCGCGAGGAGTTGAAAAAACATGATCCCAAAGGCTACAAAATGATCGAAAAAGCCTGGGCAATCCGGCAGAATTGAAATATCTGCATATCAACCCGAGCCATCGCGAAATGAGCGTTACCCCTAAACCAGTCAGTATCCTCAATCATGTCCTCGGCCCCGTTATGCGAGGTCCCTCAAGCTCTCATACTGCAGGCGCTTATCACATTGGCAGTATGGCTAGGTCGATCATCGGAGGCACGCCTCGGGAAGCGAAACTCTCCTTCGATCCCGATGGATCTTACGCCGCAACCTATGAACCGCAGGGTGCCGATCGCGGATTTGCTATGGGCCTGATGGACAGGCCGCTCACCGATGAATCTTTTTTTACCGTTCTGGGTGATGCTCCAGCTTCGGGTATGCAACTTCGCTTTGACGTACGGCCACTGGAAAATGCCGACCACCCCAACACTACCGACCTTGCCCTGACCTCTTCACAGGACGAGAGGCTCCATATCGTGGCTCAGTCAGTTGGCGGGGGGGCAGTCGAGATTACACAGATCGCCGGTCGGGAAGTCCTTTTCGACGGAACCTCCCACGAAGTGCTCGCAGAATCTTCACCGGATAAGGCGCTCGCGACCCGAGACCTTCTTGACAGTCTGCCCTCTACCGCTCCTCTATCAGAGCTGACTAATACTGATATAGTTCGCTGGAAAGGCAGTTTAACGGAGTCCATTCCTCCTGCAGCGCTGGACCAATTCTCTTCCCTTGGAACCCAACTCTGGCAGTCCGACCCCGTCTACTTCGTCAACAAAGGAGCCCCCCTCTTCAGCAGTGCTTCTGAAATGGTGTCTCTCGCAAAGGATCGTGATGTCGGGCTCGGTGAAATCGCATTAGCCCACGAGTCCCAGCTACTCGGTCTGAGCGAAAGCGATGTCGTTACTGAGATTCTGCGTCGTTATGACATCATGGTTGATTCGGTGGAGCAGGGACTGGATCCCAATCACACAGGCTTACAACTCCTCCCGAGCTGTGCTGGGGCCATTTTTGAAGCAGAATCCAAGGGAAAGTTGAGCGTTCCGAGTTTCAGCACCCGAGCTGCAGCCCGCGCCCTTGCCGTCATGCACGTCGACGGCTCAATGGGGGTTGTTTGTGCGGCGCCTACGGGAGGTTCTGCCGGCGTCATTCCCGGCACCATTGTCACTCTCGCTGAGGAACGAGAATTATCCCGTGAGCAAATTGCCAAAGCATTGCTAGCAGCCGGAGCCATCGGTATGATTCTTTCAATTCGCGGTACCTTTGCCGCAGAGGTTGCTGGCTGTCAGGTAGAAATTGGAGCATCGGGCGCCATGGCTGCCGCCGGCGTCGTCGATGCGGTAGGTGGCAACGCACAACAAGCCTGTGATGCAGCCGCCATCGGCTTTCAGAATACGATGGGCACCGTTTGCGATCTACTTCACGGTATGGTCGAGATCCCCTGTCACACCCGAAACGGAGCTGCCGCGGCAGGCGCATTCGTCAACGCCGACTTGATTCTTGGCGGATATACCAACTATATCCCACTCGACGAAACCATCGATGCCGTCTATGCCGTTGGCCTCGCCATGCCAAAAGAACTTAGGTGTACTTCAAAAGGCGGGTTAGCGGTGACGCCTTCAGCAATGGCCCTGAAACCCAAGTTGTGCTGTGGCTCGGGGTGTTCCAGTTGCGGGTAAGTCTACTCCCCGCAGAGTTCGACCCCTCCCTAGTCTTCCTTTACCTCACGCAACTTGGCATGAACCTGAGCTGTCCTGCCCATATAGTGCTCCATGGCATAATCGAATGCCGCGAGACGAATATGCTTCTTCATTTTCTCCGTCTCTCCTATCGCTTCGAAGTAAAGCGCCAGGTAAAAATGCGCGTAACAAAGGTGGTTCCGCTCTCGCTCCGAAAGATTGTCTGAATCCTGCGGCTGCGCTGCCTTTAACACTGCCTCAATCGAGCCCCAACCGCCGAACAAATCGTGCACCTCTTTCATCGGCACCCGCGAATCCCGCTCGATAGGTATGAATCTCTTCCTCGCTAACCTCAGGCTGCCTCCGGGAGCCCGAACGGAGCAGAGAAAATGCCAGACTGCGTTCTCCACATCCTGAGTATTAACAGTCTGGTGACGCTCAAACTGCGCCTTACCTTTCTCGTACTCCCCAGCATAGTAGTAAGATAGACCCCGCTGCCAGTGATGCGGATCCTCCTGAGGCTTCATCTTAAGGAAGGCGTTAAAGTCATCAATCGACCCGTCAATATCTGCACCGAAGAATCTCTCTTCCCCGCGACGTTGCATGGCTCCGACACGGGCGCGCCACCACTTACTGTCGTCTTCGAGTCTATCCGTCATTCGGATCACCGTATCGTAATCACCCGACTGGATCGCGCCCATCAACTCAGCCTGTTCATCAAAGGTTAACTCCTCCGCTGAGACGAATGATAATCCAATTAAAATCCAAGCGTGTAAGAGAGCTCGTTTAATCTTCAGAAACCTGCCAACCCAATTCATTACTTTGAAAGAAATCATCTCATTTCTGTCTCTAACAAGACCTTATTCATTTAGAGTATTGTTAAAGAAGAGGGCAGCTTGCTCACGTCCCACTAACCTCAGGCACGTCTTCTTTCCAGTCCTCCAGCACATTTTCTCCCTCGGACTTGGCGACGACAATTGCTCCACAAGAATCGCTAAACACATTGACCGCCGTGCGAGTCATATCCAAGGGTCGATCGACTGCGAGTATTAATCCAATGACCGCTTCCGCATTCGGAATACCCACGTTGTAGACAATGATTGTAATCGCGACAAGGCTCGCTGAGGGCACCCCAGCGACACCGACACTCGTCAGGAGCGCCAGCATCACGACAGTAAACTGCGTGCCAAAACTCATTTCGAAGCCCAGCACCTGGGCTACAAACATTACCGCGACACACTCATAGAGAGCGGTTCCGTCCATGTTAACTGTGGCACCCAGCGGCAAGACAAAACTGGTGACTCGCTCAGAGACACCAGCATTCTCGCGAAGCGCTGACATTGTCACCGGCAATGTTGCCGAACTGGAAGCCGTTGAGAAAGCCGTCAGAATGGCGCTGCGCATCGCGTAGAAGTGTTTCACCGGGCTAACTTTTGCCACAAATTTGAGGATTAATGGCATCACAACAAAGAGATGAATCAGCAGCGCCGAAGCTACGACGAGGAAATACTTTGCCAATAGTGCAAGAATCGGTAGGCCCGTCTGCGCCGTGGTCTCGGCAACAAGGCCAAACACACCAATCGGAGCGAGCCACATAATCCAATGCGTGATCAACAACGTCAACTCGTTGAGCCCTTTGAAGAATCCGAAAACTGGCGATCGCCCATCCTTCGAAATAAAGATCAGTCCAATTCCCGTCAGGAGACTGACAAAGATCAAGGACAACATTTTGTTGTTGGCACCAAAGGCCTCAAAAATATTTTCGGGAATCATCCGAAGGAAAAGCCCGGTGACGGCATCAAAGCCACCGTCCTGACCCGTCAACTTTGTTGCCAGCTTGCCGGCATAATCTTCTTCATTATCTTCAATCTGCTTGAGAATAGCCTCGTTAGGTTTTCCGTCCGTGAGCCCGGGCTTAAACACGTTAACCACGGTCAACCCAACGAGGATTGCGATTAGGCTGGTGAATGCGTAATAGCCAATCGTTTTGCCGCCGAGTCGGGCAAAACCCGAGGTTTTACCCAGCCCAGCGATTCCAACGACAATCGAAGTGAACACCAGCGGAACGATGATCATCTTCAACAACTTCATGAAGATGGTTCCGATATAGTCAAAAATTGAAATAAAGGTATGACCCACCGCATTAAATTCGACATTCGGCTCCACCGAAACCACGCAAGTCATGTGGATGAACGCTCCGACGAAAATCGCCAGGACCATTGAAGATAGAATCCATTGCCAAGCCTTCATATTGGATGCTGTTTAGCACTTACGGGGCTAGCTGTCTAGCTCTTCGCCGGAATGATGCGGGGGCGAGACTAATCCCCATCAGTATGCGCACGAGTTTCGAATCGCATGAATTCTTTCTGGAAAGTCAGAGGCACGTCGCCCGTCGGACCGTTACGCTGCTTTGCAATGATGAACTCAGCTTCCCCAAGCTTGCTCTCACGATCTTCTTCATCGTCAGCATAGACTTCGGGGCGCATCAAAAGGCCAACGAGGTCAGCGTCCTGCTCAATCGCACCGGACTCGCGAAGGTCGCTCATGCGGGGCTTACCACCCCGGCCATCTGGATTTCGATTCAGCTGAGCCAACACAATGACCGGAATGTTCAGCTCCTTGGCAATATTTTTGATTCCCCCCGAAATCTCAGCCACCTCTTTTTCACGGCCGTCGCGACCAGCGGTATCGGGCGCTTTCAATAACTGGAGATAATCGATCGCAATCATACGGATTCCGTGCTCAGCATGGAGTCGGCGGGCTTTAGCCTGCAGTTCGTTGATTGTAATACCCGGCGTATCGTCGATCCAGATCGGAGCTTGGGCTAACTTTCCGGCCGCATCCATCAACTTGGGTAGGTCAGACTTTGAGAGAAACCCACCTCGCAGCTTCTGCATCGGCACCTTAGCTCGAGAGCAAAGAACTCGTTGCACCAGTGACTGGCTGCTCATTTCCAGAGAAAAGACTGCCACCGGCGTAGGATTTTCAGTGTCGATCGCCATGTTTTCGACAATATTCATGACAAATGAAGTCTTGCCCATCGAGGGGCGAGCCGCGACGACAATCATCTCACCACCATGCAGACCATTGGTCATCTTGTCGATATCATCAAACCCCGTCATGAGCCCACCAGCGTCCCCTTTTCCTTCGTAAGCATCTTGAATTTGTTGGATCACACTGAGCACATGAACCTTCATCTCCTCGATTCCTTTCTCTTGTTCCGTCTCATTCCGGATTTTAAGAACGCGCTTTTCAACCGTATCTAGGAAATCGGGTACATTTTCCGGTCCATCGTAGGCGCCAGTTACGCACTCTGTGCAGTCTTGAATGACCCGACGCAGGACGAACTTTTCCTTTAGAAAACCAGCGTAGTCNTCGAAAAGCGCGGTTGTCGGCACATCGGAAAGCAGNTCNGCGAGCGCCGCAGCACCACCGACTGCTTCCAGTTGCTCCTTATTGGAAAGCTCTGTCGTAAGAACAACGAGGTCCATNGTTCCGCCGGGCCGATTCTTGTAAAGATCGAGTAGCGTTTCGTAAATNATACGATGAGCCGGCACATAAAAGAACTGGCTCGACATCTTCTCAATGGCCTTCGGAATGATCCCACTCGGATCGAGAAGCATGCAACTGAGTGCGGCGCGCTCAGCATCAGCATTCAGTGGCATCGAACGCAGAGCTGAATCGGCCTTGCCGAAGCCCTTTTCTACTTTGCTTCCTTTACCTCCCTCATTAACGGGTCCTTTCTTAAATGAGGGTTCGGAGACGGCAGAGGACTCTGAGCCCGAATAAGGGGATGAGGGAGGATTGTCAAAATGAGGCATTTGCACACGTTTGATGTTGAGGGATGCGGGAGCCCTTGCGATTTCCAATCATGATGACTGGGCATAAAAAAAGGGCGCAGCTGCTATCTAAGCAACGCGCCCGACTTTCGCAAAGCGATTTGATTCAAAATCGCTCTTTTTTGTTCCACTGATTAATCTGCGGCCTTTTCCGAGGACTCTTCACTCTCTGGCGCTTTAACACGCAAGGTGACAGAAGCTTCCACGTCAGCATGAAGCTTCACGGGAATATCGTAACTTCCTAGGGATTTGATCGGCTTGTTTAGCTTGAGCTGGTGGCGGTCAACACCCAACTTGCTTTTCTCGTTGATGAGATCGGCGATGTCCGCAGTAGTGACCGAACCGAAAGCCTTACCTCCCTGCCCGATGGATAGCTCAATGGAAAGGCGGAGCTTCTTGAGCTTGGTCGCTGCATTCTCTGCGTCGGCGAGTTCATCAGCTTCGCGTTTTGCACGGTCTGCTTTCAGTTGCTCCACGTGACGAAGATTAGCAGGAGTCGCTTCATAAGCACGATCCTGTGGAAGGAGGAAGTTTCGGGCAAACCCACGCTTTACCTTAACGACATCCGCTTCCGCACCGAGTCCGTCGATCTTTTCCTTTAAAATAACTTCTACAGTTGCCATAGCCAGCCAGGTGTTTGTCTGTTGGGGTTTTCCGAATTGGAGAAACCGTGTCAAAAACTGGGCGGGACAAGTAGTCGCTTTAGTCTTGATTGTCAACTCAGACTGCTCAAGTTTTGTAAACCAATTCAAAATTCTGTAAATCCTCATCCAACATGGCCGAAGTTCCCTCCACCTTTCACCTCAAAACAGGGCAGTCTGCGCCCGATTTCACCCTACCTGACGGCAAAGGCACCTCCACCACCCTATCCAGCCTCATTGAGGGCCGGATGGGCCTGATCGTCGCCTTCGTCTGCAACCATTGCCCCTTTGTGGTCCATCTGGCAGACGCCTTGGGCACATTCGCCAAAGAATGCGAGAAGAGAGGCGTCAGCTTTGTCGCAATCAGTTCCAATGACGCCGAAAACTATCCAGCCGATTCACCCGAGAATATGGTCAGATTTGCCCAATCGAGTGGTTGGGAGTTTCCATATCTCTACGACGGTAGCCAGATGGTGGCCAAATCTTATGCGGCGGCGTGTACACCTGACTTCTATCTATTCAACGGGGATGGCCGATTGACCTACGCCGGTCAATTCGACGCTACGCGCCCCGGCCGCGGAGGCAGCCCAACCGGGGACGACCTTCGCGGAGCTGTTGATGACCTCCTCGCCAGCCGCCCAACTCCCGAACCGTGGTATCCCAGCAGCGGGTGCAACATCAAGTGGAAGCCCGGAGAATCTCCCGACTATTTTGATTAATATTTCAGGATCGCAACCGCCTTCTCCTCTTTTAGATTCCCCTGGTTATGTTCGCACGGCAACTACACGCCTCTGCCTTCCTCGGCTTCACCCTACTGACGAGCACTCTCCTCAAGGCCCAACCGCCGAATATAGTCTTTATCGTCGCTGACGATATGGGCTATGCGGACCTCTCGAGCTTCGGCGCTCCCGACGTCAAGACACCCAATATCGACCGCATCGGCGAGGAAGGGATTAAGTTCACAAACATCTATGCTATGGGGCCGGAGTGCACCCCTTCGCGGGTTTCTTTTCTCACCGGACGTTACCCTCAGCGCGTCGGCGGAATGGAATGTGCCATTGGCACTGGCAATGTAGGCCGCTATGATGACGCAACCCGGTTGGCACAGGCCGGTGACCTCGGCCTTCCACCTTCACACGCCGTTCTAGCGCCCAAACTAAAAAAGGCCGGTTATCATAACGCCATTTTCGGGAAGTGGCACTTAGGATATGAGGAGAAATTCTCTCCGCTAGATCAAGGGTTTGATACGTTCATTGGTTTTCTTGGCGGTAATGTGGACTACTTCCGACACCGGGAGTTGTCCGATATTGACGTTTATCTCTCAGGCCGTGACATTCTCAAGAGCCGCGAAGGCTACACGACCGACCTCATCACCGAGGACGCTATCAAGTATCTCAACGAACGCCGCAACGACCCACATACCCCGTTTTTCCTCTACCTGCCGCACGCAGCGCCACACTTCCCTTTCCAGGGTCCAAAAGACGACGATGGGACGATGCCATCATCCAAAGATTGGACAAAGGGTAGTCGGGAGACCTATCTGAAAATGATGGAGAGCCTTGATCAATCTGTCGGAGCAGTTCTTGAAGGAATTGAGGCTGTCGGAATCGCTGACAACACCATGATTGTGTTTACCAGTGATCACGGTGCGATGAAGCCCGGGCTGAACACCCCGTGGCGGGATTACAAGGGTACGCTTTTTGAGGGCGGCATCCGCGTGCCTCTTCTCGTGCGCTGGCCAGCTAAAATCGCGGCTGGCTCCACCTCAGACCAAGTTGGTAGCCTCATGGACCTAACCAGAAGCTTTCTTGAGGCCGCCGGAACCGAAACCGGTGAACTTAACCTCGATGGCGAAGACCTCTTCACCCTAGCCCTCGACGGAGAATCCCTGATTGAGCGTAGCCTCCACTGGCGGGCAAAACGATCACCGCAGGTCTGGAGCGCCACCCGAAACGGAAAATGGAAATGGATTCGAAATGAAAACGACGGTCAGGTCTCGGAATGGCTCTTCAATCTTGATGACGATCCGCACGAAAAAGACAATCTGCTTGGGGAGGGAATGACGCCCCGACAAAGTGCAATCTATGCCATGCTGAGACTCAACCATGAAGCATGGGAGACGAATGTGGCGCCGAACCGCTAGATCACAAAATTGGTCGGATTTTGCGGTTGTTGTATCAGCCTCCGCGAAGCATCAACTTTTCAGTCGAAACTACGGCAAGTTGGTCAACATTACCGCGTGAGTTCTCCATCCAATAGCGAGTCCGCCCCCAGGCCAGAACGTCCCACCTGGGTCGTCGGCCATAAAAACCCAGATACTGACGCGATCTGCTCTGCAATTGCCTATGCCGATTTGCTGAGGCAAACCCGCATTCCTGACGCTGAAGCCGCTTGCTGCGGGCCTCCAAACCAGCGCACGGAATGGGTTCTCGGTCAGGCTGGAGTTGGGCGCCCAAAACTAATGCCCGATGTTTATCTCCGCGCCGAAGATGTCTGCAGAAGTGACGTTTCTACCGCGAAAGTCACCGACACAGTGATCGAGGCCTACCGTCAAATGACGGCGCTAAACTATCGCAGCCTTCCCGTCTCCGACGAGAATGGCACCCTAGTCGGCATGGTGGCGCTTCAGGATCTGCTCGCTCTACTCATTCCGGAAACAGGACAGGGTGAAGACGCACGAACAGTCAACGCGTCGACGCGTAACATCAGCCGAATTCTCGGTGGTGACTTCGTCAATGAGACCGAATACTGCGATGAAGAAAAAGACTACCTCATGATGGTGGCCGGCTCGTCTGAGCCTGTTATGTCTGAGCGGATCGCACGATTCCCGAGAGAGCAACTCATCATCATCACGGGCGACCGGGTTGGCGTTCAACTCCACGCCGTGGAAGCCGGTGTGCGATGCCTCGTAATTACGAGCGGCTTCAGTCCATCCTCTGCCATTATTGCAGCTGCTAAGGCGGCTAACACAGCCATCATTGTTACTGATCACGATACTGCATCGACTACACAGCTCATTCGAGGCGCTCGATCAATCCACGGAGCCGTATCAGACGACTATGTAGATTTTTATCCAGAAGTACGCCTCCAAGTCATCAAAGAAAAGATCAAGTCACTCCGCAAACAGGCGCTCTTCCCCGTTTGCGACCCAGAGACCAAAGAACTGATTGGCGTTTTCTCAAGAACCGACCTGGTTAACCCCGACCGACCAAAGTTGGTTCTCGTTGATCACAACGAATTCTCGCAAGCGGTCGCTGGTGCTGATGAAGCGGAAATCATCGAGGTGATGGATCACCATCGTCTCAGCGGGAATCTCGTCACTAAGGAACCCGTTCAATTCATCAACCTTGCCGTCGGATCAACATGTACTATTGTCGGTAATTCTTTCCGCATAAACAAACTTTCACCGGGCAAGAGCACTGCCTTGTGCATCTGTGCCGGGATTATTTCCGACACACTCAATCTTACCTCACCGACCACCACCGAACTCGACGCAGAAATTTTAGCCTGGGCCAGTAAGATTGCAGATATCGATGTTGATAAATTCAAGGAGTTATTCTTTGCTGCCGGCTCTGTGCTGCGCGGTAGTGATATCAAGCAGGCTGTCGGATCTGACCGAAAGGAGTTTGAGGAGAACGGCTACAAACTCAGTATCTCTCAGGTCGAGGAGATTGGCTTTGATTATTTTTGGCCTTGCCGAGATGCCCTGCAGGAGGAACTTCGCAACCTTGTTGCAGAACGTAGGCTCGACTTTGCATGCCTCATGGTGACGGATATCACGCTGAGTGACAGCCTGCTTCTGATTGAGGCGAGCGCTGACATACGCAGCCGCATTTCATATCCGAAAAAGGATCCCCACCTCTTTAATCTTCGAGGTGTAGTCAGCCGCAAAAAACAGCTCTTCCCCTACATTAGCTCGGTCCTCGCAGAAATTCCAGATACGGAGAGCGACTAGAAAGTCGCTTCCTCTCGCTCACTACCATCAGAGGCGCTTCAACAGCGAAGCTCAGTGGGAATAGCCCTTTCTCGTATCGAACTGGCGCGGATCGCAGGGCAGCGCAATCTTCAATTCCATACAAACGTGCCGGGATCAGCAACGCTCATTGGATTTTTTGGCTATTGAGTTAGTGGGACTGCTAGGATATCGCGTCGACCTGCCGCATACACCTGAAGAAGGAGCACATCAGAACCAAAATCTTCAAGGATATCGTAGGCTTCTGTAACATCACTGACGTTCTTTTGATCGATCTGAGTGATCACCATCCCCGGACGGAGTCCAGCTTCAGCAGCTGAAGCGTTGTCCTTCACGCTTTCGACAATCACACCGAGAACACTGTCATCGAGGCTTAGGGCGGCGCGGGTTTCATCGTCCAGATTTTTGATACGCACCCCTTCGATTAGCTCCTCGGGCTTATCTGGCTTGGGGTTACTTCCTTGAACCCCAGCCAAAGAATTAGAGTCGGAATCAAGATCGCCGAGCACCACGTCAAGCGAACGTTCTTTGCCGTTACGGATTAGTTCAAACTCAACTGCCTTGCCGGGGCTAGTGTTGGAAATATCAAGACGCAGAGTCTGCATATCATCAACCTTTCTGCCATTGTAGCCCACAATAAGGTCGCCAGGCTTTATCCCCGCATCTTCTGCCGGGGTATCTGCGCCAACTTCAGTGACGAGAACACCGGAAGAGTCTTTTCGTCCAAGGGCTTTAGCGTAGTTTCCATCAAGCTCACGAAGGAACACTCCGAGGAATCCCCGCTTCACTACGCCGCCATCATCAAGAAGACGTTGTACAATGTTTAGCGCCATATTAGCAGGTATGGCAAAACCGATTCCAATATTCCCCCCGGAGAACCCCGACTGGATAGCTGTGTTGATCCCAATAAGTCGACCATTTGCATCTACGAGAGCACCGCCGGAGTTCCCACGATTGATGGCCGCATCTGTCTGGATGAAGTTTTCATAACCTCCGTTGGTAATGTTCAATTCGTTTCGTCCCAGACCACTAATGATCCCTACGGTAGCAGTCTGCTCTAAACCAAGCGGATTACCAACCGCTAGGGCAACGTCGCCAATACGAAGGTTTGTGCTGTCACCGATCGTGATCGCTTTCAAGCCCTCGGCGTCAATCTTGATCAATGCCACGTCCGTGCGAGGATCTGCTCCAACCAGCGTTGCTTTATACTCCCTATTATTTGTTGAGAGGGAAACTGTAATAGTGTCGGCGGCGCCGACGACATGGTCGTTGGTTAGTATATACCCGTCAGGTGAAACGATTACGCCCGAACCAAGACCTTCCTCACTTCTCTCGGGCGTGCCCTGCTCCTCTTCGAAACGCTCAAAGAAGTTATCGGGCAAATCTGGGAACATCCGTCGAAATAACTCTTCCTGCATCGGGTTCCGCGCGTTTGTGAGTTGCACTGATTTATTAGCCAAAATGGTGACAACAGCGGGCATCACATTTTCAAGTGCTGGGGCGTAACTCGAGGGTGCAGCACCGACTGATTCAAGCGGAGATCGGTCGATCGAAAGCTTCTTTTCCAGTTCCGAGTATTTGATTGTCTCGGCTTGGATGCCCTGCGGGCCGAGAGCAAGAACGCTGGCCAGGACAACCATTGAACAGAAGAGGTTGAGGTGTCTTTTCATGGATTTGAGTATTTGTTGTCGGACGAGTTTCGTAGCTAACAGGATTATTGCCCAATTTTCGTTGCTTAATAGAGCGAAGTGTTCAAATTTTTCTGTCTAAGTTTTCCAAAGTTTTTAAGCATGCCTTCGCTGATCTCACAAGACCGTTACGCTGACCAATGCTTATCGAGAGAAGAAAAACAGAGATATGCCCGGCACCTTACCATCCCCGATGTCGGTATAGAGGGCCAAAAACGCCTCAAAGCCGCTAAGGTGCTTTGCGTTGGAGCTGGAGGACTTGGATCTCCTGTCATGATGTACCTAGCCGCCGCCGGAATCGGCGAGATCGGATTGGTTGACTTTGATCGGGTCGAATTTTCAAACCTTCAACGCCAATTACTCCATGATACTGAAGATGTCGGCAGACTTAAGACAGAATCGGCGACTGAACGTATCTCCCACATCAATCCCGGAGTAAAGGTTACTACCTACGAGGAAGCGCTGACTAGCGAAAATGCTGAGGCAATCTCAGAACCATACGATCTTATTATTGACGGCTCAGACAACTTCACAACCCGCTACCTCACGAACGATCTGGCCACCCTGACAGGAAAACCAAACATTTACGGCTCCATTTATCGATTCGAGGGCCAGGTTTCAGTCTTCGCATCTCATCTTGGCGGCCCCTGCTACCGCTGCCTCTTTCCTGAGCCACCCGAACCGGGACAAATACCAAGCTGTGCAGAAGGCGGAGTCCTTGGCGTACTGCCGGGCATCGTCGGCTGTCTGCAAGCAAATGAAGCGATCAAGTTGATCCTTGGGATTGGCGACTCTTTAGTAGGTCGTCTTCTCCACTTCGATGCCCTAGCTTTCCGCTTCCGTGAAATCAAGCTCAGACGTGATTCCGAGTGCGCCGTGTGCGGTGATCGCGCTACCATTAAAGAGCTAAAAGAAATCACCTTCGCCTGCAATATGAGCACCCCAAACCTTCTCGAAATTGATGTTCAGCAACTCAAGACGCGGTTGGATCAACCTAGTCCTTTTATCCTCCTCGACGTGCGCGAGCCTTCCGAGATTGAAATCGGAAACATCGAACAATCCATTTTCATCCCGCTAGGCGATCTGTCAGAGAGGATTGGCGAACTCGATCCTGGCGCCGAAATAGTCGTTCTCTGCAAGACTGGCGGCCGCAGCGCTAAGGCGCTTAGCATTCTCAATGAATCCGGCTTCACCAACGCCTGCCACGTAAAAGGCGGCATCTCAGCTTGGGCTGAGGACATTGATTCAACTATCGAAGTCTTATGAGTCAGCATGGGCTATCCCACGAAACCTCTAGGTTGCTGCGTTGCCCCGTAACGCAACAGCCTCTTCACTTTGCCGAAGGTGACGAACTTTCAGGCTTTGAAGCCGAGTTCCCAGAGGGCGCCTATCTTACGAAGGACCGAAAGCGAGCCTACCCAGTCGAAAACGGCTTTCTTAATCTTGTCCCTGAAAGAGGCGAAACCTCGGCTGGCTAAATGGCACTGCCGGCCCACCCCATCTTGCGGTGCAATACGGTGTAGAAATCCTGATCAGGCAGGGAAATCAGCGGAAGGGTAAAGCTTGCCAACTCCAGTTTGACTTCGGCGGGATCGGAGAACTCGACTAACAACCGACCATCGACGTAGAGAGCGAGATCATCCCTTTGTTCCGGAGCCTTTAGGGAGACCTGACTGCTGGCGCCCACAACCAATGGTCGATCAGCAAGAGTGTGGGGACAGATTGGAGTGACGACAAAAACATCAGCGCCGGGCTGCACCAGAGGGCCGCCGGCAGATAGCGAGTAAGCGGTAGAGCCCGTAGGGGTCGCTACGATGAGACCATCACCCGTGTAACGATTTGCCATACGCCCGTTCACCCAAGCTTCCACATGGATAACCCGTGAACCAACTCCCCGAGAGAAGGTTACCTCATTGAGAGCGACAAATTCTTCTCTCTTCTCTCCATTGAGGAGAAAACTGCCCGAGAGAATGATCCGATCGGTCTGCTGATATTCTCCCGTCGCAAGAGCATTAACGAGTTTACCGCTCTCCTCCTCAGTGGCACAAGTGAGGAATCCCAGCGTTCCGGTATTGATTGCGGCCATTGGCTTTACCTTTTCCCGCAGTTGTCTTAGCAGCCAGAGAATCGTGCCATCACCACCAAGGACAACGATCACATCAACCACCTCGATGAACTCCTCTAATTGGAGCCCACCCGATTGCCCTGCAAGGTCGGCCGTCCTTAGATCGAGGCTCACCTCGATCTTGGCCGTTTCAAAACGCAGCAACAAATCCGCCAACAATTCCTTGGCGCCAGATTTGGACAGGTTGGCGATAATGCCTACTCGGGGTGCTTTAGCCATGCGAGAAATTCGATATTTCCGTCTGTTCCACTGATAGGCGACTGTGTCAGGCCATGCCAGCTTTTTCCGAGGTCGTCGCATACGAAAGAAGAGATCTTTTCCACTGCCTCTTCATGCAATTCAGGTTCACGGACAATGCCTCCTTTACCAATTTGCTCCTTTTTTAGCTCAAACTGAGGCTTGATAAGACAAATGACTGTTCCGTCCGGCTTCAATACCTGAAATACCCGAGGTAAGATCAAAGTTAAAGAGATAAATGATACATCAATGACGACGAGATCAACTTCTTCACCGATATCACCGGGCTGCAAGTAGCGGATATTAATCCCTTCGCGGGAGACCACACGCTCGTCATTGCGGATCTTCCAAGCCAGTTGGTTCTTCCCAACATCATAGGCGAACACTTTTGTGGCCCCTCGCTGTAGCACGCAATCAGTAAAACCGCCAGTTGAGGCACCGGCATCCAATACCACCATTCCCCTAACGTCGATGCCGAACTCATCCAACGCTTTCTCAATCTTCAGACCTCCACGGCTGACGAATTTCGGGCGACTTTTGACAAGAATCTGCGCGTCTTCTTCGACCTTGCTCCCTGGCTTCAGCAACCCGTCCATGCCTTCAACCCTCACTTCACCAGCCAGAATGAGCCGCTTGGCCATTTCGCGGGATTCAGAGAGTCCGCGGCGAGCCAATGCTTGATCAAGTCGTTCCTTACTCATTTAGGTTCAAGGCAACTCGATCGTTTCGATCAATTTGCCGTTCTTAATTAGTGAAGGTGCATTCAGCTATTTTTTCAAGCGTCCAGGCTTCGGCGATCCTGCTTCAGCCCCTGAAGTTCCAAAGAAATCCTGACACAACCTAAGAATTAGTGACCAGAGAAATTATCCGCGTCGCGCCCATTCCTAAGCTGCCTAAACCGTGTCAAAGGACCCATGCCCCGCAAGCTCCTAGCTCTTTTCCGAGGCCAACGCCAATTTAAAGACTTTTTTCGAGGGTAGTGACAGAAAGGACTCGATGTTAAGCTCCCTCGGGAATCATAGTGCCGACACCCGTCGCCTAAAGCAAAGTCGAGCAAAAATGACTTAGTTCAGCTCTGAAAATTTAATCCAGACGGCGAACTTTCACATTTTGAAAGTGAACGACGTTACCGTGGTCTTGAAGACAGATATGCCCCTCGGTCGGTTTCCCAAAATCCGCATACTTTGAGAACTTGCTCGCCGCGACTCGCTTGTTCCAGTCCTCTGATCCCTTGACGTATTCGAAGTATTTGGTGCCGTTCATATAGTGAACGCACTTTTCGGGGGTTATGATGATATGGACCGAATTCCATTCGCCAGCAGGCTTGGCTGCATCGACATCCGCCCGGTATAGTTGATAGAGCCACCCTGCTTTCTGAGGATCTTTCCCGTGATCATTGTCCTGAATCTGAATTTCTGGACCAGTACGCCAGGCCTTGGCTTCGGTCTCTTGGACGTGGAACATAATCCCACTATTACCCTGAGGAGAGATCTTGAAGTCGAGTTTCAGTTCAAATGCTCCATACTGCTCCTTCGTAATAATATCTCCCCCTCCTTTGCCCGTGAGAGTGAACGCATCCCCTTCAATCTTCCATTTCTCGTTCACTTCCTGAGTCATAGATTGGGAAAGCATGTAGTTGCGCCAGGAAGAGAGGTCCTTACCATTGAACAGCAGTTGCCATTCACCCGCTTTCTCCTTTGCAGTCAGGGTATTATTTTTCTTCCCATGATGGTCGGCTACAGCGTAGTGCGTTAGACTGGAAACCAGAAAAATTGCGCCAAAAAAATGCATCGATGATCTCATTAAGTTGGGATAACACTCTTTTCTGATTCAATCAACGCCATGAAAACGTCTATTTTCCTCCTTTTTACTGTTCTATTTTCAGGTCCCGCCTTCACTGACGAGCCTCCTCACATTGTCTTTGTCATGGCGGATGACCAGGGTTGGGGCCAGACCAGCTACAATGGTCATCCACACCTAAAAACTCCACACTTGGATGCCATGGCTTCCAATGGTCTTCGATTCGATCGTTTCTATGCCGGAGCATCCAACTGTTCACCGAGTCGCGCGACAGTTTTGACTGGTCGCAGCAACGATCGCACGGGAGTTCAGACCCACGGATATCCGCTCCGCTTGCAGGAAAAAACAATTGCCCAAGCTCTGAGCTCCGCAGGCTACGCCACCGGACACTTCGGAAAATGGCACCTCAATGGCCTCCGCGGACCAGGCGTTCCCGTGCTGGCTGACGACTCTCATCATCCGGGTGCCTTCGGATTTCAGCACTGGCTCACCACCACCAATTTCTTCGATATGGATCCACTGCTTGGTCGCATGGGCGAATTTGAGGAATTCGAAGGAGACTCTTCAGAGGTTGTTGTCGAAGAGGCACTGAAGTTCATTAAGGACAACGCAGGTAACAAACCGACATTCACCGTAATCTGGTATGGCACTCCCCATGACCCCATGAAAGCTTCTGACGAAGATCGTGCCCCTTTCGCAGAACTCCCTGAGGAATACCAGCATCAGTATGGTGAGATCGTCGCTATGGATCGCAGTGTTGGAGCCCTGCGCAAAGGACTTCGCGAACTTGGCATCGCCGACAACACCCTCCTATGGTTCACGAGTGACAATGGGGGGCTGTCAAAGTTCGGTCCGGAAACAATGGGAGGCCTTCGTGGCTCCAAGAACACGATGTATGAAGGTGGCTTGAGAGTGCCGGGAGTTATAGAGTGGCCCGACAGAATCCCGAAAAAACGCACCACTACTTTCCCGGCGGGAACGATTGATATGTTTCCGACGATCGCCGAGATCGTTGACCTTCCGGACGACAGCTTTCTGCAGCCACAAGATGGCCTTAGCCTCCTGCCTCTCATTGACGGGAAGCAGAAAACACGGAACGGCTACCTTCCATTTCGTCACTCTGGTCGAGGGGTCTTGACCGGAGACCGCTATAAGATCGTTCGTCAAAAAGGTGAGTATGAGCTTTACGATCTTATCGAAGATCGGAATGAGACCACCAATCTCATCAATACCAAACCCAACATTGCCAAGAAACTGATCGCGAAATACGAAGCATTTGATGCTTCGCTCGAAGAGTCCGTCGCCGGCAAAGACTATCCGGGGGGTCGAGTTGATCCAGCTCAACCTGAACGGCGCTTCTGGCACGAGGACGAGGCTTATCAGCCACACTTTCCCACGTTTCTAGGACGATGGGAATATGAACGGTATCGTAAGCAGCTAGACGAAACGACGGGAAAGCAACAGAGAGGGCAAAAGAAAAAAACAGTGGGTAAGTCCTTCTAACGACCTATTCTATCTTTGCGAATCACAGGGAACTTCTTCTTGAAGGGTTGCCAATACAGTGTGTGTTTCGAAAAGAAAACGCGACCTAATGGCCCACTCCCTGACTATCCCAAAATGGTATGACCTCCACACCCACTTCCGGCAGGGAGAGAACGTGGGTATCTATCTATCAGATCATTTGCAAATGGGCTGCGCAGGTGCGCTGGCCATGCCGAATACTAAGCCACCTGTTTCCCGCGTGACAGGACCAAAGTCTGACTCCGCATGGTCGATCGAGGCTTATCGGGCTGAATTACTTGAAGCAGGGGCCGAGGCCTTTGACCACCTCATCACTCCACTTTACCTGACTGCTGAGACGACTCCTTCGATGATCGACGAGGGAGCCGCCACCGGCCTTCTTCGCGCAGCCAAATACTACCCACCCCATGGCACTACCAACGCCGACTACGGGATTCCCATGGATGAATGGATTGGCAGCGATGTCTTCAAGGCGATGGAGGCAAACCAGATTGCACTTTGCATCCACGGAGAACAACACGCTCTGCATGGCGCGGAGTATTTTGACGAGAAGCAAACAGCTGAGTCCGAATTTTACACTCATCGCATTCCAAGAATTCTCGACGAGCACCCCAATCTTCGCATCATTTGCGAGCATATCACGACCGCAACGGCGGCGAAATTTGTCGCCTCAGCACCCGATCACATCGGCGCTACCATTACCCCGCAGCACCTGCTCTACACAGTTGGTCACCTAATTCAGGGCCTCAAGTATCATCTCTATTGCCTGCCCATGGTCAAGTTTGAGCGTGACCGCGAAGAGCTGCGCAAAGCTCTACTTACTCCGGGACAGTCGAAGTTTTTCGCCGGAACCGACAGCGCTCCGCACACCACCAAAGCAACAGAGTGCGGTTGCGCTGCTGGATGCTATACAGGCGGCTGTGCACCTCAGCTTTATGCAATGGCTTTCGAGGAAGCAGGCGCCAACCTTTTCAGTGACGAGGGCAGAGAAGCGTTCACTCGATTCCTATGCAGTAACGGCCCGTCGTTTTATGGCTTCCAGCCGACACAAGAGACGTTTGAACTGGTCAAATCGCCATCCTCATGCGTGACGCATGAGACACCTGATGGCCCGGTTGTCCCCTTGCCTGTCGGTATGCAACTCGAACTGACGTGGTCCATCGCCTGACCCCTTCCTCCGATTTTTTCATGAACAGATATCGACTGTTTTTATCGCAGTTAGCCGGCAAAAGTCCCGCAGGCCCTCCGAGGATTGTTTCTGTTTTTGAGTCATTCGCCGCGCCCTATTTAATGTATGGTAGAAGATAAGCTCTATGATGGCGAAGATGTCATTAAGAAGCTAAGGAGCCGAAACCAAAACACCTTTTGATTGTCGTCTTCATTCCCCTCAGGTGGCTCGTTCAGCTCATTTAAATCTGGTCATCTGAGCTTTTAGCACCGCTGCGATTTAAAACACGATCATGAAAATACCGGTTGCCCGGTAACAGTTTCTCAACTACAATCACCGCCCGTCAGTCTGGCGGTTTCCGCAAAAAGGGGCATTAGCTCAGTTGGTAGAGCACCTGCATGGCATGCAGGGGGTCAGCGGTTCAAATCCGCTATGCTCCACTTTTGCCCCTATAGGGGCTACTATACCGAAGGGTAAGTGTATACCGAAGGGTAAGTGAATTTTCTCTCGAGGTGGCTTGATAATGTTCCAAAGGAACGCTCCATTGCATGCTCATGGATCGCGCCTCAAATCTCTCCAAGTTTCTTCAGTCGGATGGACGCACTGTCATCCTCCCAATCGACCACGGTAGCGTCATTCCAGTGGCGGGATTGAAACCACTCGAGATCATTGAAGATCTCAATCCGTTTGTCGATGGATTCGTCGTGAATCTTGGTGTCGCCAAGGCGGCTGCGGATCTGTTTGGAGATAAAGGAGTTTGTCTGCGAACCGACTGCTACAAACCGGTCTACGGAGAGAATGTCGACGAAGGCAGCTACAGGCTCTACGGGGCAGATGATGCTCTAAGTGTCGGCGCGCAAGCGATGATGAACATGCTTTACTCGCACCACCCGAACGAAGCGGACAACGCCCGCGAGGTAGCAGAACTCATCAGTGAAAGCCTGGAAACCGATATCCCAATCATTTTGGAAGCATTGCCTTTCAGCATCGGGCGCCCGGATGACTACACCGTCGAAAATATCGGTTTCACCGTCCGGGCCGCAGCGGAACTCGGTGCAGACATCGTAAAAACTGCCTTCCCCGCCAACGGGACGGTCGACGATTTCCGAGCTATCGTCGAATCCTGCTTCGTTCCCGTAATCGTTCTCGGCGGTGCAGCAATGGGTGATGATAAAGCCCTGCTTGCTATGATTAAAAAGGCAATGGATGCGGGAGCGATCGGGACCGCTGTTGGCCGGAATATTTTCCAACATGCTCAGCCCGCGAAAATTGCGGCAGCGATCAGCGCGATTGTTCACGAAGAAGCCTCGGTCGACTCTGCCCTGAAACTTCTTTGAGGGTGCGCATCTACGCTCCGTAAAAGCAGTGAAATTACTTGGGGTCGGTCTACTTTTGTGTGGTTGGCGTAGACTTTTTGTTGGTTTCCCCGTATTCAATAACGAGCCTCGGCTCGAATGCTCCCATGATCGTTCCCTCTCTCCAGTATGCCGCTCGCATCATGCGCAGCGCTGACAAACGCCACCTCGGAAAGTTCATGTGGAACTTCGGCGTCAAGGGCATACGCTCAGTGAACCTCTACAAGAAGAGGATGAAAGAAGGGATCTACTTCCCTCCCTTCCTCTACCTCTCTATTCTCAACAGCTGCAATCTGCGCTGTCAGGGATGCTGGGTCGACGTTGATAAGCCACGCGAGAGCCTCAATCTCGAGGAACTCAATAAAGTCGTCAATGACGCCAAGGCTCATGGCAACGCTTTCTTCGGCATCCTCGGCGGAGAGCCTTTCATGCACCCCGAACTGCTAGATTTCCTCGCTCAGCACCCAGACTGTTTTTTTCAGGTCTTCACCAACGGGCAAATGATCACAGAAAAAAAGGCCAAGCAGCTGCGACAGATCGGCAACGCAACGCCACTTATTTCGATCGAAGGCACTGAAATTGTCGCGAACGAACGTCGCGGAGGCAAAGATGTTTTGAACCGCACCCTGAGGGGCCTCGACAACTGCCTAAATAATAGGCTGCTTACAGGTGTAGCGACGAGCCTTTGTCAGACCAACATCGATGACCTTCTTACCGAAAAATGGTTGAGGAAGCTCATTGACCGTGGTGTTCATTACGCCTGGTATCACACCTATCGCCCTGTTGGCCCGCAACCTAACGAGGGCCTCGCTTTAACACCGGATCAGGCGCGCAGAGTCCGGGACTTCATTGTCACCATGCGCACTAAACTTCCGCTCGGAATTATTGATGCCTACTACGATGGCGAAGGTCGTGCCCTTTGCCCAATGGCTAACGGCATTTCACACCACATTTCGCCGACTGGAGCCATCGAACCCTGCCCTATCATCCAGTTTGCGACTGAAAACGTGCGCGATGGCTCAGTATACAAAACCTTGACTCAGTCGGCTTTTATGAAGGATTTCCGAGAAACCGCTGCCAGCCACACTCGGGGGTGCATCGTTCTGGAACGCCCTGACCTTGTTAAAGACCTCGTCGTGAAACACGGGGCCACAGATACCACCATCAGGAAAACTGCGATCGCAGAACTCGATGCCATGACTCCACGCAACAGTCAATGGCTGCCAACCGGCGAAGAAATCCCTGAAAAGCACCCCGTCTATCGGTGGGCCAAGAGAATTTGGTTCAACGACTTCGGTGCTTACGATGACCTCGATGCTAAGGCTGCTGAAAAAGAATTGGCTCGAGGTAAGCCGAAGGCGCGGGCACTTTGTGATTGAGAGAAGAGCCATTCGGCTCCCCGAGGCCAAACTTTCTGAAACAACAACCCGATCGGACAAACTCTCGGGAAACTTTTTCCTGCCCCGTCATCGAGGCTTAGAAACTACGTTGCCGCGGCCCCCTACCCCCGTCTTTCTATTGTCAAAATCACCCAGTCACCGACGAAGTTGATCGGTAGAGTCCGCCGGTGGATCAAAGTTCAACAAGGCTCATATGATTATTCTTAATTCGCCACAAATAATTGTATATTAGATGCTTATATGTTATTTTTATACTACACGGCTTATTCGCTAATCTTCGCAAAAACTTGAGTTTTCGCCTCCGTATCTTTGCTCTATTAACGTTTCGCGATTAGGCTCACCTTTTGAGCCAGTTACCAGGCCCCAACAAGATTTCACTTCTAGCATGCTCCCCTGGTTCCAAGACAACAAATTTCCGCTCTTCCTTGCGCCGATGGCAGGAGTGACCGACCTCGTGTTTCGTCGCATATGCAAGGAACAGGGAGCAGACGTCATGGTGACTGAGTTCGTTTCAGCCGAGGGGATCATCCAAGCCGATGAGCGCACCCGCGTCTATACGGAATTTGAAGACGGTCAACGCCCAGTCGGCGTCCAACTTTTCGGCGCAGATGGCCCGCGCATGGCGGAAGCTGCCAAAAAGATAATCGACTGGAAGCAGCCGGATTTCATCGATATTAATTTTGGCTGCCCAGTAAAAAAGGTCGTTTCCCGAAACGGGGGCTCCTCTCTGCTCAGGGACTGCCCCGTCCTTGCTCAGGTCGCTGAGTCAATTGCCAAGGGCGTTGGCGATCAAGTTCCAGTAACTGCCAAGATTCGAATTGGTTGGGATCAAATGATGATTAACGCCCCCGAGGTATGCCGAATTCTCGAGGAATGCGGTATGCAAACCATTGCTATTCACGGGCGCACCCGGGCCCAAGGCTACACAGGAGAGGCTGATTGGGACATCATAGACGAATGCTCTCAAACGGTAAATGTGCCAATCGTTGGCAACGGAGACATTAACTCCGGTGCTGATGTCAAGAAGCGCAGGGATACAACAGGAGTTAGCGGGGTAATGATTGGCCGATCAGCCATGCAACACCCATGGGTGTTCCGAGACGCCAAGCATTTTCTGGAGACCGGCGAAAAACCCGAGGCAATCAGCACCGAGGAACGATGGAAACTCGTTCTCCGTCACGCTAAAATGCTTCTTGAATGGGGAAAGTTCCCAAACGAAAAATTCGCTATGCAATCCCTTCGTTCGCGGCTTATGGCCTATTCCAAAGGCCTTCCGGGCGGGAAGGCACTGCGCGTCCGCTTTTCATCCGTAGCAACCTTGAGTGAACTTGAGGATATCGCCGCAGACCATCTCAAGAAACAGCAGGAGCAACGTGCACCTCGAGAACCCAGCATGACAGCACCCTCCTAAGCTCCAATCACGTTCACAGGATTCTCAATTCAACCCAGAGCGATCCAGCAATGACCGCTTAAAACATCGTTCGCGAGCCATAGTAAGGTTAAAGTCTAGTTTGACCCGCCTGATCGCGGCCATCAGGCCAGCGCAAGCGATCAAAAGAAACGAAAGCGCTCCGCTGTCGACTCAAGGAAGGCCCACGTAAACTAAGGAGGCCATAAATTTTAACAAAGTTTAAATAAATTTTAACAAAGTTTAAATAAATTAAAATTTATTTTGAAGCATTCGTGAGATTATTGTCAGCTATCGCGAAATTGCATTCGGGTCCGTCCACCTGCAAAGCATCACCCCTCAAGACTATGTTAGCCGTTATCTCTCCTGCCAAGACTCTCGATTACGACTCGTCATGTCCCAGTCACTGTCCCACCCAGCCAGCTTTCTTGACTGAGGCTTCTGAACTCGTCGCTGTTCTCAAGGCAAAGACTCAGCCCCAACTTCGGGAACTCATGACCATAAGCGAGAAACTTGCGGATGAGAATCTGGAGCGCTACAAGGCGTGGTCGCAGCCTTTTACCGAAGACAACGCTAGGGCGGCTCTATTCGCTTTCAAGGGCGACGTCTACAGCGGCTTCGAAACCTCCGCTTACGGGAAATCCGAGCTTCGATACGCTCAGAAGCACCTTCGGATTCTTTCGGGTTTATACGGAGTTCTTCGTCCCCTCGACCTAATGCAGCCATACCGCCTGGAAATGGGGACTCAACTAGAGAACGCTTCCGGAAAAAATCTCTACACTTTCTGGGCGGGTCGACTCACTGAGAATATCAACAAATCTCTCAAAAGCTCCGGCTCAAATACTTTTGTGAATTTGGCTTCGAACGAGTATTTCTCGGCTCTTCAGCAAGACGACATTAAGGGCGAAATCATTACCCCACAGTTTAAGGATCTGAAGAATGGGGTCTACAAGTTCATTACCTTCTATGGGAAGAAAGCACGCGGAATGATGTGTGATTTCATGATCAGGAATGAGGTTAGAACTACCGATGACCTCAAGCAATTCAACGCCGCAGGCTATCGCTTTAACAATGAATTGAGTGAAGGGCCAAACTGGGTCTTCACCCGTGATAAAGTTCCGGTAAGCTGAGCCTCCCAAACCAAGAAATGACCTGCAGCAGGCCAAAAATTCTTCTGACCTCACTCATGATAATTGGCTGTGGAGTAGGACACATCTGGGCTCAAGAGACCCCCAGTCTCGAAGTCGAGACACCGTCTTCACTCTCGGTTCCGCTGCTCCTAGATATCTCGCGCCGTTCTCTCAAGAACTTCCTCGAAGACGGACCGGCCCTAGAAGCCTATCGGCGGCCTGATGAAACCATCGATGATATAGAAGACGCCTTCACCATCGGGGCCCTGCGTGGAGGCTACACTCTGATCTGGGATGCCACCGCTTGCCGCCTTGTTGGCGTAGTCGATTTGAAACTCTCGGAACCGAATGATGAGGCCTCTCCTCGGAGCATCCCGAACCAACCGAAATCACCCTATCTTCTTTTGGCTGAAGGGTATCATCCTCTCACAGGTTCGCTGGGGGCATTTGGAAAGCCACTCTACTTCGGATTTCGCATCGTCGACGGGATTCCAGAATTCCTCTACAATCATGGCGCCCTGCAGGTCGAGGAACGCCTTTGGCTTGAAGGCGATGGATATATTTTGAAACACCGGTTTACCGTTAAGGATCCGAAAAACGCTATCCTCTTGCGTTTCCCAGAATCCTGGAAAGCACTGATTACAGATGCCAGTGCAGGCACTTGGAACGGCCAGACCCTATCTGTGTCCGTTGAAGATACTGCGAAGGTTGTCCTAACCTACGATCTTCTGCCCAAATCCGAACGCGAAGAGGCTGATTGATGGCGCGTTGGCTTCTCATCTTTGTCCCTTTATTTAGGGTGACGCTTCTAATCGGGTTCGCACAAGAATTTGATCCGTTAGATGCTGATACACCACTAAGCCAGCGGCGGCCTTTTGTTGAAATCGTCGAGCAGGACATAAAGCCAAGCATTAAAGCGATCGCCCCGATCGACAACACCAACGTCTTTTTCTTGAACAAAGAAGGACAAGCGGGAGTCGCTAAGTTCTCCCCGGGGTTAAGTCTGATTGGTTGGGAGCTTTACTCAAAAGTAAAACTTAACGCTCTCAAGACGCTGGGATTAGGCCCTGGCAACTCTCTAGTTACTGCGTCACCCTTCGAGGTGACTCAGGCCTTCGATACCCTCGGGGATGGGAACCTCGACTATTTCCAGGGAATCGTCCGGACCTGGCCAGGGCGCAAGCAGGGAGTCACGATCACAGCCGGACCAGTTCCAGATGCTGGAGGTCGCTTACTCTTCGCCCTCTCTCCTCATGCAACAGAAGATGGTGAGACGCCTCTAGCACGACTTGTCGCTTGGCATCCAGACCAAGACGAACTTGAGACCGTGACTGAGAGCCAACTTCTAATTTCCTCCTTCGCGATTGGCCCCAACGGCCTATTAGCTGCTAGGCTTTCGATGCCAAACTATAACGAAGGCTTTTATATTTCACTGACAGAACTCAACTCATCCAGCTCAAAGGCTAAGGAGCCAGCCAAAGCGAGTCTACCCCGAACTTTACCCTCGCTCCTTATCCCGGCGGAACTGACCGGAGGGGAAGAGCCCACCCAGATCTGTTTTTTCACCGAGGGAGGAGTCACGAAATTGATCTTAACATGTCCTGACTCCAGAGAACTGATTGAAGTCGTCCCGGAAAAGGAGGAAAACCTCTGGCAGGGAGCCATCCTTCTCCGATCGCTAGCTCCCTCCCCCATCGAGTCCGTCGTGGAAATGAGCACTGGATCGCTGCTCGGAGGCGGGCCCGACGGCTTCTTTCCTCTCGAAATACCCGATGATGAATTTCGAATCGAGAAGGTAGCGGTCGCGGAGGATGGTGTTGTGCTTAATTTCTCGAAAGAAGTCAGTCGTGAACAGGCAGTTATAAATACTTTTTATTCTGTAGACTCAATCTCTTTTCGGGGGCTCAATAAGACTTTAGAGGTGACTCCGGTGATTGAATCAGACGGAAAAACAGTGATCCTCAAGACCGACGAGATCGGAAAAGGTGTTGTCCTCAAAGTTTCCTGTGAGAATCTAGCCTCTGCCTCCGGAGATCCCCTCTTCAGTGAGACTGTGTTCTACACGATCCATGAAGGCTAATTTCGAGTAAGGATGCCGTAGGGCAATCTTTCATCTGATTGGGCAGAAGGGAGTTCCATCATCCGTGCTTCGTCATTTTCTTAGGAGTTCGAAATTCGCAGGATTCGTTGCGGTTTGCTGCAAAAGCATTAGTCTAATTCGCGTGGCTCACATGATTCGTTTTCCGCTCATAACTGCGTTTTTCATTGGTTTGGCCGTCTTCCTGCCGCAGGAAATTAGCGCCCAGTTTAAACTTTTCAAAGCTGCGCCTCATGCCTCGGTTTACCGAGCTGCCAAGCGCTACAATCTGGCAGCGGTCGAGAAGGTGGACCCGAGCATCTACATCGACCTGCGCTACGCGGTTACTTCTGCTACCGGGAAACCGATCTATCCATCAGACATGCCATGCCTGTTGCACAAATCTACAGCGGAAAAGCTAAAAAAGGTAAACGCAGAGCTCAAGCCACTTGGTTATGCACTAATGATTTGGGACGCTTGGCGTCCGCCTGAAGCACACCTCGCTCTCTGGAATGCAGTTCAGGACCCACGCTTCGTGGTTCCACCCAGCAAGGGGCTTTCGTGGCATTGCTACGGGGTTTCGGTAGACGTGACATTGGTGAACCTCGATGGCACTCCCGTGAAGATGCCCACTCCGTTCGATGAATTCTCTGACAGAGCAGCCTCGAATCACCAAGGGGCGGACTTACAGGTTGCCAAACGCTTAACCCTACTCCAAACCTCGATGAAAAAAGTTGGCTTTCGAACTATTAAGTCTGAGTGGTGGCACTTCGACGATATGAAAGTCAGTGGCAGGGTTCGTAAAGTTAGTGCCGAAGACTTGGGGATTCGCTTGCCTTAATGCTCTATGCAGGACACCGCTCAGGAAATCGTTCAAAATCTCCAAGAAGCCGGATACGAGGCACTTTTCGCGGGAGGCTGCGTTAGGGATTTTCTTCGCGCCGTTCTGCCAAAGGACTTTGATATTGCGACTAGCGCCCGCCCCGACCAGATTTTGGAGCTTTTTCCCGAAGGTGACACGATCGGCGCACATTTCGGAGTAATTCTGGTGAGAAGAGCCGGGCAACACTTCGAGATCGCTTCCTTCCGGGAGGACGGAGACTACAGAGACGGCCGTCGCCCCGAATCGGTCTCTTTCGCAACTGCCAAAAAAGATGCTCGGCGTCGGGACTTCACCATCAATGGACTCTTCTACGATCCTGTGAAGGAAGAGTTGATCGACTACGTCGGGGGAAAAGCTGATATCGAATCGAAAATCATTAGGGCTATCGGCGACCCAGCGGCGCGTCTCGGCGAGGACTACTTGCGACTCCTGAGAGCGATCCGCTTTGCCACCGTCCTCGACTTTGAGATTGAAGAGTCCACATGGTCAGCCATTCAGGCTGAGGCAGATAACATCTCCCAAATCGCACCGGAGCGAATCCGTGAAGAACTGGATCGCATCTGGGTTCACGAAAACAGGTTACGAGGATTTGACCTCCTCGCAAAAAGCGGCCTCATGAAGGCAATTTATCCAGAAATTCTTGATCTACAGGGCTGCGAACAACCACCCCAATGGCATCCGGAAGGAGACGTCTTCGTCCACACACGCCTGATGGTGAGCCTCCTTCCCTCCGACGCCAGCCTGCCGCTTGTCCTCTCTGTTCTGTTTCATGACATCGGCAAACCTGCGACGTTTTCCTATGATCCCGATGAGGACCGCATTCGCTTCAACGGGCACGATAAGCTTGGCACAGAAATGACTGAAGCCATTCTCAGCCGACTGCGCTACTCGAACGCCATAATTGATGCAACAAAAGCTGGAGTGAGCAATCATATGGCATTTAAAGACGTTCAGAGGATGCGGACATCAAAGCTCAAGCGCTTCATGGCGCGTGAAACCTTTTGCGATGAGCTCGAACTCCATCGGGTTGACTGCGAAAGCAGTAACGGAAATCTTGAGAACTATCATTTCCTAAGAGCGAAAGCAGAAGAATTTGCCTCCGAGCCACTCATTCCTCCTCCCATTATCACTGGCCACGATCTGATCGAACGAGATATTCCCAGCGGTCCTCGCTACAGCGAAATACTGCGTCGTGCTCAGGATCTGCAGCTCGAGGGAACACTGACAAGTCGAGACGAGGCCCTGCAGTGGCTCGAAACGGAATTGTTGTAAAGATATTCGCCAATCTCGGTTGACGGAGGGATACCTTTCGCTCCATTGGTCTGCTCGTTTGTTCGACCCTCCGGAATGAAAAACCGTCTTCGTTGCGCTGCACTCCCCCTGATTCTCTCAGGAGCGACAATTCTTTATCCATCGAGTTCGTTCACTGAGGAGGAGGAGTTGGGCATTAGCTGGCACAACGGCAGTGAATTGCACATTGAGGGACGGCCCTGGCCCATCGAAGAGCTTAAATCTCACTATGACCGCCTTCCTGCTAAAGCCGAGAAGATCGTAAGAAATCATGTTTGGCATCTCAGCCGCACAAGCGCGGGAATGGCTTGTCGCTTTAACACCGACGCTACGGAAATAAGTATTAAGTATACATTGGGCAATAAAGCGTTGGCACTTCCCCACATGCCTGCCACAGGAGTAAGCGGCGTTGACCTCTATGCTCTCGATTCAGACGGAGCATGGAAATGGGTCAGTTGCTCGAAACCAAACGGGGTAAAAATGGTTCACAAGATCACGGGAATCGATCCGGGAATGCGAAGCTACATGGCCTACTTCCCCTTGCGAAACTCACTTTTGGACATTTCATTTGGAGTTCCAAAAGGAAAATCGTTCCTACCGGTCGCTCCACGAAAAGACAAGCCGATCGTTTTTTATGGCACTTCGATCACCCACGGAGCCTGCGCGTCACGCCCTGGAATGTCTCACGTTGCCATCCTCGGACGACGTTTCGACCGACCCGTGATTAATCTTGGGTTTGCCGGGAACGGAACGATGGACCCTGAAGTAGGCGCCCTCCTAGCAGAACTTGATGCGGCTGTCTACATTGTCGACTGCCTCCCGAATATGAACGGGGACCAAGTCGCTGAGCGCACCGAACCGCTCGTGAAACAGTTGCGACAGGCTCGGCCTCGCACTCCCATCATTCTGGTCGAAGACCGATCCTTCACAAATTCATGGCTGTTCAAGAGCCTCCGTGACCACCACGAAAAAAGTCGTAGCGCTCTCGTCCAAGCGTATGACAAACTCGTAATCTCGGGAGTGGAGAATCTCTTTTATCTCGCAGGAGACCATCTCCTCGGTCATGATACCGAGGGAGCCACAGACGGCTCGCATCCGAGCGACCTTGGTTTTCTCCGGCAAGCTAATGCGTTTGAGCCAGTCCTTAGGCAGGCTCTCGAAACCCAATAACAATTACGACTTCATAAACATCAACAATCCTCACCCCCTCTTAACAAATGACTGATTTTATCATTATCGGGATCATCGCATTGGTCGCCATCATCATCTTTCTAGTGTTGGCAAAATTTATCGGTATCTGGATTCGCGCCCGCGTCTCAAATGCCCCGGTTGGACTGCTCAACCTTGTTGCTATGTGGATTCGTAAAGTGCCGCCCTCATTGATTGTCGACAGCCGGATCACCGCGGCTAAGGCCGGTCTTGATTTCTCAACTGACCAACTCGAAGCGCACTACTTGGCCGGCGGGCATGTTGACGATGTTGTCCTTTCAATGATTGCTGCTGACAAGGCTGCTATTCCACTAATTTTCGACCGTGCCTGCGCTATCGACCTTGCCGTTAAGGGAACGACAAAAACCGTCCTCGAGGCGGTCCGCACCTCCATCAACCCAGCGGTGATCGACTGTCCAGGTGGCGGTAAGAAAATCGACGCCGTCGCACGCGACGGAATCCAGCTTCGAGCACGTGCACGAGTCACCGTGAGGACAAACCTAGACCGTTTTGTCGGTGGGGCCACCGAGGAGACGATTGTGGCACGCGTGAATGAAGGCATTGTGACTTCTATCGGTTCGGCGCAGTCCCACAAAGACGTGTTGGAGAATCCGGACCACATATCACACCGAGTCCTCGAAAGAGGCCTCGATGCCAATACGCAGTTTGAAATCCTCTCCATTGATATCGCCGACGTGGATGTTGGCCAAAACATCGGAGCTACCCTGCAGGCTAGTCAGGCAGAAGCCGATAAACAGGTTGCTCAGGCAAAAGCAGAAGTTCGACGCGCTGCCGCTGTTGCCACCGAGCAGGAGATGTCCGCCCGTACTCAGGAAATGCGAGCCAAGCTTGTCGAATCCGAGGCTCAGGTTCCCATGGCTATTGCTGAGGCTTTCCGTAGTGGAAATCTAGGCGTGATGGACTACACAAACTACCGCAATGTCGTTGCTGACACTGACATGCGCCAAAGCATTGCCACCGAAGTGAGTGACAACGAGGAGGACGGAGCTGACGATTAACACCAAATCTCGCTGAAATAGCCGACGCTTTCATTTCCAATTATGGACGATATTCCATGGATCTATGTAGCGATGATATTCATCGCTTTCATCAGCTGGCTTCGCGGCCGGATCCAGGAAGCGTCTGCAACCCGGCGCCAGCGCGCTTTAGACCGAAAGGCAAAACAGCGCGAGCGTCGGACCACCGAACCAGCTTACGAATCCCCTTATTCCGCTCGACGCGAGAAAGCTGCTGCCAGGAATGATAAAGAGCCCGAGACCTTTCGTGATATTTTCAGAGAGATTGAAAGACAGATCAAAACGGCCGACGAGGACCCAGAACTGGCCCCTGAACTAGAGTCCTCCGGTCCTCCCCCTCTCCCTCCGACAAGCACTCAGCCGCAAGAAAGTCCTGAGCCAGTAACTTCAACCCCGCTAGCCACGGAGGTTAGGCGGGCAAGGAGGAAGCCATCAAAGAACCCCTCTCAAACTGGCTCTCTCGCCTCAATACTCGGAAATCAAAACCACTTGAGGACGGCACTGATCCTCAGCGAGGTTCTCGATAAACCTAGGGCTCTCCAGCAACATCGCCCCCGGCAATCCTAGCCGAGTAGAGACCCGATCAGCACCGGAGCTATCTGATCAATCACCAGCAGCCCAACTCCACTCAGGAGCAAGCTGAAAGCGATAACAAATCCAGCTTCGAAAGCAACAAGTGCCCGAAGGGTCCAAACATCAGCGCCCAAGCGTCTCAGGTGGCTGAACTCTTCGCATCTTAATCGGTAGGATAAGAGAAATACAAGACCTCCAATCAAAAGTGTGGCCGCCCCTACCAGTCCAAGAAGCCAGACTACCAGTGTCTGAACGTTGAATACCGTATCGAATAGCTCATCCATCTCTTCCTCAGGCGAAATCAATTGTAGCTGCTCATTAGGTGCGTAGCGCCCTTTGATAATTGCCCGGCTCTTAACCGAATCGGGGAGCACAATCACGGCAGTTAGAGGATAGTCCTCTGTATCGCCGTGAAAATGGAAACTCGTCGCGTTCTCTTCAGTGATCTCGTTATAGTACACAACAGCGGCATTTAGGTTGACTGACTCCGAGTTATCCAAAGCGGCCAACCGCTGCTCAGCAGGAGCGTCTTTTGCATCAACATGACCATGCCCAAGCCCTTCGATTATCCACGCTGTCTTCGGATCGACGAAAACCGCATTATCATCAGGAGTATCCGCGGGAGCGAGAACACCTACCACTTGCATTTTAAGAGGGTAGACACCCGCCAAATCAAAGAACGTCTCTGGAGAAGAGATCAAATAGTCTCCCTCACCCAAGCCCTCGGAGACTGCCACGCCTGCACCGATTACACATTCCCCAAGGCGCAGGAGAGCTCGACCCTCCGCCAATTCCAACCCGCGGAATTTAAAATAGTCTAGGGACGTCCCGACAATACGATGTCCCGATGCCAAAAATCTGGCGTAAAGAGGAATCGCCTCGGCGATTTCCATATCGAAGACATCTTCCACAACTCGGAAGGGAAGCGTCGTAACTCCCGGCTTGGTGAAATAGAGCCCATTAAAAGTCAGTTCCAAGGCACTTCCAGTATGCCCCAGAAGCAAGGGGGTATCGATCGCCCGCGACCTCAACTCCGTTTCCGCACGCTTAACTACCAACCCGATTGAAAGTGGCAGAAGCCAAACGAGGGTGAACGCCGCTATCAGAAGCACCACCTTACCGCGGTTTCTCTCCACGTAACGAAACCCCAAAAAGACGAGTCCACTCCAGTTCATTTCGAGGCCTCCCGTCTAAGAGCGAGAAGGTCAAGACTACGATCGAAGCGATCGCAAAGCACGCGTTCATGAGTGATCATCATCACCGTTGCTCCGATCCGCGATGCCTCTTCCAGAAGAAGTGAAATGATTCGATCCTGATTCTCAGAATCAAGATTGCCAGTCGGCTCATCCGCAAGAATGAGTTCCGGCTGATTAACAAGACCCCGACAAACAGCCACCCGCTGCCGTTCACCGGTGGAAAGCTGAGCCGGCAACTTCTCTAGGTGTTGAACGATCCCTGTTCTCTCGGCCATAGCTTCACAAACCTTCTTGACCGCTCGATTCATTTTAAGTGCTCCACTGACTCGATACGGTAGGGTGATATTTTCGCGCACTGTCAGGTAATCCAATAGATCAAAGCTTTGGGAGATCATCCCGATTTTTTGAATGCGAAACTTCTGACGCTCTCCCAACTTCAAACTTCCGATCTCAACATCAGCTACCGAGATCGTACCGGTCTGAGGAAGGAGGTTTCCCGCAATCAAATTGAGTAACGTTGTTTTGCCGCACCCACTCGGCCCGACGACGGCAATGGTTTCTGACTTTCTGACTTCGAGCGAATCAATCCGCAGATCAAACGCCGCGTTTGGGTAGGCAAATCGAATCTTATCGCACCGGATCATTTGCTGGAAGCCGACTTGTTACGTGAAACCTTCTGCTCTCTCTCTTCGCTTAGTAACTCGAGGCCACTAAGTTTCCAGACATCCTCCACGGGTGTCAACCGAAGTCGAGCCTCGTATTTATTGGTGCGTTCGTGGGTGTGCCCCCAATGGGTCACTTCACCGATCGTGACCCATTCAGCTACACTCCAAAACTCATCGCTGCCAGCCACGCTTACAGACTTACACTCTCTTAAGGCAACTTCATACACTCGCACTCGAGGTCCGCCGACACTCTCAAGCTCGAGTGATTCTCTTATCTCAAGATAGACCGTCTCAAGAAGATCGCCCTCGATACTTTTATCAAGGGCATCATAGATGGCCGACTCCTGACCAAACTCAAATGCGCGGTAAATATTCTTCAAGAGCCCGTAGGCGGCATCTTCGAGCTCTTCTCCCGCAAGAGGTTTAATCGAGTCTCTTTCCACCCGGCTCACAAAGAGCATCACCGCCCCAGCTAGAAAAAACAACGCAACCCGTGCAGAGCTCTTTATCCCTTTACGAAGCAGGACGACAATACCAATCATAAAGAATAACAACACGGCAACGTTCAGACTTTGAAATGGCAGGGTAGCCACTCGCTTTACGGGTGGCACCGGGCTCTCAGGCGTAGCCTTGGATCCACCCTCGCTTTTCCAAGTTACCCTAGATTGCTCTGAAGTTACGAAACGCCCCGCAGCTTCGCCGCTACTTGAAATTTCTATGGCGACACGGTCTTGTCCCGGTCCCATCCAGTGCCAATCGAGCTCGATAGCTTGAATCAAAGAACGATCGAACCTCAACGATAATCCAATCACTGCCTCCTCGATCGGTATTACTTTCCGCTCATCTTCGAGAAAGCCCTTCTCCGCGTCGAACGTTATAAAACGAGCGTCGAGGTCACCTGCCTCATGAGTAAGTTTTGGCTCGATCAGATCGAAGCCTGCCATCATTGCCTCACTCGCCTCAGAAATCACTACCTCTCGACTGATCTCATCAAGCCCCGCTTCGGGTAACTCCCAAATTTCTCGAAAAGCTGCTATCTCAACCAGTGCCTCAATCCTCAATTCATGAGGTCCGATACTGAGAAAGCCCGTCACTGGCTCCGTATTCCGAGTCATTCCGGAAACAGGCGTCAGCAGTCCCATAAGGAAAATGTAGAAACATTTAAATTTCACGAATTAACAAAACGTAATGATCGTCTGGGTCAACTGATTCAGCAGCTTGTCCGAATTAACCGCAGACGCGCCCGACCTGAGCACCTCAACATGCACCTTGAATACTGGAAAATCGGTGGTTTTTTACGCCCGATTCGATCCCGATCATGCGAAAATTCAGTATCCTTCTTGCGACCGTAGTAGTTAGTGCGTCATTCGTCCGTGCGGAAAATGTCGATTTTATGAGCGAGGTGAAGCCGCTTTTCGAAGCCACCTGCCTTCAGTGTCATAACCCTGATGATGCCGATGATGAAGGCGCAGAGTATGACATGAGCACTATGAAAGCTGCCTTCAAAGGCGGTGAATCGTATGGCAGAGATGTGATTCGGCCCGGCGACAGCAATGACAGTCCCGTCTACTGGATGACTACTATCCACTATGATGATCCGGAAGATCCAGAGGCCATGCCCCCCAAGAAACCGCTCACCGAAGCTCAACAAAATGTAATCCGCGACTGGATCGATCAAGGAGCACCGTGGCCTGAGGGCGCAGTACTATCTGAACAACCACGAATGAATTTCAAGGTCAATATCCTTCCCCTTCTGAGTAAGGGAGGCCCATTCAGCAAGCAGGAAAAGACACTTCTTCGCCTCTGGGTGGAGCAAGGATCGGTCTGGCCTGACGGATTCACTCTCAACGACGCAAAAAAGGACGAAGACGAACTCGGGGATAATTTGGCTCTCGTTGAAACCATCCGAGGAAAAATCCTCAAAACATCGACGGTGACTGCCGAGGACCAAATGAAGGAATACACCGAGACCGTTTTGAAGACAGGAGTGAAGTTCGAAATGGTTCCAATCAAGGGAGGTGAGTTTCTCATGGGAAGTCCCCCTAACGAGACTGGACGCCTTGAAGATGAAGGGCCTCAGCACAACGTTGCTGTTGAACCATTTTGGATGGGAAAATTTGAGGTCACTTGGGCCGAGTACGAGCCCTTTATGATCACTGGCGTTGCTCGGAACAAAGACGGTTCTCCCGAAAGCATCCCTGCCGATGCCCTCTCCGTCGATGTTGTCTCCAGCCCCACAACTCCCTATACCGAGATGAGTTTTGGCATGGGCACCGATGGCTATCCCGCTATCTGCATGACCCAGCACGCTGCCAACAAGTATTGTCAGTGGCTCAGCGCCCAGACAGGTCACTACTATCGCCTACCCACCGAAGCCGAATGGGAATACGCCTGTCGTGCTGGCACGACTGGTCCGTTCTCTTGTCCCGAAGAAGAACTCGCTGACTACGCAGTCATGGATCCCGAAGCCGTGCGCGTTGGCTACGAAAAAATAGGGACCAAGAAGCCAAATCCGTGGGGACTCTACGACATGCACGGCAACGTAATGGAGTGGGTTCTCGATCAGTTCATCGCCGACGCCTACAGTACACGAAAAGAGGAACTCAATATGAATCCTCTCGCGATACCCACGTCTCTCTACCCGCGCATCGCCCGCGGAGGTTCATGGTATGATCCGCCAGAAGAACTTCGTTCTGCCCGCCGTATCTGGTCTGATGAAAGCTGGAAAACCCAAGACCCCCAGTTGCCAAAGTCTATCTGGTACCACACGGATGCACACTGGCTTGGTTTCCGAGTCGTGCGACCTCTTGCTGTTCCCGAAGCAAAGAAAATGGACGAGCTTTGGAACCTCGGCCGTAACGGAGATTGATCACATCCTTCGGCAACAAACTCAGATTAGATGAAGACCTCTAGGAAGACCGTTCCTCTCGGCCGTCTTTCTTGTGTTCTTATCCTCTTCTCCTCCGCAACGGCAGCCGCGGATATGCGGCTCTATACCGCATCTCAGCCCCACATGGGCACAGAGTTCACCCTGCGCACTTATGCCCCGGAGAAAGAAGGCAAAGCCGTCGCTAGGGCGTTTAAGAAGGCTTTTGCTCGCGTGGAAACGCTCAACCAGATCTGCTCCGACTATTTGCCGGAATCAGAGATCAACCAGTTCGCCAAAGCTCCCGTCGGCGAACGAATCGCCTTGAGCGCTGATCTTTTCAATATTCTGCGACAGGCTGAGGGCATTGCCGCCGATTCTGAGGGTGCTTTTGATATTACGGCCGGCCCTTTCGTGCGTCTCTGGCGGTTGAGCAAAAAGAATCGTCGTCTTCCAACCGAAGCCCAGATCATCGCCGCTCGCTCCCGCTCCGGCTTTCATCTGCTTTCGCTTGATCCCCTCGATCGCACGGCAACCAAGCTAAGCGAGGGAATGCTCTTCGACCTTGGAGGCATCGCAAAAGGCGTTGCTGCTGACGAAGCTTTAGGTATTCTGAAAGAGTCGGGATTCCCACGCGCTCTCGTTGCCGCCAGCGGTGATATTGTTGTCGGCGACCCACCTCCGGGGAAACCAAACTGGACTGTTCAAATCGAAGCAGTCGCGGGAATCAACGAACACCTTCCACCGATCTTCATCCACCTCAACAAGGCCGCAGTCTCGACCTCAGGCGATACTAGGCAGTACGTAGAAATCGATGGAAACCGCTATTCCCACATCGTATCGACCCATACCGGTCTTGGCATCAGCGAAGGAATCGCGGCTAGCGTGATTGCCCCCAGCGCAATGCTTTCCGATGCTTACGCTACGACAGTCGCGCTGCTGGGTGAAAAGGAAGGCTTGCAATTCATCGAGAATAAACGAGAAATCGAATGCCGAATTGTCGCCCTTCGCAATGGTCAAGAGGTCGCCATCACATCCCATGGAT
Source organism: Verrucomicrobiales bacterium (assembly GCA_002726915.1). GTDB lineage: Bacteria > Verrucomicrobiota > Verrucomicrobiia > Verrucomicrobiales > DEV007 > Arctic95D-9. The sequence goes on along the minus strand of PBSY01000016.1, from coordinate 18,564 downwards.
TCAGCCAGTTCCAGGAAGAAGAACGCCAAGAAAAAAGCGCCCTCACCTCGCCGTGACGGGCGCGAGGCGGCGGTGCAATTTCTCTACGGTAACGAAATTCAAGGAGAGTCTGAGATTACTGATGGGAAATTGGAAGAATTCTGGGAGCTTCGCTTGACGAAAACTTTCGCACGTGATTTTGCCACAGAACTCGTCAAAGGCATCGCCCGCGAATTGACTTTAATAGACGAGGTGATCGAAAACAGCCTCGAAAACTACTCATTCGGGCGCCTCGCCAATGTGGATCGTAATATCCTCCGGCTTGGCACCTACGAAATTCTCTTCGCTGATCACATTCCGGGTCAAGCCGCCATCAACGAGGCCATTGAAGTGGCGAAGCGCCTCGGCAACGAGGACTCCCCCTCTTTCATCAACGGAATCCTCGATCGCATTTTTCAGAATAGCCAAAATTAAGTCAGGATGGGTCTTTTCAAGAATATCATCGACCGCTTTCGAGGCAGTGAGGTCGACTGGGACGATTTGGAAGAGACTCTTATCGCAGGTGATTTAGGTATCCGCCTGACGACCGACTTAGTGGACAGACTTCGTGAAACCAAGGGACTCACGGACGCAGATAAGGTTGTCGAGGCTTGTCGCAAAGAAATTAGCTCCATCATTGGAGATGAATCGATAGAAATTCCTTCACCCCGAAAAGACGGGAAGCCGACAGTTATCCTTGTTGCCGGTGTCAACGGAGTGGGAAAGACAACTTCGGTCGCCAAGCTGGCTTCATTTCTCAAGGCGCGCGGTAGCAGCGTAGTTCTCGCCGCCGCCGACACCTTCCGGGCGGCTGCGATCGAGCAGCTCAAGATCTGGGCAGAACGCGTGGATGTTCCCATCGTGACCACCCAATATCAGGGCGATCCATCAGCGGTTTGCTTTGACGCACACCAAAAGGCGATTTCGACTGGTGCAGACTACCTTATCTGCGATACCGCCGGCCGCTTGCACACCCGTCACAACCTGATGGAGGAATTGAAAAAGATCAGCCGCACTCTTGCCAAGAATGACGAGACAGCCCCCCACGAGCGCTTGATTGTGGTCGACGCAACCACAGGCTCCAACGCTCTCTCACAAACGAAAGAGTTCGGCACAGCCCTCGATCTTACCGGGGTAATCGTCACCAAACTAGACGGCTCAGGCAAGGCCGGAAGCATCGTCGCAATCAAGCACGAACTAGATGTCCCCGCTCGATTCATTGGCACCGGGGAAAAGGAGGAAGACTTCTCAGTTTTTAACCCGCGTGCCTTTATCGATACAATCCTCTAGCGAAGCGAGTTTGGCGGGCTTGCCCTCCCTAGGCCACGCCAGACTGGGATTCTGGACAAAGAGTAGCCAAATTGAGACTCAAAGGCGGCTCAATCGGACATTGACCCCCCGATGAGCAGAATGTAAAAAAAGAGTCCTTAAAACATACTAAAATTTATCATGGCAGACCTAGACGACATCAGAGACGGAGACAACTTCGGCCTCAATACACCAGCTGATACCGATTCCTTTTACCTCAAGGGCATCAATAGCACTGACTGGGGCATCAAGAACCGCATGTCGCGGATCTTTAATCGTAAATCGGGTCGCACCGTAATGCTGGCCTTTGACCACGGCTTTCTTATGGGACCAACTTCAGGTCTCGAGCGAATTGACCTCAGCATCGCTCCCCTCGCAGAACACGCCGACTGCCTCATGGGCACACGCGGAATGATCCGTTCGTGCATTCCCGCAGACAACACCAAGCCGGTCTGTCTCCGCACTGACACGGGCACTACGATTCTTACAGAGATGAATCATAACGTATTGCTCGATGAGGCTGAGGCCATCTCAATGAACGCTTCCGCAATGGCGGCAATGATCGCCGTAGGTGATGCGGCCACCGAGGCATCAACAATCGCTAACATCAGCCGACTGGTTGATATTGGCAACAAATACAGTATCCCCGTCATGGGCGTGACTGCTGTCGGAAAAGATATGGCTCGTGATGCCCGTTATTTCAGCCTTGCCTCCCGTGTCTGCGCCGAAAACGGAGCCAGTATTGTAAAGACCTACTACACCGAAGGTTTCGAGAACGTCGTAGCCTGCACTCCGGTTCCAGTGGTCATCGCCGGCGGTAAAAAACTTCCTGAACTCGAAGCTCTCGAGCTTGCCTACAACGCGATCCAGTGCGGTGCTGCTGGTGTTGATATGGGACGAAACGTTTTTCAGTCTGCCGCCCCTCTCGCTATGATTAAGGCGGTCGCTGGAGTTGTTCACGACGGTCTCAAGCCCGCCGAAGCCCTCGACCTCTTCGAGACGATCAAAAACGGGAATGGGTGTTCCTAGCTCAGCGCGGTAACCAGCTTCAGTCGGCCTCTTCTGTCCAACCAGGAGAGGCCTTCTTCGTTTCCATATCACGATTAGGCCGGCAATCCCATGTTTCCGCTGGTGACTTCAAACTCCGAAAACTGGTCCAATACCCGCCGCGAACGTTGCGCCTGCTCCTCGCTAAGAGGCTTCACCGGTAGCGATATCTCGATTGCATTACGACCATCACGAGTGCGTCTTGCTTTGATCGTTCCACCGTGGTGATACACCGTGAGATAGCATGCCATAAGATTCGTACCAAGGTCTTCAGGGCGTTCGTTACGAACGAAAAATGGATCAAACAAGTGCTTGAGATCTTCCTCAGCAATCGCATCGCCACTGTCAACGATCACGATCTGAACATTACCACTGGACCCACTGGATAAGCGAACTTCAATGGACCCCTCGCTTCCGACCGCAGACTTAGATTCCTGAAAGAGCAGACGCGCCATCTGACTTATGTTTTGAGCGTCCCCTGCGATACTGGGAATCACACCATTGACTTGGAAGTCGACTTCGATTCCTAGATCTTTACCCAGCGTTAGCTCGGACGCCTTTTTGAACGCCTCAAGCAGATCAATCTCGTCTTCAACTTTTAACACACTGGCTCTAGCTCCTTCAGAAAGGTTGGTGAGCATCGATGTCATTCGTTTGATCTGACTCCCCACTTCTCCGTAGTAGTCGCACCAGAAAGAAGAATCCTTGGGTTCCCGCCCAAGCTCCTCCTCCATTTGGTAGGGAAGCATATCGTAGAAGGTTCGCATCACCGTGAGTGCATTTCTTAGGTGGTGGTTCAATCCGGCGGAAAGGATACCTATGCTAGAAGCCTTGTCAGCCATCACCAACTGATCGAACACTTCCGCCTTTTCGCAGATGAGCTGATCCCTCTCTCGCGAAAGGGCGAAATGCTTCATCGCTTTGACCATTCGATGCTCAAGATCATTGGGATCCCAAGGCTTGGACAAATATGAATAGAGAAGGCCGCTGTTCAGGGCTTCAACTGCCACATCAAGCTCAGCGTAGGCGGTGACGAGAAAACGCAGTGGTTTTGGATTCACCTCACGAACGCGCTGAAGAAAACTGAGCCCAGACTCGTTAGGCATCTTGTTGTCACTCAAAACCAATCCGATGTTCTCGTGGTTCTCCTTGAATATCCGGTAACCTATTTCCGGTGATGTTGCGGTGTAAATCGGTGCCACATCTTCGAAGATCGCTTCGAAATACTTCAGGGATTTCTCTTCGTCATCGACGTAGAGAATCCCAAAATCAGTAAACTTTTTGTCCATATTCGCTGAGGATAGGTTTGGAATGATGAAAAGCTGCCCGCGACGGAGTTTGCGCGAGCGGGAGGAAAATAGAGAACTCAGTATATTGACCCACTTGAGAATCGACTAAAATCTTGCCTCCGTGGGATTCCACGATTCGATAGCAGATACTCAACCCAAGTCCCGTCCCCTCACCGGCCTCCTTGGTGGTATAGAACGGATCGAAAATTCGGCTAAGATTTTCACTCGCAATCCCCGGACCGTTATCTCGCACGGTGATAAGTGCGTTACTTTCATCAGAGGTCGCCTTGAGCTCGACGCGATTAGGGTTTTCACTATCGTCGCATTCCATGGCCTGAATCGAATTGTGAATCAGATTGATCAGAACCTGCGTGATCGGATTCTTTAATCCCTCGATTCGAATTTCGTTATCCAGCTCAGTCGTTACCGTCGTCTGAGAGGATTCTATTTCTTTACCAAGCATTCTCAGTGCAATTTGAACCGAATCGCTAATGAGATGATCACCCTTCGTTTCACCAGTCTTGTGGGAAAATTCACGCAATTCCCTAACGATCTCCTTCATACGATCCATGCTGTCCTGAATATCATCAATTGCCTCAACTACTCTGGTGTTCTGATTTTCGCTGCGCAGGAGTTTGCGAAGCAAGAAAAGAGCCTGATTTGAGTAGTTCAGCGGATTACCAATCTCATGAATCACCCCGGCACTAAGTTGTCCGAGCGATGCCATTTTTTCTGATTGAATCAATAAATGCTCCGTCTCACGCAGCTCCCCCATAGTGCGTGCCAGTTCGCTATTTTTATTCTCTAGTTTCGCCTGCTGTTTCCTGACGTTCTCCCGAGAAACGAACTCGTTCATTCGTATCTTCTGATGAAGGAAAGTTCCGATCGTAATCACTCCCCCGTAGGCAACTGCAAAAATACAATTACTCAGGAGGTAGATACTGCCTCGCGCATCAACGCCACTGAATACCGCGGGGAAGATAGCTATGAAGTAGAACAGGATAACGAGCGCGGAAGCGATTAAAGCTTCAGTACACGTCCAGTGAGAAACGAATCCGATCACAACGAGACACAGCAACATACCAACGTAATAGGTAGTCTGAGCGTCAGCCGAGAGGAAAATCATCAAGGCAATGAAAAAAGCTGGGATTAAAGGGATAACCACCGTGAACAGTCGGTAGTAGCGTTTGCCAAAACGGGTTCTAGCACACATGAAAAGCGCCCCCAGAACGAATCCGACGCAGATAAAACGGAGAATAAGGAAATCAACGAAGAGTTCCTGATACATAAAATAGTCAAGAACCGCAAAAAGTGGAATCACAATTGCAGCCATGTAGGACAGGGCACGGACCGAATTCATGACCTTCCTCCTATTCTCGGCAGCGAGACGCTTCTTAGCGTAGGCGGAAAGGCCTAAACCTTCGCCTTCCGACTGAAACGGACGATAATCAATGATTGATTCTTGTGGCATCTACTTGAGAAGGATACCGCAAAAAATACAGTTTATCTAATTTTTATGGAAATTAGATAAGAAAATTTGGTCAATGGCCGGCAATTCCGTAGACTTCAACCCCGTTTTTATCGGTCTTGAGCTGATAATTGCCCTGTCCGAGCGCCTTTCGCATCAGGCCGTCGAAGTGACTTTCACTTCGATAGACCAGCTCCCAATCGAGAACGAGCCCCATGAAGTGAGCAAATGGATTCTGCGTCGTATAATTACTCACTAGTAATACACCACCGTCGGCGACTAAAGTGTCAAGGTAGCGGGTAACGCTGATCACCATTCGGTCGGAAAGGTAATCAAAAAGCCCGGCACAATAAACGACGTCGTACTTTCCGTCGGGAGCCCAACCGCCTCCCGTGGAGGCTCCGCTGCGTGAACTGTTCGCCAATTCAATCACGGAGCTTTGTTCGAAACTCACCGATGCTGATTCCGGCAGCTCTCCGAGACCTGTGAATTGATTTCTCGCCTCAACCAAGGTGTCCTCACTGAAGTCAACGAGCGTGAATTCGACTTCGCACTCTGGCTCTGGATTCTGCATATAGCGCTGTACTTCATAGGCAACTCCACTGGCCATACTCATCACTTTGGCTCTACGACCTGAGAACGAACAGTCCTTCACCACAGCTCGCGTGTGATCTTCTAACAATCGAACGCGGTGACGATAAGCGTCGGTAGCAGGGTTGCTCAAAATCCATTCATTAATGAGTCGGCCAAAAAGCGACTCTCCACGGAACCGTGTCCCAAGAATCTGACCAAGCATATCGAAATCCCCAGGCACGCCGATAGGTCGCTCTACGATTCTTGACATAAAAGGCGAAGAAAGAACGTGGGGGTAGAGCAGTTTGCGGGAAAAGCCCTGAAACGCTCCCTCGCAGCCCATTGAGCACGCGAGTTCAGATGCCTCCTCAAATTGAATAACCGCTTCGGTCAGCCGCTGGTATAGAGTCTTCTTAGCATAACTAAGGAACTTCCCTTCGACTTTAACCCTTTCAGCGGGTGGGTAACGGTCGAGCGACACTTCAAACGCAGTCACGTCATCATGAATCTCACGAAAAACGGCGGCAAGGTCGATCGCCGCAAGCCTTAAATTACCCGGAAGTTCTCCACGGTCACGATCCCCTTTTTCTGAGTGGACGCAGTAATAGACACTCTCGAGCTTTTTCTCGTCACGATCGACCACTAGCCATTCACGAGTTAGTTGGACTTTTAAAACCTCTTCATCGCCATCGGGAATTACCTGCTCCACTCTTCCCGTCGTGAAATCGATTTTTGACGAACCAAAAAGAACACTGGCTGCAGAGAGCACGTCGCCCACCTCAAAGCGACCTGCGCCTTCGACTCGAACAACAGCAGAGCGCGCCTCAAACGCCTCCAACTGCGCTTCGAAAAAATCTCCGTTTTGGTCAGTAGCCTGAAAGACTCTCGCCCTCTGCTCTCCTGGCAATTTCGGCGGTTCTGATCGTCCGGTATCGCTTTTGGCCCTGACAAGACGGTTTACCACCCGCCGCAACACAACGGGCTCAAAAGGCTTCGCCACATACTCACTCGCTCCAAGTTCGATAGCCTTGCTAGCGATATTACCATCGCCATATCCGGTCATAAAAATTACCGGCAAATCCTCGCTAACGTTTCTGATTTCCTGAAGCCGCACCAATCCATTTCGGCTTGGCAAGACATAGTCCAACATCACCAAGTCAACCCCTGTAAGATCAAGCTCTCCCTCTTTCGGAAAATCAAACCATTGAAGCACCCTCGCATCGTCTTCCATCGACCGTTCGATAAGACGTCCAAGTGACGGATCGTCGTCAATTACCAAAACAGTCAGGTTAGCCAACTCATCAACAATCGAGTCCGACCCAACCGAAAGGCCGCGCATTCCCTGATTTTTGAAATCGTCGGTAATGAATCGCATCTGCTCGAAAACTTTTCGCATAAATGATTCATTAATTTTAAACTATTCTTAATATTAAGCAAGTAAATCGCTTAATATTTTAGAAAAATAAACAAACTTTTTAAAAAAAGCCGGCCGCTTATGCCTTTGAATTAAAGCATATCATATTTTAACTGACTACCGCTCAACGGCTTACCGATTCTAAAATCGTTTTAATGCGGTTCTCTATGTTCTAGAGTGTCTTTCTCTAAGATTCCTAGATCCTCTCCCACACCATTGATCGCGCTCACAAAAAAGGGCAGCCTTCATCGGCTGCCCTAACTCGGAAGGAGATCTCACCTCCGTTGAATTCTGTTAACTTTCCTCCTATCACCCTTTGGCCAAGTCAGGAAAACTCTCAGTCAGGTCAAGTTCGTCGTCGGTATCTTCCTGCAGTTTCTGAAATTCCTTGAACAGATATCGAATTTTCTCGGGATTCTCGGCGGAAATATCATTCATTTCCAGTGGATCGGCATTGAGGTCGAAGAGAAGCACCTTGGGGACGTTGGGATAGAGAACAAGCTTGAAATGATCTTTCACTACACTGCGCTGACTTTTTAAATAGGCCCCATAGATCGAATCATAGCCATTCGATTGCCCCTCCACGACCGGCATCAAAGACTGAAACTCAACGTGATCGGGAACAGGAACTCCACCCAACTCCAGCGAGGTCGTCATGATGTCTTGCAGATACACCGGAGCGTTTGAGGTCTTCCCTTTTTCGATATTGGGACCGCTCACAATAAGCGGAACTCGCACGCTGTGGTCGAACAGGTTCTGTTTTCCAATGAGTCCGTGGTGCCCTACTGACAATCCGTGATCTGACGAATAGAAGACATAGGTGTTGTCGATCTCACCACTCGCTTCCAGTGCATCGAGAATACGGCCGATCTGCTCATCCATATGCGTGATGATGGCATAATACTCTTGCCGATGGACCTGCACAGCAAACTCACTTCGGGGAAAGGGAGCCAACTTTTCATCGCGCAGTTTTTCGCTGTTATCGATTTGATCTTTATACGGATATTCAGGCAGAAAGTTTTCAGGCACCTCGATGCGATCGAGGGGGTATCGGTCAATATATTCCTTGGGCGCTTGCCGCGGATCGTGAGGAGCGTTGAAGGCGATATACATGAAAAAGGGTTCCTCCTTATCTTGCTCCATCTCAAAGAACTCGATGGCATCGTCAGCTACAATCTCGCTCCAATGAACTCCCCCTTTCCAAAACCCTTCGAAAGATTCGTCGTAGGGGCTCCAGGGATCAGGCTGCCCCTGAATGGGACGATTATATCCCTCCGGGGTCTGATTCGGCATGCCTGGACGAATATGGCGAGCCACGTCGAAAATCTCCTCGGCATTCGCTTTCACATGCCATTTCCCGGTGAAATAGGTGTTGTAGCCGCCGGATTTCATTAACTGCGACCACATCAGATTCTCGGCAGGAAAGTTAGGAATCCCTTCATGGGTGGGTTTTGCCTTCCCTATATTGTCGGAGATCTTTTGTGCTCTCCAAACAAACGTTCCAGTGTTGAGCATATGTCGACTCGCAACGCAGACGGCCCCAGACCAGCTCCCCATATTGTATGCGTGACTGAAGGTAGTCCCGTCTCCAACCAGTCGATCCAGATTTGGAGTATCGATATCCGTGTAACCGTGTGCTCGAATTGTCTCGTAGCACTGGTCATCAGAGAAGATGAATAATATATTTGGTTTCTCGGCATAAGCGGCCGGACCAGTCACGCTTAAGAGGATAATTAGAGCTTGGTGAATTCGATGCATCACCGTTCTTTAACTCGCCCCCCGCGTCTTGTAAAGCATCGTGAGATGGCAGCTACAGGCATAAATGTAGAGTCCCCGCCAAGGCATAACTTCTCGCCAACGGCGTAGTCACATGTATCGAAATACTCCTCCTCGCAACGATCGCCACCAATTTCACTATGTGAATTTTACAGGCTAGGCTGGCAATAGTTTTATTATCTAGCACCAGCAAGTTTCTTCGCCTGCTCAACACTATCAGAATCGAGCCGTGAGAAAGGAATCGTAAAACTGCGCCCATCCTTCATCACGATCTTCACAGCTTCTCCACTGAGAGAATGGAATCGAGCTTCGACCGCTTTTCCGTCCGAACTGGTCCAGGTCACATATTTTTGCAGCAAAGCAACGCCTGTGGTCGGCGTATCAGACAACCACTCTTTTTCATCCTCGGCTGGATTCTCTGAGTCGACCACCGCCCCTAGTTTGATCCAGTTTTCGATCACAGTGATTTGCCTTTCAGGAAGCGACTCTCCTTTCCTCGGCATGAAGTCAGAATGACTGGAATCCAGCTTCAACACCTCCAGGAAATTACTTCCCTCCGGATTACCTGGTCGGATGATATTATATTTCCCTATCTGATAGTCCCGCACTTCATCGATATCGTCCAGCGCGAGGCTGCCTTTAACCTGATTTTCATTACTGTGACACTTCCAACAATGTTCCCGCATAATGGGAAGGACATCTTCGACGTAATCTAATGCCTGCACCTGAGTTGATAGGAGAAACGAGGCTAGGAGGAGGGGCATCCGCGGGCGCATCATCAAGGAATAACTGCTCACTCGGCCTCTGTTACCCAAATTTCTACGTCTTCTTCCATGTAAACACTCTCAAGCGCTTCCCTCGCCCATGCTTCGCTCGCCTCTATGCGCTTCAAAAGACGCCCCGCTAAGACCTGCACTGCGGGAAGTTCGCTCCAGACCGATTGAGCGAGGAATCGCCACTGCTCGCCCGGTGAAAATCGCTTTTGATCTTCGACCGCTAGGCGACAACTTTCACAGAGCATGACGCAGCGTTCGTAGGCGGGCTCACAAAATATGGGCGGCACTTCAACAATACTGAGTGCTTCTCCGGCCCTCTCGCACAGCTCACACTTCGATTTAGAGCGACGAGCGAGATCCTTTCCGAAACACTGCAAGGCTGCGACGCGCGCAAGGTGGACTTCCCTCCCCTTTGCCATTTAGCTTATCGGGTGATCTCTGGAATTGGTGCTCCCTTAGGGATGTCTTTACCCTCCCAGTTTACCCTGCCGTTATCATAGATCAGGACACGTGCCGCACTGTTGGGTGCAGGCGGCAAATCCGATTGGGGAACGAATTTTTTATGTTCAGCGATGACATCCGCATACTCCGGATTAGCGGCCAAGTTAGTCCATTCGTTAGGATCTTCCACCATGTTGTAGAGTTCCTCTGATCCATCGGCATAAACGATGTATCTCCATTTCTCCGATCGGATGCCATGGTTTCCAGCGTTGTGGGTCGTGATTGCCGGTTGGATCCGCTCTGCTGAGGCGTCATGCAGCTGAGGAAGGAGCGAATTTCCCTCGAGCTGATCAGTCTTCTCGGCTCCGATCAAGTCAACCAATGTCGGATAGACGTCGAGCAGTTCAGCCGGCTTAGCGCAGACCTGACCCGCCTCGACTCCAGGCCCGGCGAATAAAAGCGGAACGCGCGTTCCATCATCCCACAGGGTGTTCTTTCCGGTGATCTCCTTCTCCCCAATGTGCCACCCATGATCGGACCACAACACAATGATCGTATTGTCGCGGAGTCCATTACGGTCTAGGGCATCGAGAACTCGTTTCACCTGACTGTCGACAAAAGTCGTGCAGGCGAGATAAGAGCGGGTGAGGTTCATCCACTCTCCGGTATCTTCAAGAAACTCAAGACGCGGCTCCGGCAAACTCCAGTGGATATACCAGGAAAACCTCGGCGTGTCCTTCCTGTCGTCGCGCTTGATGAGAGGAAGCTGAGTGGTTTCCTCGGGGTGCATATCAAACCACTTCTGAGTGGCATAACACGGCACATGAGGCAGGAAAAATCCGCACGCCATAAAAAAAGGCTCGTCCTTGGGCATCTTGTCGAGTTGCTGCTCGGTCCAGTCAGCCACGAGCCAGTCCCCCTTTTCCTCATCCTTGTGATCGAAGGTTCCCCAATCCACCAGCCTGTGAGGTTGAGGAGTATTCACCAGTTTTTTCGGAGGAAAGGGTTTCCCGCTTGCTCCCGGCCCAACAACGTCCCATTCACCGCCTTCTCTACCGTATCTGCCATGATAGATTTTACCTGCCGTGTATGTCTTGTAGCCTTGCCTCATAAAAAATTGAGGAAGGGTTTCGAGATCTGCTAGCTCAGAAACATCGCGGAACCAAGGCTGCAACCCGTAAATTCCGGTCGAGCCGGGCCGCTTAGAAACCATGAGGCTGGTCCGGGAAGGATTGCAGAGTGGTGACTGGCAATGCGCGTTTGTAAACGCAGTACCGGTCGCAGCGAGTGAGTCTATATGAGGAGTCTTGGCATTGGGGTGCCCCCCCATGAATCCGATCCAATCATTCTGATCGTCGATTGCGATCATGAGAATGTTAGGTTTGTCGGCTGCACTCGCGATCAGGCTTATCGTCGCAACGCAAATGATTAAACAATGTTTTATGAGTAGCATAGCAGGCTTGTGTCGTTGACTAAATCGAACGTTTCAAGACTAATAGTTCAACTCATGGTATCAAGCCCCCTATCGCGCCAGAGAATCAGCAACACAGCAACCTCTGTATTTCTTCTCGCAAGCGTTCTCTTCACAGCAAGCGCAAGATCTAGCGAGACTAAACCTGTCGCGACTTTTTCTATTGTCGCGATCGATCCCGAAACCGGTGAGATCGGTGTCGCCGTTCAATCAAAGATCGTCGGGGTCGGCGCTATTGTTCCTTTCGCCAAAGCGGGAGTCGGAGCGGTTGCGACCCAATCCTACGCGAATACCGGATATGGGCCTCTTGGCCTTCTCGCCTTTGAATCCGACCTCGATGCCGCAGCCACCATCGAACTCCTGACACGTGACGACCCTCTCAAATCCACCCGGCAGGTCGGAGTGATCAGCGCCAACGGAGATGCCGCTAGCTTCACAGGGGCTGATTGCCACGAGTGGGCTGGAGGAAAGACCGGCGAGAACTACGCGGTGCAAGGCAACATCCTCGCCGGCCCCGAGGTCATTGAGGCCATGACCGAAGCTTTCGAAAATGCGAAGGGAGTCTTGGCTGAGCGGCTCCTTGCTGCACTCGCTGCTGGCCAGGAAGCCGGCGGGGATCAGCGAGGACGACAGTCCGCTTCTCTCCTAATCGTTCGCAGTAACTGGGGCTACGGAGGCGTGAGCGATCGCTTCCGCGACGTGCGAGTCGATGACCATCCCACTCCGATCGCTGAACTGGAACGCGTCTACCGTCTCCATCGGGATCTGTTCCCACGGCCGAAGTAGAGTCACTCTGTCATTGCTTCAACCGCAATGCTGGAGGTATCCTAACGGCATGCTTGAATTCTCTGATGCCCCTTATCAGTTCTTTGAAGCGAAACCAAGCCCACCACTCATCTGGCTGGGACGAAAGCTCAATCAGCGTTGGGTGGTTCCGGGATCAAACCACCTTATCAAGGAGTTGAAAATCCAAGGAGAGACCGAGGCCACTCAAGACTGTTTATCTCGCGGTGAGAGAATCGTTTTTGTCTTTAATCACCCGAGCCACAGCGATCCCCAAGTCGTCACCGAAATTCATCACCGATTAGGAATTCCGTCCTGCTTCATGGCCGCTTATGATGTATTTCTTCGAAGAAAATTTGCCGCTTGGGCCATGCAGAGGCTTGGGAATTTTTCCATCGACCGTGAAGGCAGCGACAGAAAGGCGATGGCCGCTGCGAGCGGAGTGATCAGCAACGGGGATTTCGCTCTCAACATTTTCCCGGAAGGGAACGTGTATCTTACCAACGATCGCGCGACACCTTTTCTCGACGGAACTGCCTTCATCGCCTTGCAAGCTCAAAAGAAATTGAAGAATACCCCAGTCAAGGTCATCCCGATCAGCCTGAAGTTTTCACACCTCACTCTGCCTCGTGACACAGTCACCAAACGACTCGTCCAACTAGGCAGAGCAAGCGGCCACACCTACACCCCAGGAGTTGATCCAATCGGCGCCGTCACCAGTCTTGGCGCTCACATCGTCAGAGACTACCTTGCCGCCCATGGTTTCGGAGTCACCGTTGATGCCAATCCAGAGGAATTGGCCGGAGCGCTCAAGTTGTTTGCTAACGACTTGGTATCCGATCTGGAATCAAATCTTAACCTTGAAGCCAAGCCTGATCAGCCACTGGTCGATCGTATTCGTCGCATCCGCTCCACCATCCACCAGATGAAGACAAGCGGATCCGGCGAGCATGTTTGTGAGGATATCGATGCGCTTTCAAATAAAGCGATCCTTGCTTTTCGAATCCACGGCTACTTGACGCCCTATCTCTTTGAAAAGCCGACTGTTGATCGATTCGATGAAACTGTTGAGCGCATCGCTGAGGATTTTTACTCCAAATTGATGCCCCGTACCGGCCCAAGACGAGGATACGCCCACCTTCATTCCCCCCTCGATGTTTCCGACTACCTCGAACAGGCTGGAGGAAAGCTACGAGGCGCGGTGAGTTCGTTGACCCGGGACATGGAGCAACGGGTTCAACATGGCATCGACTTGATCAACGAACAGAATGACGCTCCCGGAGGCACTCCGATCAGCGAGCTTCCAGATTGATCAAGGCTTTGTCAGGTAAGCAAAAAAATCGCGCAACTGTTGAGGATCTAAATCTTGCAGCAACGCGGGTGGCATCAGCGACATAGGCGACGCGGTCAGGCTCTCCATTCCACCACGATTCAAGACTTCCACTTCACCGTTCATATCCCGCAGGGAAACTGTCTTGGGGTTCTGTTCCTTCATCAATCCCATGACAGTTCGACCATCCTTCATCAGGGCAACATAATTCAGGTAGCCCTCCCTCAACTCAAGGCTTGGATTCACCATGGCGTGGATCCAGAAGTCGAGGTTCTGTCGCTCGTATCCAGTCAACTCCGGCCCAATCTCCCTGCCCTCGTCGAACAACTGATGACAACTCGCACAGCGGGTCGAATAGATGACCTTGCCTGCCGAGGGTTCTCCGTCTCCTTCTCGCAAAATGCCCCTGATCCTCTCTGACTCCGCCGCCAAGTCGACACCCCCGCCTCCGGCAACAATCCCGGGCCAATGATGCTCAACCCTCCTTGCCAACGATGGATTTTGATGTTGCATCAACAACATCACCACCTCAGGTGACACATCACGATTTTTAATCACCGCTCGATCAACCTGATCCATCATCATGGCTGCCCAGTCTTCCCTACTGGCAAGAACTCGTTCGGCCATGGCGCGAATCCCGTGTTCATCAGGCAGCGTGGATCCATATCGCTTGATGATTCCTTCGGCTACCCTCACATCGTCAAATCTCGCCAGAGTCTGCAGCGCCACGCGCTTCACCGCGCTGACTTCATTGACGCCGAAGAGTTTGAAGAGCGTCGGCACCACATCAACATCGTCGACTTCGCCCAGTTGACGTATCAGTTCAGTTCGAACCCCCGTAGCCGACGAAGGGTTCGTCACTGCTTTCAAGGCACCCGGGATCGCTGCTTTGTCTCCATTCCGTAATCGAATCACGAGACCGTTTTCGCCAAGGTCAGCAGCGTATGCTTCCAGTGCCTCCGATAGTCCATCCGGCAACTCCGGCATTGTCACCCCCTCGTAGGCCAACTGCAACGCATCCAACAGGTCGCTCTGTGCTTTTTCATCGGGGGCCGTTGCAAGAAGTCGTTCACAACTGGTGAGATCTTGCGGGTTCCCACTCATTGCGTAACGCCGCATGAGTCGACCCGCTATTTCGTTTCGAAAGAGTATCCGATCCCAAGCATCACTCCCTTCGACCCATTCAAGAAGTTCATCGCGCCCCGTCTCGGCGTGAGCTTCCAGAGCCCACCAAATCATTAAAGGTTGATGCAAATCCTCAAGGTCATCTTTGTGCCTAAGCAGTCCATCGATAACGGGCAACGCCAGACCAGAAGAAAGCCGCTTCGCAGACGCCGCCAATTGCACTCTCACTTGGATATCCGGTTCGTTCTCTGATAGGGCCTTTAGCGGTTCTTTTAAAACCGCGGCGGAAGACCGCCGGTCACCGGCCAATCGCACACACCATCGGCGAATGTCAGGGTCTTCGTGGGTAAGCCACCCTGCCAATCGATCTTCATCTAGGACTCCCAGAAGATTCAACGCCCACAGAGCCTCAAGTGAGACCTGCCCCCTACTCTCCTCTACAAGTGTTTCGAGGCGCGGTCTGATACTTTGATCGTGACTCCAACCCAATTCGAGGAGGGCGCGTCTTCTCACCGAACGGTTCCGATGAGAAAGCAAATCAACCAGTTCTTCCGCTGACTTATCGCGAAGGTCACCCTCCACATACTCGGCCTTCGCCCCTTTCGGTAGCAACCGATAAACACGCCCGCTCGACTTGTGCCAGTCATCAGTCGGACTAACATGACTCAAACGAGTGTCATACCAATCGGCAAGGTATACAGCGCCATCAGGCCCCAGGCCGGCGTATACCGGGCGGAACCAGCGATCGTCCGTCTCGACGAGGTTGGTTTCGTCAATCGTTTGATAGGTCGATCCATTCCTCTCGAGCCGACTCGACCAAACCACGTTGTGGAGGGAATTCGGTGCAATAATCCGTCCCGCTGTCTCTGCCTCGAACAAGCCCCCTTCCTCTATCGTGAAGGCCTGCGCGAATCGTCGGTCGTCTCCATCGTGAGCCATGTGATGAAAATAGCCAAACGCATAGGGATTAGTGAGCGGCCCGTGCTTACCCCAAGACTTCTTTCCATAGCTTCCCTGCGGGTAAAACATTCCCCGGGTCTTACCGTTATTTGTTCCTGAAAAGACATGCCCCTTGGCATCGATATCAAGACTGAAGGTGTTTCCTCCCCCTTCGGCATAGATTTCAAACTCCTCCGTTTCGGGATGAAACCGCCAGATCATCTGGCCCTGCCATTCAACCACTTCCCCTGTCGCCGGACTCTCTACTTTTCCCGTCGTTGTGCTGCCATTCGCGCCATAGAGCCACCCATCCGGCCCCCACGTTAGACTATTCATTACCGAGTGCGTATCTTCGATCCCAAATCCAGACAGTTTTACGATAGGATCACTGTCCGGAACGTCGTCACCATCGCTATCAGGATAGAACAGGAGATAAGGCGGATTCGCGACCCAAAGACCCCCGGCGCCGATCGCTACGGAAGTCGCGATATTCAGACCGGCAACGACGTCCTTCTTGGAATCCAGTTTTCCGTCACCATTGGTATCTTCAAATACTGAAATCACATCAGCGCCGCGCACTCCGTCGGGTGGCGGCAAAGGGACTTTATCGAATCTGGCTCGCAGGTAATTGTCATATTCAACAATCTTCAGCCCTGCCGGAAACTGATATTGACGATACTGCACCACCCAAAGCCTCCCCTTCGAATCCCAGGCGAGTGACAAGGGTTGCTCGATCTGAGGCTCTGCCAAAACCAGATCAATTTGAATGTCATCGCGAGGGATCAAACGATCTGAAGCCGCCATCGGAGGAGTGGGTTCAGAACCGTCGGCCAAGGTCCCCCGCCCTTCAAAGCTACGCATCACTTCCGCCACCTGCTCACTGCCGATCACGTCACTTTCTTTCGACTCCTGAGCCACTGAGACGAGACAAAGTAGGAGGCTGGCGCCGCACCCTATCGCAAATAACTCCCTCATTTGGCAATCACGGTCACATACCCCCCACCTAGTGCCTACCAAAAACTCGGCGCGAACAAGTAGAGGGGGGGCGCACGATCTGAGAACGCCAACTCGGAACACAACACGAATCGAAATTTGTGACCGCTGGCTTTTTCACACTTACCAGATAACGTTCACAACTTGTTGGTTATTGTGATGGCAGACAGAGTGGGATTATCTGCGTCGCGCAACGTTTTCGCATTTCACTTTGGCAGCTCTTCCCAGTCGCTTGGCGCTCCCTCGTAGTCGACCCACAGGTTTGAACCCCGGTCTTGATGAATGGCGGACAGAGTGGGATTCGAACCCACGGTAGAGTTTCCCCTACACACGCTTTCCAAGCGTGCTCCTTAAACCACTCAGACATCTGTCCTTAAATCCTTGAACGGAAAGGGCGTCTACCTTGGTTGATTTCCGCCCTTTCGCAAGGAAAAATCCTCATCAACCCTTAAACACCACCCGAAAACAACCGACCTTATTTACGGGTGATTGGAACAGCAAACTTGGCCAATAGAACACCGATCAAGGAGCCGCTGGGGCTAAATTATAAAGCACCCATCGATTCATTTCTGACACCAAGAATTCGTGTAGAGCGAAAAAAACGCTACAACCTCCACCCCGACTTTTTCGTCTGATGACTAGGAGTTAAGCGACTCAACGTAAACCTGCTCGGCAACATGGACACCAAGTTGGATGTTGTCGCCACTGCCCCGGTCAATTTCAAGCACTCCGGCAGCCTGATTGGGGTGAGTCAGCGCAAACTTTTTTCCAATGGTCAATCCATTCTCATCAAGCCAACCTAGCAGATCCGAATTGTCATCCGAAACCCGCACAACCCTGTATTCGCCGGCCTCAACCTCAGCAAGCGATGTAGCATGAACTATGGCCAAATTGCCGTCGCGATCAGGGATCGGATCGCCGTGAGGATCATGCGTCGGTTCGCCCAACATCTTATCGATTTGTCCCAAAAGGCGATCGGACACAACGTGTTCCAAGATCTCGGCCTCCTCGTGGACTTCAGACCAGTCAAACTTCATGATCTGGACCAAAAACAACTCGATAAGACGATGACGTCTGACCACCTTAAGGGCTGCCTTTCTGCCTGACGGCATCAGACAAAGACTTTTGCGTGGCTGGTAATTCACCAGCCCCTGCTCGCCTAGCTGCTTCATCATGATGGTCACCGTACCCGGTGTCACACCAAGGTCCTTCGCTATCTCCCCAACAGTGGTTGAACCGGACGGTCCCTCCAAGTGGAGTATCGCTTTTAGATAGTTTTCAACCGTACTCGACGCCATTGTGATTCAAATGTATCAACCTTTTCTTGTTTTACCAACTCTTTTATCTTGACTACTCAAGTAGCCGCAACGACATAGTTCAATATCTCTACCTTGAGAGCTCAACTATGACGCCCAAAAGTAACTTACTGACCTTCCTCGCAGGATTCGCAATTTGCCTCGCCTCCTGCGCCAAGAATGATTCGACGGCCACATTAGAAGGCCCTGCTAGCCCGTACACCGTCGCTGCAACCGTCGGAATGATAGCGGACATTGTGTCTTTAGTTGCCGGAGACAATGCAGAGGTTTCTGGAATCATTGGTGAAGGGGTTGATCCCCACCTTTACAAACCAACCAGCACCGACGTTAAGACCATGCAGTCCGCCAATATGGTCTTTTACAATGGTCTCATGCTAGAAGGAAAAATGGGGGATATTCTCGTTCGTCTCGCCCGCTCAGGTAAGCCAGTCTACGCTGTGACCGAGGAAATCCTCAACGACAGCGACTACATCCTAACCGACGAAGAAGACCACCAA
>PBSY01000015.1 GCA_002726915.1 Verrucomicrobiales bacterium | reverse complement strand
CCGCCCGTGTGACTCATCTCTCCAACGCCCATGTCGTCGGCTAAAATAAGAATGATGTTCGGCGGTTCCGCCGCCTGAACCGAACCAGAAACCAATACGATCGCCAATAGAAGAAATTTCATAGTCTCACCATTACCCCTTAATAGGCCTTTATACACAATCGCCGGCCCAAAATGAATCGAACTACTCCTGCTTCTTCGACCCTTCCCCGAGAGACTTAATCCAACGACTTATCAGTTCGGCGCCCTCCTCATCGACCGTGTGATGGTTTCCTAATAAAGGCATTTTCCCCATCTCCACCGTGGCAATTCGACGATAGATCTCAGAACGATCCGGATCCCCGGGGGCAATAAGCTTGGCTTCTTCCATTGGAACCCCGGGAAGACCGACAAGCGGGCGACCATTAATCAGATCGGTCTGGTCATTGGGCAGCCAGTTGATCAACTGAAATGACGCCCGACCACCCAGCCCGGTCTCCCGATGGCAATGCGCACAATTGACGTGGAGATAGGCCCGTGCCCGGTCCTCCAGGCTTGCTGATTCATCATCGGGGAAAGGAAGACTCTCATGAACTGCAGGGTCACGCACCACATTCGCATTCATAAACCATCCTAACTCGCGCATCACCTCGACCTGGTTCTTCACACCTCCTCCAAGAGAGGTGTAATCAAAATCACGATTAAGTTGCCCGATGGTCAGGCTTAGGCCAAACATGCCACGTTGGGTGTGACAGGCGCTACACTCCGCGCGACCCGGAAATCGCCATTTCTGACTTGCCCCATCTACCCGGATTAATTCGACATCAGCTCCTTCCTCGGGAATAAGCTCCCCGTCTTTTTGATCGTCGCCCCAACGATAGGTCAGATAACGCCACTCTCCCCCATCCTTAAGGGAGATTTGGGTTTCGATACGGCGCCCATCGAGATTCAAAGTCTGCATAAGTACTGAACCCGAAGGTAGCTTCCAGCGATCGACACCAGCCAGACTGCGCGCCTTATCGAGCTCGTTCTTTCCTTTCACCGCCGGCGGAATCATTTGAATTTGCACCCTCTCTTCGTCGAGTCGAACAGCGGCAAAACGTTGTGCTTCTGCTCCATCCCAATAAGAGGGATGGTTGACTTCGTACGGCAGAAAGCCGGGAGCCACCTCATGTTTTGCCGTTGAGGTAAAGAGGCCGGTTTCACTCAAACGATTTGGAATTGGCCTCAAATCCCGCTCCGGCGATCGTTGCAATTTGAAGAGCCCATTATCCAACGCCACAACGATGACTTCCCTATCTGGGGTCTCGCAAAATGATACGACCTGCCCCCCAAGATCGGCAATCCGACGAAGACCTACTACCTCTTCTCCATCCATCGAAAAAGCCCAGATTTTTTTGGTCAGGTGACAACCATAGAGGTAATGACCTTCTAGTTCGGGGAACTGTTTACCCCTATACCAGAAACCCCCAATAACTGAACGAAGTTCCTGATGGGACTGCTCCACAATCGGGAGGGTATGAGTTGGGTTTGGACCTGAAAGTGGATTGCCGGGACGAAAGGGGTGGCTTCCCTCGAAAGTGCTCCATCCAAAATTTTCTCCTCCGCGCACCCGGTGCACCATCTCCCAGTCCTCGTCGCCATTATCACCCAACCAGATTTCATTGGTTCCAGGACGAAAGCACATTCGCCAGGGATTGCGCAGCCCGTAGGCCCAAATCTCCGGGTAAATCCCGTCAACACCGACCCACGGATTGTCCTCTGGAACTCGATAAGGCTTACCAACCTCCGACTGGCTCACATCAATCCGAATGATGGACCCTAAGAGGTTATCTGTTTTCTGACCGACGTTGTTCGGGTCGCCCGGAGACGAACCATCACCACTGGTGATGTAGAGCATTCCATCTTCACCGAAAGCAAGATCTCCTCCACGATGCCCATTCGCTGGCCATTCCAGAATCATTTCCTCCTTCTCCGGATCCAAAATGAACGGATTCTTAGGATCCAATTCAAATCGCGTTAGCCAATTGTGACCGTATTCCGCTGTCATCACTCCCGACCGAAGATAAAACTCCGGGGTGTTGGGAAAATCGGGATGAAAGCACGCTCCAAGATTCTGACGATGCCCTTTCACCTCGTAAGAAATACCATCTATGATACCGAGCTTGATTAACTCCTTTCGCTCGCCCAACTCACCATCAAGGTGCCAAATTACTCCATTTCTCTCGAGGATCAGATAGTGCTCCCCGGGAACACCGGGAACGGGAACCATACCAAGCGGCTGACTCCATTCTATCGCGCCATAAAAAGGAACTGGCTCGAAGGGTAAGGGATCCTGACCGGTTCCCTCGAGGGCTGAGCCCTCCCAAGCTGAGAGAATAGGAAGTCTCTCCTCACCATGCAGGACAGGAAATGAAATTACCATCAAAACAGCAGTAATCGCGATTCTTGAGATCAGTCGACGGGAGGGGATATTCGACATACTTCATTCATACTACGGCGCAGCCAGTTTCGCCAAACTGAAATCTCTCCTACGGAAGAGAGACCCCAAAGAAACTACCGAAGACAAACTCAGCTCCAAGCCCGGCAATGAGTGCAATTTCAGCCATGATCGGAAATCTTTTCTTTTCCCATCCGCAAATCAAAGCGCCAAGGAAGAAGACGAGAAGAGCAGACAGAAGGAAGAAGGGTAAGGGGGCGAACTCAAGCAAAGCCACGTAGGTAGTGAGCGCTGCTAAACAAAGTATCCCACGCTTCACATCAAGCGATTCTCGATCTGGTAATTCACCCCGATGCCTCAGGCTGGAAACCACTACCACGATCAACAGCACAAGCGTCACGATGGTAATGTAAACTGTGAAATTCGGAAGCTCACTCTCCGCTTCCGCTGCAAAAGATTCGAGAAGCTCAACCCGATCAGCGACCCTCGTCCGAACCGCTTCACCGGTTGAAAAAGTCGGGTCAATGGCTTGCTCGACGAGGCGCTCCCGCACCTCGGGATGCTGCATGGCCTCCTTGAGCGTGCTCGCAATCAACTCCTGAACCTCGAGCGGTGTGCCTTTGGGTGCCCACCAGTAGTAGGCATTACTCGATGTGACTTCGACGCCCTGCTCCACGCAAGTCCTCACACCGTTCAACTCCGGATGCGGCTTCTCAGAGAGACAGGCAAGAACTCGAATATTCCTGTCGGCCGGTGTGCCCTCTGGGGAACGAAACTTGAGATACTCAGCCAGAGAAAAAATGCCCGCGTCAAGGTGCTGCCCGATGATCTCTGTGTAACGGGTCTGGCCCCCGCCCGACGTTACGAGGTTGAACTTAGCCCCGGGATGCGCCGCTTCGAGGTTCATCGCTGTGAAGTGTGCCGGAGAACCGATGTTTGCGCCAAAACGGATCGTCTCTGGCGACTGCTTGGCGGCTTCGAGCAGATCCACAATCGTTTCGTAAGGCGCGTCCTCCCGCACAATGATGAGCAGCACAATCTCGCCGGTCTGAGCCACCACCTCAAAGTCCGCCGGCCCAAAGTCGGCCGCCCCTGAGAGCTCAGCGGTGATCATTGATTCGTGGTGGCAGAGAATGCGATAGCCGTCCGGCCGCGCTTCTTTGACCAGTCGGCTGCCAATCGTACCGCTGCCTCCCGGCTGATTAAGCACCACGAAGGGCTCATCGATCCAGCTCTCATCTGCAATCACTTTGATCAACGGACGAACAAAGCTGTCACTCCCGCCTCCCGCGTCGTAGGGAATTACGATCTCGATGGGCTTGGCAGGATAAGAATCATCCGCCTTTAGCAGCGCCATCGCCTGGGCCACCTTCCAAATAATTAGGGCGAGAATCACCAGGATCGCAATACCATGAATAACGCGCTTCATGATTCCGCCCCCTTTCGCTGAAAGCGGGAGCGCATCGGCGGTATCAGCAGCATGACCATCGCCATGACAATGAAGGTTGCCGAGATCGGACGCGTCAGGATAGGCAGCCAGTCCCCGTTTGTCGACATGAGCCCAGCGCTCAACTTAGTCTCCGCAATCGGCCAGAGAACAAACCCTATCACGAAAGGTGCCAAGGGAATTTTGACCTTCTCAAGCAGAAACCCAAGCACCCCAAAACCTAACATCACCCAAACATCAAAGAGGCGATTGGAGAGAGCGAACGATCCAATCACGCAGAACAGCAGAATCACCGGCAGGAGATAAGCCCTCGGAATGGATGCCATTCGTGCAAGAAAACGCATCGACCCGAACATTACGATGACCATGACAACGTTGGCCAAAAACATGGCGCCCATGATGGTATAGACTACCACCGGACTGTCCGTAAACAGGCGCGGCCCCGGCTGCAATCCGTGAAGCACCAGCGCGCCGAGCAACACCGCCTCCACCACACTGCCGGGAATGCCCATCGCAATCAGCGGAATGAGAGCGCCTCCGATCGTTGCGTTGTTGGAAGCCTCTGCCGCTACGATCCCAGGCTCATGCCCAGTGCCAAACTTCTCTGACTCCTTCGAAGTGCTGCGGGCTACCGCATAGGCCGTGACCGATCCAATGTTGGCTCCGATCCCAGGCAGGATCCCGATCCAGGTGCCGATCACCGAAGAGCGGATCATGTTGATGAGATGCGAGGTGAAATCCTTCCACCGGGGCAGGATGCGTTTCTTACCCAGCTCAATTGCCTTGGGGATGGTCCCACCAGACATCGTCTCCTTGAGAATCTGGTTCACCGCAAACATGCCGACGAGAACAGGAACCAGTTCAAAGCCATCATTCAATGCAGGAAATCCGAGCGTCAATCGCGGTTGCCCCGTGGCGGGAGAAATTCCAGGCATGGAAAACAGGATGCCAAGAGCCCCAGCGAAGAGAGACCGTGAAAGCGACTTCCCTCCAATACTGGCGATCAGAACCAAGGCCATCATGACAAGAGAGAAATATTCGAAGGGACCGAACTTGGTGGAGAGTTGCGCAACCGGTTTTGAAAGCAGAACAAGAAATCCCCATGAGATCATACCTCCCATGAAGGAGGCCATGACACCCAGAGAAAGAGCCCGCTCAGGCTTGCCACCCTTGGCGAGCGGATAACCATCCAGCGTCGTCACGATGGAAGCCGGCGTACCTGGCATTCGGAGAAGCGTCGAGGAAATCATCCCACCGCTGATTGCGCCAACGTAGATACTGATCAACAACATCATAGCCAAGCCTGTGTCCTGCCCGTAGGTCAAGGGCAGCGCCAAAGCGATCAGCATGGTCCCTGTCAGACCGGGAATGGCTCCAACAAACACCCCCAGCGTCGTTCCTAGCACGATGATGAAAAGTCCAATGGGACTGCAAAGTTGGGAAATCGCTTCCTGGACAGGCATTAGCGAGAATTAGGGATGAGTAATAGGCGTTTCGCCAACTTCTAATTTACCGGGGTGCCCACGGCAGGAAGGTTGTCGACCATTCCTGCCTTGGTGCGGCGAAGTTCATCAATGGCCTGGACGCGGAATTCATTCAGAGTTTCCTGATGGGCAGGCAACTGAGCAAGGTTGACAAGTTCCTCGGGATCCTCGCCCATGTGATAGAGCTCCTCGGTTTCCCCCTCAATCAGATTGCGGATATACTTGTATTCCCCCTCGCACAACATCACATACCACGGGATCCCGGGACCGTGTATCAATTTTGGATCTCCGACCGGAGGGACAATATTAGTGTCGGAACCGAATTGCTTGGCCGTGTGGACCAGTAGCGCAGGGTATTCCCATGCCCTGTCCTCGGCTCCAAGGAGAGGACTGAGATCATAACCGTGCATCTCCCACGGGAGTTTGATACCTGCCTGAGAAAAGAAAGTTGGTACGATATCAACCCCGGCAATTGGTTCTTCAATGACCCGTCCCGCGCTTTGCTCTGCCACCGCCCCAGGCATGCGAATGATCATGGGTGCCTCCACGTTGGCACGATAAGGGGCAACCTTTGATTTAAATCCTTTTTGCCCCCAGGCGAATCCTTGGTCTGAAGTAAAAACGATCATTGTGTTCTCATCCTGCCCTGTTGCCTGAAGGGCTTTAAGCAATTGTCCGACTCCTTCGTCAATTGCCAGCACACCCTGTTGGTATTGCTGCACCCAGTCACGAAGGGAGCGGCCTGGCATATCCTGCATCCCAACGGGGCTATTTTCGCGCACCTTTCGTTCGACAGGATACCCATCCTTACCAGGCTCCCAGAATTCCATTTCGCGAACGTATTTTGGTTTGTCAGGACGAGGCGGGTAAATGTCAGCAGGCACTTCAACCACCGCATCCTCGTAGTCATCGAGGTGACGCTCTGCCGGAGTAAAGGGACCGTGAACAGCACCGTAGCAAAGCCAGAGATACCATGGCTTGCCCTCTTCGCGACCCTCCCCCCTGATATAATCGACCGCCCAATCGGTGTAGAGGTCCGTGGTGTAGCCCTTCGTCATTTTCGGCTCGCCACCGTTTTTCACTATGAGCTGGTCGTCGAAATAGTTAGGGGAATTCTTCACATACTTCGGCCGGTTCCAGACAATCTGGTAGTCCCAGTCACGACCGAACCCGTCATCCGTGCCAGTATGCCACTTCCCAATATGAGCGGTTTGGTAACCATTCTTGCGGAAAACACTCGGCCAGAAGCGGCACTGCTTCGGATCGTAAGTACTGCCGGGATACTGACCCTCCATCCTCATAGACTCAATGCCATGCTGCTGTAAACCCGTTAGAAGCGAAGCTCGAGACGTCATACACCACGAACCGATGTAGGCGTGCTCAAACCGAATTCCAGCGGCAGCCAAGGCATCAATATGAGGCGTATTCACCCACGAGTGAGCCTCTTCGTAGCAACTCACCGTTCGGGTCGATTGGTCGTCAGTATAGATAAAAAGAATATTGGGACGGTCTGCGGCGACAGCCTGCAGAGTCAAGGCACCCACCAGGAATGACTGGAAAAAAATCTGGGACTTCATAGGAATTTAAAGGGATTCTGATATATCGAGTTTGTCACACGATGGCCAACTATTTGTGTTCATAAATGCCAACTCTCGGATCTTAAGGACGTTGTCACATCCCGCGAAGAGATTTTTGCGATACTAACGATTAGCTAAAGAGCGATGAGATTTTGCAGGACAGCCTCCAATTCGAATGCCACCGAGTTCAATTGCCTCAATATTTTCTTCGATGTAAAGCTGGTTCTGCGCCACACTACGGTATCTCAACCCGCCCGGAATGACACCAGCCCTAGGAGAGACGTTTCAAAAAACAATTCTGAACGCGACTCAAGCATCCAGCCTGGAAGTCACTGAAGTGATCCAGGAACTATGGAGTGGCTATGGCAAAATTCTTCGTGTCGCTCTCGCGAACGGAGACAGGGATACGGTCGTGGTCAAGCATGTTGCGATGCCCGTTGAAACACAGCACCCTCGCGGATGGAACTCCAACTTGTCCCATGAGCGAAAGGTCTTCTCTTACCAAGTCGAAACGGAATGGTATCAGAATTGGAGTCATCGTTGTGGCGAAAGCTGCCGCATTCCTAAATTCCTAGCCTTCAATCAGGACGATGACAAAATACTCCTCGTTCTTGAAGATATCGACTCCTCCGGATATCCCGAGCGCCTGACCAGTCTAAAGCCGTCTCAAATTGACGCCTGCCTCACCTGGTTGGCGGAGTTTCACGCCACCTTTCTTGGAGTCGCCCCCGAAGGCCTCTGGGAAATTGGAACATACTGGCACCTCGAGACACGCCCGGAAGAATTGGACGCCCTTGATGACAAAATTCTAAAATCTACCGCCACACAAATCGATACCCAACTCAATAACGCGACCTACCGCACTCTTGTTCACGGTGACGCCAAGCTCGCCAATTTTTGTTTTTCCTCTGACGGCAATCAAGTCGCAGCACTGGACTTTCAATATGTAGGTGGTGGCTGCGGCATGAAAGACGTGGCTTATTTTATCGGCAGCTGCCTCGACGAAGCCAGTTGTGAGTCTCGCGAGACCGAATTACTAAACAGTTATTTTGAATCATTTTCCTCCGCTCTGGCTCGAAGACAACCAGAAGTCGATGCAGCTGCCGTCGAGGCCGAATGGCGCGAACTGTTCCCGGTCGCCTGGACTGATTTTCATCGTTTCCTAAAAGGGTGGTGTCCCGGTCATTGGAAAATTAATTCTTACAGCGAACGCCTCGCTCGGGAGGTCATTACAGCACTCTCATGAGTTTCTTGACCGCTGAAATCGAGGCCCTCCACAACCTCGCTGTTAAGACAGCGAAGCGGGCAGGAGTTCATATCCAGTCGAGGGTCGGCAATCACAGCGGCATCCAAAGCAAAGACGGTGGAGACACCCTTGCCTCTCAGGTCGTAACAGAGGTGGATCACGAGAGTGAGGATCTCATCCTTACAAGCCTAGATGATTCAATTTGCAGTTTGAATCTCGGTCTCTTGACCGAAGAGAGCGAAGACAATGCCAGTCGGCATGAAAAGGGAGCCTTCTGGTGTATTGATCCTATTGACGGAACACTACCTTTTACCGAGGGAGTCCCAGGTTATTCTGTTTCAATTGCCCTCGTAGCGCGTGACGGCACCCCCCTAATCGGTGTTATTTATGACCCTGTCACGCAAACCACCTATCATGCTTTCCAAGGCGGAGGCGCCATGCGTGACGGTGTCCCCATTCCATCTGGTGACAAGTCCTCTGCCAATCAACTCACGTGGGCAATGGATCGAAGCATGAAAGAGTCGATCGATTACCCACGAGCACTGGAGATGCTGGAAGAACTGGTTTTCGAAGAAGGGTTTGATGGTTTGAAGATCCTCGATCACGCTGGTTCTGTTCTCAACGCTTGCTGGGTGACTGAGAATAAGCCAGCTGTTTACTTCAAGTTTCCAAAATCGAACAAGGGCGGTGGGTCTGTTTGGGACTTTGCCGCGACCGCTTGTCTCTTTACCGAATGGGGGCTGCCCCCCACAGACGTTCATGGCGAATCGCTGCGACTGAACCCCGAAGGTTGCACCTTCATGAACGAGAAAGCGGTCGTCTATGGGTCCAGCGCGAAGCTCCGAGAGTCCGTCCGGCAGCTTTATCAAGATCTAAGGAGCTAATTAATTTCATCAATACACGGACAGGTAATAAGCACAGCGCTCATCAGCCCTCTGTGACTTTAATTTCCCACGTCCCATTGAAGAGCCGACGCTCTCGGAATAAAAAGTGGGCAAGAT
Organism: Verrucomicrobiales bacterium; assembly: GCA_002726915.1. Taxonomy (GTDB): domain Bacteria; phylum Verrucomicrobiota; class Verrucomicrobiia; order Verrucomicrobiales; family DEV007; genus Arctic95D-9. Next base: position 14,256 of record PBSY01000015.1, on the reverse strand, counting down.
TCAGTCTTTTAAAATCTGGAGTACCATGGCAGGACAAATCTCCTTAGTCCTGATCATCCGTCATCATAATGATGACGTTTGGTTATTCGGCCGCCTGAGAAGGCGAAGTTGAATCAACGAGTTAGGAAAATGCGACTCGATACGACTGCATGAATGAGGTCGTTAAGTCCCTTGCCTTCCTCCAGTGTGGTAGAAGTGATCTTCTCAATCTGCTCATAATCCTCAAAGCTTGGCTCACGTCCGGTGCCATAGGTCAGCAGTTTAGTAGTCAAGCTTCTGGCAACCAGGTCTTTACGCTCCAGAATCATGGACTTCAATCCAATCTCATCCTGAAAGGAATCGCCATTCACCAACTCTCCAGAGGTATCAATTTCAGGCCCTCGGCCCGGCCGTCCATCTTGAGGATAGTGCGTACGCAGCCCGCCAATTGGATCGTAAATTTCGAGAGCGAATCCCCACGGATCAATCTTGGCGTGACAATCATTGCAGGCGGCAACCTCACGATGCTTGGTCAACTGCTCACGAATCGTCGTGGTGCCGCGCGTATCCGGCTCAATGGGATCAACATCCGGTGGCGGCGGCGATGGGGGCGTTCCCAACACACTTTCCAGCACCCAAATACCACGCACCACAGGTGAGGTTTCAACCCCGTTGGCGGAAGCAGTTAAGACACTAGCATGACCCAGAATGCCGTGACGCCGTAACTCGGCCGGCATCGCAACTTTACGGAAGTGTTCGCCCTCTATTTCGGTGAAGCCATAATGCTGGCCAAGACTGTCATTAACGAAAGTGTAGTCCGCTTCGATGAACTCAGTAAGGGGGCGGTTCTCTTTAAGGATGTGAGAAAAAAGCATCTTAGTTTCCCTCCGCATGGCGTCTTCGAGGCGTCGTCCCAGGTAAGTTGGAAACTGCTTCGTCCCTGGCGGCATCGATCCCAACTTATCAAGGCGCAACCAGGCCGTGGTGAAATTCTCAGCCAGGGCTTGGGCCTTCGGGTCCGCCAGCATACGGTCGACCTGCGCGAGAAGTTTTTCCCGGCTTCGAAGCTCACCTGAAGCAGCAGCGGCCAGTAAACTGTCGTCCGGCATTGAACTCCAAAGGAAGTAGGAAAGACGGCTCGCCAACTGATAGTCGTTCAACTCGGGACGACGGTCCGCATTACCTTCGTTCAGGTAAAGGAAATAGGGTGACGAAAGAACTGCGCTGAAACCCGATTTTATCGCATTCTTGTGATTCTCTCCAGCCTCGATGGAGTCCTCCACATACTCCACGATGTGCGCAATTTCTTCCATCTTCACCGGACGACGGTAAGCACGATTCGCAAGCTTCAGTATAGCAGCCGGAATATCGACCTTGTGAGGCTGTAAGGTGTCACCCACCAACTTACGATGATTCGCCGGAGGCCACTCCTCGTCAAGCGGCCCTTCGATCATCATTTCATACAGTCGAATCCGGGGGCCACGGTAGACATAGGAAGCCGGCAAAACACTAGCATTGTGCCTTTCCACTTCCTCATCCGTGACTTCAATGCCCCGCTCCCGCATTTCATCGACACGAACAGGCGTCCAAATCGTAGATTCCGGATGATAGTTTTCAATCATCACGCGGACATGCCGCTTGGAGGCTCCGGGACCGTTAATCCAGTTAATAAATGGCACGCCACCTTTCGGCATCCAGGCTTCTACTGTGTAGGTCCCGACCTTATTATCCCCCAACTCAATCACCTCGATAATGTTGCGGCCTCGCGTCGTCGACTTTTCGAGCGCGCGATAGCTGTCACCAAACCAGACACCCAGCTTCATCGGCTGCCTCAAATCCAGACCCAGCAGTTCAGGATCATAACCATGATCGAGACGGCCCTTAGCTTCCGCCTTAATTGTTATGCGGTAGTTACCCGCTGCAGGCACCCCTTTTTGGTGCATACTTCTCGGAACATTGGGGCGGCGATCATCGGGGGCTCCATGTCCAATATCTACGAAACTAGCATCCTCTGCCAACGCCCGATAAGCGACAGCACCACGATAGACTGGGCTGGAGGAGAACTCCACGGGTTTGATTTCAAAACGATTCAACTCAGGCCTATCCTCACCAAATACCAGTGCTTGATCGAGGTAGTTACCAGCGGATTCCAGATAAAGCCCCAACTGGTATTGTGATAATACCTGTGACGCTCCCACATTAGCAAAGCCATGTTTTGTCTCATCAACAGGGAACGCGGTCGTCGCGTCATACACATCCGGATGCACGCCGAGAAGGTCACGCATCGTGTTATTATACTCGTAACGTGTCAGACGACGCAGAACCGTCTCGCTTGGCGCGAGCGCAGCTGACTCTGCAATAAGGTAACGGGTGATCTCGGTAATAACGGCCCGCTTCTCATCATCGCTTGGCTGAGTTACCCCGTTCTTCTCCGGCGGCATTTCACCAAGATTGAGAGAATCAAGAATTTCCTCAAGCGCCAGAAAGGAGTCGACCCCATTAGGATTATCGAGGAATGGAAGAAAGTCGCGATCGCCTTTTGCGGTGAGATCATCATGGCAATCGATGCAGTAGTTCTCAACAAAGGTCGCTACAAGTGAATCAAGCGATTCATTCTTCGCTTCTACTGGGATAATACTACCGCCAAAAGCGAATGCGGCGGCCACAAGGATTGAATTCTTCATTAAGCCACCTCCAGTCCGGTCAGCGTGCCGGTCGAAGTGTTGAACTGGTCTATTTCCATCCCGAAGCGCTGCAACATCGACAGGTAGAGGTTGCAGGCCATCGTCTGGGCAGCACGCGAATTGTCTTTCTCAAAGCGGATATGCTGGCCGTGCTTAAATCCGCCACCAGCAAGAATGATGGGTAGATCCTTATTTGAATGCGAACTCGCGTTGCCCATACCGCTCCCAAAGAGAGTCATTGTATTGTCGAGAAGACTTTTACCGTTCAGTTCTTCGACGGAACGAAGCGTATCGAGGAAATCCGCGAATGCTGCCGTATGAACCTTTTCAATTATGGAAAGCTCTTCGATGTAGCTCGCTACCCGCCCATGATGGGTGAGTTGGTGATAGCCTTTCGTGAGAGGAAGGCCACCAGAATTATTGCCGATCCCGGACACTTCGAGCGTGATGATTCGAGTCGAGTCAGTCTGCAGAGCGAGGGCCACAAGATCGTAGTAGAGGGGCAACCGGTCCACGAAGTCAAAGCCATCTGCCTCGGCTGGTAGTTTATAGTCGACCTTTGGTTTGGACTGATCAAGCCATGCCTGCGACTGCGTGAGTCGCTTCTCTAAATCCCTGACCGAAGTGAAATACTGATCCAGCTTTTCCTGGTCAGATTTGCCAATTTGACGCTTGAGCCGGTCAGCGTCCGTTTTGACAAGGTCGAGAATACTCTTCTCTTGAACGTGTGCTTCCTTGAGTAGGCGTAGGTCCTTGGCTTCTGGCTCTTGAAATAAAAGCGAGAACAGAATCGAGGGGTCTTCAACCGGCGGGATCGCCGAGCCAGAGGCAGTCCAACTAAGACGGTTTCCGATAGAGGTGCCACAGCCAATCTGCATCGATGAATAACGCGTGGCAGTTCCGACGTGTTCCTCTGCCTTCTGATCGACGGTAATATTACCTTCAGCAAAGCCTTTCGAGTTCTTAGAGAGTATACCCGAGAGAAAAGCATGCACCCCGCCATGACCACCCACCCCTTCCTGGCCGTGATCGAGCTGAGATAAAATAGTAAACATATCCCTATGACGCTCCAACACTTGGATCTGCCCCGGCAGGGCATAATCCACCCCCGTTTCTGTCGGGAAGAAGAGATCGGGCACGTAGCCAAAATTGTTGCCCACACAGACCATGCGCATCGGAGTCTCGCCTGATCCTGAAGCTGCGCTAACCGATTTGGTCATAGCTTCCAAAAATGGTAGCGACATCATCGCCCCGCCCGCTCCTCGAAGGAAATGACGGCGATCCAAAGGTGAACGCTTCTGTGGCATGGATTTGAAAGTATTTATTTTAACGTTTTATCTGGGGTCCAAAGTGTTTCAGCGCAAAACTGGATTCTTAAATTCCGCCCTCAGCCGCAAAACGGACCTCTTCATCAGCCGCTTTAAGCTCAGCGCGAAATCCACCTTTTAGTTTTCGGCGATCAATGGAAAAGGTAATTTCCTGGCGACCCTTTTCAAGAACAATATCAGCGACAGGACTCTCGGCTCTTTCGCCATTAAGATAGAGAATCACCCCCTCCGATTCGTTGAGCATCAAACCCACCTTTCCCGGCACTTGGACATCAATCCAAGCTCGAGCAAAGATGCGTTTTGCACCTGGAATATTTAGATCTTCAGCAGGAAGCTCTCCGTCTACTTTGCTGTAGGCGGGAACCCATGGTTCGTTATCACCAGGAATGTGTGTTCCCTTCCCGTCCGCAAGAATGCGCCACTTCCGCAGCACCGGACTCTCGTCGCTAGCGAAGTCACCAGGCTTTCCGAGTACGGAAAGGAACTTCACAAGATCAAGAAACTCGGAACGGCTCTGTAACTGGTCAGCAAGACCAGATGGCATCAAGGAGGGCATCCCCTGCTCTTTAAGGATCTTGGCGACCGGAATCGAGATTTCCTTACCTCCCTGAGCCGAGTCACTCACGATGATCTCCTCTTCACTTCGAAAAGTGATCACACCCATTTGCACGGATCCATCATCAAGTGTGAAGAGACGGTTTTCGTAGTGTTCTGCAATCGCGGCGTTCGGGCTAAGGATCGATTCGATCATGTAACTGGTCGAAGCAGCGCCACCCACCGCAACTAAGTTTGGGCCAATGTAAGACCCCACCGAACCGATCGCATGACAGCCGACACATGCCATGGCCTTACGCCGATAAATCATTTCTCCACGGTAAGGATCACCGAGCTTATCTGCATCTGCAGTGAGCTGATTAATGTCTTCCCTCAAAAGTTCGGCACTGAGAGAGCCAGAGTTACTAGTCTGCTGAAACAGCTTAACCATCGCTTCTGGCAGCTGGCCGCTAGTGCGATGAAATTCAGTAACTCGCGTTTTTACATCAGGGTGAATCTCTACCCCCTCCAAAGCGGCCACAAGGAAAGTTACGCCTTTTCGCTGCTTCAAGAGAGACTGGATTGACGCCACCGGATCACCGTCTCCAGGTTCTTCGGTAAAGATAGTTCTTGCCACTTCAATACCAGCATCAAGATCCTTCACCAATAACCCCGTAAGAGCGAGGTAACGAGTAACAATATCTGCTTCGAGAGCCAGTGCGTTGAGGGTTTCGAGGTGCTCTGTTTCATCAAAGGAGGCGAGAGCCAACGCCGCCGCCTGACGCAGCGTTTGGCGGCGCGAACCATCCTTCAGCAGAACAGTCAACTCTTTCGCTTCGCTGCTCACCTCCCAAGCAGCAAGCGTTTCGATCGCGTGCGTCACCACTTCGTCACTATCATCGGAGAGTAATCGGTGAATATGGCGCACCGCTCGCTTCGCGGAGGGCTCATTCAACTTCGTAGCCGAAGCTTTAAGCGCACCAAGCAAAACTATTTTCTTGTCAGTTGAGATATCTCCCTTCTTACCAATCAAGGCATCGATACTTCGCCTAACATCTCGCTCAAGACCCACTACAGGCATTTGAGCCTTGATAGCATTTCCGTTCATCGCAGAGGGAGAGGCGTGAGCGATAAACTGATCGAGACGATCCGTGAAACCGATACCTGCAGAAGCTTCGGCAAACTCCTTGTGAGACTCTTTCGCGAAAGCCAGGGTACCCGACTCCATGGCAGGACGCCAATATCTCTCGAGTGCTGCCTTAGTTTGGGGCAGAGCCTGGTCGAGAACTGGATCTCCGGGATAATCAAGCACATGAAGCGCCGCGGCGTAAGCCTCCGCGCTAGGAACAAATCCGGCTGAGAGAACTGCTTCCATGCGGGCGCGGGGAAACTCGTCTCCTGCGGTCTCGGCTATGAACATGGCAGGATCCGAAAGTTCACTATGCCAGTAGCGCAGGATGCGCGCGCCAGCTGAACGGGCATGACCACTTTTTGCGTTGATTACCTTACTCAGTATCTTCTCACTGACGCGCTCCACGTTCTGGCACGCCCACATCGCCTCGACGAGATTGAGATCGTAGTTCTCAGTGCTGGCATCGAGTTTATCGACCCACGCTTCGATCGCGGCGTGCGCTTCGTCCCAGTCTCGCTTCTCAAGTTCCTTCTTCACCTGTTGGCGCACGAACGGTTCGCTACTGGCCAGATGCGTCACCAGTTTCTCCAGAGGCACCCCTTCAACAGGGGTCGGCCTTGTAAGCGGGCGCTCCCTGTGCGTGATGCGCCAGATGCGCCCGTGGTCGTGATCCCGACGCGGGTCGCGGAAATCGTGCTGCGCGTGGTTAATGATAGAGTTATACCAGTCGGCCACGTAAACTCCCCCATCCGGTCCCATCTTCACGTCGACCGGACGGAAGTTAGGGTGCTTTGAGGTCATGAGTGGCTCGAGAACGTTGGCGCTGTAACCGGCACCGTTCTCTACGAACTCGTAACGAATGATGGCTCGACTCTTGAAACGCCCGCTGAGAAGATTACCTCGGATATCATCACCAATGTGTGTTCCGGTAGCAAGATCACCGCCACATTGTTTCTCAGTTGAGATAAGCGGCTTCACCGGCACTGACTTACCGCTATTCCCAGAAGCCGGAGAGAGATACATGATGCGTGGGTTATTCACCATAAAGGACTGTCCCCACTCTTCGAAAACATGCCCCCACGGATTACCTCCTGTGCCCCTAACAAAAACGCGAAGTTCTTGCGTTCGGGGGTTAAACTGATAGACCCCACCATTGTAATTGCGCACCACCCCGAATGGCGTTTCCACCTGAGCGTGCAAAAAAATCCCCTCCTGAAAGTAGATCCAGCCACCGGGCCCCCGGCGCCAGGCGCTGATGGAGTGGTGATTATCCTCAATACCAAAACCTGTCAGGGCTAGCTCTTTTACATCAGCGATATCATCGCCATCGGTGTCTTTAAGAAAGAATACATCCGGAGATTGCCCGACGTAAACGCCACCATTGGCAAATTCGATTCCGGTAGGAAGGTAAAGGCCATCAGCAAAAACAGTCGACTTGTCAGCAGCCCCGTCTCCATCAGTGTCTTCGAGAATAATAATCTTATCGTTCGCCACTTCTCCCGGTTTGAGTTGGGGGTAAGCCCAAGAGCAAGCTACCCAGAGACGGCCACTAGCGTCCCAGTGCATGTGCACGGGGTTGGCCAGCATGGGATCGGAAGCAAAGAGGTTGACTTGGTAGCCGTCCAATAAGTCAAAGTTTTCCAACTCCGACTGTGGATCATGATTATTTATCAGGTCCAGATCAGCATCCTTAAGGTTGGCTGTCTTAATGCCAGACGCATCGATCGCATTGGCATCGCTACCGAGGAATACAGAAGCTGTAATCAAGGCAACGATGAGAAGAGTTAAACCGGATTTCATAGGTCCTTATGCTTGCGCTTCAATGGATTAACCCTCCACGCGCGCGAGTCGCCACTGTCGGGTTTTGAGTTTGATACTGTCGCGAAGTTCCACTTCACGCTCCTTGGTGATATTGTTAAATTCGATCACTTCGCCCGATAGCGACTGGCCGCTCGGAGAGTTCCTTCGTTCGCCGACGATATGAACCTGGTTGTAGGCTTTCCAACTGTATACAAACTGACGATTTTTATCGTTCACCGCTTCGCGCAGCGTCTCAGCTTCGATGTGAGCCGGTGAAGCATCCACAGGAATACCCCTCGACCATTCACTAGCCGGAGCCGTTGCTACTAATTGCCCGTCAATCGTGAGTTCGTAATTTCCCGGCTTGAGATTCTCCACTGTCAAAATGTCACGGAGGCCTGCCAACTGAGGAGGAAGACTACCGTCCGCCGGCGGAGCGAGAGTGGGACCAAATTCCTCTATCGCGAGAAAGCTGACGCCGTCATAGAGCACTTTAACTTTTTCCAACCTAAGACCTTCACTTGAACCACTTCCCTTCTTTGCGTCGACCTCGATTCTCCACGGTTGTTCACGAACGGTTTCATTCTCACCTGTGACCAGAGTATCAAACAGGTATCGCGCCACCGCCCAGTAGCCATAGGAATTGAGATGAATCCCATTGGTCGTCAACTTCGGAGCCCCCGGCTCCTCCATAATATATTTCATCGGCGTGTAGAGATCCACGAAGGGCACATCATATTCGGCAGCCACAACCCCCATCGCCTCGGAATAGGCTTCGAGTTGGCCATTGCGCGTTTCTGCCATCGTGGTGAGGCGACCGAAATCTTCGTGAGCAATAGGAGACACCAGNACAAGACGAACCTCTTTTTTTCCATTGTATTTCTTGCCGCGATGGGAAGCGATAAAGGCAGCCACGTTTTTCTTAAAATCTTCGAGNCCCACCTCGCCATTAAAACTCTCACCCAGACCNAAGCAGGCGATNATAACATCGGTTTTATGGGCAGTTAGGGTTGACTCTTCAGTCGGAAAATTGGTCGGCCGATCNCGAAGCGTTAACATATCGCCTCCCCAGCCNAGATTCCTAATCGAGACGGGATTCTCTCTGGTGCGCTGCAAGAGAAGTGTTTCAAGATAACCGTGCTCGCGGATTTGNTCAGCGAAGGTATTGCCGACAATCGCAACTCGGTCTCCGGGAAGAATGGGAGCTTCAGCAAGGACAGCACTCGCGGTAGACGCCGCTGTCAGAAGGAAAAAAATGAAAGATCTCATCTCACTTCTTCTTATCAACCCGCTCTAGTTGCCATGTTGTGATCTCGGCCTCGGCCGGAGGCACCTCCCTATCGAGGCACCAGTGCACGCTATTTATCAGTATCCGGTTGTGAGCCTCCTCCGCAAAGTCTCCAGGATGGCCAAAAGAGGTGCCAAACACCTTACCGCCCCATTCATTCTCCCAAGCCCAAGCAACAATGTCGGCCTCAGACTCGTTCACCATGATTGATCCCCAGGAGCGATTGAGGAGACGATCACGGCCTTGGCCTTTTCCAATGACTAGCGGTTCAACGCCGGGTTCGAGTCGAGTAAGGTAAAGTGTCCCCGGAGAAACCCACTGAGTCTTCTTGACGTTTGCCAAGATAGGATGATTAGCGGCAGTGGGCAGAACTGAAATATCAGTCGTTCCAGCCTGATGAACGATGTAGGGACCAGCGAGGGCGCGGCGGCCAAAACCGTCATTCCACTCATACAAAGGATGATCAGGCGCATATTTAAAGGAGTGGTTGGCAGTCCGAAGCCCGATGACAGGCTTACCCGATTCGAGGTATTCCTTGATTGGCTGAAACTCATCTTCAGGCATCTTCAGAAAACGCATAAAGAAGATGGCCACGTCCGCATCGGACAAAACTTCAAGACCAGGCAGAACGCCCTCCGTTTTCTTTTCCGGATTGCCCGTACCCAGAACAACGGTTGTCTTGAATCCAAATCGCTCCAACTCTTTCGCAAAAACCGGCATGGTGAGTTCCGGCGAATAATGCAGAGTACCACATACCAAGACGACATGGGGTCTATCATCCTCAGCAACCATAGACTGGAGAAACGAAACGTTCAGAGCTAAGAGTAGAATCTTAAAAAGGTTCTTCATGGAGATGGAAACCGAAGAGTGGGCCAACGATTATGGGTTACGAATCGTCTTGTTACGAGGCTAAAAGCTCTCTCAAAAAACAGGATAACCCATTCCGTAATCGTGGAAATCTCCTGATAAGCTCTCTTGCTGAGATTATTTCGAAACGAATCTTAAGCTCGCTACAACTAGTGAGAAGAGCAATTCCAAAACCTGACGAGAGCCCCGATCAAGAGCGCCATTCGGTCGGCGTCTGGCCAGACTGCTTACGAAACCAACGAGAAAAGTAGTTCTGATCAAGGAAACCCACCGCTGCCGCTACTTCGCCAATCAACGCTTTGGAATCGGCAAGAAGGTCACTCGCCTCCTCAAAGCGCGCCGCCGATAGCAACTGCCCAATGGTCACTCCGGACTCTCTTTTCAACTGCCGATTGAGATAATCCATACTCTTCCCTATCTGATTTGCGATTCCGGCGACGGACAACGTTGCAAGGTCACCTTCGTGGATTATCCGCTTCACTTCGTCCGTCGCTGGGTGCACCTTGGCTGCAGCTATTTCTCTGGGACTTCCACCTTCGACCTGCATTATCGCAAGAATACCGAGAATCTCCGCCGCCACCGACAGTGTCGTGTCCTGCGCCCAGGACTGATAGCGACCCAATCGATAGAGAGCCTGTTCGATCCGGCTCATCGCGTCGCCACTTAACTGAATCGTCTTGTAAAGATTTGTAAAATCCGCCTGCTTGAAATCGATCGCAAGGCAGACCGGACTCACATCCTGCTCCTTGATAAACTCGTGATCCTTGCGCGCGCGAACACTAATGACCGTGCCACGACGAACTAAGATTCGCTTATCAGCCACCCGTTGAATACCCCGCCCCCGGAAATAGATCAGGACCTGGTGGTAGGAATGCCAATGAGACTTCACCTTCTCGACTTGGTCCATGTGCTGATGGAGAGCAAGTCGACGGACATTGAGGCCCGGCAACCGGATGTCCAACTCTTCTAAAAGTATTTCCTGATACAGCTTTGCCATCCGACACAAATTACTGCCTCGCGCAGTCTTTGAAATTATTTGATCGGAAAAATGCTAAATTGGCGATTTCATTCTAACCCATTTTTCGCAGAAATCGTAACTGTGAAATATGATTGGGAATGCTACTGACTTGAAGCCAGAAACAAACTGGTCCGAGACCATCTGGGCTCAAGCAACAGAGGAGTCGCTCGCCGATCACAAGACCCCGGCCCGCCTCTGTGTCGCCACCCTGCTACCTTTCCGCAACCAAAAACCCGACTGGGAGGGATTCGAAAACAGCATCAACTGGATGACCAAATGCGCCGAAGCAGCAGGGGTCGAAATAGCTTTCGTACTCAATGCTGACACGGGTTATATCTTCAATCTTAGTCCGGAACTCTATGCCGAAGTGATCCAACGATTCCGTGCCGCCTTTTCAAGCCCAAAGATCATCTGCGGAGTCACGGCCGTCGGCGCCTCCGGTGACCAATTTCGGGCCGAGTGGTATTACCCGCATCTCGATATCGCGCAAACCGACTCCAATGTTGAAGTTATGATCATGACCTCAAAGCAGCTTAATCAGCTAGATCCCGAGCGCCGCCGCGACGCTTACTTTGAAATCGCCGAACACATCAAGGTTCCAGCGCTCGCACACGCTCTCGAGCCCGCGTTTGTTCCCTGGGCCACTCCGTTTAATCCCTGGCTGCTTCATGAGATTGCCAACCATGAAAAATACGTGGGCGGAAAAATCTCAACACTTGACGAACCCCACTTACTTTACTGGGCCGCAATGTGCCGCGACCTAAAGCTAAACTTCTCCCCCCACAGCGGTGACGATTTTGGCATTGCGTCAGCAATTAAGATGGGGCTACCCCTGCTCATCGGCGCTGGTGTCTCTGCATGCCCGTTGATCTGCGAAGCCCGTAAATTGTGGCTCAAGGACAGCTACGATTCACGCGTCTATAAGCTCTTCGAAGCTTTCCAATCACTTGAAGATTCCGTCTTCCGCCTAGACGACAAGGGTAGCGCTGCCGCCTATAAACATAGCACAGCAGTGGTGCTTCAGTTGCTCGGGCTCATTGCGAGCTCTGAAATACATCCAGATTGTCCTGACATTCGCCCAGGAGATGAACACGCTCGCATGAAAGAGGCTCTCATCCGCCCGCTACGCGTTGCAGAACGCCTCGGAATTGATTTATTTAAACTGGCCTGATCTATGGAAAATCTAGACCGCCTCGCCATTCACACGATGACCACGAAACCATGGGACCTGCCCACGGCTTGTGCTAAGTATGCCGCCGCCGGGGTTCCAGGAGTCGGCGTTTGGCGACAGTGGCTCGAAGGTCGACCCCTCGCTGAGTCCAAATCCATCCTCGACGACCATGGGCTCAAGGCTGTCTCCACCGTCCGTGGCGGATTCTTCCCCTACCTCAATGAAGCCGGTCGCCGCGACTCTCACGAAGACAACATCCGCGCTCTCGATGAAGCCGCCGCTATTGGCGCTCCGCAGGTCGTGCTCGTTTGTGGCGCCAAGCCAGACCTTTGTTTATCTGATAATCGAAAACAAATCACTGAAGGGGTTGCCGGTCTGATTGATCACGCTTCCTCCGTTGGAGTGAAACTAGCGATCGAACCCCTTCATCCCATGTATGCCGATTGTCGCAGCGCGATCAACACGATCGGCCAGTGTAATGAGATGATTGATCAGTTGGGTGAGGAATGGGTTGGTATCGCCGCAGACGTCTACCATATTTGGTGGGATCCCCAGCTAGAACGTGAAATTAAGCGTGCTGGTCGGCGCCTTATCGGTTTTCATATTTGCGACTGGGTCACCCCGACAAACGATTTTCTCAACGATCGCGGCCTCATGGGTGAAGGATGCATAGACATCCACGGGATTCGCCAACTTGTCGAAGCCACCGGCTTTGACGGCCCCATCGAAGTGGAAATCTTTTCAGATCGTCACTGGGCCTTTGACCAAGACCAGTATCTCGAAAAAATCATCAACGCCTATCGCAAGCACGTTTAAAAAATACTAACAAAAACATTTTTTATCTTTCATGAAAACACACACAATCGGAATCATCATGAACGGCGTCACCGGACGCATGGGCACCAACCAGCACCTGCTTCGCTCTATTGACGCTATTATTAAGCAGGGCGGCGTCCAGGTCGGACCTGAAGAAATCATTATGCCTGATCCCATTCTCGTGGGCCGAAATGAGACCAAGCTGAAAAAACTCGTCGAGATTTCAAGTGCTGAGAAATACACTACCAACCTCGACAGCGTCATGAATGATCCGGCTTACTCGGTCTACTTCGACGCCCAAAGCACCCTGCGCCGTTTCGACGCCGTTGAGCAGGCCGCCGCCGCTGGTAAGCATGTCTACTGCGAAAAGCCGACCGCTATTAAAACTAAGGACGCCTACGAACTCTACAAGATCTGCCGCGATGCCGGCGTGAAGAACGGCGTGGTCCAAGACAAACTCTGGCTGCCCGGCATAATCAAATTTCAGCGTCTTGTTGAGAACGATTTCTTCGGAGATATTCTCTCCGTTCGCGGTGAATTCGGCTATTGGGTCTTCGAAGGCCACACGGTCACTCCTCAGCGCCCTTCATGGAACTATCGCAAAGAAGAAGGTGGTGGCATAGCCGTTGATATGCTCTGCCACTGGCGCTACATCATCGACAATCTCTTCGGAAAGGTAAAAGGCGTTTCCTGTCTCGCGTCGACTCATGTCCCGGAGCGCATCGACGAGCAGGGTAACCCCTACATCTGCACCGCGGATGATTCCGCTTACTCCACCTTTGAATGCGAAAACGGAGTTGTTTGTCACTTTAACTCATCTTGGAATGTGCGCGTTCGCCGCGATGACCTCCTCACGATGCAGGTGGACGGGTCGAAAGGTAGTGCCATCGTCGGTCTGCGCGATGTCTGGACTCAGCACTACGGCAACACTCCCCGCCCCGTCTGGAACCCTGATATCCCTCAACCTATCGATTTCTTCGACGGCTGGCAGAAGGTCCCCGAACAGGAACACTACGATAACGCTTTCAAGATTCAGTGGGAAATGTTCCTTCGACACATCGCGATTGACGAACCATTCCGCTGGAACCTTCTTGAGGGTGCTAGAGGCGTTCAGCTAGCCGAAATGGGGCTATTGAGTTCTGAGGAAAGGCGGTGGGTAAACCTCACTGATCTAGAAGAATAAACAATAAGAGCGCGAGGACTCATCGTGTCTTTTGTAATCCTTGTAGCGATAAGGGCCTCCTCAGCTCAGGCCAACTGAGAATACGTTTATTAGCTCAAAAGATTATGCCAGCGGCTACGCCGCAGACCGCGGCGAGGAGGGCGGGCCTTCGCCCGCGTCGCCGCGCCTGTTTTCGATCATCGCGGCTAACCCGCAGCCTCCCTCTTGATCAGCGGCCGCTCCGATCGCGTTACGCCGGCAAACGCTTTACGAATCCAGTCGCCCTGTGTTTTTAATTCGGTGGGAATGGGCAGGTTGTAAAACGTGCCCTGTTACAAAAAATGGCACGGTTCGTGCGGTGTCAATGAGGTGAAATATGCGCTCATATTTGCCATTAATAATACTAGAGGCAACGCTTGATTTAGATTCCATTTGAAACTAGGTTCACCCCTGCGGTTCGGATTAAAGGCTAGTTCA
>PBSY01000014.1 GCA_002726915.1 Verrucomicrobiales bacterium | reverse complement strand
GTAGGCCGGGTCATGGCGAGTCTCAAGGCAGTTGGTATGGATGAGAATACGCTTCTTCTTTTCTCCAGCGACAACGGCCCGGTGTGGTATGCCGAAAATACAGAAAAGTTTTCACATGCAGCTACAGGCCCGCTTCGCGGTATCAAAGGGAGCGCATGGGAAGGGGGGCACCGCATGCCGTTTCTGGCTCGTTGGCCGGCGCGGTTGAGTGGGGGATTGGTCACAAATCATACCGTGGCTTTCTGCGATGTTTTCGCGACTTTTGCAGCATTGGTCGGACAAGAACCGCTGCCGGACGGAGTGGCACGTGACAGTGTGAGTTTTGCTGGTCTTCTCCTGAGGCCTGAGGAAAAGCTCCCGTCCCGGCCGCCGATTCTCCATGATAGCGAAACCATTCGCGCCGGTGATTGGAAACTTTTGACGTCGAAGAAGGGCCGAGGATTTGGAGCTTCCAAGGGCGTTAAATACAGCCCAGAGTTATACCATCTCAAGGAAGACCTGTCAGAGCGGAACAATCTTTACCGCGAGCATCCCGAGGTGGTCGAAGAAATCAGAGCATTACTGGAGAGTTACCAGACTGAGATGCCGAAGGCAGCGCCTGCTCCGAAAAATCCGAAAGCCAGAGTAAAGCATTAATCTGTTGATCCCTTGAGAGTATGAGATTTGCGACAACTTTTCTATTACTACTGATCGTGGTGAATCATTTTCAGTCCGGCGCTGCGGAGGAGAAGAAGGCAAAAAACGTCATCCTCATTATGGCGGACGACTCCGCGGCCGACAATTATGGCTCCTACGGGAGTAACTTCTTCCAGACACCGCACCTCGACAAATTAGCCGCCCAAGGAGCTAGATTCACTCATTGTTATTCCGGCCCTGTCTGCACCACGAGTCGGGTCAAGATCATGACAGGGCGTTGCGGTATTCGTAATTACTCGATGTTCGGCAGCCTCGACAAAAATGAGGTGACCTTCGGTAGTATGATGAAGAATGCCGGCTACGCCACGGCCATTGCCGGAAAGTGGCAATTACATGGACCGCCCAACGGTTCGCTCGCTCCCGACTGTGGTTTTGACACTTATTGCCTCTGGAATTATCCAGGGACGGAGCGCGCTAGGTTCTGGAATGCGAGCATCATGCAGGATGGAGAACTACTCGAAACAACTGAGGAGGACTATGGCCCAGACATTTTTACGGACTACATCATCGACTTCATTGAAGAGAAGAAGGATGAGCCTTTCTTTGTCTACTATCCGATGGTCTTGACCCATTCTCCCTTTGTCGCGACGCCTGACAGCGAATCCATTGGTGAACTCAAGGGAAAAGAAAAGTCACTGCGCTACTTCCAGGATATGACCGCTTATGCAGATAAGTGTGTCGGCCGAATTGTCGACGCTCTGGAGGAGAGAGAGTTGAGCGAGAACACGGTGGTGATATACACTACTGACAACGGTACGGACCGCAGCCTCAGCTATCCTTTTGGTGATGAGACCCGAGATGGTATGAAGGCATGGGCAATCGATGCCGGTACCCACGCTCCGCTGCTTGTGAGCTGCCCGGGAACGATACCCGAGGGGACGCAGAGTGATGACCTCGTCGATTTTTCCGATTTCTTGCCTACTATTGCTGACATAACAGGGGCCGAGATGCCCGACGTGAAGCTAGATGGACGTAGCTTCTGGCCTCAGTGTCAGGGCAAGGAAGGTGATCCTCGTAAATGGATTTACCAGTATTATTATCCCAAGTTTACCGAGGCCGGTAAGCCCCACGGAGAAGGGATTAACAGCAATGAGATAGCTTGGGCCCAGAATCAGAACTTCAAACTCTATCGCGACGGAACGATGTATGCCGTGTCTGATCGTGGCGAGAAAAGTCCCATTGTGAAGAATGGTGCTGGCGAGCGTGGGGAGACAGCACGTGCCATGCTCCAGAAGGCGATTGATTCCATGCCCGTCTGGGCAGCTAAGTTGGCCTACGGAGATACCGGTGAAAAAGGGAAGAAGGATTTGAAAAAAAAGGATAAGTCCCACAAGTAGTCGTTTTTATGAAGTATTGGTTTATCGCCACAATCATAGGTTTTGCGACCACTGTCATTCCAGCCTTCTCTCAGGAGCAGCCCAATGTGGTTTTCTTTTTGGTCGACGACTTGGGTCTTGGAGACGTGGGCTGCTTTGGATCTACTTTTCACGAGACGCCTCATATTGACCAACTGGCAGCAGATGGGATGAAGTTCACCCAAGCCTATTCGGCCTGCACGGTCTGTTCACCGAGTCGGGCGGCGATTCTTCTTGGGAAATACCCGGGAAGAATTCATCTCACCGATTGGATAGCCGGGCACAAGCGTAAAAACCCGAGGTTGAAGATTCCTGATTGGAATATGCGTATGGAACACGAGGAAACCACGCTCGCAGAAGCGATGAGTTTCGGCGGGTATCGAACTCAGTTTATCGGTAAATGGCATCTCATGCCAATTGGGCAGGAGGATTATGAGGAGCACTATCCAACCTCGCATGGTTTCGACAGCAATATTGGGGGGCGTGATTGGGGGCAGCCAAAAGGGCCGGGGAAGTTCTTTGCGCCCTTCGGTATGCCGAATCTTCCGGATGGTGAGACGGGAGATTTTCTGACTGATGCCCTGACTGAAGAGGCGATCCGATTCATCGACTCAGCAAAACAGGACCCGTTCTTTCTCTATTTCTCCTACTACACCGTTCATGGCCCAATTATGGCGCCGCCGGAGTTGGTGACAAAATACAAGAAGAAAGCCGAGAACTTCACTCAACCTAATACGGAGCGGGTCAACCCGGCCTTCGCGGGGATGATGGAGTTACTCGATGAAAGTGTAGGCAGGGTTCGAGCTCACCTCCGGAAACTTGGGTTGGATAAGAACACGCTGATCGTATTCACGGCTGACAACGGAGGAACATCGGAACTGGCTTCGGCCGGACTCCGCGGAGCCAAGGCGCTCTCGTATGAAGGTGGCACTCGCGTATCGACAATAGTGAGTTGGCCTGGAATCACTGAACCCGGGTCGGAATGTGATGTGCCAGTCATCGGTAATGACTTTTATCCCACTTTATTAGAAGCGGCCGGACTCGATCTGCTCCCGGAACAGCATCTGGATGCTCAAAGTCTCGTTCCTTTGCTCAAGGGGGAATCAGATCAATGGGAGCGTGACGAATTATTCTGGCACTATCCCCACTATCACAGAACCAACCCCTACGGGGCGATTCGAAAAGGGGATTTCAAGCTGATTGAGTTTTTTGAGGATGGAGTGCTCGAGTTGTATGACCTAAGGAAGGATCCTGCCGAGTCACAGAATCTTGCGGTATCTCAACCCGAGAAGGCGCAGGGTCTACTGAAGGTAATGAAGCAATGGAGGGCTTCGGTCGGCGCGCAAATGCCGATACCCAACCCGGTCTACGATCCTGACATAATTCTTGAAAAACGTGGGGCTCAGAAATCCCAGACGAAGATAGTGAGTCCAGTTTTAACTGCTCACGGAGAGGTCTCTGCCTCTTCCGATCAGTCAATTAATCCGGTAGACAATTCCATCGACGGGAATAGGAAGACGCGATGGGCAGCAGACGGTGACAGCGTTCCGCAGTGGATTCAACTCAACCTGGGGGAGGCGAGGAAACTTGCCGGGGTCGATATTTATTTCAAGAATCCAACCTGGGTTCACTATCGGGTTGAGGTTTCCAATGACGGCAAAAAATGGAAAGTCATTTACGAGTCGAAATCTCAGGATGTGATTCAGAACGAGCGCCCGAGGTTTGACACCGAAAGTCAGTTTCTGAGAGTGACCGTTGATGATTTAGGATCCGGGTGGGTCACTATCTCCGAATGGCGCCCGGTCTTTGCCGCTCAATAACATCTTTATCTAAAACCCAGCGATCATCATGAAGCGTTCACTTAAATTGATTCTCCTTGTCCTTGGATCAGCTGCCTTTCTGCAGGGGGCGGAGAAACCAAACGTGCTCTTTGTTATCTCCGACGACCTTAGCTATAACCTTGGAGGAATGGGGCACAGGGTGTGCAAGACGCCGCACCTTGATGCGTTCGCGAAATCATCAGTTACTTTTACTCGTGCCTACACGCAGTTTCCGCTGTGTGCGCCATCCCGAGCTTCCTTATTTTCCGGGCAGTATCCTTCCGCGAATGGCATTATGGGTAACGGTGGCAACGTGGCAGAGGATCGGGTGACCTTGCCTAGACATTTCCAGAACAACGGTTACTGGGCAGCTCGGGTCAGCAAGATTTATCATATGGGTATTCCTGTCGATGTGCTTCAAGGCACCAACGGGGGAGATCATGAGCCATCTTGGAACGAGCGCTTCAACATTATGGCAATGGAGTCAATGACGCGAGGCAAGATCGTTGACTACCTCAATCCCGATGATCCCAAGGCCTTTAAAAAGGAGCGAAAGATCTGGGAGGAGGCTAATGAGTCAGGCAAACCATACAAGATGATACCGGAAGCACGCAGCCAGTTTACGGTGACTGAGGTGGCTGACAAGGATGAAGGCCTGCTCGCGGACGTCATGGCAGTGGACAAGGCAATCGAGTTGTTGGAACAGCGGGCTGAAGATGAAAAGCCATTCTTTCTCGCGGTGGGCTTTGTCCGCCCGCATTTTCCGTTCATCGGGACAGAGAGCAACATGGCCCATTACGATATCGATAACATTGAATATCCGGCCTTTCCCGAAAACGACTTTGACGATATTCCGCCCCAGGCGATCAATTCCAAGATGGAGTTTTCCGAGTATGCCATCCGTGACCTTCGACGTGGTTACTATGGTTCGATCACCCATATGGATGAGCAGTTCGGGCGTCTTGTGGCGGAGTTGGATAACCTCAATTTGCGCGACAACACCATTGTCGTCTTCGTCAGCGATCATGGTTACATGATCGGCGAACACTCCATGCACAAGAAGTCCAAGTTGTGGGAGGAAGCTATCCACGTTCCCCTGATGATTTCGGTACCGGGTTCGGAAGGCGGCACTCGCTGTAATGAGTTTGTCGAACTGGTCGATCTCTATCCGACGCTCTCTGAGCTCGCTGGATTGCCAGCCGATCCTGGTGCGCAGGGTCTGTCGCTCACGGGTTTGATGAAAAACCCTTCTTCAAAGCGCGATGAAAAACCGGATGCTTATATTCAGGTAAGTAAAGGCCATGGATTACGCACCGGAAAGTGGGCTTTCATGTGGTATCCGAAGAGCAAAAAAAACAAGGAAGCGTTCATGCTCTACGACATGGAGAAGGATCCTAAGCAGTTTAACAACCTTGCCATGAATCCTGAGTATGCCGCAGTAATGGCGGAGCTGAAGGAGCGGCTTGAAGAACGAGTCGAAGCAGCGAGGCCGCAGTAGGCGTCCTGCCGTAACAAATTTTTAAAAGAGGGAGAGGCTGAAATGATGCGTGCTTTGTTTTTATTCGGGTGGTTGTTTTTCGCTTTTCAGGGAGTGGCTCTCGGTGATGGGCGCCCTAACATTCTTTTCTGTTTTTCCGATGATTGGGGGCGAAACGCCAGCATCTATCGTGACCCAAGTCGTCCGGGGTTTAACGATGTGATCGAAACACCGACACTGGACGAGATCGGAAGCAGCGGTGTTGTCTTCAACAACGCGTTTGTCAGTGCCCCCAGTTGCAGGCCGTGCCGCGCGTCTGTGACCACGGGAATGCCTTTTTATCGTTGTGGTAGTGAGGCCTTCCTCCATAGTCAGGAATTTGGCAAAGCAGAAGACCCTTATAAGGCTTTGCCGGGCTTTTCAGAATTATTGGTGCGTGGTGGTTATCACGTGATGCACTGGGGTAAAACAACCAGCAAGCCGGCCAAGCGAGTGGATCGGACACATCACCTGCCGATCTGCTATTTCTCACAGGCAGTTTCCGAAGCGGAAGACAAAGAGGCGAGGAAAGAAGAAATTTTCTCATTTGTCCGTTCCAACTTCAGTTCGTTCCTCGATGACCAGTCGGACGGGAAGCCGTTCTTCTATTGGTTTGGACCTCACAACTCACACCGGCAGTGGACACGGGGATCGGGCAAAGATATCTGGGGCCTCGATCCGGACTCCTTGGAAGGAAAGATGCCGGCGTTCCTGCCCGATGTTCACGAGGTGCGCGAAGACATTGCCGACTATCTTGGCGAAGCGCTGGCGTGGGATCATATGCTCAACGAACTGCTTCTCGAATTGAAGGCTCGGGGAGAACTGGAGAACACGCTTATCATTGTTTCAGGTGATCACGGAATGCCCGGGATGCCTCGCGGGAAATGCAACCTCCACGACTTTGGCTCAATGGTTTCACTGCTCGTCAGCTGGCCTGGGAGCGTGGAGGGCGGCCGGAAAGTGGATGACTTCGTCAGCCTGATGGATATCGCACCGACCGTCCTCGAAGCAGCGGGAGTGGAACCACCTGAGCACATGTTGGCGAAGAGTTTCATGAACGTGCTGAAGTCTGGAGAGAGTGGAATCGTGGAGCCCGAAAGGGATCACGTTATTATCGGCCGCGAGCGACATGTCGGGCAGTCTCAGAGGGATCGTGAGCCCTATGCCTCGCGTGCGATTCGGACGGTTGACTTTCTGTTGATTCGAAACTTTAAGCCGGAGCGCCTGCCCATGGGAGTGGTCTATGATGAGAATGCGAGCGCCGGGGATCTCCTTCAAAATCACTACCTGGCCTATCCTGACATGGACGCGAGTCCGACCAAGGTTTTCCTGATGACGAACCGGGAATCCCATTCGGAATACTATGACTATGCCTTCGCTGCAAGGCCGGAGTTTGAGCTCTACGATTTGCGAAATGATCCGGACCAGGTCAACAACGTCGCGTCCATTCCTGAGTATGCGACACGACTGGAAGAGCTGACGGATCGCATGATGCAGATTCTCGAGGAGACAGATGATCCACGCGTGATTGGCGACGGCAAGGCCTTCGATCGAATTCCGTATGTTGATCCAGATTATCCTGCCAAGGAATGGTCAAAGAGAGAGCTGAAGTTTTAGGCCCTTCTTTCTCTAGCCGTAAGGTATGAAGCTGCTTGTTTTCTGGTTTGTTGTTTTCATTTGTGCTTAAGCCTCTTCGTGGCCAAAACTCACTAAAAAATGGTTACCTTAATCAATCCCTGCTGGGCATGAGCGAGTTAACTGATTTATAGTCATCCTCATGCCCTTGCTTCGTCTAATTCCTCTCGCCGCTCTTTTTTTAACAGTTTCTTTTGCATCTGAGGTTCCCAGTAAACCTAATATCGTCTTCTTCCTAGTCGATGATCTGGGCCAACGCGATGTTGGCTGCTACGGCAGTAAGTTTCATGAAACGCCAGCGATCGACCAACTGGCGAAGGACGGTATGCTCTTTACCAGCGCCTACGCGACCTGTCATGTTTGTTCACCGAGTCGAGCCAGCATCCTGACTGGCAAGTATCCGGGGCGGACCAATTTAACGGAGTGGCTCGGAGGACGACCCGAGCGGGATTACGAGCTGTTGCATCACGGAGAAAAGCTGACCGCGCTTCCAGATGAGGAGGTGACTCTCGCCGAAACGCTGAAGAGTCATGGCTATGCGACGGCCAATTACGGTAAAGCGCACCTTAGGGTGGACCCAACGACATACGGGTTCGATGAAGCGGTCACGGGTTGGGTGAGATCCTATCACTATCCCTTCGGTAACGAATACAATGAAACCCTTCCCGGAAAGGAAGGGGACTATTATACTGACAAGCTGACGGATGCGGCGCTCGATTTTATCGAGCGCAATAAAGACCAGCCATTCTTCGTTCACCTCGAGCACTTCGCGGTGCATGATCCGATTCAGGGACGGCCGGACCTGGTCGAGAAATATCGAAAGAAGCTAGCCGCGATACCGGAATCGGGCGGTCCGGATTTCATTCTGGAGGGCAACCCGGATGGTTCTGCTATGGTGCAGGCAGAGCTGCTTGCCCTAATGGACAACGATAATGTGCAAGCGCATCAGGACGCACGGGTCTGGTGGGTGAAGCAGAAGCAGGACAACATCGAGTTTGCCGGCATGCTCGAGGCGACGGATGAAAGTCTCGGTCGAATTCGAGAAAAGCTTCGCGTGTTGGGTCTCGAGGATAACACCATCATTATTTTTACAGCAGACAACGGTGGGATGTCAGCCTCCAACCAATACCGAGGCATTGGACATGAGCGGGAGTTTTTAGACTCCAAGTTTGCCTCGTCCAATCTTCCGTTACGTGGCGCGAAGGGCTGGAACTATGAAGGAGGGCTTCGTGTCCCTTTGATTGTTCACTGGCCCGGTCGAACAGAGCCCGATTCGACCTCGGATGCGATTGTGACGGGGACTGACTATTATCCGACGCTGCTGGCGATGATGAATCTGCCCGCTCTGCCTGAGCAACACCTCGACGGGCAGAGCTTTGTCACGGCTTTGAACGGAGAAGACTATAACCGAGGACCCGTTTTCTGGCACTTTCCGCACTACAGCAATCACGGCTACCAGAGTCCCGGTGGAGCGATCCGGTCTGGAGATTACAAATTGCTCGAATATTACGAGAACGGCACGGTGCAGCTCTTCGACCTCGCGAATGATCTTGGGGAGCAGAATGACCTGTCGAAGGAACATCCCGAAATTGTTGCAGAGTTGAAACAGCAGTTCCACGACTGGCGAGATGAGGTGGATGCGAAAATGCCGTATCCAAAGACTGCAACGTCTCAGCCGGCGCCGGGTGCTCGTGTTGCGGCACCACCGACTGCGGAGACAAGGAACCGGGGAGTCGGAGCGGTCCTCCTAAGCGAAGACTTACCGAAGTCAGTCGAACTTTTCGCGCCGGGCTGGACCGTCAAAGACTGGGGTGGGCCGGCCATGAAACCGGGGCTGCGCGAAGCGTGGAGTGGACGGCGCGCTGTGTTGTTGACACATCCGAAGAATAAGGAAGAGCCTTGCACGCTGTCGAAAGTTGTGTCGGTGCCTCAAGGCAAAACAACGACCCTGAAAGTGGAAGTAAATAATCATCCTAAAGGAGACTGGCTGCTGGCCATCTGCATCGATGGCGAAGAAGTCCTGAAGAAAATCGTAGGGAAACAGACGTGGCAACTAGTTGAGGTGGATCTCAGTGCCTATGCAGGAAAAACGATTCAGATCGATCTTGAGAATCGGCTCAACGATGCTTGGAAATTTGAGGCAGGCTACTGGGTTGGTCTGGAAGTTGTGTCGGAATAGATGGCCGGATTCCACCAAAAAACGGCTCGTTAATTCAAGGGGTATGCGGAAAGATCGTTTCTGCCGCTTTTATTAAGTTATCTAACGATGAAGAGAATATTACTGCTACTACTTTTACTCCTGTTTCAATCGGTGACGCTCCTGCCTGCAGGAGACCGGCCGAATGTCATTGTCGTAATGACGGATGATCAGGGGTATCCGGATCTCTCCTGTCACGGAAATCCGGTTTTGAAGACACCTCATCTCGACGAGTTGCATCGCCAGAGTGTCAGGCTGACGGATTTTCATGTTGCACCGATGTGCACACCAACGCGGGGGCAGTTGCTGACGGGGCTGGATGCGGCGCGCAATGGGGCAATCAACGTCAGTAGTGGGCGCACTCTGTTGAGGGCTGATTTGCCTACCATGGCTGATCTGCTCAGGGGGGCTGGTTATCAAACAGGCATTTTCGGCAAATGGCACTTGGGCGACAATTTTCCGTTTCGTCCGCAGGACCGCGGATTCGAGGAATCCCTGTGGTTTCCCTCGTCCCACATCAACTCCACTCCCGACGTGTGGAACAATGACTACTTTGACGATACTTACATGCGGAACGGCGAGCGTGAACCTTACAAGGGATACTGCACCGATGTGTTCTTCGATGAAGCGATTGAATGGATGGCGAACCGGCTTGGCGGAGAGGAGCCATTTTTCGCCTACATTCCCACCAACGCGCCGCATGGACCCTACTGGGTGCCGCAGAAGTATCGCGACGCGATGACGAAGGAGTTTTCTGCTGCCCACGCGGATGGCCGGGTGGGTTGGTTTGAAGAAGGCTTGCGTTACAATCTCATCACCTTTCTTGCGATGATTGCCAACATCGACGACAACGTCGGCAAGCTGACGCAATTCCTTGATGAGTCGGGTATCGCAGACAACACAATCCTAATCTTTTTAACCGACAACGGCAGTACNATGGGTGAGCGCTACTACGACGCCGGGATGCGCGGTCGCAAAACTCAGCTTTGGGAAGGAGGTCACCGCGTGCCTTGCTTTGTGCGATGGCCTGAAGGGGGATTTGGAGAACCCCGCGATTTGGAAGGTTTGACCCAAGTGCAGGATTTGCTGCCAACCATTCTGGATTTTTGCGAGGTGAGTAGCGGGACGAAGTTTGACGGCATTAGCTTGACCGGTGCCATACGTGGAGAAGAGTTGGTGCCCGAAGATCGCATGATCGTGATCAACTACAGCCGCATGCCCCGGCTCGATTACCCGATGCCGGATAGCCCCTCGGTGATGCGTCGTGAAGGCGCTGGAGTGCTTTGGAAGCGGTGGCGATTGCTGGAAGATAAGGAACTTTACGATCTCGCCAAGGATCCGAAGCAGGCGCGAAACGTGATCACTGAGCATCCTAAAGTGGTCAAAAAGATGCGCGCTGAGCTGGATGCCTGGTGGGAGGAAGTGGGCGCATTGGCGAATGAGCCTCAGCCTGTCGTAATCGGTCATGAGGCGGAGAATCCCATGATGTTGACGGCGTGTGAGTGGCTTGATGTGTTCATCGATCAGCAGGGCCAGATTCGCAGAGGCACACGCAAGAACGGCTGGTGGGAGTTGGAGGTCGCGGAAGCAGGCGAGTATGAGTTTGAACTGCGTCGCTTCCCTCGAGAGTCCGGTTTGGCAATCAATGCAGCTTCGCCTCGAACCGAAATTGCGGATGGTGTCTTCGAGGAAGGTCGCGCTATACCGATCAAGAAGGCAAGGATACAGATCGCTACCGAGCCGGCAAAAATGAAGTCTCTAAAACCCGGCGACGAGTCAGCTACCTTCTCTGCGACGCTGGACTCTGGTCATACGCGGCTTTACACCTGGTTTCTTGGGGAAAATGGCGATCCCCTCGTGGGAGCTTACTACGTTTACGTCAACCGGAAGAAATCCATCTGACCATGAAACTTTTTCCTCTCCTTTTCTCTCTATTGCTTCTTTTCGTGGCTGTGAAAGCGACTGCTGATGAGCGACCTAACATCCTCTTCTGTATCTCCGATGATCAGTCTTACTATCATACCGGCGCCAGTGGTGATCCCGTCGTTAAAACACCAGCTTTTGACCGTATGGCAAGAGAAGGCCTTCGTTTTGTGAATGCTTTCTGTGATGCACCCACCTGCGGGCCATCGCGGAGTGCTATCCTAACAGGGCAGCCGATCTGGCGACTGGAGGAAGCGGGGAATATTCACAGCACTTTACCAGCTAAGTTCACTACCTACACAGAGCTATTAGCCGAGGCAGGCTATCATGTCGGCTTTACCGGCAAAGGCTGGAGTCCCGGGCGGCTTGAACCGGGCGGACGCTCGCAGAATCCGGCAGGAATTGAATTTTCTGAGCGAACAGCGAAAGCGCCGTTCAAGAGCATGAGGAACACAGACTACGCTGGAAACTTTGAAGGATTTCTCGATGCGACCGGTGATGACCAGCCTTTCTGTTTCTGGCTGGGGACTTCGGAGCCGCATCGGGCGTATGAGGGCGGGATCGGTCAGCGAACAGGTAAGGATCCCGGTAAGGTGGTCATTCCGCCTATCTTTCCTGATAACGAAATTATTCGAAATGACATCCTCGATTACTTGACCGAGATCGAAACCTTCGATCAGCAGGTCGCTCGAGCAATTGCGCTACTGGAGTCTCGTGGAGAATTGGATAACACACTCGTTGTAATCACCAGTGATCATGGCATGCCTTTTCCACGAGCTAAAGCTAGCCTTTATGATGCAGGAACGCGAGTGCCACTGGCGATGTGCTGGCCGGGAGGGATCAGCGAGCCGGGACGAGACATTGAAGCTTTCGTCAATCTCAGTGACCTAGCACCCATGTTTCTTGAGGTGGTGGGTCTTGAGGTTCCTGAAATGATGGTGGCGAACAGTGTTGCTGGAATCCTGAGTAATAAACCCGCTGAAGACAGATCGGCCGCCTTCATTGCCATGGAACGGCACGACGGTTGTCGTAAGGGTGGTAAAGGCTACCCCTGTCGGGCCATTCGCACGGCAGACTATCTTTACATCCACAACTTTGAACCGACCCGCTGGCCTTCTGGTTCACCGGATGCCTCCGTTTGCGCGCGAGCGCTTCCGTATGGGGAGATCGACACCGCTCCCACTAAGACCTTTTTAATGGAGAATGCCAACGACGACCGCTATGCCAAGTTGGCGGCGCTGGCTTTTGGGATGAGACCTGCGGAGGAACTCTACGATCTCAAGAACGATCCGTGGCAGATGAATAACTTAGCGGGAAGTGATAGGGTAAAAGTGATTCAGTTAGAGATGCGACAGCGCTTGTTTGATCACCTCAAAGCGACAAGAGATCCTCGCGTCGTTGGCGGGGCGGTGGATTGGGACTATTATCCATACTATGGTTTGAGAAAGAACAAAGAATGGACGGTGGACCCGAAGCCCTGAGGTAGGAGGAGGCGATATTACACCTGTAACGAAGTTCGAAACCCAGGGCAAGATGTGGAACCGAAATTCAAGAACTTGAGGAGCTCCCATGAAACCACTGCCCGTTTATCTCCTTGCTGTTGCCATCGCCTGCATCACCGCCTCTCTCGAGGCCCAGTCCTCGGATAAAGAGCAGAAAGCCCAGATGGAAGAACGGAGCCCCAAGGGTGATAATGATGACAGCTCTCGCTTGTGGATTGATTTTGAAACGGTGGGTGAGAGTCCTGCCAAGGAGTTGCTCTCGAACTCTAGAATTTCCCTAGCCGAAGGCGAAGGTCCAGACGGTTCGGATGCCATTCGGGTCGCTTACGTGGCCAATTCTCACGGCAGTGAGCGGGTCTTAGCTTCTTTTCCGCTCGGCGATGGGATGAAAGAAGCCACCCTTTCGTTTGCGGTGAAATTTGAGGAAGACTTCAAGTGGGTGAAAGGGGGTAAACTGCATGGGCTGGGACCGAAGAAAACGATCACCGGCGGTGCGAAACGACGACCAGAAGGGTGGAGCGCCCGCTTGATGTGGCGAGAAGAAGGTCGTGTCGAGACCTACCTCTATGATCAGAGCCCATCAAAGGCGTTCGGAGTAGGTGATCGAACCAAGGAAGGTATCTTCAGAGCAGGGCAGTGGCATCAGGTCGTATTCCAGGTCCGCCTCAATGACCCCGGGAAAAATAACGGTAGGGCTTTCATCAGGATCGACGGTAAAACGGTCATAAAAACAGAAGACGTAGAATTTCGTGGCGAAGGGGGAGAGGAAACCAAAATTCAACAATTTATGTTCAACACTTTCCATGGGGGGCAGTCACCTCGCTACTCGCCAGTCGATAAAAAAGGAAAGCCAATCACGGTCTATGCTTGGTTTGATAATTTCGAGGTCTTTGAAGGAAAGAGAGACTGAGGAGAAAGAATTATTCTCCCACGGCAATCAGTTGCTCAGCAAGTCGGATGACGATGCGCCCGGGTGCCACTGCGAAGCCGTAAAGTCGATCACCTTCAGCGACGGTCAATGGATTGATCGCGAGCTCTTCCGAAGTCTTGTTGACATCGAGTGAGTGAACGGCGGTGGGACCTTCTTTGCAGAAGAAATAGAGTCGGTCAGCGGTAGCGAGCGGCGAGGCCCAGGTGCTTCCGGGAAGACGGCGTTCCCAGAGAACGGATCCGTCTTCGACACTGGCAGCCTGGAGTGCTCCGGCGCGATTTACAAAGAAAACGGTGTCATCGTGAATGAGAGGGGAACCGAAGCTGGAGGTCACCCCCTGACCGGCGCGCCATTTTACATGAGATTCAGAAATGTCGCCCGAACCGCCTAGGGAGATGGCCATGGTCTGGGTGGGTTCCGAGGAACCGATGATAACGATATCACCGTTGGTGGTGGGGGCGTTGACGGTGTTTTTTTCAATGCCTTCGACCCACCACAGTTTCTCGCCATCTTCGAGTTTGAAGGCCGCTGCTTCTCCGTTGGAACTTACGACGATCTGCTCGAGACTATTATGGGTTAGGTAGAGCGGAGTCGACCATGAGACGCGGGCTTTGCGTTTGATCTTCCAACGGTTTTTTCCTGATGCTTTGTCGATATTGATGAGGTAGGAGGGGCCGTCGTGATCAACTAGAAGCACGATCGAATTGGGTGTATTGATGAGCGAACTGCCCACACCGTGGTTTCCAACGAAGTCGCCGTATTCCTCGGTGAGGCTGCGCTGCCAGCGAACTCCCCCGGAAGAATCGAGTGCGACTAGGTCACCGCTCTCAAAAAAGGCGTAAACGCCCGCTTCATCGACGACGGGAGTTGGAGCCCCGCGTGAGATGTAGTCGTTCACTTCTTTGGGCGTACGGGAGGCCTCAAATTCCTGCACCCATTGCTTTTCGCCGGAAGAAAGGTCGTAGGCTTCGATGAATAGTTTCTCTTTTCCATCTCCACCCGTGCTCGTGACATAAACTGTTTCTCCCCAGATGACGGGGCTGGATTGTCCGTATCCGGTGAGATTCACCTTCCACGCAATACCTTCGGTATCTGACCAACTGAGTGGAAGCTCTGCCAGGGAAGTAGTGCTATTTCCATTCCCACGGAAAGCCGGCCAGTTGCCTTCGTTGGAAAGGTCGGCTTGAAGTAACTCTGTATTTTGAACCAATAGGCACGTTAGGATGATGGAGATGATCTTCGCCATAGAATACTTTAGATGGGCGTGGTTGGACTGACAACAAGCGCGTTTGTAGAATAGCAAATGGTCGCCAGTCAACGTTTCAGGCGCTTGACCGGATGGAGATCTCCAGCCGAGCATGGGCAGGTCTGCCGAATTAGAGCATTAGGCTGAGGAATATAGATGTTGGGTCTGGGACTGATTTTGCTTCTAAAGCAGCTCGAGAGGTGACATTTCGTTCCCTTACAGAGCTATCTGACCTTCCGCTGTTACAACTATTTTTGATGATTTGCGGGTCTTCTTTTCACACCAAAATCGGTGACAGCCTTGCTTCAAATGCTAGAGTTACGCTTTGTCCCGGATGAAACTCTCGTCAAAAAACTTCCTCATCCCTAGCGCCATCTGTTTGGTCGCTGGTCTCGCCACCCCCTCGACCGCTGATTCTCTCAACGGCGACGAACGGGGCTCCATCCTTCTGGAACTCAACGGAATCCAAGACGTCCTCGACGGGAAACAACTCTCTCTGCGCACCAGTGCGGGCCAGACCTTTCAAGCGGCCTCGGCGAGCAATGATGCTGCTTACGAGTTCTACCTCAAGTGTCACAAGATCCTCAACTTTGACCCGAAAGGAGCCTCATACACGGAATTCCGGAATTGGAGGGATCGCCAAGAAGACAAGGTCAAAACAGAATCAAACCTGTCGGCGATGCGTGTGCAGCTTCAATACCTTGTCCTCTCGATGAAGGCTGCTGAATCGGCTGAGCTCGATACGATCATTCCAGAGTTGGAGCAATTTGTCGGGAACATAGTTGCGAATTCGGAGAGCCTGAATATGAGGAAAATGCAGGAGCCGGTGACGAAAACGATTTTTGCGCAGGCTTACGATTTGGATAAATCACTCACGATGGAGAACTGGTCTTACTCACCGGGTAATTGCAGCGAGGTTTATGAGCGGACGATATTTCCCTTCTTTCGGGCGACGGCAACGCAGGAACTAGCCGCCGCCTGGGATCGTAGAATTGCCCTCGAGTCGGGACTCTTTTCCCGGACTCATGAAGGCAATGTGGAGGCGCTTGAAAAGTTCCAGAGGGAAGGCCTGCCTACCCTTTACTGGCGGAAGTCAATGGACCTTTATGTCTCCGTATCTCAGAAGCAGGGAGCCGCTGCGTTGATCCAAATTGTGCGTGCCAATCCTGAACATCCCGATATCAGGAATTGGGTAGAGAGCTTCGCAAAGTTGTTAAAAGACACCACGGTCTCGGCTTCAGAGGAGTATCCCAAAACGACAAAACAGAACCCTCCTCCGGTTGATCCCAACAACCCGTTGGGATTTGAGTGACTTTTTTACGGGATCGTAAGTGTCGGAGAAGACTACAATCTGTGGCTAAGTCTAGTGGTTGGCGAGGAAGCCCTCGGCAGCCTTTCCCTCGTCATCAAGCTTATTCACAGACCAGAGAATACCTTGGACGAGAAGATCGGCAAAATTATCGTCCGCGACCTCTTCGCTGGAATGGCCGATTGAAGCTGAGAAAATTCGGGTTTTGTTGGGACCATAAAGATTGGTCCAGACAATAACTGCTTCTGCGACGCGTCCGTCTTTCAGGGTTTGTGAGCCCGTTGCTAAGGCGATAGCCGAATCAAAAATCTGGATGTTGTTGTAGAGCTCTCCCGTTGGGGTGACCCAGTCTTTCAAGTCCTTGGTGATGGGGTGGTCGACATCCTGATGATAAGTTACCTTCACGGGGAATTTAGGGCCGTGCCCACTTGACTGCACGCCGATCATCTCAAACCAATGGGCATTGTCTTCGCCCAAGGTGACCGATTCTTTGAATTTACCCCAACGGTAGCTATGCATCGCACAGTGAATATTGACGGCTGGAACACCGCTGCGGTGGGCTTCCAAAATCCGGTTAACGTATTCCGTATCTGTCACGTTAGCGGAGCATTCGTTGTGAATGATGAGGTCATAGCCGTCCGCCCAGTCATCATTTTCGTAAACATCGAAAAGTGCGTCGGTTTTTTTGCTGGGGCTTGAGGCGATAGTGACGACGGCGTTTAGCCGCTCCTCGACGACTCCTTTGATGACTGGACCTTGAAGATCATAGTCGTGACAGCAACCTCCGTTGATCAGGAGGATTTTGAGTGGTGCAACCTCGGCTGAGGTGCCCAGCGAAGTAAAAAGTCCCAAAGTGGCAAAGAAGAGTGTTTTTCCAAGTCTATTCATATCAGGTATCTAGATATCTTAAGCGACCTCAGTAGCACAAGGTTTTTCCTTTCTTATAATGCGGTAAAATCGAAGAGTTCCTGAGGAATTAGATTTTCGTAAATGTTTGGACATTTGGCAGTCGGGGTAAGAGAAAACACAAGTTAACGCTACCCTGTTGCTGGAGCAGAAGGACTTTGGTGTTATGGCCCCTGAGCTGGGAAGCCTAAATCGATTTTTCAGAATTCCTACTAGGTAGAGGGAGGCGATCCCAGACTCGGCTTGAATGGCAAGCTGCTTGCGTTAGCGGCCCGGCGATTGTCTATTCCACTCATGACCCAGACGCCTATCGTCGCTCTTTGCGGTTTCCTTGGTTCCGGAAAAACGACACTGCTGCGTCGTTGGCGGCGTGACGAGGCTGTTCGCAATGCGGCGGTGATCGTGCATGACTTGAGTGAGTTCGGTCTGGATGCGGAATTGCTCTCCGACGAAGAGTCTTTGCCGGCACCGGGACAGCTCGTTGATCGCGTCGCGGCATTACATGGAAATCACGCAAGAGAGCAACTTCATGATTCGGTGGGAACCTCTCTTCAAGAAATTGCTGAGCTGGATCCAGCCCCCCCGCTAGTGCTCTGCGAAAGTACCGGAGCGGCCCGCCCGTGGCCATTGATTAAGGCGCTGACTCAGGACGAACGATTTTCCCTGCGGCACTTTATTGTCACTGCTGATGCTCTGAATCTTCACCGCGACTTTGCCGACGGACGAGTGTTGACGGGAGAAGAGCCCGCGCCTCAGGATGAAGCGCTTTCACTAGCCGCTGGAGTCCTAGCGGAACAGATTGCCTTTGCCAGTATCATTATTCTAACCAAGATCGACATGATTCCTGAGTCTGTTGTTGATGCTCAAGTGAAGACGCTGCAGAAGCTTCATCCGAAAGTTGCAATCGGTCTTTCGGCTCAAGCGGGTTTATTGCTCTCGCATCTTGAGAGCGCTCCGGCACCCGATTTAACTCGTCTCAAGGAACGAGCTGATCAATTTGGTCTAGCCGGTCAGGCCTCGACAGCCGACGACGTTGAGGCCGTGGTGTTCCGTGATCTGCGGCCATTTCATCCTCAGCGCTTATACGACGCTTGCCAGACCCAGTTGGGGACTGGGCTCTATCGGACCAAGGGATTCCTCTGGCTTGCCTCACGCCCGGGTCAGGTCCTGCTGTGGCAGCAATCCGGTAGCCAAATTGCCTTGGAACTTACTGGCTACTGGCGTGCCGAGATGGTTCATAATCGGAATGGCGAACTGCTGCCCGAGGAGGTCGAACGCCTGAAGGCTAAAGTCGAAGCGGAACATCCTGTATTCGGAGACCGACATAACGAACTAACCTTAATTGGGCTCAAAGCTGCCCGCGAAGCATTCTTCACAGCATTACAGGAAGCGCTATGCAGTGACGAAGAAGTGGCAGCGTGGCAGCGAAGCGAAGACTTTCCTGATCCGTGGCCGAAGTCGATTAGGCGGATTGACTGAGAGAAACTGATGGAGATTGTAGTGTTGCATTAATCGAGTTATTACGCTGCTTGACGCCACTGGCGCAGCCGTTCACCGTTCCCCTATGCCGACCTACGTTTACGAAACGATTCCTGAAGATCCATCAGAGGGAGTGATACAATTCGAGATTAAGCAGAGTATCAAGGACGATGCTCTTTCGACGCACCCTGAAACCGGCGTACCGGTCAAGCGAGTGATTTCCGGCGGGATTTCTATTATGCCAAGAAAAGGTGGGGCTTCCGAAGGGGAGAGCTGTTGTTCCGGCGGATCCTGCTGCAATTGAGTGGGCCTGGAGTGAGTCGTGTTGACGCAAAATCAGCGTGCGCGGTTCTCATAATCAAGCATGTTGTCAGTGGTGCCGACCAGATCGTTTTCGTCGGTGATTCCGTCGAAGACGATGGACATGAACGGAGCGGGTTCCTCGTCCAATGCCCAAGCGATTCCGCGAGCGATGAGGAGACGGTAAAACGGGTCGTGCCAGGTATAGGTATAGTGACCCGTCGTGGTGCCGATCACCCGGCCCTTGCCTGAAGTGTAGGTCCAGAAAGCGTTGCCACGTGCACCTTCGCTCTGGCTGATTTCGTCAAAAGATGCTCCGTTGGTTTCCGGTGCAACAACCGCAATGTCTTCCACATTTTCACGCCCAAGAAGGTTCCAGTACGACTCGTCATTGAATTGCATGGAGCGGGGGAGACCAGAGAATGCGGGATGTTCGGTCTTTAAAAAGAGTGGCTTGTCATGGGTGAACTTGCTCCACTGCGAGCTATCGTTGCCGGCCCAGGAACAGCCGATGCAGCCCGCCAGTTTTTCTGCACGGTCAACTGGGCGCATGATACACGATTCGTGAATTGAGAACACGGCTCCGCCGCTATCGACGAACGCCTGATACATCGCGAACTGCTTGTCGGTCAGATCAGGGAGGTGGAGATACTTGATCAGCAGGTCGGCGCGATCGAATTGTTCCTGCGTCGGGAAACTGTAGGCTTCCTCGACCGTGACGCGAGAGACGGCGTCGAGCAGCGGAGTGAAAACTTCCTGAATGCGAATGTAATCGTGCTCGCCTCCTCTGTGATCTTCGGGGCCACTCAGCCAGAGAATATGTACATCCCGACCCAGTTCGGTTTGCTCATAGTTACCGGTGAGTTTCTCGATCTCCGAGCGGGGAACGAGGGCGTTGGGTTGAGCAGCGATACCCCTGCCACGGTCTGGCCTTGGTTTGTCCTGTGCTGCAAGAATACCGACGAGAATACCGAGAGACAAAGTGGACGTGAGAACAAACGGAATGAATCGCATCGCCCCATCCTGATTCAACCTCCGGCTTGTAGCAATGCGCAATACACCAAAAGCAATGCGTGGCAGGGCTACGATAGAAAATCGTAGATTCGTGCCTTCGGCCTGCCGATGATGGATTTTTTACCTTTCAACAGAACGGGGCGTTGCAGCAGTTGCTTATGCTTGATCAGAATCTCGATGACGGCCTCCGGATTGGCGACAAAGTCGTCGGGGTTAAGCTGCAGCTTATTGAACTTGGAGTCCTTGCGAACCAAGTCCTCTACGGGATCTTCAAGTCCTTCAATAATCGTCTCGAGTTCTTTTCGCCCGGGCGGTTCCTTGATATAGAGGACGACATTATATTTTACTCCCAGTTCCTCAGCGACCGCCAAGGCATTTACGGAAGAGCCTCAGTGGGGGTAGTGGTAGATTATGACTTCTGACATATTGAAAAAATCCGCTGATAAATAACGTCGTAATTTTGAAAACCGTTAGTCAAGGGTGGAGATGAAAAGAGAATCGGTGATTATATTTCGTTAACGATGCGGCATCTTCAGTATGCTTATTCTCTACGCTAGCTAAAATCGGTCTTTCACCTGACACTCACATCGTAGCAAAGCAGCAAGTCTTGGTCCCGCAAATAGAGTTTACCGTTTGCGACGACCGGGTGCGGCCAAGCCTTATGATCACTGCGATAGGGTTGATCGAAGCGGCTCACCTCTTCATAGCCGTCCGGCGACGCATTAATTAGGGCAACAGGACCGTGCTCAGAACGAAGGTAGAAGCGGCCGTCGGCGTAAAGTGTGGCACCTTTGCCAGCGCTGCGCTCGGTGAACCTAGGTTCACCGGTCCGGATATCTACGCAGCGAAAGGTCGATCCGCTACCGCCGAAGACGTGCCCATCGAGTAGGATCACTCCGCCATGATGATTTGAAATTTCTTTGCTGGCATAGATTTCTTCCGCAGACCAGTTGTTTCCACTCTTACTAACTTTAAATCCATTACAGCCGATTCCGTAGGAGGAAGTGACAAAAATCATGTCGCCATCGATTACCGGTGTGGTGATAACTGCCGTTTTACCGGGGCGATTGGCTCTCCAGAGGATGTTGCCGGTCTCCGGGTCAAGTCCAGCAAGACTCTTTCCAGTGAGCTGGATGTACTGGCGCACTTCGTGGATGGCCGCAGTGACCACGGAAGAATAGCCAGCGGTATCGGTCCAGTCGCTGGTCTGCCATCGCTTCTTACCAGTCTTACGATCGATTGCCATTACAGTACCCTCATCGCCTCCCGGTGTGACTACCACCTGATCGCCATCGACGAGCGGAGACTCGCTGTATTTCCAACCTGACATCATCTTACCGCCAAAATCGTTGGTTAGGTTCACCTTCCATTTGGGCTTTCCAGTGGAGGCGTCGAGGCAGGCGAGATCGGAGTGTTGATTAAGCACGAATACCTCACCTCCAGCTACCGTTGGCGTGCTTCGGGTGCCTGGGTATTTCTGATGACCGCCAGCTTCGCCTATTCGTGTTCTCCACGCGGTGCTACCATCAGCCTCATTCAAAGCAATGGCGTAGCTGCCGTCTTCAAGATCACCCAGAGTAAAGATCTTGCCGTCTGAAATGGAGACACTCGAGTAGCCAGCCCCCAGACCGTGGGTTTCCCAGGCGAGATTTGGGCCGCCTTCGGGCCATGACTGGAGTAGCCCCGTCTCTTGCGATATGCCATTGCGCTCCTTTCCGCGCCACTGAGGCCAGTCGTCAGCAAAGATAATTGTAGTCAAACAAAATATGGCAATAAGAGTGGCAGCGTGTGGAAGTGTGGATGATTTCATGGCAGAGCTTTGGTATAACATGATGTTGAGAAATTTTTACGGAGAGGTCCAAGACTTTGCCGGACGCGATTCCGTTCCGGAAGAGTGGCTCTCTTGATCTGTCATAGTTTCTTCGGTTTTGGTATGGTTTGATGTTAATTAATTGCCAATAGATGGCTAGTTAATGAGTTAAAGTCTTCGCGACTGTCCATAAAAAACATTTTCACACAAAACCCGAAAATAGCGCTACTTCTCAAGAGGAATATGTCTTAGGCATTGCCGCTCTTTGAAAACTGCCCGTTTCGAGAATTTACCCCATGATATTCCGATCTTTATTGAGTCTGCTAACGGCATTGACTGCGATATCCGTGGCGGCGGATAGGCCTAATGTATTGTTTCTTGCGGTCGACGATATGAATGACTGGCTGGGCTGTCTTGAGACGACGCCCCGTGCAATAACACCCAATATCGACCGATTGGCAGCGCGTGGTTTGAATTTTAGTAATGCACACACCGCGGGTGTTTTTTGCGCTCCTTCCCGAGCGGCGATTTTTTCGGGTCAGTTCGCCTCGACAACCGGATGCTACACCACAGCAACTTACTTTGTGGACCATCCTCACATTGTCCCGTTACAGTCGAGCTTTGCGCGAGCGGGATACAACACCTACGGCGCCGGAAAGCTGTTTCACCATCCAGCGGGGGCTATTGACGTGCGTGGCTGGACTGAGTTTTTCCTGAGAAACCAGGTTCAAAAGGAGACCGGTTGGCCACTCAACAGTTGGAGCGAGGAGACACCTTTTCCAGATCCGTTCCCGGCCAGTGTCTACAATCGTGATGAGGAGGTGACCGGAGGGCTGTTTCTCGAATGGGGAGCGATTCCTGACGAGAAAGAAGAGAGGATGGCTGACACCCAACGCATCAACTGGGCCGTGGAACAACTCCAGAAGATTCACGAAAAACCGTTCTTTCTTGCATGTGGCATTTATGCCCCTCATTTTCCCAACTACTGCCCTCAGAAGTATTTTGATCTCTACAATATCGAGGAAATCGAGGCGCCACCCTATAAGGTCGATGACCTCGATGATCTGCCGGAAAAGATTAAGAAAATAAAAACGAACCGCTCTCGTATTCACCAGCGCCTCGAATCCCTCGGTGCGGTCGAAGAAGCGATTCTAGGCTACCTAGCCTGCATCAGCTACGCTGACGCGATGATGGGCCGTGTGCTGGATGCTCTCGAAGCGAGCCCTTATGCGGACAACACGATCGTGGTTCTGTGGAGTGATCACGGTTACCACCACGGCGAAAAGGGGGACTGGGGTAAGCATACCCTCTGGGAGCGTACCTCTAATGTTCCGTTTATATGGGCTGGGCCCGGAGTTGCTAAGGGCAAGAAGACGGATGTGACGGTCAGCCTGATTGATATGTATCCCACCTTTGTTGAGATGTGTGATCTGCCGGAGCCATTCCAAGCGCTCGAGGGAACTTCCATCGCGGCGACGTTGGCAGATCCGGATTTGGCAGAAGATCGAAACATCTTTCTTCCTCACATGAATCCAGGCGAGTTTGCCATCATCAATCGTGAATGGCGCTACATCCGCTACGGCAAAGACGGTGAAGAACTCTACGATCTGAAAAACGACCCCAATGAGTGGGAAAACCTTTCTTCCTCCCCAGAGATGGCTGGCAAAATGCAGGAAATGGATCTGCTTGCGCCCACTGAATTTGCTAACCCCGGCACGAAACTGAACGCGAAACGAGACCTACTTTTTGATGGGGAGACCTTTCGCTGGATGAAGCCGGCGCCCAAGCCGGCGAAAAATAATAATAAGTAATTTTTATCTTTATCGTTTGATCACCCCCCTAAAAATGAAGGTTCTGTTCTCAATTATAATTCCGGCTTTTTTGGTGCTCGAGATTTCTGTCGTGGCTAAAGAAGTTTCCCCTCCCAATATCATTCTCAT
Organism: Verrucomicrobiales bacterium; assembly: GCA_002726915.1. GTDB lineage: Bacteria > Verrucomicrobiota > Verrucomicrobiia > Verrucomicrobiales > DEV007 > Arctic95D-9. The sequence continues at coordinate 23,995 of PBSY01000014.1, read as the reverse complement.
CATGGCAGATGATCTAGGGGCTGAGTCTGTGGGCTGTTACGGCAGCACGTCCTACCTGACTCCGAATCTCGACGCCATGGCGGCCTCGGGGATTCGATTTAATAATGCTTACGCAACGCCACTCTGCACGCCGACGCGGGCTATGATCATGAGCGGCCTTTATCCGCAGGTGACTGGGCATCGAGGATTGATCGGGAAGGCGCCGGAGGTTCGCATGTCTCCTCAGGTCAAAACCTTCGGGCACTACCTGCGCGACGCAGGTTATGCCACGGCTATTGCCGGCAAGTGGCAGCTCGGCCAGTTCGATGTCTACCCGGATCATCCCGTAGAGATGGGTTTTGACCAGTATAGCCTGTGGAAATGGGTTTTCGAAGGAACTAAGACCCAGCGCTACTGGAAGCCGGGCATCTGGGAGAATGGCAAGTCCGTTGACGGGGATGAGGAGGTCTATGGTCCGGATCGCTATTCAAGTTTCCTAATGAACTTTATCCAGGAGAAGAAGAATAAGCCGTTCTTTATCTACTTCCCAATGGCCCTGACACACAGTCCTTTTGTTGATCCGCCGGCCCGAGCTTTGGACTCTAAACAGAATCCAGACCTTGAGCTGAAAAAACAGCAACCTTTTGCCAAGATGATCACCTACGCCGACGAAATTGTCGGGAATATCAATGCTTTGCTGGAGGAGCTTGAGATTGCGGATAAAACCCTCGTGATTTTTACGGCCGACAACGGCACGGATAGAAACATCAAAGGGTCAAGAATCGGTGATCTTGTCATCCCTGGTGGCAAGGGCAGTATGACCGAGGCCGGCGCGCGGGTGCCCTTTATCGCTAAGTGGCCCGCTGCAGCGAAAGATGGGTATGTCAGCGAGCAATTCATTTCTCTGGTCGATCTAGTACCGACCTTCAACGCCCTTTCCGGGATCAAAACCGAAGAGAAGGTGAACGGCCTTAATTTGAGCCACTACTTTACCGGTGAAGACGGTGAGGATCGCGATCACATTTTCGTCTGCTACAGGGAAGACTGCTTTGTTCGTACTGACAAATGGCGACTGCACGATTCCGGAGAGCTCTATTACATCCCCGTGACCTCGAACGAAGAACGCTACGGCGAAAAGAAGAAGGAGAGCGAAAAATACCGAGCCAAGTTGCAGGTTATTCTCGATAGCTACGAGATGGAGCAATACGCCGTTGAGCCGAAGGCGAAGGAAAATAAGCAGTGAGGACTTGCGTTGAGACGCTGGCCTCGCGACCTTCGAGTATGCCAGAGGTCACTCCCAAAGCTTCACTCCAATATCGCGTGCCCTATGCGGATACGGACCAAATGGGGTTCGTCTACTACGCCAATTTCTTGGTCTACTTTGAACGCAGCCGGAACGAGATTCTTAGGGATCTTGGCATCCCCTATGTCGAATTGGAAGAAAGAGGGGTGATTCTTCCCGTTTTGGAAGCTCATTGTGAATATCGGCTTCCAGCAAAGTACGATGATATTTTAAAAATCGTGGGTTGGGGCGAAATTGTCGGAAAAGCGAGGATCAAATGCCACGCTGAAGTCTGGCGTGGGGAGGAGCTTCTCGCGTCGGGATACACGGTGCATGCTTGCCTCGATAAAAAAACGCTTCGGCCGGTCCGCGTGCCTAGCGAGATATTCGGCTGAAAGAGCATAGGCGCGTTCGCGAGTCGATTTCTTGTTAACGATTTACAGGGTTTTCGCTACTCATCAGTAAACCAGACTTTGGCGCCACTAGAATAGTTTGAAAAATTGATCAACTCATGAAGACCCTTATCTCCTTTTCCACTCTTCTTGTGTCCCTGACGCTTGGAGCTGCCGATCGTCCCAACATTGTCGTGATCGTCTCAGATGACCAAGGATACGCTGATGTGAGTTATAATCCCCATTCCCCTCCAGAGGTGAGCACGCCACATATTGATGCCCTTGCGGCAGAAAGCGTGATTTGCACAAGTGGCTATGCGAGTGGGCATGTTTGTTCGCCAACACGGGCCGGCTTGATGACAGGGCGCTATCAGCAGCGCTTTGGTATCTACACAGCGGGTGAAGGGGGCAGCGGTATGCCGCTCGATGAGAAGTGGATTCCCATATTTATGGGCGAGGCGGGTTATGTGTCCGGAGCCTATGGTAAATGGCACCTTGGCTTAGATATGTCCCGTCACCCGATGAATCGTGGTTTTGATGAGTTCTATGGATTCATGGGCCGGGGGGCACATCCCTACTTTGATCATTCCGATCCAGGTCATCCCATTTTCAAAGGGCTAGAACCAGTGATCGATGAGGAAGGTTATCTGACGACTCGCATCACTGAGGAAGCTGTCGACTTCATCGATCGCCGTAAAGAGGAGCCATTCTTTCTCTACGTCGCTTACAATGCGGTACACTCACCGGCGGAAGCACCGGAGGAGGATATCAAGCCGCTGACAGATGATCCGCTGCGCAACACGCTCATGGCGATGCTGAGGCATCTCGACAACGGCGTTGGGGAGATTGTCGGGAAGTTGAAAGAAGAGAAACTCTTCGACAACACGCTGTTGTTTTATCTCTCTGACAATGGTGGAGCAGGTGCTATGAACGCGAACAACGACCCTTTGCGCGGGTTTAAACAGCAGGACTATGAAGGCGGTATTCGTGTTCCATTCATTGTCTCGTGGCCGAGGCAATTGAAAGGTGGGACGACATGTGATGTGCCGTTATGGTCAAATGACATCTTGCCGACGATTCTCTCAGCGACCGGTCAGCAACTTCCGACTGAGAAGCCTCTTGATGGTGTCGATATGATACCTGCGCTCATGGGTAGGACTGACAAATTGCATGATAATTTGTTCTGGAGTTCCGCAGGGCAAAGAGCGCAGTGGGCGATTCGTTCCGGGAAGTGGAAGCTCGTCACAATGAAGGATCAGATCGAGTTGTTTGATCTGGAATCTGATATCGGTGAGACCAATAACTTAAAGGCAGAGCATCCCGAGATGGTTAAAAGCCTGACGAAGAAATACGACGCCTGGCTTGATGAGATGGCGGAACCGCTTAACGGAGCGCCGAAACGCTGGTCCGCGGGCGCTGAAGCCGAATCAAAAAAGAAGAGGGACAAGTCTTCAAAGGCAGACGAATCAGCAGGCTCGGAAACGATCGTAAAAAGTGATAGGGGAGCAGCCGCGCCTCCGCCGAAAGGCGGCAGAAGGAGTGAGGCGAAGAATGTTCTCTTTATCGTCTGTGATGACTTGAATACCCACGTGTCTCCTTCGGGTTATGACCATATCATGACTCCCGGTCTTGCTGAGCTTTCTTCCGAGGCCATGACCTTCAATCGAGCATTCTGCCAGTATCCGGTATGCGGTCCATCACGAGCTTCTTTTATGAATGGGCTCTATCCTCAGTCGAGCGGAGTGCTCGACAATACCGCTGACATTCGCGAGACGCGACCGGGTACCGTATCGATGCCACAATTCTTTAAAGAGAACGGATTCTGGACCGCTTCAGTCGGAAAGGTTTTTCACTCGCCGCGTCATGAGCATGGCGATGTGGCCTGGGACGAGTTTGTTCGATTTGAGAATGATGAACTTCCGGTAGTAACTGAAGCCCGTAGAAAATTTGAGGCGGAACACGGATCGGTTGATAACCCAAAAAACAAGAAACTCTGGAAGCCGATTGAGAAATCGGCCAAGAGCAAGCTCGATGCTCAGACGCCCCCTGGCTACGGGCGCAGTGGCCTGACCGACGAACAACATAAGGACGGCAAGAATGCTCGCCAGGTCGCGAATTGGCTCAGGGAGAAATCGAATGGCGATAAGCCCTTCTTTATTGCCTGTGGGATCCAGAAGCCTCACGTGCCGTTCCTTGCTCCAGATAAGTGGTTCGATCTCTATCCGATTGACCAAATCACCTACGAAGCTGATAAGCCGAACCTTTGGGATAATTTGCCCAAATCTGCGATTTCAAGGCGATATGAGGCGTTCGGATTTGAGTTCAGCAAGGAGAATGATCAACTCCGCCGCGAATACATGCAGGCTTATCATGCTTGCGTTTCGTTTATTGATGCTCAGGTAAAAATTGTCTTGGATGCGCTAAAGGAGAGCGGTCACTGGGACGATACTGTGGTGATCTTTACCTCAGACCACGGTTACCACTTGGGCGATCACTTCGTCTGGGGCAAAGTAACTCTCTTCGATATCGGAGCCAAAGTCCCGTTCATCATTCATGCGCCAGGATTGACCACTGGAGGCACTCGCTCTGACGCCATGGTCGAGTTAATCGACATCTATCCCACTTTGGTCGAACTCACTGGGCTGACTCCTCCGGAGCATCTCCAGGGAATGTCACTCCAACCGTTGCTCCCACGTCCGGAGCGCCCGGGTCGCAAGAAGTTCGCATACAGCGTTGTCTCCAAAAGCCAGAACCTCGGTTATTCTATCCGCAACCAGCGTTGGCGTTACGGAAAATGGCAGGATGGGGAAGAACTCTACAACCTGACCAATGATCCCCACGAAAAAAGAAATCTGGCGAATCACCCCGAGTTTGAAGCACGCCTTGAAGAGTTCAGAGTTGCCCTGGCTGAGAAGGAGGAAGAAGCGTCGCTAAAGCGTTGATTTCAGTACTTCGCTAAGTGCTGGGAAGAGAACTCCCGATTCTGTTCCCGGCAGTCCTCATGCCTGGATTCACCGATTTTTCCACAGTTCGCCGCGAATTGCTTGGGTTCGACGCGCTTGCGCTGAGTTTGGCACTGAATAGCTGGTGGACGCGCTTTGAAAAACAGGTCAGACTCATAAGAAATGGGGTTTAGGATTCAGATATTTCTACTATTTGCCTGTCTGCCCCTCTTTAGCGAGGAGCCAGAAGTCCTTGCCCCATACCGTGGGCCATCCAACAAGGGCGTGAACTGTAAGACCCTCGATGGTAAAGTCATGGTAGGTTATCAGGGTTGGTTTTCGACTAAGGGTGATAGCCTCGGTCGTGGCTGGGGGCATTGGGCTAAGAATCGCCATCAGCCGTTTGGACCCGGTAATGTCACGGTCGATCTCTGGCCAGACATGACGGAATACCCATCATCAGTTCGCTATGAGACGGGTTTTAAACTGGCGGATGGTTCGCCGGCGGCTGTGTTCAGTAGCATCGATAAAGCAACGGTGATGAAGCACTTCCAGTGGATGCGAGAGTATGGATTGGACGGCGCTTTTATCCAGCGATTCGCCAACGGGTTGAAACGAGTAGATTCGAAGTCTCACAAAGACCTCGTGCTGTCACATGTGAGAGAAGCGGCTAATCGAAACGGTCGTGCGTATGCGGTGATGTATGACTTGAGTGGTATTCCAGCTGGAGGAAGTGAGTGGGTCTGGCAAGACTGGCAGGAGCTTCGTAAAAAAATGGATATTACCGGTGACCCAGCCTATTTGAAGCACAAAGGGAAACCTCTCGTTTCGATTTGGGGAGTTGGCTTTGATGATTACAAGCCACGTGACTACACGATCGAAGAGTGTCTTCAATTGGTAGAAAAGCTTAAAAAAGAGGGTTGCGCTGTGATGCTTGGTGTTCCGACTGGGTGGCGTTCTCTTGATCGCGACTCAGTCACGGATGAGAAACTGCACGACATAATCAAGTTGGCCGACGTGGTGAGTCCCTGGACGATTGGTCGCTACCGCGATGAGAAAAGTGTGGCCAACCACAAGGATAAGTGTCTCGTCCCTGATATGAAGTGGTGCCGGGAGAACGGTGTCGACTACCTACCTGTCGTGTTTCCCGGATTCAGCTGGTTTAACCTGCACGGCGATGAGCTCAATGCGATTCCGCGCGAAGGTGGGCAGTTTCTTTGGTCGCAAATAGTAGCGGCGAAAGAGGCTGGCGCCCGAATGATCTACGTCGCGATGTTTGATGAAGTCGATGAAGGAACTGCGATCTTCAAATGCACAAATGATGTGCCGGTTGGCGAAGGGGTGAAGTTTCTCACCTACGAAAGCAAGGACCCGGATCACTACTTGCGGGTCATAGGGACAGGGCGACTGATGTTGCGAGGCAAGTTGCCAGTGATAAAGGAACTGCCTAAAAAGTTGGTTGAACGAGGTAGGCCGAATCTCGCTCGTTAGGCTGAATTTAAAATGAGGTCATTCCCGGTTGGAACGATGCGTATTCAAGATTCTCGTCAGGAAAAAGTGGGGGATCTTCGTCCCAGTTGGAGGGATTGAATGCGAGTGTTTCTTCAGAGTTGAGAGCATCCTCCCACTTAATTTCCTGTCCGGTATAGGCAGCCATGCGGCCCATGATGGAAAAGAGGGTGGAATAAGCGCCTCGATCTCCTTCGTTAAACTCGGTTCCGTTGCGGATGGCTGAGAAAAGGGCATCGTGCTCGAGTTGGTAGGAGTTGCCGGTTTCCTTATAGCGGGTCGCTGAACCCTGAGACGGGTGGATGGCTCCGTTGGCTTTGAAAGACAGTTCAGCAGTTCCCGCGGTGCCTACAATTTTCTCGCCGAACCAATTCCAGCATTTGGGAATGTGGCGGTGTTGGGTGGTCACAAGCGACCCGTCAGCAAATTGGTAGTCGACGCTGAAGTGATCGTAGATCTGTCCGTTGGTCGGTCCTGTTCTTACGAGGCGCCCCCCTTGGCCCTGGCAACTGACTGGAAATTGATCGTGCTTGATCCAGCGCACCACGTCGAATTCGTGAACGCTCTGCTCGACCATGAAGTCCCCGCTAAGCCAAGTAAAATAGTACCAATTACGAACCTGAAATTCGAGTTCTGATTCGCCCGGCTGGCGTTCTCGGCGTTTGTTAACGTCAGAGCGGCAATTGAAAATTTGGATGAGTGGAAGCTCTCCGATAATACCATCGTGCAACTTGTCGATCACTTCACGATGGAGGGGGCTGTGACGGCGATTAAACCCTACACCAACTTTGAGGTTTTTGGCTTTGGCTGCCTTCGCGGCTTCGAGGACTTTCCGAGCGCCGGCGGCATCGACGGCAACTGGCTTTTCCATGAAGACATGTTTTCCTGCATTCACCGCTGCTTCGAAATGAAATGGTCGGAATCCGGGGGGAGTTGTGAGAATGACGACATCGATATCGTCCATTGCCATGATCTGTTGGTAGGCGTTGAGTCCGATGAACCGGCGCTCTGGGTCGACATTAACCTGTTTTGGATCCGAGACGTTTTTTTCGAGCGTTTCGCGACTAATCTCGATCTGTCGTTGGTCGATGTCAGCCATTGCCCGCACTTCAGCTTTGTCATCCGCGGCGAGTGCCTGAGCCGCGGCCCCGGTGCCACGACCACCGCATCCGATCAAGGCGACGCGAACTTTTTCGCTATTCTCGTTCTGTGACTGAACTCCCGCCGGGAAAGTTGAAGCAGCCGCTGCGAGTAGAGTCGAGTTTTTGACGAAGGTTCGGCGCTGGATGGGGGGAACGCTCATGCAGCGAGTATAACAGGAGATAGGAAGGTAAGGTCAATGGGGCGGATATCGTGAACACGTAAGCAGTTTTGCTTGGTTGAGTGTTATGAGTTATCAAAATGAAGCGATGGAGGAGAAAAGTTTTTCCCGCCGCTCTGCGGTTCTGGGGTCAATGGCGTGCCTGTCAGGTATGGCGACGGCTGGACCACTGGTGGGTCGCATCAAGTTGGCGGTGAAGTACGATATGATTTTCGAGCCAGAGCTTTCGGTGAGAGAAAAGTTCAATTTGCTACGTGACGTCGGACTTGAGGGGACTGAGCTGAAGACCAATGCCGCGGTAAACCATGACGAAGTGGTCGACGCGGTCGAGATGACCGGAATTCCGGTGCACGGCATCATCAATGGAAGTGATCCTGTCATTGTTCCTGCACTTAAGATGGCAAAGCGATTTGGTTGTGACTCTGTTCTCACTTGGGCGAGAGAAGACTCTAGCCTTTCCTATGAGGAAAATTTTAATATCTGGCGTGGTCATATTGTGAAAGCCGTTCCGTTGGCAGAAGAGTTGGGAATCAATCTTTGTGTTGAGAATGTCCGTGCGACCTTTCTCAAAACTGGTCAGCAAATGGCCGAGTTTATTGATTCCTGTGAGTCGGACTGGGTGAAGTCCTACTTTGATCTTGGCAATACTATTTCCTGGACTGAGCAGTCAGCTCAGGACTGGGCCAGCGCCCTCGGTCAACGGATCTACAAGTTAGATATAAAGGACCGCGGGCATCCAGAATTTGGGGATCCGAAGACAAAGCGCGAGGGCGTCGTGGGGACCAATGGCGGGGAAGTGCATTGGCAAAAGGTAAGAGATATCCTTAACGGGATTCAATTCGGTGGCTGGGCCACGGCTGAGGTGAGAGGTGGGGATCGTATAAGGTTGGAGCGCATGGCCAGCTGGATGCGAAATGTGCTCGATTTGGATTCTTGAAGGTGATTGAAGATCGGGCAATTAAGCCTGCAACGCCTTCGAGAGAGCAGTTGAAGCGTTCGAGCGAGTCTGAAAACGATTCTCCAACAGCGAGAGGCTCAAGAAATGGATCCGGGCTTAAGACTGGCTCTGATCAGAACTCGCGCATCTCCGGCCAGAATTGTCCTTCGGTAGAATACAGCAGCTGAGCTGAAGAAGGATTTTGTGTGATATGGTGAGAACGGCACTACCCCTTGCCCTGAGGTTCAGTTATATGCCCATACTCAATGCAGACGAACCATTTCTTTGAGGGTCAATCTGTAATGAATTCCGGTTAGTTGTGACTAAAGTTCGTGATCATTCAGGATAGTGAAAGTTGTTGTCCTCACTCGCAGCGCGCAGGGCTGTGTGGCAGTCGAGAGCTTGATTAAAAAATTATCCAAATCGGGTCTCGTATGAGTTACCGTGCTAAGCAGTTGAAAGAATGCAGAATTACGCGGTCGCCTTACCTTGGAAGCATCGCTAGTCTACTTTTGTTATGCAATTTTTAGCTTCGATTGGTAGGATTCTATTTGGCCTTCTGACACTATCCGTTATGGGAGCTCTGGCTGATGAGCGCAACCCTACTCAATGGGAGTTGAAATCACCGCGACCTGAGATCGGTGTTAAAGGTGAGTTGGGACGTTCAGGTGAACTTCTTCTCTTTTCCCCCGAACTCGAAGGTTTAAATGGATACTGGGAATCATCGTATCCTGTGACGGGGGGGGAGTGGGTTGAATTTTCTGCCCTCAGACGTTGTGAAAACGTGGGCTATCCGAAACGTTCTTGCATCGTTCGAATTGAATGGTTAGGGCCAAATGGTGAATCTGTAGAGAGCCCACATCAGGTAAATCCCGAATATTTCGGTTCCGAAACTGATCAGGCTCGTCCTGACTTTCCGCGCGACCAAGGCTTCGAAGTGGATGATTGGATCAGGGTATCCGACCGTTACCTCGTGCCGGAGAACGCTTTGGCGGCGGTCGTTCAGTTGCATTTGCGGTGGGCTCCTGGAGGGATGGCTGAGTGGAAAGATATTTCGTTGCTTAAGTCGGTAGCGCCGACGGAACGCAAAGTAACATTGGCGGCAGTACACACTAAACTGTCTGGTGTGGAAAAGACTCCCGATGGAAATCGCCAGTTACTAGTCCCCCTGATTGACGCTGCGGCAGCAGAAGGGGCAGACTTAATCGTCCTGCCCGAGTTATTGACCTGTAGGGGAATGCGGAAAGACTATGTGGATCTGGCCGAAACCATTCCCGGACCATCAACCGAATTCTTCGGCAAAATCGCCAAGAAGCATGACCTCTATCTTGTGGCAGGCCTTCTCGAACGAGATGGACCCCTTATCTACAATGTCGCTGTTCTAATGGGACCTTCGGGCGAGGTTGTCGGAAAATATCGAAAGGTGACTCTTCCACGGGAGGAAATTGCGAAGGGTATCGCTCCCGGTAATGACTATCCTGTTTTCCAAACCCGCTTTGGAATGCTGGGGATGATGGTTTGCTACGACGTTTTCTTTCCCGAGGTTGCTCGTAATCTCGCGATGAAAGGTGCGGAAGTAATCGCGCTTCCTATTTGGGGAGGAAATCCGCGCCTTGCCGCAGCGCGGTGCGCTGAAAACGGAATTTTCCTGGTGAGCTCCACCTACACGAATCACGAGGCAAACTGGATGAAGACGGCCGTGTGGGACCGGGAAGGCAATTGGCTTAGCCACGCGCAGGAGTGGGACACCGTCGTGGTTCACGAGGTCGATCTGAATCGTCCCACGATCTGGACAGGACTCGGCGATTTCCAGGCCCGAATTGCTCGCGAAGCTCCTGTCCACGCCGAGTAGAGTTAGTCAGGATGGTATTGATCCGAGCGTGGAGGTGACAGATTGGAGCCTTGCCGGCGACTGTGTGATGGGTTTTTTGGGACCACAATGCGAACCAGCGCCCCCAAAAAACGGCCGCGGCCATTGATGGATTGTCGGGCCGGATTACGTTTAGGGCAATCGAATCCCTGCCTTCAGTATTTTGTGAAGTTACTCGTAGATGGACCAGAGTGATTGGACCTTACTTTACTGCTCGGCGGTAGTCCCCGGTCATGCGAATGCGGAGACCATATTCTTTGCGCCCTTTGGTCTGGGCTTTGAAGGCCTTATTCCAGAGGACTTCCCAGTAAGCTTCTTCATTCACGAGGGAGTCTTTTTTATAGGTCATCTGCCAAATATATATTTCCTCCTCGAGGCCGCGGCTGCTCAAGTCGTCTTGAGCAATTTGAGCGGCCATTGTTGCGGAAAGAGCCGGCGGAGTGTTGGCGAGCAGGGAACTGCCCGATAGCAAAGAAGTCAGGGCAATCAAAAGCAGTAATTTCATGATAGAAGGGTAAAAAAGTGAAGCGCTACTAGAATACCGGCAGCTCACTGAGTTCGTCAATCACTCATCGTTGTAGTAATTTGATGATGAGTTTTCTCAGAAGCGGAAAGAGGACGGTTGTGTTGCTTGATTTGGAGCAAGGCCCGTTGTATGAGCGTGACTATATGGATGACTCTAAAAGAACTTTTGTCAGTAGAGATGGAGGTGCCTTTCCTTCTATTGGCCTTGGAACCTGGAAAATTCCCGATGAGGTGCTCCCCACCTTGATTCCCGACGCGGTAGCGATGGGATACCGTCATTTTGACTGCGCCTGCGACTACGGGAATGAGGTTTCTGTCGGGCAAGGCCTCAGCGCTGCTCTTTCCGGTGGGCAGGTCAGCCGAGATGATTTGTGGATTACATCCAAGCTGTGGAACACCTACCATCACCCTCAACATGTGCGTGCAGCTTGCGAAAAATCGTTGTCAGATCTTGGAGTGGCCGAACTCGATCTCTACCTGATCCACTTTCCGGTGACATTGGCCTATGTGCCTTTCGAAGAGCGTTATCCACCAGGTTGGCTTTTTGACCCCGATGCTGAAAAGCCTGCCATGAAACACGTCGACATTCCCTATGCGGATACCTATGGTGCGATGGAAGAGTTGGTCGATGCTGGACTGGTCAAACGAATTGGTGTCTGCAATCTTGGGACAGCAATGCTGCGCGACGTTCGGTCCCGCGCGAGAATCCAGCCCTCGGTTAATCAGGTCGAAATGCATCCTTATTTGAGTCAGGAGCGGCTACTTCGCTATTGCCGCGAAGATGATATCCAAGTCACTGCGTTCTCCCCTTTTGGTGCCAGTTCTTACGTGCCTCTAAGTATGGCCGAGGCAAATGAGTCCCTTTTTGACGATGAGTTGATGAAGGGAATTGCCGAGGCCCATAATAGAACAATCGGCCAAGTTGCGTTGCGATGGGCAGTGCAGCGCGGCACTGTAGCAATCCCAAAAACGCAAACAGCCGGACATCTGAAGGAGAACATAGAGATCTATGACTTTGAGCTGTCTGAAGACGAAATGCGGGTAGTCAATGGGTTGAATCGTAATCGACGATTTAATGATCCAGCAGAGTTCGGTGAGGCAGCCTTTAACACCTTCTACCCCATCTTTGACTAGACGTTTGAGAGGCTCCGGGCTGCGTTTTAGCCCCTTAGTTGGTGTTGCGATCTAACAGACGATAAAAGGCGAGTGTCACTTCTAGGCAACTTCGTGCCGGCGTTTGCCGACAGTCTCTTTTGGTAGGAAGATCTTGCGCGCTGAGAAAAAAATGTCTGGGCAATTCCCGTAGGCTTGGGAGTTTAAAGAGGTATGAGATCTATACTGTTGGTTCTGTTCCTCGCTGGTTTCAGCACTTTGTCGACTGTCGAAGCGGCTAAGAAGCCCAACGTGATCATTATTTTGATCGATGATCAGGGTTACTACGACCTTGGCTCTTATGGTGCGAAAGAAATTAAGACGCCACGCATCGATACGCTCGCAGAGGAGGGAATTCGATTTACTGACTATTACGCAGCGGCGCCCATCTGTTCGCCTTCACGGGTCGGACTCCTCACTGGGAGTTACCCACGGCGGGTCGGTATGGAGACCTGGGTTCAGCGAGCAGATTCCAAGCGGGGAATTCACTCCGATGAAATTACCCTTGGCGAATTGTTCAAGGCGAATGGCTACGAAACGGCCTGTATTGGCAAATGGCACTTGGGCGATAAAGAAGAGTTTTTGCCTCACTCACAGGGCTTTGATTATCATTATGGGCTCTATTCGAATCTGGACCCTGTTGAGATCGTTTACTTCGAAGACGGAAAAGTACCCGTGATGCGGAACGGTGAGGTGGTGAAGAATGAAGCGATTCCGGAAGAATTGACTCGTAGCTACACCGATGAGGCGATTGCCTATATCGAACGCCATAAGGATGGACCGTTCTTTATGTACTTCCCACACACCATGCTTCATGTGCCTTTGGGTGTCAGCGAAGAGTTTCGCGGCACTTCGGATTTCGGGGAATATGGCGACGCCATTCACGAGATGGACTTTCACGTAGGGCGCCTAATGGATACCCTTGATGCCAACGGTATTGCTGACAATACCGTGGTGATCTATGCTTCTGATAATGGTCGTGGCCCCGGTCGTTCAAAGGGGCAGGATCTGATCGGTACTAAGCTGACAACGTGGGAATGCGGCATTCGGGTTCCTGGAATCGTTTGGGGCCCGGGGCTTGGAATTCTTCGTGGTGTAGAAAACCACGAAATAGTCAATGCGATGGACTGGTATCCGACTCTTGCCAGCCTCGCTGGAATTAAAATTGCCGAAGAACACCCCATCATCGATGGGCGTGATCTCCTACCCATGCTCAAGGGGGAATGTAAAGGAATTCCATCACCCTCCGACAAGCTTTCTCTCAATGCCGAAGTTCCCTTGCGGCGCCATTGGGACCCGGGGCTTGAGTGGTCCGAGTATTTCAATCGTGAGGAGTATCTCAACACGTTTTTCTACCATGGGGCCGAAGGAGCTTTTGCGGCAGTTCGTTCAGGTGATTTCAAGATGACGATAGCTCCACGTATCACGGTATATAATCTAAAAGAAGACCCTTCGGAGTCTACGCCGGTTCGAGGACGTGAAATGCTTCGTCGCATGAGGGGCATGGCTGTCCTGTTCCAGGAAGAAATGAGCCTGACGTCGCGCCCTCCCGGCTACGTGGAATAGAAAAAAGGCAAAACTGCGGTGAAAGGATGCAAAATTTATCCGAATGCGCCAAGAATCAGCGTCGACAAACCCCTAGCGTTGACGCCACGTTATTAGTCATGAAATACTCTATTTTTCTCTCGCTTACTGTCGCGTTTGGCTCGCTCCTTCCCGCGACTGAAGCTCAGAAGCCCAACGTCATCCTGATGATGGCTGATGACATGGGAATGGGAGATACCAGTGCTTTTCAGGATTTCACGGGGAATACTGATGAAGTTCAGGTTGATACTCCAAACATGGAGAAACTTGCCCGCACTGGAGTACGTTTCACTGATGCCCATACGCCATCGTCGCGCTGTTCGCCCACTCGCTATGGTCTACTGACAGGCCGTTATCCATGGCGAAACCGTCTCAAGCACTGGGTGTTGTTTGGGAGCCAGGGGGATCCAATGATTGAGAAAGACCGCCCGACTCTTGCCACTATGTTTCGCGAAGAGGGTTACACAACGGCAATGACCGGGAAGTGGCATGTGGGTTTGCGGTATACTCGCTCCGACGGTTCACCGGCGGCGGCTTGGGAAGACGCAGATATCACACAGCCACTGACTGACACTCCGGTCGATCATGGCTTTGACATGGCCCGTTTTACGTCCCGATCTCATGGAACTTCCGGTCCGGATGCCGGAAACAAAAAGAAAAATGGCCCTCAGCAAACCGTCGGTCCTGGACACCTCCATGATCGGGCCGCGGTGGCAGCGACTGGAGATGGAAAGGCTCTTCGGAGAGACGGAGAAAACGCCTATGTTCACGCCAAGCTTGGCAGTCGCTTTTCCGACCTATCTGTCAAATATCTCGAATCTCATCTGGCTGGGGGGGAGAATGAAGGTAAGCCGTTCTTTCTCTACTATCCGTCTCCCTCAAACCACGGGCCCTACACGCCCGATGAAGCGATTGATGGAAAGTCATCTCGCGGAACTTCCCGAACCAAGGCAGGAAAGCCGATGGATTTGCGTCACGATTACATCTACGAAAATGATCTGATCCTCGGCCGATTTCTCGATTGGCTGGAATCCAATGATGATCCTCGTCATCCCGGTAAAAAGTTGGTCGAAACCACTTTGGTGATCTTTACAAGCGACAACGGTGCGGAGAAAAACACGCAGGAGGCATCGGGTCCGTTTCGCAGTAACAAAGGATCTACCTACGAGGGAGGACACCGCGTGCCTTACATTGTATCGTGGCCCGGCGGCAATGTAGGTGACGGTGACGCGTCGACGCCCGGGGAAACCAATGCCTCCCCCATTTGCCATACGGATATTTATGCCACTTTTTCAGAAATTATCGGACATGAACTGCCAGATCCTGCCAACGGTGAAAAGGGAGCGGAGGATAGTTTCAGTGTCTTGAAGGCGTGGCAGGGAGAGGTGCTCCATGAGCGACCGCCGATGTTTGCCCATGATCACAAGGAAGCAAAAGACGATCCGGCGGTTTCTGCACTGAGACTAGACTCGCCGACGTTTAACGGCGAAAGGATCGAAGGCCAGTGGAAGTTATTTTTTGACGCTTCTTTGTTGCGTATGGGCAAGGCCGTTCCCATCGAGCTTTACGATTTGGCAAGTGATCAAATGGAAGAAGATAATCGAGTCAGCGAACCTGAAGTGGAGTCGCTGGTGAAACACATGAGCCAACTGGCGATGGACCACCGAAATATCGGGGGGCATCGACTGGCACTCTTGGATGTTGGGCGAGAGCAGGTCTTTGAGTTCAAGCCGGAAATGAAATACGAGTTTGCTGATGGGAAACTTTCAGCGTCGGGAGGAAACGTTGCTATTTCCGTGGAATTTTCGGACGGGAAGCCATCTTTTAATCGAACTGGAATGGGTGCTTCCAGCGGGGCATTCGAGCAGGTCGACGGTGGTGAGACACTATTACTTTCCTTTGATCGAGATGTCGTGGTTCAGAATGTCGCCATCGTTGCCGGGAATGGCCAATGCGGCGGATTTTACCAAGTGGGAGACAAATCGCCTTTGGCGATCTACTGCATCGACGCGGCGATCGATATGAATGATCAGTCCGGAGTCCTAAGTGATATTGGAGTGCTGAAGAAAGGCGATAAATTGTTGCTTAGCAGCGCCCCCCACTATGGGGTTGAAGATGACGGGCGATGGCGTTTGCAGTCAGTTTCCGTGCGCCCTCTAAAATAAGTGGTCCGATTCAGGTGAGGGGTGACACGTTGTTGCGCCGGTGGTGATGGCCGCTTGGGCGGTGAATGTTAAACAGCAATGATGATGCTAAATTCTGCTTTGAGCCTAACCGCTCTGCTGTTGCTTGCCGCTCCGGCGGTTGGGAGCGATACCGCAGCTTTTGAAAGAGTCGAGCCAATCCTGATGGATCTTTGCTATGATTGTCACGGTGATGGCATGGAGAAGGGCGCCTTTGCCATGGACGAATGGGATTCGGTCGAGGAGCACCTTAAGGATTTCAACGTTTGGTATGAGATCTGGAAAAATATTCGCAGTAACTTAATGCCGCCAGCGAATAAGAAGCCATTTAAGGAGGAAGAGCGCGCAGAGGTTATCGCGTTCATCGAAAGCAAGATTTTTAAGATTGATCGGGACAACCCGGATCCGGGAAGGGTGACAATCCGCCGACTCAATCGTGAAGAATATCGCTACACCGTTAAAGACATCTTCAGGATTAATTTGGACGTGAAAAATATACTACCTCCTGACGATACTGGCTACGGATTCGATACCATTGGGGATGTGCTCAGCATTTCGCCCTTGTTGATGGAGAAATATCTTGAGGCCGCTCGTGAAGTCGTGACCGAAGTCGTTCCTCTTGACGGCAGTCAGAAAGACTATCCCAAGCATGTAAGGCATCTCTTCCCTGCGGGGTTACCTTCAGCTGATAAAAGCAATAAGGATTTCTATCGGCGCAGTATTTTGGGCCGGGTCGCGACGATGGCTTTTCGCCGTCCGGTTGATAAAGAAACGATAGAACGGTTGGTGGCGATTGCGCGTGAGACCGATGAGCTTCGAGATAATGGATTTGAGACCGGGATCCAGCGGGCAATGACCGCTATTTTGGTAAGTCCGAGATTCCTCATGCGGGCAGAGATCCAGACGGAACCGGACAATCCTTCCAAGGTTGTCGCGATTGATGAGTTTGCTCTCGCTTCTAGGCTGTCCTATTTCCTTTGGAGTTCATGTCCTGACGAGCAACTTCTCGATCTCGCGGCGAAAGGGGAATTGCGGAAAAACTTAAGGCCGCAGGTGGATAGAATGCTTTCAGATATCAAAGCGCAGCGCTTTTTCAAAAACTTTGTTGGGCAATGGCTCCAGGCACGGGATGTTCAGACTGTCTTTGTTGACGTAGGCAGTGCGCTTGAAGCTGGGAGCAGTAGACGAGTTCGGCGCAGATTCAGCGGGCGACTGCGGCAGGCGATGAAAGACGAGAGTGAACTCTTTTTTCAATACGTTCTCAAACATGAACGGCCAGCGACAGAGCTTCTGACCGCGAATTACTCGTTCCTCAACGAGGAACTAGCGAATTGGTATGACGTGGAAGGCATCAGGGGGTCTAGCATGCGATATGTCGACTTACCGAAGGATTCCAAGCGAGGGGGGTTACTCAATCAGGCAACTTTTCAGATTGTGACCTCCAACCCGACAAGGACGTCCCCGGTGAAGCGCGGTCTGTTCGTTCTGGAAAACTTCCTAGCAACACCAGCACCTCCGGCAGTTCCTGATGTTCCAGCGCTTGAAGATGCTGGAAGAGGGCTGCCAAAAAACGTGCCATTAAGAAAGCTACTGGAACTCCACGCCGAGGAGAAAATGTGTGCCTCCTGTCATGCTCGCATGGATCCAATTGGTCTGGCCTTGGAGAACTTCAACCAAATTGGACTCTGGAGGGACGAAGAAAAAGGGCAGCCGATTGATGCATCAGGCAAACTAATAACGGGCGAATCGTTTTCCAATGCTAAAGAACTCAGCCAGATTTTGGCCACAGACCGAAAATCAGATTTCCATCGCGCTCTTTCGGAGAAGTTGCTCACTTACGCCGCTGGTCGGGGGGTCGAGTATTTCGATGCCCCGACGATTGATAAAATTGTCGCAGATGTGGAAGCGAATGGCGGAACACTTAAAGAAATTATTTACGGTGTGATTGAGAGCGCTCCCTTTCAAAAAAGGAGAGGCGACGGTGGATTTTCCTCAGTAGAACGTGCAAAGTCTGAGTAAGAATAATACCCATGCAAAAAATCCTCTATATTCTGACTGCGTTGTTACTTTCGGCTTCTCTTGAAGCTAAGGACCAAATATCACGAGTTCTCTTCGTGGGGAACAGCTATACTGGCCAGGTTAGGGGGACTTTCCTTTCGATGATTAAGGATGCTGGCGCTGATCAGATTTATTTTGAATTCATCACTCCCGGTGGTTGTACTCTCACCCGGCATCTCGAAAACCAAAAAACGATGAAGGTAATCAAGGAAGGCAACTGGGATCTTGTCATTCTACAGGAACAAAGTCAGACGCCCGGGTTGCCCGGTCAGATTGGCGATTCGTTTCAGGAAGCGGCCGGCGAGCTCTGTGGAATCATTCGATCGACTGGGGCTGAACCGGTTTTCTATCAAACCTGGGGAAGAAGAGACGGCGATAAACGTAATTCTGGCATCTATCCCGACTACGAGACGATGCAGGCAAAGCTTATCGGTGCCTACAGTAAGGCGGCGAGACGAAACTCAGCGCCGATGGTTTCGGTCGGCGAAGCGTGGAAAAAGATAAGAGAAGAGTTTCCGGGGTTAGGTAAAAAGCTCTACAAGGCCGATGGATCGCATCCTTCGGCACTCGGAGCCTGTCTTGTATCTTCTGTCTTTATGAAAGAAGTCTTTGGGATAGACCCGAAGACAGTCGAAGCACCTAAAGGCGTGTCTGACAAAGAATTCGGTCAGATTTTATCCGTGATTATGTCCCTCTAATCAGTATCCGATTTCTCGGACGTCGTCACCCTAACTTTGCAACAGCCATTAACCGTTGCCATCATTCGATATGTTTCGGACTGTTGCTTTCCTCATTCTATTAGATTCACTCGTTTTTGCTCAGGAAGAGTATCCGACTCATCCTGACATGTTGGTAAAGGATGGGGTCCCACGAGGTGAAGTTATAAAAGGGGTTTTTGATCAGAGTGAAGTCTTTCCGGGGACGGCTCGCGATTATGGGGTCTATGTTCCGGCGCAATACACTGAAAATGAACCTGCTGCATTAATCGTGTTTCAAGATGGTATGCGTTATTTGCAGGTGGTTCCGACGATGTTCGACAATCTAATTCATTCTGGTGATATGCCGGTGACAGTCGCCCTGTTCGTGAATCCCGGGGTGGTGCCGGCTGCGCATGAAGATGCCCAACCAAGATTTAATCGATCTTTTGAGTTTGATGCCGTCGATGGGCGATATGCCTCGTTTCTGCTCGATGAGCTGATGCCGGTGGCACTCGATGGATTGAATATAAGCAAGGATCCAAATTTTCGAGGCTCCGTCGGTTCCAGCACTGGAGGTATTGCGGCGTTTGTTCTCGCGTGGGAACGTCCCGATCAGTTTCGGCGGGTCTTCTCTCAAGTTGGCACCTATGTTGGCCTTCGAGGCGGCAATGAGTTTCCTGTATTGATTCGCAAGACAGAGCCCAAACCCATCAGAGTCTTCCTTCAGAGCGGCACGAACGACAATGATCTTTATTGCGGTAGCTGGTGGGCGGCAAATCAGGATATGTTGGCGGCGTTGAATTGGGCTGGCTACGAAGTGAATTACGAGTGGGGAGAAGGCGGCCACAATCGGAAACATGGTTATGCAATTTTTCCGGATGTGATGCGATGGCTCTGGAAAGACTGGGTATCAGATCCGGAGATTCGCAATCATTCAGATCCTGACCGTCCCCAGAGCCAGGCAAGCGACTTTCTTATTGAGGAGGAAGACTGGGAACTGGTAAGCGAAGGCCATCTCTTCACAGAAGGACCTGCAGTGAATCAGGATGGAGAATTATTCTTCACTGATTTGGAAGGAGCCAAGATTTGGCGAGTTGGTAAAGATGGTAAAGCAACCTTGTTTCTAGAGGATACAGGCAATACCAACGGCCTTGCTTTTGCACCAGACGGGAAGACTCTTTATGGCTGTCAGAGAGTTCCGGGTGGTTTGGTTTCGTGGGACATTGAGACCAAGGAAATGACGGTTCATGCGAAGGGGTTGCGACCCAACGATGTCGTGGTGGCTCATGACGAGACAGTTTACTTTACTGTTCCCGGCCAAAAAGCAGTCTGGGTGATGCCTCGGGACGAAGCACCTCGTATGGCTGAAGGCAGCTATTCTGGCACGAATGGTGTTATTCTCAGTGCCGATCAGTCACTTGTATTTTCCGCCGATTACCCCGGCCGATACATCTGGTCGGCTCAGCGCCGTGAAGGTGGTGGATTGACACACGTTCAGCCCTACTTTCACCTTCACCTGCCGCCAGCGTCAGTCGATATAAGGAGTCATGCCGATGGCATGGCCATGAGCCGAGAGGGGTGGTTACTGGTGGCGTCAGCGTTGGGAGTCCAGATTTGCGATCAACCCGGACGGGTTCATTTTATTATACCTCCGCCGATCGGCGAGCGTCACCCCTCCAATATCTTCCTGTTTGAGGACACCCTTTATGCCACCTGTGGAAGTAAGGTATTCAAGCGAAAGCTTCGCCTTTGGGGGGCACCCGGTTGGGATGCCCCGGTGAATCCGGGAAAGCCTCGTTTGTAGTTCACTGTCATCCGAGGGGTTGTCAGCAAAGGAGACGTAATTTTATACCGGTGCTTGTTTCCGTTTGCGGCCTCTTCGGCTGAATTTCGGGCTCAGCTCGTTTATTTTTGTCTCTACTCGTCGGGCCGACTTTCGACCTTTGATACCCGTAATGGGCTAGCGGATATCAGAGAGTGAGTTGGTCGAGATGTTTAGCATTAAGAATTAGTGGATTCTTCGAGGGGTCTCGCTAACATGGACCAGTATCAGTTATGAAAAATATTTTTTGTCTCGCCCTAGCTGTCATCAGTGGCATCGGTATCGCATTTGCAGAGCCACAGAAACCCAACGTCATCGTTATCATGGCAGATGACCTAGGCTATGGAGACCTTTCTTGCTATGGCACCGAGAGTTTTAAAACGCCCTACATTGACCAACTCGCTGCGGAAGGGGTCCGATTCACAAGCGGCTATTGCTCAGCATCGACCTGCACACCGACACGGTGGTCTTTCCTCACCGGCACTTACGCCTTCCGTGAAAAAAATACCGGGATTGCTCCGCCTAGCTCGCCGTTGCGGATTGATCAGGATATCACCTGTATCGGGGATATGTTCAAGACGGCGGGCTACAGTACGGCGGTTGTAGGAAAATGGCATTTAGGCCTTGGCGGCGAAGGGGGACCTGATTGGAACGGAAAATTGATGCCCGGACCGTTGGAAATCGGATTTGATACCTGCTTTCTGCTACCCACAACCAATGATCGAGTACCACAGGTCTATGTGAAGGACCATCGCGTCCTCAATCTTGATCCCGATGATCCTATTTGGGTTGGAATGAAGGCCCCCAGCCCTGAGCACCCTACCGGCATTAATCAGCGTGAGACGTTGAAGATGGACTGGACTCATGGACATAATGCCACGATTCACAACGGTATAAGCCGAATAGGATTTTATACCGGCGGGCATTCTGCCCGTTTCCGTGATGAGGATCTAGCGGACAAGTGGGTTGAGCAGTCGCTGGAGTTTATGGAAGCGAATAAAGATGAGCCATTCTTTCTTTTCTTTGCTTCTCACGATCTTCACGTGCCACGTATTCCGCACGAGCGATTTCAAGGTGTAACCGATCTGGGTTATCGGGCCGACGTTATCGTCCAATTGGACTGGTGCGTTGGTGAGATCATGAAGGGGCTCGATAAGCTTGGTCTCGCTGAGAACACCCTTGTCTTGTTTTGTTCGGATAACGGACCAGTGATGGATGACGGCTACGCAGACGATGCTCTTGAAAAACTCGGAGATCACAAAGCTGGTGGAGGCTTTACTGGTGGTAAATACAGCGTCTATGAAGGAGGAACCCGCACTCCGTTTATCACTCGTTGGAAAGGAACGATCGAGCCGGGTGTTTCTGACGAGGTGGTTTGCACGATCGATCTATACTCGAGTTTTGCGAGTTTGACGGATACCCCCCTTGAAGCAGATTCAGCCAAGGATAGTATCGATGTGATGGATGCTCTCCTTGGGAAAATAGGGGCTAAAGGGCGTGGTGAGTTGGTTCAGCAGGATAATGGAAGTCGCGGTAATTTTGGATTCCGCCAAGGCGATTGGAAACTTCAGTTTCACGCTGCGAGCAAGGCTCGTAATGTGGTGGTCGAGAAATTACTTGAGAACACGGAAGTTCCCAAGATTCAATTGTTCAACCTTGCCGACGATCCGATCGAAAAGAACAACCTTGCTGAGGCGAATCCCCAAAAGGCAGCGGAGATGAAAGCTCGCCTCGACCAGATCATTGCGGACGGTCGAACCCGCTGATTCAATAGAGCTCAAGGATTTTGCCTGCTCGCGAGATACGAGCCGGACCTTTGAAAAGTATAAAGAGGGCTGCTGTTCAAAAAGATCAGCGGTTCTAGTAGGAGACCTGAGTGACTTGAACGGGTTGCAGCTTAGGCTAAAGCGCGTCCTAGAGTTCAACGAACTTAACGACCATTTCGCTGCTCATGTTGGCAAACATAACTGGGGCGAAGCTGCTAAGCCTCGTTTCGAAAGACTTTCTCCAAGTAGTGACAAAAATTGCTCGCAAAGAATTCCTCATCTGACCCGTGGAGTTCACAGCGATAAATTGAAGGGCTGTGGCCAAGGGGCAGCAGGTATTGATATTTCCCGGTTTCTCCAAACCGGAGCCATGGGTGAGGTGAGCGGCATTCGTCGCGGATGTATTCCCATTGCTCAAGAGGAAGCACAGGCCAGATCATACCGCATTGAGCTTCCAGTCCATTGGACTGGAGTAAGAACGAACGCATCTTTGAGGGGAGGGAACAATCCCGCTCGTCTTCCCAGCGGTTGAGGCTGGTTTCACTGATCGGAGCGAAGAACAGCGCGTCAATTTTGTTGCTGCGCGCTGCTGGTTGTTCGGTCAGTTGGATGATGTGCGGTTTCCAGAGCATAAATATCCGCGTCAAGTTAATGACAGAATTCGATTTGTCTCGCCGTTTAAGAGTAGAATACCAGTTGCAACAACAGTCATCAGTGACCCTCAAAGTATGAAGCCTGCGTTTCAAGCAGGCGTTTATAAAACGACTTCAATACCGTGCTACTTTTTAGCGGGAGGCAATCGGGGGGGTATGCCCGAGATTTGGTGTTTCAGACTGAAAACCTGTTTTCAGTGCTTCAATTCAGGATGGCAGGCGTAAGATTACTAATGCCTAAGAATGAAGCACTGGCCCAAATCCAGAATCTTGAAGATCAAATCATCAATCGGTTCTGTTCGGTAAAGCGGCGCGTGGAAAAACGACTCGACTGGGTCGATGACAATGTTGAATTCCCAGATCTGGAGAGTTCGATTCTCCAGCAGATTATCTTTCACGAGGCGCGCGGCTATTATCTTTTCCAAGAGCCGTGGTTGGAGCATGAGCCATTCAATCATCGCTGCCGGGTGGTGTTGACCTTTCGGCCGACGGAGTCGAATCGGTAGCCCGCTTCTTTCAGGTTTTACGACTCTTTAGGTGGTGACGTGGGTGTTCGTAGTTTCAGTCGGTGGGCTAGAATTTACAGGGACAAAGCTGGGGTTGCAGCAAAGCTACTCAAATATCGGAAGGAAGGTCCCCCCAGAGAGTCGAGAATTGTTGGCGTCGATTTAAAGAATAGTGACAGTGACATCGTTCTCCGAAAATGTTCGGGAAACCGCTGTTTTAGAGGCAAAATTTGGATCGCGTTCGCGACGCGTTGAGTGGATAAAGCGGGCTATTTGTTCGCCAGTTTCTCCACATCACGACCACGCAGGATTTCGCCGTTTTCGGTGACAAGGGTGAACTCTCCACGAGTCTTGTCGGCCAATTCTTTCAAATTCTCATAAGCTTTCAGGACCATGAAACAGATAGAGTTAATCTTTGCTTTACTCTGAGTGCGATTGAAGTCGAGCACGTCTTCTACCACGGGCTTCTTCTCGGGATGCTTTCCGACCGCTCCGTCAGTCATGAAGTAGATCACGTCAGGTTGCATCGTCATCGCCATCTTGAGTGGATCACGCCAATCGGTGCCTCCGACCATGGGGGTTTCCTGAATCATATCAGCGACGCGGCGAAGGGTACTTGGCGTGGCTTTGAGGTATTTGACCTTTGGCCATTTTTTAGGATCACCACCCATGAACTCCCAGAAGTTTCCGCCTCCGGCATGACGGGTCCAGTCAGCATGGGTCTTCTTTCTATCATATTCGCCAACGAACCAGGAGGGTCCAGAGAAGAAAAGAATCTGGAACTCGACACCGGGAGGCAGTGATTTGACGGTCCGT
>PBSY01000013.1 GCA_002726915.1 Verrucomicrobiales bacterium | reverse complement strand
AAGGGCTTCCTGAGTGATGGAAGCGAGGTCAGGATTGAGGCGCTCAGCCAACAGGAGTTCTTGGCGAAATGTGATGGGCCCGAATGTCTGGAAACGCAGATTTACCAGGGAGTAAGAGTGATGCTAAGTGATCCGGATAATCGGGGCGCAATTACTGAAAATTTTCCCCTCGCCTCTATTCCCCGTCGCAACACTGGTTATGCCCTTGATCTTTTGATGGATGCCGAAGTTTTTGATCCGGCATCCGAGAAACCATTCAATCTTTGCAAGCTCATTGCTGGTTCGGAAGGAACCCTGTTTTTTGCGACCGAGATTGAACTCGCGTGTTCACCTCTCCCTCCATCACATGCCGCCCTCGTTTGTGGTCATTTTGAAAGTGTGAACGAATCGCTGCAGGCCAACCTGCTCGCTCTGCCTTACGCGCCAAGTGCTTGTGAGCTCATTGACCGACACATACTCGATTGCACCAAGTCAAACCTTTCTCAGCAACGGAACCGGGATTTTGTGGTGGGTGATCCTGGCGCGATCCTCGTCGT
This sequence comes from Verrucomicrobiales bacterium, assembly GCA_002726915.1. Taxonomy (GTDB): domain Bacteria; phylum Verrucomicrobiota; class Verrucomicrobiia; order Verrucomicrobiales; family DEV007; genus Arctic95D-9. Next base: position 10,545 of record PBSY01000013.1, on the reverse strand, counting down.
TGAGATTCGCCGGGACAGCCGGGAAGAAACTGAGGCCGCAGTGCGGGAACTCGTCGCTAGTTGGCAGGACGCCGGGCAGGGATACTCCTATCCCGTGCTCTGGGGTGAAGAGGGTCATAAAGTCTGGGAACTTCGCAAGGCGGGCCAGGGGTTGATGAGCAATGTTGTTGGTGACACGAAGCCTCGCGAAAATGTTGAGGATACGGCAGTCGATGTGAAAGACCTTCCCAACTACATTGCCGAATTTGACGAGTTGCTCTCGAGTAAATACAGCATTGACTGCGTCTACTATGCTCATGCGGGCTCAGGTGAACTCCACACCCGACCACTCTTTAATCTCAAGACGCCGGAGGGACAAAAAATGTTTCGTGATGTCGCTACCGACATCGCACATCTCGTGAAAAAATACCGAGGGTCCCTGAGCGGAGAACATGGTGACGGACGGCTGCGCGGCGAGTTCATCCCACTGATGGTAGGCGACCATTGTTACCAGCTGATGCGCGATGTGAAGGAGCTTTTCGATCCCGGAAATATCTTTAATCCGGGAAAGATCGTGGATACCCCGCCAATGGATACCTCGCTGCGTCACAACGCGGGGCAGGGGACGCCGGATTACGAAACAGTCTTTGATTTTAGCGACACCATGGGTGTGCTGCGTGCTTCCGAGAAATGCAACGGATCGGGCGACTGCCGCAAAGGACCGCAGGCCGGCGGCACGATGTGCCCGAGCTACATGGCCACTCGTGAGGAAAAGCACACCACCCGTGCCCGCGCAAATATCCTGCGCCAAATTCTCACTGAGCCGGCTGATGCCGAGCACCCCTTCAATAGCGAGGAGATTAAGGAGGTCATGGATCTTTGTCTGTCATGTAAAGCCTGCAAGTCGGAGTGTCCGTCGAGCGTGGATATGACCAAACTCAAGGCCGAGTTCCAGCATCACTATCATGAGGCGAATGGCGTGCCGCTGCGTTCGCGCCTAATCGCGCACTTCGCCGACAGTGCCCGCCTCGCCTCGTTTGCACCTCGGCTCTACAACGCATTTTTTAAGACTCCAATTCTGCGCCGTATCGCCAACCTACTTATCGGCTTCCACTCTGAGCGAAGCATTCCAAGACTCAACAGCATCACGCTGCGCCGTTGGTTTGCCGGCCGCACTCCACCTGTCCCCACGCGTGGTAAGCGTCTCGGGCGAGTCCACCTCTTCTGCGACGAGTTCACTAATTACAATGACCTAGATGCTGGGATCGCAACTGTAGAGCTGCTAGAGCTTTTGGGCTACGAGGTCAACTTGCCCGATCACGTTGAAAGCGGACGAGCTTCGCTCTCCAAGGGCCTTGTCCGGCGAGCCCAGGTCTTCGCCAATGAGAACGTCCGACGGCTATCCTCAATTGTCTCAGAGGAAGAGCCGCTCATTGGCATCGAGCCCTCCGCGCTCCTCGGCTTCCGCGATGAATACCCTGCCTTGGTCGATCCCGCCTTGCGCGAAACTGCCCGCGAACTCGCGTCTCATTGCCTGCTGCTCGACGAGTTCATTGTCCGAGAGGCGGATGCGGGCCGGATCGACAGTGCGTGTTTTACCGATGAGGCACGCACTATTCATGTTCATGGCCACTGCCACCAGAAGGCGCTCGCTTCCATCGACTCGACCTTGCAAATGCTTTCATTGCCCGGGAATTATTCGGTGAGCGAAATCCCTTCAGGGTGTTGTGGTATGGCTGGGTCTTTCGGTTACGAGAAAGAGCATTATGAAGTCTCAATGCAGGTGGGCTCGTTGGTTCTTTTTCCTCATCTGAAGGAACTCGATCAATCGATTCTTGTCGCTGCCGCTGGAACAAGTTGCCGCCACCAGATTACCGATGGTGTTGATCGAACCGCTTTGCATCCAGCCAAGATCCTACGTGATGCGTTCGCCTGAGCTTATCAGCTGCTGAATTCTCCTAGAATTCCCTCTGCAAATCTTCCGTGCTAGTGTCTCTCGGAACTTCTCCGCAGAAGATTGAGGAAGAATTGACCGCAACGGGCAGTAGTTACTAAGTGGAGAAAACCGAATCAAGCGAGCAAGAATTATGAATAAGGAGGAACAAGATCATGAGCAGCCCGGTTTATCCCGACGGGGATTCCTGCATGGAATGGGTAGCGCCGGAGCCCTTTTTGGGATGACCGGGATGGCTGGGGCCGATGATACCCCGAGGGATGCCAAGGGGAAAATTATTCCGGGCTTCGAGAAAAACAAGAATGACCCGAATGCCGCGAAAGGCTGGCAGCCGGTTTCGGANCGCAAGGTCCGTGTCGGCATNGCNGGATATGGGCTCTGCAAATTTGGGGCGGCATTNTTCTACCAGAATCATCCGAACGTCGAAGTGGTGGCGGCGACAGATCTCGACCCCGGTCGCTGTGCCGCTTTGGCCAAAGCGGTCGGTGCGAAGAAGACTTATCCGTCCTGCGAAGAGATGATTAAGGACAAGAGCATTGAAGCGGTTTATATCGCGACCGATGCGCCGAGTCATGCACGTCTTGCCATTATGGCTTTGGAGCATGGGAAACACGCTTGTTCCGCGGTGCCGGCCGTTTTTGGGTTTGAGGCAGAAGACGAGGCGGAGAGATTATTCAATGCCGTCATGAAAAGTGGCATGAAGTATATGCTTAATGAAACTTCGACTTTCCATGCGGCGCTTTATGAAAAGCGGATGCAGTATCAGGCCGGAGCGCTCGGAAAGATCCTTTATTCAGAAGGAGAGTATTATCACGATGGTGTCGGCGTGCTCGGAAGTTACAACCCGAAGAATGGCAAGATCGATGAGTATGGCTGGCGCCGTTCCGTTCCGCCGATGTGGTATCCCACGCACGCGACGGCTTATTATATTTCGGTGACGGGCGGGCGGCTGACCGAGGTGTCCGGCTTAGGGACGAACAGTCTTTATCCGGTCTACAAGGATGGCGATAACCAGCACAAGAATCCGTTCGGTTCCGAGGTTGCCATGTTCAAAACTAGCGAAGGGGGGATGTCCAGAATGGCGGTGAGTTGGGACATGAAAAACGCCCACGGAGAGCAAGGTCGGGTTTACGGACAAAAGCCCCACAATAAGCAGATCAACGGAAGCCGTCCGTCTTTGCCTCCTGGCGTGAGTGGGGGCGGTCATGGTGGTTCGCACGGACAACTGACGAATAACTTTATCGAATCGATTCTGCTCGATAAGAAGCCCATCGTCGATGTCGGAGATGCCCTGAACATGACCTTGGCCGGCGTTATTGCTCATCAGTCGGCTCTTAAAGGTGGCGAGTGGATGAAGATTCCGCAGTATGATTTATAGGAGACGGGGGTAAATTCTACCTGACTCTTGCAGGCGTGATTTCCACGCCTGAATCCTCCAGCCGCTCGGGATCAATCAGAAGAATTGAGACTCTTGTTTCAAGGCCTTGATTCGGACGATGATCCTACTGAAACACCTACGTATTTCTACCCTCTGAGTTAAGCGATGGTGGCCTTGATTTTCTTTTTTTAAGATGCACGCTTCGATACGAGGGGTGAAGATGAATCGATGGAGATTTAATGAAGGATGCTTCTCATCACGTTTCCATGCACGTCGGTAAGTCGCATGTCGCGCCCCCCGTACCGGTAGGTCAGCTTTTCATGATCCATGCCAAGTTGGTGCAATACCGTGGCCCACAGGTCATACACTGTGGTTTTGTCTTCAGTGGCATGGTAACCTAGATCATCGGTGGCTCCGTGCACGCTGCCCCCCTTGATTCCACCTCCGGCCATCCACAGACTGAAACCATAAGGATTATGATCGCGGCCATTGTTACCCTGTGAAAAGGGTGTGCGACCAAATTCGCCGGTAAAAATAATCAAGGTGCTCTCCAGTAGGCCACGCTGTTTGAGATCGTTGATGAGGGCCGCTATGGGCTGGTCGACTTGGCGGGCCATTTCCTGATGACCATGGGGTAGGTTGCCATGCTGATCCCAGGGGTTGGGCCGTTGCCCGTCTCCCTTGAAGTTGGAGCAAGACAACTCGACAAAGCGTACCCCCTTTTCCACCAAGCGACGGGCCACCATGCACTGCTGCCCATAACCAGCCACTAGCGGATCTTTGTGCTCGAAGCCATATTCTCGCTTGAGATAGGCCGGCTCTTTATCGAGGTTCATTAATTCAGGGACTGCAGATTGCATGCGGAAGGCGGTTTCATAATTTTTAATTGCCGACTGAACCTCCCCTTCGGCGGCCGAGCGTTTGGCAAAGGCGCCATCTAGCTGCTCTAAAAACTCCAGGCTGGCCCGCTGCTCTTTCAAAGGTCGGCTAGGCTTCACACGACTTACCACTTCATCCTGATCCAGATTAAAAAACGAGGCTCCTGTGGTGGCAGGTAAAAAACCACTGCCGAAAATCGATTTGCCCCCATGGGGAATACCGGTTTTGTTATTCAGCACTACATAACCGGGGAGATTTTGATTCACACTGCCCAGGCCGTAATTCACCCAAGCCCCCGCAGACGGAGAGCCAAGGAAGGGGAAGCCTGTATGCATGTAAAAGTTCCCCTGGGCATGTTCCGAAAACTTTGCCGTCATGCCGCGCACCAGAGCAATATCGTCAGCGCAACCTGCAATATGTGGGAAGAGGTTGGTCATCTCCAAACCCGACTGGCCATATTTTTTTGATTCCCATGGCGACTGCATGATCTTGCCGTTGTTATCAAACTGGGTGCGTAGAATCTCCCCGGGCATATTTTTGCCATGCAGCTTTTTCAGCAGGGGCTTGGGGTCAAAACTGTCCACGTGGCTCACCCCCCCAGACATATAACACAAAATCACCGAGCGTGCCTTCGCTTGATGATGTCTGGGCTTGCCCTCCGCGGCATTTAAATGATTCAGGGCCAGCCCTCCGAGGCTGCCAAAGCCTAGCTGCATGAAACGTCGACGGTAATAAGTATCAGTAAACATAGATAAGTTCCTTTGAATTAAATAAGCTGGTAATCAATCGACGCCAGTCTTCGGTATCGGGGTTGTCACCTAAAAACTTCCCGCAAAGCGTCTGTTCGCTTTCCGTGATCTCACGGGCATAAAGCGTCACAAACAAATCACGCAAGACAGCATCCACTTCCCGTTCCGTGTCTACACGGTTCAACAGATGGCCAGACAAATCTTCCGCCAAGCCATTCATCATACTCAAGGCCTGGGCCGGCACGTTGTCGCTGGGTCGCCGACTTACTGTGGTCACTGGCACTGGACGGTTGAAGGCAGTCAGGAAGGGGTTTAGGCGGTTCCGGATCACACTATCGTAAATCGCGCGCTTATTCTGTCCCGCCACGAAATACAAACTGTCATAAATCGCCTCCGCATCGAGACGACGTGGCGTGTAAAAAGACAAGTATTTGTTGACCGGATCAACCGCTTTGGCGGCTGCAGTGCTTTGACTACTCAATTTGAAAGTGCGGCTGGTCACCATCAACTTGAGGCTCTTCTTTAAAGACCAACCATTTTTCTTAAAATTATTGGCCAGAAAATCTAGCAGTTCGGGGTGGGAGGGCTGCCCCCCCATGCGTCCGAAGTTGTCAGTCGTGGTCACCAGGCCAGCTCCAAACACATAATTCCACATGCGGTTGACCACCACACGCCGTGTCAGGGGATTGTTGTCACCGACAATATCCTGTGCCAGTTCCAGCCGCCCACTGTTTTTGTTGTAAGGTTTGTTCGCAAAGATTTCCAAAAACTGCCGGGGTATTGCCTCTCCCTCACTTTGGTGGTCACCACGATTTAGAAAGGGGGCATCCACTGGGTCAGCCTCATAAACTCCGGGGGCACGAGTGGGGACGGGGATATCATTTTCGAGCCTGCGATACTGCTCAACTAGTGCCACTAGATTTTCGGGTAACTGTTCGATATCATGGTTCAGCACGTTACTCTGTAGCAACTGCCCCAAAAACTCCGCTTCCTCATCGCTGACGGTGCCCGCCACCCATTTGTTCAAGATACTTTGGATGGTTGTTTGATACCCTTTCAACAAAGAAGCTTTGTCAACCGGGGGCATGTCCACCCACAAACTCAGAGGAGTCCCCATACTCTGTGGAGCTTCGGGCCCCATCAGAATCTCGCTCACCCCCCACCAGCTACGCTCGTCCCCCTCTTGGTTGATCACGTCGCGAGCGGTGCGAAATTCATAATGGATTTTTTCACCCTGCCAGATATCCATCTTTCGTGAGCCCTGCCACACGGGAACTGGTTGATCGAGGCGATGATTGTCGTGCAGCAAGCCTCCAAATGGGTAGTGCCTGACTGCATAACGCCTATTGGCTTTATTTCCGGCGGCGCGTACCCAGAGGTTGTTGGCTGCCGCCGTCATGCGGGGCGAGCCCATTACCGCCGCATGTTTGTCGCTTATGAGATGGCTGTAAACTCCGGAAGGGTAGACATTTCGAAACACGTTCTTACCTTCCCCCCTCAAGGAAAAAGAGCCGGCAGGTTGTGGAGAGAGATGTGAGCCATTACCAGTTTTGAAAAAGGTGGCCACCACCTTGGGGTCGCCTAAATCGTAGTAAGCAACCGCTTCTTCTTTAACTTTTCTGTTCTGCTCCTTCACCCTCTCGACATGCTCCTGCAACCCCTTCCAGTAAGACCTAAATTCTTGCGGCTCCTGCTCGCTGATCCGAAGCCATGGGGTCAGGGCATCACTGTCGTGCTGTTTCTTTGTGCCCTCCACCTTTTCCAGCCTGTCCTGAAGTGATTCCAGTTGAGAAAGCCAGTAGGTCGCAAAAGCTTTTTTGATTTGAGGTTTCAGTTGCTTGATTGCGTCTTGATTGCGTCGTTGTTTTTCCTGGCTGTCCACCACAATGGTGGCGGGGCGGTTGCTAATCATCACCCCATAAAAGCGGGTGTAGTCTTTCTGACTGATAGGGTCAAATTTGTGATCGTGGCAACGGGCACATGACACCGTGAGGGCCATGGTGGCCTTGCTCACCACATCCACCTGATTGTCGGTGAAATTTACCATTTCCTGATAGGCGTCCACTACCCCATAACCAAAAGGATTCATACGCAGATGTGCGGGGCCCATAGCCGACTCATTGATTTGAGTTTCTTGATTGATTCGGGGCTTCGCCAACAAATCGCCGGCCAGATGCTCGATCATCAACTGGTCGTATGGTACATCCTGTTCCAGGGCTCGTATTAAGTAATCACGATACTGCTGGGCAAAGGCGATACGGGGATCGCCCTCACTGCCATGACTTTCGCTGTAGCGGTACCAGTCCATCCAGTGCCGGGCCCAACGTTCCGCATAAGCTTTGCTGGCCAACAATGTGTCGACGTAATTTTCATATCGTTTTGGATCCTTGCTCGAGGTAAAGGTTGCCACGTCGTCAGGGGAGGGGGGTAAGCCCGTTAATACCAAGGATACCCGGCGCAACAAAGTGAGTGGATCGGCGAGGTCGCCAGGTGCTAGTTCCTGCTGTTTCAGACGATCATACACGAAATTATCAATGGGATTGCGGCGCCAATCGGCGTTGTTCACTTTCGGTAATACAGGGTTTTTGATCGGCTGGAACGACCACCACTTTTTACGGTCGTCCCGGACATCGTCCCAGCTGCGCACCGCTTTTTTCAGACTGTTCGCCGTGGGCTGAGTATGGCGTGGATCCGGAGCCCCCATTCTTACCCACTTTGTAAAATCCGCGATGACACTATCGATCAACTTGGGCGCTTTTTCGGGCATGCTCTCTACCCCCGCCTGATGGCGGATGGACTGGATCAATAGGCTTTCATTGGGATCTCCTGGTATGACGACCTTCCCCGAATCCCCTCCTTCTTTTAAAGGCTGACTCCAGTCGAGGGCCAGACCACCCTTCTTTTTACTGATTGAATTGTGGCAGTCGTAACATTGCTCGGCCAAGACCGGGCGGATCTTCATTTCAAAAAACTCCCGTTGAGCCTCCTTTATTGTCTGGTTCTCTGCCAACACGATAGAGCTTGAAAACATCCACAGGCACAACAAGATCACGCAAGAGATTGATTTTCTCAGGTTCACCTTTCTAAGTGGCCAAATCGGATGATTCTTCTTGGCACAGACCTGATTTATATGAGTTNAAGCTTTGATTNCCTGGGGNTGGTTCATGGTCAGCGGAGCGTGAGAAAAGAGGATGTTCAATTTCTGGGGCGNATTTGNACAANTATCGAGATATTTAGGAGGAACGACAACCCATAAAACCGTAAAAAGTTATNCTGCTAGAAAATTGCTTTTGGCGTGATGGCACGGTTGCTTGGAATAGCTCAGAATATTTCAAATCAATCTGACTTTGGTTGCCACGTGCTTCTAATGGACTGAGGTGTTTTGGTCACCCCTTCTTCTTGCTATAAAGTGAATTAGCATGGGGTGCTTTTCCTATCGTTCCTCCCTCAATGAACTTCGCCTTTGTGAGGGTTTGTCTCTTATCTTCTTTTCCTCGTGCTACGTTGTCGGTCCAGCGCACGATGCGTCTCACGACCGGGCGGGCGTCCCAGTGGATGTGGGCCACTGATGGTTCGCACCATGCAAAGCTTGGGGCCGAGTCCATACAAACAAGCGAAACGTCCTTCGGGATTCTTATTCCTCGGGTGGCTAAAAAATAGACGGCAGCGTGGAATTGAAACGCCTCATCTAAAATGATTGCAGTGGGTGGGGTATGCTCGAATAACGATTCGAGCAGTGCTACAAATCCCTCTTTGCTTTCTTCCCAATCTGGAAGGTTGAATGTTCCGCTTGAGATGCCGGCGGTTTTGATTTCTTTCAAGAATGCTTCGGCGGATCCTCCGGGTTTCGGAGAGCGATGCTGCTTTTGCACAATCATTGTGATTCGTTGATGGCCGAGTGCTATTAGGTGGCGCGTAGCGGTTACGCAGACTGGTGGCTTGTCTGGACCAGCGCTGGCGATCGGGATTCCTTTTCGTCGACCAAATAGGGCAAATGAAGGGGTCGAGTATTTAGAAAACCATTCTAATACAGGGTGTGAACCGGCAATTATAATCCAAGCATCGGCCTCGGTATGGGTTACGAAAGCCGCGATGCGTCCGACATCCATGCCAAGTTCCTTGAGCGACTTTTCCGAAAAGAAGGTTGTATGTCCAGCTTCCTCGAGTAAATGGCGAAGCTCCAAGATATAGCTCATATCGCCAATCTCGTAGGGAAGGGCGCTATCCTTTAGGAAGGCGATTCGAAGGCCTTGGCGGGCTTCGTTTTTTGGGGCCTCCACAATGAGTCGTTTGCGACCTTTTCCTTGCCCTAAAATAAGTCCCTCTATTTCAAGGTTACAGAGAGCGCGTTCGATTGTTTTATGGCTGACTCGGAGCTCCAAGGCTAAGCGTTTTCTACCCGGCATAGTTTGTTGCCAGCGGCCTTTATGGATCCCCATACGCAGAAGGTCAGTGACCTGTTCAGTGATCGACGAAAAGCGGGATAAAGACATCCTGAAAAGGTGCCTAAAAGGGTGCAGGTGAGCAACTGATTTTATTTGGGAAACTTGAAAAGAATTCTGTGCATTTTAAGGTAACTAAGGCTCAGTAAGGAGCGATAAGTAACCTGCTCCAGATTCACGTTCATGACTGACAAAATAGACGATATTCAAGCCGTAGAGAATCTCGGCGAAGCCCGTGATGCGATCATCACCGAACTGCGTAAGACGATCGTTGGAATGGACGATGTAATCGATGAGATGATGATCTCTATTTTCGCGGAGGGTCACTGCTTGTTGGTCGGGGTTCCCGGTTTGGCGAAGACCCTTCTTGTGAGCTCCCTTGCTAAGACTCTGTCACTGTCTTTTAAGCGGATTCAGTTTACTCCTGATCTCATGCCTTCCGACATTACCGGCACCGAGTTGCTTCAGGAAGATCCCGAAACGCACGCGCGTCAATTCAAGTTCATGGAGGGTCCGGTGTTTACCAACCTTCTTCTTGCCGATGAGATTAACCGGACCCCACCAAAGACCCAGGCGGCCCTCCTTGAGGCAATGCAGGAGAAGCGAGTATCCTCCGGTGGTGTGGACTACAAACTCGACAAACCTTTCTTCGTGTTGGCGACGCAGAACCCGATTGAGCAGGAAGGCACCTACCCCTTGCCCGAAGCACAGCTTGACCGTTTTCTCTTCAATGTGATCGTGAAATACCCGAATCGCTCCGAGGAAATTGACATCATGCGTAGTGTCACCGGCGACGAGAAACCGGAAATCAAGGAAGTGCTCGACGGAGCAACCATCATGGAGTTCCAGCACCTCGTTCGTCGTATTCCGGTGGCTGATCATATCTTCGAATATGCGGCCTCCCTGATCCGGGCAACGCGACCCGACGAGGAAGAAGCTCCCGAGTTCGTGAAAAAGTTTATGGCCTGGGGTGCGGGACCACGGGCTTCGCTGAACTTGATTCTGGCCGGCAAGGCGCGCGCGGCGCTCCGCGGTCGCTGCCATGTCGCAATCGAGGACATTCAGGCGGTGTCTCTTCCCGTGCTGAGGCATCGGATCATTCCGAACTTCGCAGCTCGCTCGGAGGGAATGACTTCGGACAGCCTCGTCGAGATGCTTCTCAAG